>CAZCAC010000094.1:0-33508 GCA_964496575.1 uncultured Planctomycetaceae bacterium | reverse complement strand
GGATAGACTGTCCCCCCTCATGAGCGAGAAGCGAATCGTCATCGTCGGCGGCGGGATCGCGGGAGCCGCGACCGCCTGGGGTCTGAGCGAGCAGGGCGGCTTCGAGGTGATCGTGCTCGAGCAGGAGAAGCAGCTCGGAGCCCACTCGACCTCGAAGAACGCCAGCATCCTGCGCACCTACACCGGGGAGTACGCGACCACCGAGATGAGCATGGCGACGGAGGCGTTCATCAAGGCGCCGCCCCCGTCGTTCACCGAGGTGCAGCTGGTCGATCCGGTCGGTCTGATCATGGTTCCCGTGGGCTTCGATCCCGTCTCGTTCGGCGCCTGGCGCGAGCGCAAGCAGCCGGGCTCGGTGGTCGAGCTCGAGCCGGAGCGCTTCGCCGAGCTCGCCCCCCACTGGGCCGGGGCGAGCGACGGAGCGATCCTGGTCGCGGACGAGGGCAACCTCGACTCCTCCGCCATCTTCGACGGCTTCGTGCGCGGCGCGCGGCGCGGCGGCGCCACCTTCGAGACGGGCGCTCGCGTGACCGAGTTCCTCGGCGGCTCCGGCGAGATCACCGGCGTGGCCCTCGCGGATGGACGGCAGCTCGAAGCCGACCTGATCGTGGTCGCCGCCGGCGGCTGGGCCGCTCCGCTCGCCGAGCGCGCGGGCTCGCGACAGCGCTTCGAGCCGCGCCGCCGACACATCCTGGTCACCGCCCCCGACTCCCGCGTCGATCCCCGCTGGCCGGTGGTCTGGTCGGAGTCCGACTCCTTCTACGCCAAGCCGGAGAGCGGCGGCCTGATGATCTGCAGCTGCGATCAGGACGTCGTCGACCCGGACCACTGCGACGTGCTGCCGGAAGTGATCGAGGAGATCGCGCAGAAGGCGACCGAGTGCTTGCACGGCTTCGACGACGCCGGAGCGGCACACAGCTGGGCGGGGATGCGCACCTTCACCGGCGACCACTCCTTCGCGGTGGGGCCCGACCCCGACGTGGCGGGGCTCTTCTGGGCGTCGGGGCTGGGCGGCCACGGGATCTGCACGTCGTACGGTCTCGGGCGCTTCGCGGCCGGGTGGATCGCCGGGGACCCGCTGGACGAGAAGATGATGGCGGCGACCGATCCGGCGCGATTCCGGTAGGGAGCGCTACTCTCTGGCCAGATCGAGCGCGAGCTCCTTCAGCCCCTTCAGGTCGGTCTTGCCACTCCCGAGCACGGGGATCCTCTCGACCTCGAAGTACTGGTCGGCGCGCGGCAGGTAGAGCGGAGGCAGCTCGCTCTCCTTCAGTCGCTGAAACAGCTCCTCGCGCTCGAAGGGCAGCGGGGTGTGCAGGACCACCAGGCGCTCGCCCTTGCGGTCGTCGGGGACCGCGGTGACCGCGATCCGGGGCAGCTCGGTCTCCTCGCCGCCGAGGCCGTTCTCCCGGCAGATCCCCTCGGCGAGCCCGCCGAGCACTTCCTCGACGCGCCCTTGCGGCACCATCTCGCCGCCGATCTTGGAGAAGCGCGAGCGGCGGTCGGTGAGGGTGACGAAACCATCGCGATCGATCTTCCCGATGTCGCCGGTGTCGTACCAGCCGTCCTTCAGGACCTCGGCGGTGCGCTCGGGGTCGTCGAGGTAGCCCTGCATGACGTTGGGCCCGCGCACCACCACCATCCCCTCGCCGCCGAGCGGCAGCTCCTCCCCGGTCTCGGGGTCGAGGATGCGCGCGGTGACGCCGACGATCGGCCGGCCGACGCTGCCGGGACGGTGGGCGCTCTCGTGCTCGGGCACGTCGGTGAGATCGGGGAGGTTCACCGAGACGACCGGTGAGAGCTCCGTGCATCCGTAGCCCTCGTGCAGCTCGAGGCCGTACTTCTCCTCGAAAGCCCGGGCGACTCGCGGCTGCAGCTTCTCCGCGCCGACGATCGCCGCGCGCAGGATCTTGAACTGCTCCGGCGTGATCCGGCGCATCCACGCCTGGAAGAAGGTCGGCGTGGCCAGTCCGACGGTCGCTCCCTCCGCACAGGCCAGCTCGCCGATCGTTTGCGCGTCGGTGGGCCGGTTGTGGTAGATCGCCGCCGCGCCGTGGAGCAACGGGACCCACAGGGTGGCGGTGAAGCCGAAGCTGTGAAAGAAGGGCAGGACGCCCAGGAGTCGGTCGTCCGGGGTAACGTGCAGCGCCTGAACCGTGGCGCGCACGTTGGAGAGGACGTTGCCGTGAGTGAGGACCACGCCCTTCGGCGTGCCGGTGCTGCCGCTGGAGAAGAGGATCGTCGCGACGTGCTCGGGCGAGTGTACCGGTCGAACGAGGCGGACGAGCAGCCACGCGGGCAGGAAGGAGAGCAGCGCGGCGCGCAGCTTCTCGCCGCGGGTGAGCTCGCCAGCGAAGCCCTCGACCATGACCGTACCGTCCCCTTCGATCGGCGGAGGCGAGTCGAGCGCCTTGAGGAAGCGCGGCGAGGTGATCACGTGCTTCAACCCGGCGCGTTCGATCGGATCGGCGAGCGAGTCGATCCCGAGGGAGTAGTTGAGGTTGATCGGGATCTTGCCGGCCAGGCTGATCGCCAGGTTGACCACCGCCGCGCCGACGCCGGGGGGCAGGTAGACGCCGACCCGCTCCTCGGCGGGGAAGCGCCGTTGCACCAGCGATCGAAGGGCCAGGGAGGTGATCAGGAGCTTGCGGTAGTGCAGTCGCTTCCCGGTGCTGTCGACCACCGCCAGGCGACGGGGGTGGCGCTTCGCCGAACGCAGGAAGGCCTCGGTGAGGGTGTCGGCGGGACCGGCGAGGCGGGAGCGGGAGTCGCTGAGCAGCTCCTGGACGGCGAGGCGCACCTGCCACGCCTTCGTCTCGGGCGGCAATGCCTCGCCGACGGAGATGTCGACCGGGTAGGGAATGCGGTGCGGCATCTTCCAGAAAAAGCGCCCGCCCTTGAAGCTGAAGATGCTCCCCCAGATGCCGTCGAGCGCCAGGGGGATGATCGGCGCCCCGCTCTCGCGCGCGATCCGCTCCAGGCCGCGCCGGAAGCCGTTCAGGCAGCCGCTGCGGGAGATCGAGCCCTCGGCGAAGACGCAGACGAGCTCTCCCTGTCGGATGAGCTCCGCCGCCAGCTCCATCGTGGCGCGCTTCTGGCTCAACCGGTCGTCCGCCGCGACGGGGATCGCTCCCATCAGGCGAGAGAAGTGCCCGACCAGCGGAACGGCGAAGAAGTCCCGGTACATCAGAAAGCGCACCGGCCGCCCGATCGCCGCCGAGACGAGGAAGGGATCGACGTAGGAGAGGTGGTTGCAGATGAGCAGAGCACCACCGCTCTTCGGAATCTTATCGAGCCCGTGTCCCCGGATGCGGTAGATGATGCGGATCATCAGGATCAGCCAGAACCGCAGCGTGAACTCCGCCGTGTAGAAGAAGGAGCCGACGGTGAACAGGAGGGCCAGCGCGCCGAGCGTGGCCATGATCGCGGGCGGATCGAGGCCGATCACGCCGCCCAGCAGGGCGGAGAGCCCGGAGGCGACGAAGACGCCGACGAAGTCCATCACCTCGGAGAAGCCGAGGACCGCCCCCTTGGTCTCGGGCGTCGGTCGGTGCTGGATCAGCGCCCGGATGGGGACGGTGAAGAGCCCTGCGGAGATCCCGGCGAAGACGAGGCAGCTCTGCACCCACAGGAGGGAGCGGGGCGCGACCAGGATCGCGGCGCTGCCGACCGCCACCCCGAGGAGGCCGGCGGGGATGAGACCGCTCTCGATTCGATCGCCGGACAGGCGCGCGGCCAGGACCGAGCCCGCGGCGATGCCCAGCGCGAGGAGGGTGAGCAGCAGACCGATCTGCGTCGCGGGCAAGCCGAGCCAGTCTCCGTACTCGTTGATCGAGAGGAGCAGGGCCGCCCCGATCACGTAGAAGAGGCAGCTGCCGAAGACGGCGAGGACCAGGGGGCGGTCGACGCGAACGAAACCGTACTGGCGCCCCAGCTCGCGGAGGGGATTCCACTGCAGCCGGCGCTCGGGGTTGGCCGCGGGGAGCGGCTCGATGAAGAGGCTGGCGACGAGCCCCAGGCTGGAGAAGGAGATGAAGATGGCCGCGGGGATCAGGAGCTGCTCCCCGTGGGCGCCGAGGAGCTGCGCCCCGAGGGCGGTGCCGAGAACGATGGCCACGAAGGTGGTCATCTGGATGAGCCCGTTCGCCCGCGAGAGGTCCTTGGTCGCGACGAGCTCGGGGATCGCGCCGTACTTGCTGGGTCCGAAGAGGGTGCTCTGGAGTCCCATCAGGAAGACGACGCCCAGGACCACTTCGAAGCGCAGGGTGAGGAAGGCGAGGGCGCCGAGAATCATCACCCCGATCTCGGCGGCGTTGGCCACGATCATGATCCGCCGCTTGCCGAAGCGATCGGCGAGCTGCCCGGTGAGTGAGCCGAAGAGGACGAAGGGCAGGGCGAACAGAGCGCCAGCGAGCTCCATCCCCCAATCGCCGACCCAGCTAGCGCCGCTGATCCAGGGCAGGGTCGTGGAGAGGGAGAGCAGCAGGACCAGCTGTTTGAACGCGTTGTCGTTGAACGCCCCGAGGAACTGGGACGCCGTCAGCGCGGCAAAGGATCGAGATCGGAGGAGGTGGAGCAAGGCGGATCTGGGCTCGGGCAGGACCCTATAGAATCGGATTGTGGAGGGGAAGGCGAAGGGTTAAAGGGGTGGAGGTAGAGATAAGTCCTGCTTATTGAGGCGCCAGAATCATCCAAGTGGTGCTTTCCGCCGAGGTCCAGCCGTTCGCCTGCGGCGAACGCCCAATCTGCTGCCGACCCCACGTTCGCCTCATGGCGAACGCCAGGCCACCCTGGACCCCTACCCCCCTCCCGGCTAACGTCTCCCTGTGTTCTCCACCCCCCCCTGGACCATCGAGACCACGGTCTTCGACCCACTAACCGCGCGCCACTACGAAGGACTCTTCACCCAGGGCAGCGGCTACCTCCACCTTCGCGCGTCCCTCGAAGAACCGCTCGCCTGCGCACCGCAGACCGGGGAGCCGCTCCGCACGCCCGGCAACGTCACCGCCGAGGTCTTCTCCGACCTCCCGTCCCGCCGGGGGACGTACGTTCCGGGGGTCTTCGCCGATCATCCGCTCCTCGGGCACGAGATGGTGAATCTCCCGGCCTTTCACCTGCTCACCCTGTCGGTCGAGGGTGAGGTCCTCGACGCCGGTTGCAGTGATCTCCCGCTCCACCGGCGCACCTTCGACCTCCGGGACGGCCTGCTCCGTCGCGAACTCCGCTGGATCACTCGCGCCGGAAACCAGATCCAGGCGACCTTCCTCCGCCTGGTCAGCGCCGCCCGGCCACACGTCTGCTTCCAGCGGCTCGAGCTCTCGACCGACCAGCCGGTCGATGTCGTGATCACCTCCTCGATCGATGCGAACGTCCGGACCAACGGCTTCGATCACCTCGTCGAGAGCGCCGGCAACGTCCTGGACACCGAGCGCGTCGAATGCCGGGTCCTGACCAACGGCGACGATTCGATCGAGATCGTCAGTCACTTCGATCACGGCGCCAGCACGATCGATCCGATCGAGAGAGCCCGCCAGACGGGAATCCGGGCGACTCTCCACATCACCCCCACCTCGACACCCACCATCCTGGAGAAGCGCACCGCCCTCGCCACCTCACGGGACCTGAAGACACGGCCGGCCCGCGCATGGCTCGACGAGACCCGAGGACTGTCCTGGGAGGAAGCTCTCGAGGAGAACCGCAGCATCTGGCGCCTGCGCTGGCAACACTCCGAACTCGAGGTCACCGGCGACCCGGAGTCCCGGCGCTCCCTGCGCACGTCGATCCATCACCTCCTCCGCTGCCAGGTCACCGGTGACGATCGCGTCGCCATCGACGCGAAGGGCTTCGCCGGCGAGGCCTACTACGGCCGCTTCTTCTGGGACACCGAGGTGTTCCTCCTCCCCTTCTTCCTCTACACCGATCCCGCCCGGGCTCGCGACCTCGTCTCTTTCCGGCTACGGACGCTCGAGGGAGCCCGTGCCAACGCCCGGCGCGAGGGCCGCCCCGGAGCTCGCTACGCCTGGGAGTCGAGCACGACAGGGACCGAACAGTGTCCCGCCTGGCCGTACAACGAGCAGGAGATCCACGTCACCGCCGACGTCGTCTACGGCCTGGTGCACTACGCCCGTGCCGCGGAGCCGACCTTCCTCCAGCGAGAAGCGGCCGAGGCGATCGTCGAGTGCGCGCGCTACTGGATCGATCGGATCGAGGCCGGCCCCGACGGCGAGCTCCACCTGAGCGAGGTCCTCGGCCCCGACGAGTACACCCCCTCCTGCACCGACAACGCCTACACCAACCGCCTCGTGCGCTTCGCCCTCTCGATCGCCGACGAGGTCGGCGCGGCGGGGGGAGCCACCGAGGCCGAGCGAGAGCGGTTCCGCGACTTCGCCGACCGGTTGCCCATCCCCCGGCACGAGGACGGCGAGCTCATTCTCCAGTGCGACGGCTTCGACTCCCTCGGGGAACCGGACTTCACCGAGCTCTGGCCCGATCGCTCCCGCCCGCTCGCCGCGCAGGTCCCCGAAGCAGAGCTCTACCCGCTGAAGGTGCTCAAGCAGGCGGACGTCCTCGCCCTGGCGGCCCTCTTCCCCCGGGACTTCGACCAGCGAGAGCTCCGCCGCGCCTGGGAATACTATCTCCCGTACACCACTCACGACTCCTCCCTCTCCGCCTCCGTCCACTCCCTCGTCGCCAGCCGCCTGAACGAGAGCGACGAGGCGTGGTCCTTCTGGCTCTCCTCCCGCGACCTCGACCTCTCGCGCGGGGGCGCCGCCGAAGGCCTGCACATCGCGAACGCCGCCGGCTCCTGGATGGGTGTGGTCCTCGGCTTCATGGGGCTCGAGAGCGCGATGTGGACCGAGACCCTCACGTTGAACCCTCGACTCCCGGCGACCTGGGGCGCGATGAGCTTCCCGCTCATCTGGCGGGGAACCCCGGTTCGGATCGAGATCACTCGCGAGGCGACCTCCATCACCAGCGAAGGCGAGTCCCCCATCGAACTCTCCGTCGGCGGAGTGCTCCGCACCCTCGCTCCCGGCACCACCGAGGAGTTCTCCATGCCTTCCACCGATTCCGTGACGCTCGGCGCCGTCCTCTTCGACCTCGACGGTGTCCTCGTCAGCACCGATCACCTTCACTACCAGGCCTGGCTCGAGCTGTGCCGGCGCGAGGAGCTCCCCTTCGACTGGAAGCTCAATGACCAGCTGCGCGGGGTCAGCCGGCGCCGCAGCCTGGAGATCATCCTCGAGGCCGCCGGGCGCAGCTACCCCGAGACCCAGCTCGAAGAGATGCTCGAGTGGAAGAACGACCGCTATCGCGCTTCCCTCGAGACGCTCTCCGCCGAACACATCCTCCCCGGCGCGCTCGAGTTGCTCGAGACCCTGCGCGAAGCCGGCATCCCCGTCGCCGTCGTCTCCTCCAGCCGCAACGGCGGGGACATCCTGCGGCAGACGGGGCTGATGGGGAGGATCGATCTCGCCGTCGACGGCAACGACGTCGAGCACGGCAAGCCCGACCCCGAGGGCTTCCGGCTCGGTGCGCTGCGTCTCGGCGTCGAAGCCGCGGCCTGCGTGGTCATCGAGGACGCCCCCGCCGGGGTCGAGGCCGGCCTCCGCGCCGGCTGCGCGGTCGTCGCCCTCGGCGGCCGGGAGCTCCACCCGGACGCCCCGCACCGCATCACCACCCTCGAGGACCTCACCCTCGACGATCTGCGGGCGATCGTCGCCTCACCCGCTCAACGAGACTTCCACCGTCGCCCGTAGACGAGATCGTCGAAGAAGAGCGCCGGCCGCCGCAGCCAGGTCCAGCGCGAGAGCGACCAGCGCACCGCGTTGTGGAACCAGTTGTTCCGGTGCGAGAAGGGACAGCAAGCCATGCAGATCCCGCAGTCCGAGCCGACGCTCCGCCAGTACGCGTAGCAGGTCTCCACCCGCGTCGGCCACTTCGCCACCCCCCGCACCATCTCCTTCCCGCCGGTGGTCAGCGACCGCGACGGGCAATTGTCCGCGCACTTCTTGCACGTCTCGCAGAACTCGTCTGCGCCCAGCGAGATCGGCGTCGAGTACTCGACCTCGCAGTCGGTGGTCACCGCGCCGATGCGAACGCGGCTGCCGTGGCGATCGGCGATCAGGATGTTGTTGCGACCGAGCTCCCCGAGTCCGGCGTTCACCGCCAGCGGCGGCAGGATCACGTCGTAGTGAGCGTCGTAGTGTGCCTTGGCGCTCCACCCGCACTCACGCAGCACCGCCTCCAGCACCATCGAAGCCCGCGCCGCGATGAAGTACTGCCGCGCGGACTCCGCGATCACCTCGAGATGCGGGGCGCGCTGCATCGCCTCGAAGTCCATCTCCACCAGGAAGACGATCGCGCTGGGATGATCGAGCTCGACCGCCTCTCCGTAGTCCTCGTCGAGCCGCCCCTTGTGGGTGTAGACGTAGGCGGAATGGAGCGCCGTGCAGCCGACCGCCACCGCGCCGTACTCTCGAAGCAGCTCCTCGACCACCGCCGTGCGGTTCGCCCCGCTCTCCAGCCGCGCCCGCCACCGCGCGACGTCCGCCGATTCCACCTCGATCTCCTCGATCCGGCGGAAGTACTCCTGTGCGTCGTTCGCCGCCCCCGGCTCGTAGAGGCTGCCCCCCGGCGAGGCGAGGCGCGGGAGCGACCGCAGGTGGTCGTCCCCCTTGCGCAGCTCGGGCCTCCGCTCGTAGTACTCGCGGTACTCCTCCGAACCCTCCACGCGCGCCATCCGCGCGAACATCGTGTCGCGCTCGTCGACGCGCGCGTCGGGGCGCGCGCCGGCGAGCTCGACCTTCCTGCCGGTCACCGCTTCGACGGCGGGTGATAGGTCGGCAGCGGCTTCTTCTCCTGCGTCGCGAGCGCCTCGAGCGCCAGCTCGACCGCCTTCTCCAGCTGCGGATCCTTGCCGGCGATGATGTCCGCAGGCCACTCGATCACCTCGTGGTCGGGCGCGACGCCGACATTCTCGACCGCCCACGTCCCGTCGGTGTCCATGATCCCGAAGCTCGCCGCGGTGACCATGCCGCCGTCGATCAGCGGCGGGTAGCCGGAGATGCCGACGAGGCCGCCCCAGGTGCGCGTCCCGACCAGCGGGCCGACGCCGAACTTCTTGAAGGCCCACGGCATCCAGTCACCGCCGGAGCCCGCGTTCTCGTTGATGATCATCACCTTCGGCCCGGTCATGACGCCCGAGGGCGAGTAGCCGAGCCACTTCTCGCGGTTCATCCAGTAGCTCATCACGTCGCGCGAGAGCAGCTCGATGACGTAGTCCGCCACCTGGCCCCCACCGTTGTAGCGCTCGTCGAGAACCACGCCTTCCTTGTCCAGCTGGCTGAAGAAGTCGCGGTTGAAGAACGCGCGGCCGCGACCGCCGGTATCGGGCATGTAGACGTACGCGAGACGACCGCCGGAGAGCTCCTCGACGCGCTTGCGGTTGTCCTCGATCCAGGTCCGGAAGCGCAACTGCCCCTCGCTCGAGGTCGGCACCACCGTCACGGTCCGCGCCTCACTGCCGTCGGCATTCACCGAGAGCGTGAGGTCGGTCTGCTTGCCCGCGGTGTACTCGAACGCCTGGTAGAGGTTGTCCGCAGCGGTGAGGTCCTGGCCGTTGACCGCGATCAGGTAGTCACCCTCGGCGGCGTCGACCCCCGGCTCGGTGAGCGGGGCGCGCAGGGTCGGGTTCCAGTTCTGGCCACGGAGGATCCGGGCGATCCGGAAGCGCCCGCCCGTAACCTCGAAGTCCGCGCCGAGGAGGCCCACGGAGATCCCGGCGGGAGCTCCGGGGCGGTCTCCACCGCCGACGTAGTTGTGCCCGCAGCACAGCTCACCGATCAGCTCCTGGATCATCATGGTCAGGTCGGCGCGGTGCTTGACGTGCGGCAGGAAGACCTTCCAGCGCTCCCACATCGCCGGCCAGTCGACGCCGTGGAACTGCTCGTCGTAGAAGTAGTCGCGCTCGATCCGCCACACCTCGCGCAGGATCTGCGGCCACTCGAGCTCGGGCTCGACACGGACGCGGACCGAGTCGATCCCGAGGGTCTTGCCGTCGCCACCCTTGGCGTCGGTGATCGAGAAGCTCCCGCCGCTCGAGGTCAGGAGCGACTTGCCGTCGGCGGAGACGGAGAACCCGCGAATGCCCTTCTTGAGCTCCTTCGCCTCGCGGGAGTCGAAGTCGAAGCTCTTCAGGGTCGCGCCGCCGCCGCCGCGACGCCGGCCGCCGCCACTGCCCATCTCGAGAAAGAGCAGCTTGTCGCCGGCGCAAGCGAGGTTCCCGTAGCGGCTGGAGGCGACAGGCAGAGCGAGGATCCGCTGGTCGAGCCCCTCGAGGTCGATCGCCGGACCCTCTTCCTCCTCGTCCTCTTCCTCCTCGTCCTCTTCCTCACCTTCACCTTCCTCGGCGGTCTCCTCCTCGGGAGATTCGTCGGCGCCCTCTTCCTCCTCGCCATTCTCCTCCTCGGAGTCGGCGTCCTCCTCGTCCTTCTTCTTCTTCTCGTCGACGGCGTCGTCGCTCTTCGGGAAGAGGGGGTTCGGCTCGTCCGCCTGGAGCACCGCCACGTACAGGTTGGTGGACGCGTTCGGGGTCGAGGAAGTGGTCATGTTCAGCCCCATGAGCCCGGGGCCCTGGTCGATCGAGGCGGTGAAGTACAGGTACTTCCCGTCGGTCGAGAACGCAGGGTCGCCGGACATGGCGAAGTCGTCGGTGACCGTGGTGGTGGTCTTCGTCGCCAGCTCGTAGAGCGCGATCTGGTCGTAGAGCGTCCGCGTGTTGCGGTTCTGGAAGGCGATCCACTTCGAGTCGTGCGACCAGACCGCAGTGGGCCGGAGCACGCCGAGCGAGCCCTGCACGTCGGCGACCTCGGTGATCTCGCCGCTCTCCAGCATGAGGTAGTTGAGCTTGTTCGCCTTGTCGGAGAACATCAGCTTCTCGCCGTCGGGGCTCCACTGCAGGTCGTAGTAGAAGCCGGCGCCGCCGAGCTCGAAGACACGCGGCTCCTCGCGTCCCATCCGGTCGGAGACGACCAACCGGTACTCACCCCCCTCGTCGCTGAACCAGGCGATCTCCTCGCCGTCCGGCGACCAGGCCGGGGAGCGCTCGTGCACGCCGGGAGAGCGGGTCAGGTTGCGTGCATCGCCGTGCTCCTTCGGCACGGTGATGATCTCGCCGCGCGCCTCGAACACCGCGCGCTTGCCGTTGGGGGCGATCGCCGCTCCGCGGACCTGGCCCTCGACCGGCTGCCAGCGAGGCACGGCGGTCAGCCCGTCCGAGGGCACGCTGATCGCGAGGTCTTCGATCGACCCGCTGGCCGGATCGAAGACGTGCAGCGCGCCCGCCTGCTCGAAGACCACCGCGCCGCCGCCGCTGTCCATGCTGCGGATGTGGTAGTCGGTGTATTTCGTCAGCTGCTCGACGTCCGACCCGCCCGGCGTGAAGCGGTACAGGTTCATCACGTCGTCGCGGTCGGAGGCGAAGTACACGTCACCGCCGAGCCAGCGCGGAAAGGTGTCGTTGGCGGGGATCCGCGGAACCACCTCGACCTCGTGCGTCGCCCGATCGAAGATCCACACCGAGGTCAGACGACCGCCGCGATAGCGCTTCCAGGTGCGAAACGCGTCGCCGATCGCGGTGTAGGCGATGTGCGTTCCGGCGTCGTTCATCGAGGCGTGGCTGACCTTGGGCAGCTCCAGCGCCTTCGGGGTCCCGCCGTTCAGCGGTACCATGTAGATCTGCGAGACGCGGTAGCCGATCCGCGAGCTGCGGAACAGGACCGATCCGCCGTCGGGAGTCCACTCGAGCACCCCGTCCGAGCCCGGGTGCCAGGTCAGCCGCTTCGGCACGCCGCCCGTGACCGGGATCACGTACACGTCCGAGTTCCCCTCGTACTGACCGGTGAACGCGACCATCGAACCGTCGGGGGAAAGCTGCGGTGACGACTCGGTCCCCGGGCTGCTGGTCAGGCGTCGGGCCAGACCGCCGGCACGGGAGGCGACCCACAGATCCTCCGCGTAACGGAAGACGACGTGCTTCGCGCTGATCGTCGGATCCTGCAGCAGCAGCGTCTGTTCGAGCGCGCCAGCCTGGACAGGAGTGGTCACTGGCACGCTCGCCGAAGAGGACGTGGATCCGGGGTCGGGAGAACCAGCGCAGGCGGCGAGGACCGGTGCGGCCGACCAGAGGAGGATGAGGCTCGCGAGGGATGAGCGACGGATGGTGTACTTCATCGAAAGGAGATCCTGGGGTCGAGGGGACCGGCGCAGCGTAGAGTCGGTGGAATGGGGTGACAAGGAAGAGCGATGTGGAGGTGTAAGTCGCGGGTACATATCGCCCACCTGGCAGCCGATCGACTCACCCGAGGCTCCCGCGCCGCTCCGACCGATCTCGTTCCCCCGAGGTCCTCTTGTTCGTAACCGCCTAGCCGGTTATACAGTCCCCTCGATGTCCCCCACCATCCCAGTGGAACGCTTCCAGCGGCACGCCGAGCTCTTCCGGGCACTCTCCGAGGAGACGAGGCTGGCGATGCTGGTGCTCCTCTTCGAGGAGGAGGAGCTCTGCGTCTGTGATTTCGTGGCCGTCCTCGAGATCACCCAGTCGAAGGCGTCACGCCACCTGCGCTACATGCGCAACGCGGGGCTACTCGAAGACCGGCGCGAGGGAGTGTGGGTGCACTACGGGCTGGCCCGCAAGCCCGACCGGAACACCGCCGAGGTGCTGAGCGCCATGGCGGCACTGGTGGAGAAGCTCCCCGCCGCCGCGCTGCGCCGCAAGCTGCGGCGCCGGATGCAGAGCAAGACTGGATGCACCGCGACCCAGACGAACGGCCGAAGGAGGCGAGCCGCCAACGATGAGTGACAGCACCGGATGCCGGAGCCGAGGCCGGCTGGGTTTTCTCGATCGCTACCTGACGCTGTGGATCTTCCTGGCGATGGGGGCCGGCGTGCTCCTGGGAAACATCACGTCCGGATTCGTGCCGCTGCTCGAGCGGCTGAGCGTCGGCAACACCTCGATCCCGATCGCCGCCGGCCTGATCCTGATGATGTACCCGCCGCTGGCCAAGGTGCGCTACGAGGAGCTGGGGCGCGTCTTCCGCAACGTACGGATCCTCGGGCTGTCGCTGCTGCAGAACTGGGTGATCGGCCCGCTCCTGATGTTCGCGCTGGCGATGCTCTTCCTGCGCGACGAGCCGGAGTACATGATCGGGTTGATCCTGATTGGCCTGGCGCGCTGCATCGCCATGGTGATCGTCTGGAACGACCTCGCCGAGGGGAACACCGAGTACTGCGCCGGGCTGGTCGCGTTCAACTCGATCTTCCAGGTCTTCTTCTACTCGCTCTACGCCTTCGTCTTCATCACCGTGGTGCCGACCTGGTTCGGCCTGGAGGGGATCGAGGTCGGCATCACCATCGGCGAGATCGCGCAAAGCGTGTTCATCTACCTCGGCATCCCCTTCCTCGCGGGAATCCTGACCCGAGTGGTGCTGATCCGGCTCAAGGACAAGGAGTGGTACCACTCGGTCTTCATCCCGAAGATCAGCCCGATCACGCTGATCGCCCTGCTCTTCACCATCGTGGTGATGTTCTCGCTGAAGGGTGAGACCATCGTCGAGCTGCCCCTCGACGTGGTGCGCATCGCGATCCCGCTGCTGATCTACTTCGTCTTGATGTTCTTCATCTCCTTCTGGATGAGCAAGAAGCTCGGCGCGGACTACCCACGCTCGGCCACGCTGTCGTTCACCGCGGCCTCCAACAACTTCGAGCTGGCGATCGCGGTCGCGGTCACCACCTTCGGGATCGGCCACGGCGCGGCCTTCGCGGCGGTCATCGGGCCGCTGGTGGAGGTGCCCGTCCTGATCGGACTGGTCTCGGTGGCGCTGTGGCTGCGCCGCCGCTACTTCCACGCGGAACCCCAAGCCGGCGGACCCTTCTCATGAGCGCCGACCTCGAGAGCCTGCGCATCGAGCGCGAACCGGAAGGCGATCGCACCGGAGTCTCGCCGGCCTGGAAGTACCTCTGCATCGTGCTCTTCCTCGCGCTGATCGCGGGGGGCGTCTACGTCTGGATGGACCGCTCCACCGACGAGGAGGCCGTTCACCCGCAGACGCCCGAGCCCGCCGACGCCGCGGAGGAAGCTCCCCCCTTGCCCACGCCGCGCAGCGGCTTCACCGCCTCGGGCTGGGTCAAGCTCCCCCTCGACTATCCCATCCGCGTCACGCCGCTGATCGAGGGGCGCATCGATTCGATCTCGGTGGTCGAGGGCGACCGCGTCGAGGCCGGGCAGGAGATCGCCCGCCTCTACGACGTCGACCTGAAGGCCGAGCTGGAGGCGGCCGAGGCGAAGGTGCACGAGGCCGAAGCGCTCTTCGAGAAGCTGGAGAACGGGGCCCGCCCGCAGGAGATCGCCTCGGCGGAGGCGGAGGTACGGCGCGTCGAGGCGGAGCTCTCGACGGCGACCGAGATCCTCGACCACTCGCGCCGCCTGCAGCCCACCGGCGCGATTCCCCTCGAAGAGCTGCAGCGCGACGAGTCGAAGGTGCAGGTCCTCTCTGCGCAGCTCTCCAGGGCGAAGGAGCAGCTCGGATTGCTCGAGGAGGGCTTCCGTCGCGAGGAGATCGCGCTCGCCGCGGCCTCCCTGACCAAGGCGCGTGTCGAACGCCACATCGCCCGGCTGCAGCTCGACTACGCGGTGATCGAGAGCCCCATCGCCGGCGTGGTCATCGACCGCGCGGCGGAGGTCGGCCAATGGATCACGCTGCGGGGCGACTCGATCGTGAGCCTCTACGACCCCGCGAAGCTCGAGGTGCGCGTCGACGTCAACCAGGACGACCTCGCCCGGGTCGCGCAGGGACAGGAAGTCGAGATCACCTCCCGCGCCCAGCCTGGCATGGCTCACCCCGGGCGCGTGGTGCGTATCGAGCCGCAGGCCGATGAGGTGAAGAACACCGTGCCGGTGCGCGTCGCGATCGAGGACGCGGCCGGCAAGCTCCTCTTTCCGGACATGGTGGTGAAGGCGCGCTTCCTCACCCCGGGCGCCGAAGCCAACGAAGCAACCCAGGAGTGAACCTTGCCCGCCATCGTCGAGATCAAGGGACTGAACAAGAGCTACCAGCGTGGCAGCGAGTCGATCACCCCGCTCGCGGGGATCGACCTGACCGTCGAGGAAGGTGAGTTTCTCAGCCTGATGGGCCCCTCCGGCTCGGGCAAGACCACCCTGCTCAACATCGTCGCCGGGATCGATTCGGCCAGCAGCGGCGACGTCCAGGTCGCCGGGTCGAACCTCGCGCGCCTCTCCGACGCCGAGCTCTCGCGCTGGCGGCTGCGCAACGTCGGCTACATCTTCCAGATGTACAACCTCGTCCCGGTGCTGACCGCCTGGGAGAACGTCGAGCTGCCGCTCCTCCTGCTGCCGATGTCGCGGAAGGAGCGCAAGCAGCACGTCGACGTGGCGATCGCCGCGGCGGGACTGGAGGGTCGCTCCGACCACTACCCGCGGCAGCTCTCCGGCGGACAGGAGCAACGCGTGGCGATCGCCCGCGCCATCGTCACCGACCCGCGGATCATCGTCGCCGACGAGCCGACCGGCGACCTCGACGCGACCGGCGCCGAGGAGATCCTGAAGCTCCTGCGCGAGCTGAACGAGCGCTTCGAGAAGACCTTCCTGATGGTCACCCACGACCCCGAGGCGGCGAGCATCGCCGACCGGACCCTCCACCTGCACAAGGGTGTGCTGCGCGAGGGCGCGCTGCCCAGGGGCGCCAGAGCCGCCGCGGAGGTCTGATCCGATGACTCGCTTCTGGCCCTACATCCTGCGCAATACGCTGCGCAACAAGGTGCGCACCGTCCTGACCCTGGTGGGGATGATGGTCACCGTCTCCGTCTTCTGCTTTCTCGCCTCGATCCCGAGCTCGGTCAACTCGGCCATTGATCGCGTGGCGCAGACCACCCTGCTGGTGGTCGGCGAGAAGGACCAGTGGTGACCGACCAAGAGCCAGCTGCCTGGTCAGGCAGATCTCGAGAAGGCGATCGAGAAGTTCCCCCACGTCGTCGGCGCGATGCCGATCTACGTGATGACCAACACCTGAGGTAAATCGGGCGGTCTGGTCAAGATCGAAGGCATCGACAAGGAAGAGTTCACCGACTTCATCTCCGTGCGGGTCGACGAGGAGACGATGGAGCGGTTCAAGAAAACTCCCGACGGAGCGCTCCTCGGGGTGGACTTCGTCGAGAAGTTCAAGGACGAGTATCCCTGGGAGGTCGGTGAGACGTACAAGCTCACGCAGCTGCGCGGTGTCTCGATCACGTTCGTGGGGACCTTCGAGAGCGACAACGAGGTCTACAACTCGATCATCCTCTCCGACCGGCGCTACCTGCAGGAGATCGCCGACAAGCTGGGGGTCGCCCACCAGGTCTTCGTGCGGATCGACGACGCGGCCAACGCCGAGCCGGTGATCGCCGCCCTGGATCGGGGGATTCCGAAGCAGTTTCCCTTCAAGACCACGACGCGCGACCAGCGCTCCTTCATGAGCAACGCGGTCGAGGACCTGCGCGACATGATCGAGCTGTCGTACCTGGTGATCCTGATCACGCTCTCGGTGATGCTGGTCGCGGTGGCCAACACGGTCTCGATGGGCACCCGCGATCGAACGCAGGAGCTCGGCATCCTGCGCTCGCTCGGCTTCCGCCGCGGCCACATCGTCTTCCTGGTCCTCGGCGAGAGCCTGCTGCTGACGCTGGCCGGTGGCGCGCTGGGGCTGGTCGCCGCACTGGCGCTCATCAACCTCCCGGTCCACTCCATCGGGCTGCGTGGGGTAAACATGGTCATCTCGGTCAGCCCACCCGTCGCGCTGGCGGCGGTCGGCTTGGCCGTGCTGGTCGGCCTGCTCGGCGGACTGGTGCCCGCGATCGCGGCGAGCCGCCTGAACATCGTCCACTCCCTCCGGAACGTCGACTGAGCCATGGGTCTCCCGCTCCGCTACAGCACTCGCAACCTCTTCCGGCGCAAGCTGCGCACGGGCCTGACCATCGCGGGGATCGCGCTGGTGGTCGCCATCTCGGTGATCATGCTCTCCTACGCCCGCGGATTGCTCTTCTCGATGCGACACGACGGCGATCCCGACAACGTCATGGTGATGTCGCGCAAGGCGTCCGACCCCGAGTTCAGCTCGATGGGCGTGGCCGACTTCGAGCGGCTCGCCTCGGAGGTGATCGACGACATCACCTGGTTCACCCCGGAGATCACCGGCGACAGCCTGGTACTCGACGATTTCCTCGCCGGCGGCGCTCCGGTGGACCTGGTCACGCCCTACGTCTCGCACGCCTCGATCGTCAAGATCGAAGGGGTCGAGGGCGGCCGGTACGGTGACCGGATGCTCGGCCTGATCAAGGGAATCGACCCGACGCGCGCGTTCCAGATGAACCGCAGCTTCGAGGTGCTCGAGGGACGGGCACTGGACGAGAACGACGAGCTCGGCGCGATGGTCGGGGCGCTCACCTGGGCGCGACTGGGCGTGGCCAAGGAGGATCTCGCCGTGGGCAAGGTGCTGAAGTTCAACGGCGCCGAGTGGCCGATCATCGGCGTCTTCGACACCGGCGGCACCGGGGACGAGGGGGAGATCTGGGTGCCCATCGACGAGCTGATGACGGTGCTCAATCGAACCTCGTACAACTACGCGCTGCTGAAGATCGAGGACGCGGAGGCGCGGGCGCGGATCATCGAGGAGATCGGCCGCTCCGATCAGATGGGACTGCGCGCGCTGACGGAAGCGGAGTACTACCGCGGCTACTCGGAGATGTTCCGGAACTTCGCGGCGATCGGTGTCTTCATGGCGCTGGTGATCACGCTCGGCGGGCTGATGATCGGGATGAACACCATGTACACGGCGATCCGCGGCCGCGTGCGCGAGATCGGCATGCTGCAGGTCGTCGGCTTCTCGAAGCGCGCCATCCTCTCCGGACTGCTCGGCGAGAGCCTGGTGCTCGCGCTGGTCGGTGGCGCGCTGGGGTGCGCGCTCGGCAGCGCGATCAACGGAGTGCCGATGAAGGTCACCATGGGCGTCTTCGTGATGCGGGTCGACGCACAGGTCATCGGCGGCGGCATGGTGCTCGCCGTCTTGATCGGCATCCTCGGGGCCTACCTGCCGGCGCGCGGCGTGCTCCGGCTCCGGATGGTGGAAGCGATGCGGCAGGTGTGATGATGGCGATGGATCGACAGCGGATGGAGCCTGGTCGTTCCCGAGGCCTCGTGGCTTGCGCGGGCTGGCTGGTGCTCGCGGCCGCCTGCTCGACTCCCCCACCGGCTCCCGGCGGGCGGGCGGACGAGACGCCCACGTCCGACCTTCCGGTCCAGGAGGTCCGGCTGACCCCCGATCAGGAGTCCGAACCGACGCCGCCGCCGCCTCCGGAGCCGACCCGCTTCACCCTCACCGAGGTGCGCGCGCGGATCCTCGAGAACAACAACCTGACCCTCGCCGCCGAGACGCTGCGGATCGCCGAAGCCGAGGGCCGCGAGCGCGAGGCGGGCCTGTGGCCGAATCCCTACGTGCTCCTGCGCAAGCGGCGGATCGACGGCTTCGACATCACCGACACCGGCTTCCTCGAGCTCGAGGTGGGCCAGACCTTCGAGCTGGGCGGCAAGCGGGCGGCCCGGGCGGACCTGGCGCGGGCGCAGGCCGAGGTGGTCGGCGAGGAAGTGCGCGCCCTGACCGCGAGCACGCTGCGCGACGCCGAGCAGCAGTACTACGTGCTGCTGCGCCTCGAGCTCGATCACGCCGAGGCGCTGGAGGCGGCGCGGGTCGCGGGCGAGCTGGAGCAGCTCGCCGCCAACCGGGTCGACGCGGGCAAGGAGAGCCGGATCGCCCAGCTGCGCTTCGAGGCGGCGGCGACCGACGCCCGGTTGACCGCGCAGAACCTCGAGCGCAAGCGCGAGCGCGCGTGCCGCGAGCTCGACGAGTTGCTCGGCGCTCCCGTGGGGCTGGTCGCCGGGGTCGAGGGAGAGCTCGACGCCGGGGAGCTCACCGCGTTCGATCGCGAGAACGCGTGGAGCCTGCTGCTCTCCCATCCCCGGCTGCGCGCCGTGGAGAAGAGCGCCGCCGCCGCCCGGCACGCGATCGACTCCGCCGAGGCGGACGCCTGGCCCGACCTGACCTTCGCGCTCGCCTACGAGCACGACTCGAACCTGGACCGCGACTACGCGGGACTCTTGCTGAAGCTGCCGCTGCCCACCTGGGATCGCAACCAGGGTCGCCGCGCCGAGGCGCGCGCCGCGCTGCGCCGCGCGCGCAAGAGCCTCGAGGCGGAGGCGCAGACGCTCGCCGTCGAGCTCGGGGTCGCCTGGCTCGACTACCAGCAGGCGCAAGCGGACCTCACCGGCTACGACGAGGAGATCCTGCCGCGCCTGGAGGAGTCCTTCGCCCTGACGCAGAGCGCCTTCGACACGGGGCGCGTCTCCTACTTCGAGGTGCTCGACGCGCACCTCGCGCTGATCCGCGCCCGCCGCACGAGGCTCGACCACCTCGAGGAGCGCGCGAAGGCGGCGGCGCAGATCCGGTACCTGACCGGGTCGGGAGACCTGACCGGTTCGGGAAAGTAGTGAGCCGCGCGCCCCGCGGGGCCCTGCCGCGTCAGTGGATGCCGAGCTGCTTCCTGGTCAGCACTCCATCGCCGGACTCGTCCATCAGCTCGAAGAAGTAGTCGACCCCTTCCGGAGAAGCGGCGCGCTCGAACTCCTCCCGACTCACCACCCCGTCGCCGTTCTCGTCGAGCCCGCGAAACCAGTCCTTGCGCTCCTGGCTCAGGCCATCCACGGCCCACTCCTGCGGCGTGAGGACCCCGTCGCCATTCTTGTCGAAGTACAGCCAGGTGACCGGGACGTAGTGCACCTGGAACTCCTCGCGGGTGATCTTCCCGTCCTCGTTGGCGTCGACCATCTTGAACAGCTGGCTCCAGCGCTGCTGCTCGGAAGTCTTGAGGGTCTGCGACATGTTCTTCTCGCGAGCCGCCTTGCAGGCGGATCCCAGGAGAAGGGTGGTGGCGAGCATGATGGCGAGGGCGGGGAGCTTCATGAGTCCTGGGTCCTGAGAGTGGGATTCCGATCGCAGGGGATCCTAAGGGAGCCGAGCGCGAGTGCCAAGCCGCGGCAGCAGTGACGGGACCGGTGCT
Source organism: uncultured Planctomycetaceae bacterium (assembly GCA_964496575.1). Classification (GTDB taxonomy): domain Bacteria; phylum Planctomycetota; class UBA1135; order UBA1135; genus CAZCAC01. Next base: position 13,345 of record CAZCAC010000094.1, on the reverse strand, counting down.
TCGTAACAGTGATGGAAAAAGAGAGATCGAGGACGGACCCCGGCCGCGCCGGGGGCACATCTCCACCGACTCGGGCGATAGACTCGGCCTCCGATCCCTCCCCTCGACCCGGACTCCCCCCCATGCGCGCCTCTCGACACCTCGCTCTCCTCGTCGTCGCCGCGACCCTGCCTTTCGCCGTCTTCCCCACCTCCACCCTCGCCCAGGGATCCCGCGCCGACTACCGGCGCGCGGAACAGCTGCGCTCGCGTACCGCAGGCAAGGTGCGCAACGTGTCGGTCGATCCACAGTGGATCGATGGAGGGAAGAAGCTCTGGTACGAGCGCGAGACCCCCGAGGGCCGCAGCGAATACGTCGTCGTGGATTGCGAGCGCGGAACACGATTTCCCCTGACCGAGGTCGCGGAGAAGATCGATGCGGTCAAGAAGCAGCTGACCGGCGGCGGGGACCGTGCGGCGCTCGAGGAACCGACGACCGCCTTCGACGGCTCCTCGCTGTACCTCTTCTTCGCGGGGCCGATGGAGACCTGGCGCTACGACCTCGACGCGGGGGAAGCGATGCGCGTCGAGCTCGCCGAAGCACGCCCCTTGCACCTCGAAGCACAGCGGCGGGTCCGGCGAAGCCGCTCGCGGGGCGGCGACACCTCGATCCTCTTCGCCAACGGGCTCGACGAGCCGCTGTCGCTGTTCTGGGTCGACGAACAGGGTGCACGGCGACCCTACGGTTCCGTCGAGGGCGGGGGAACCCACCAGCAGCACACCTTTTCCGGACACCTGTGGGTGCTGGTCGACGAGGCGGGAAAGGACCGCGCGGCCTTTTACGGCGAGGTCGGCGGCAAGGTGGCCTGGATCGGGCCCGAGACCGAGGCGCCGCGGGTCGGGCGCAGCCCCCGGCGCGAGCGACGGGAGAACGACGAACCGCGCGAGCGACGGAAGCGGGACATCTTCTTCCGCGACAGCAACGTCTGGCTGCGCGATCGTGAGACCGACGAAGAGGTTCCCTTGACCACCGACGGTACCGAGGAGAACTCCTACGGCGGGCGGCGGGTCTACTCCTCCGACGGCACCAAAGTGGTCGTGATGCGGACCATCCCCGGTGAGGAGCGCAAGGTCTACTACGTCGAATCGGCGCCACGCGACCAGCTGCAGCCCAAGCTCCACTCCTACGGCTACCGCAAGCCCGGCGACCGCATCCCCGTCTCCAAGCCGCACCTCTTCGACCTCGAGACGCGCGCCCACCTTCCCATCGACGACACCCTTTTCGAGAATCCCTGGTCGATCGGCGACCTGCGCTGGCACGCCGGTGATTCGCACTTCACCTTCCGCTTCAACCAGCGCGGCCACCAGGTCCTGCGGGTGATCGCCGTCGATGCGGAGACCGGCGAGGCGCGCGCGGTCATCGACGAGGTGGCGGAGACCTTCGTCGACTACTCGCAGAAGCAGTTCATCCGCTACCTCGACGAGACCGACGAGATCGTCTGGTCCTCGGAGCGCGACGGCTGGAATCACCTGTACCTCTACGACGCGAAGACCGGCGAGGTGAAGAACCAGATCACCTCGGGCGACTGGTGCATCCGCGGCGTGGACGAGATCGACCCGGAGACGCGGCAGGTCTGGTTCCGGGCCGGCGGGATCCGTGAGGGCCAGGACCCCTATCACATCCACTACGCGCGGGTGAACCTCGACGGGAGCGGCTTGACTATCCTGACCGAGGGGGACGGCACGCACGAGATCGACTGGTCCCCGGGTCGCGAGTGGTTCATCGATCGCTACTCCCGCGTCGACCTGCCCCCGGTCACCGAGCTGCGGCGCGCGGACGACGGCTCGCTGATCTGCGAGCTGGAGCGTGCTGACTGGAGCGCGCTGCTCGACACCGGCTGGCGCCCTCCCGAGCGTTTCGTGGCCAAGGGGCGCGACGGCAAGACCGACATCTGGGGGATCATCCGCCGCCCGCTCGACCACGATGCCGGCAAGAGCTACCCGGTGATCGAGTACATCTACGCCGGCCCCCACGGCTCGTTCGTACCGAAGTCGTTCCAGGTGCACTCCCGCCAGTCGGAGCTGGTCGAGCTCGGCTTCATCATCGTGCAGATCGACGGAATGGGAACCAACCACCGCTCGAAGGCGTTTCACGACGTCGCTTGGAAGAACGTCGGCGACAGCGGTTTCCCCGATCGCATCCCGTGGATCCGGGCGGCGGCGGCGAAGGACCCGTCGATGGACCTCACTCGCGTGGGCATCTACGGCGGCTCGGCGGGTGGTCAGAGCTCGACGCGGGCGCTGCTCGCCCACGGCGACTTCTACCACGTCGCGGTCTCCGATTGCGGCTGTCACGACAACCGGATGGACAAGATCTGGTGGAACGAGGCGTGGATGGGCTGGCCCGTCGGTCCGCACTACGCGCAGCAGTCGAACGTCACTCAGGCCCACCGCTTGACCGGCAAGCTGCTCTTGATCGTCGGCGAGAAGGACGAGAACGTCGACCCCGCGTCGACGATGCAGGTGGTCGATGCCTTGATCCGGGCGGACAAGGACTTCGACATGCTGGTGATCCCGGGCGCGGGGCACGGGGCGGCGGAGTCGAAGTACGGAATGCGGAGGCGGCGGGACTTCTTCGTGCGCAACATGCTGGGCGTTGAGCCGAGGTGGTAGTGGGAGAGCGAACGAGAGGTAGCAGGGCTATTCGCCGCCCCCGAACTCGATCCGCTCCGCCCGCATCCCCGTCCCCATCGCGTAGTTGAGCCGCGCCAGCGCGCGATTGTAGTCCGCCAGCGCCTGGATCTCGCTGAATTGGGCCTGCGCCAGGCGCTCCTGGCGCTGGAACATCAGGTTCAGGAATTCGGGAGTCAGGTCGCTGCGCTGCTCCATCTCGGCCATCAGCGCGCGCAGGTTCTCCGTCTGCGCAACCCGGTACGCACGAGCCGCACCCACCAGCGAGTAGTTGGTCTGCAGGTCGCGCAGCGCCTCCTTCACCTCCAGTAGCACGTCGCGCACCGTCTGCTCGAAGGTCAGGATCGCGGCGCGGTTCTCGATCAAGGCCTGGCGTTCGCGGGCCTTCGCCGCCCGCTGGCCCGCCGGGGTCTCGAAGGTGAGGCCCACGTAGAAGCGGTAGAAATCGTCGCCGAAGAGGCTCTCGTAAGCCCGCCCCGCGGAGCCATCGAGCCCCGACAATCCCGCGCCGGCCCGCAGGTCGAGCTGCGGTTTCTTCAGGTTCTCGGCCACCTGCGCGCGGATGTCGCTGTTCTCGATCGAGAGCATCGCCTGCTGGACCTCGGGGCGCTCCAGCAGCGCGACGCCGACCGCCTGCCGCAGCGAGGTGGCCAGCGGGTCGGCGGTCAGCGCGTCAGTCGGCACCAGCAATCCCTCCTCCGCCAGCGGGCGTGCCGGGTCGTTGACCAGCGCCTTCAGGCGATCGGAGGCCAACGCCACCACGCGCTGCGCGCGGATCTGGTTCGCCCGGCGCTGCTCTAGAGTCGCCAGCGCGTCGGAGTATTCCGCCGGCGTCGCGTCGAACGTGCGGCGCTCACGCAACACCCGCTCGACGTTCTCGCCGCGTTGCGTCAGGAGCTGCTGGATCGCCAGCAACTTCCACGCCTCCTGCAGGTCCCAGTAGGCGCTCTCCGCGGCGTTCATCACCTTCAAGAGATCCTCGCGAAGGAGCTGCTCCGAGCTCTCGTACTCGTTGCGACGCAAGGCCAGCTCGGCGAGGTTCACCTCCGAGCCGTAGCCGCGCAGCAGCGGCTGGGCGACCTCCAGGGAAAGCGCCGTGCCGAACGAGGGGTCCGGCGAGAAGGTGATCCCGCCGGAGCGATCGTCGAACCAGCTGAGCGAGGTGCTGCCGGTGAACGTCGCCCCGCTGTACAGCCGCTTCGACAGGCCGAGCGACAGCTCGCCGTTGTCGCTAGCCGAACGGGGATTGCCGAGCAGGATCCCGTTGATCTCCGGAACCGTCCGCGGCTCGTCCGCCGTCCCCACCTCCACGTCGGAGAAGATCGAGGGATCGAACTCCGCCCGGGCCACGGTAATCTCCTCTTCCGCGATCAGACTCTGCTCTGCGGTGAAGCGGACGCCGAGGTTGTACTCGGCGGCCGCACCGACGGCCCAGCGCAGGTCGATCGAGTCCAGCTCCTCGGTCACGCCGGCGAGGTCGTCCGGCAGCGCGAGCTCGAGACCGTCGTACGACGCCGGTCCACCCGTCGCGTCGAGCTCCTCGAGCCGATCGCCGAGCACCTCGTCGACCTGCGTCGGAGCAGGGAGCGGCTGGTAGGCGGGAGCGTCGAGCGGGCCCAGCATCGCCAGCTGATCCTCGATCACCGACTGCATCAGGTTCTCCATCCGCGGCCGGGATTCCGGCTCGCTGGTGGTGCAGCCGGGCAGCACGGGCAGCAGGCAGAGGAGGAGCAGCACGATCCCGGTGCCGCCCGCCACGCGAGGGGCGCCGGTCGTGTCCTTGCGATCGGGCTCCCGCGTCTCGGCCAGGATTCCCAGCTTCGCCTGCAGGTCGGTGACGAGACCCAGCAGCGAGGGCACCAGGAACAGCGTGAACAGCGTCGACAGCAGAAGACCGCCGACGACCACGCTGCCCAGTCCGCGGTACAGCTCCGAGCCCGAGCCCGGCATGAAGACCAGCGGGGCCATCCCCCCCACCGAGGTCAGCGTGCTCATGAAGATCGGCCGCACCCGCGTGCGCACCGCCTCGGCGATCGCGCGCCTCGGTTCCATTCCCTCCTCGCCGTCCACGCCGCCGAGCATGAAGTTGCGCGACTGGTGCACGATCAGGATCGCGTTGTTGACCACGACGCCGATCAGGATGACGAAGCCGAGGATGGTGAGGATATCGAGGCTCTGGATCGGCATGTAGGGATCGTTGAGGCTCCACATGAAGACACCGAAGAGGGCGACGAAGCCCCCCAGCGTGGCCAGCGGAACGCTGAACATGATAATCAGCGGGCGAATGAAGCTCTGGAAGAGCACGCACATCAGGAGGTACACGACCAGCAGCGCGAGGATCATCGTGCTGGTCAGGGTGCCGATGACCGTGCCGTCACCGAACATCGCGCGTTGCACCGACGCGAGCTTGCTCGCCGACCCGGAGTAGCTCGTGTCGACCGTGGGCGGAATGGCCCCGCTCGCGCGGTGGGTCGCGAGGATCTCGTCGACCTCTTGAATCGCCTGCTCCAGCGCCAGCCCTAGAGGCGGCGTGAACTGCAGCGTGACGGCGCGCTGCCGCCCCTCACGGTTGATCTGCGCCGGAGAGTTGACCCGCTGCAGCGTGCCGACCGCTCGCAGCGGGATCACCCCCGCCGGCGTCGCGATCGGCGTGTCGCCGATCAGGCGGCTGGCGCGCACGTCCCGCGAATCTTCCGCCATCACCTTCAGGTCGATGTTCCGGCCACCGACCCGGTAGTCACCGATGATCGCGCCGTCACCCAGCGCCTGGACCGCGAAGCCCAGGTCGGCGGCGGAGAGGCCCACCTCGGAGAGGCGCACCAGGTCCGGTTTGACCTGCAGCTCGGGGCCGGGGATGTTGAAATTGCTCGGGTCGGGCTGCACCGCGTACGGCCCGAAGCGCTGCATCATGTCCATGAACACCGCCAGCGCCGCGCCGCCCACCTGGTCGAGGTCGTCGCCGGCGAAGTTGATCTTGACCGCCGAGCCGGTCGCGCCACCGAGCTGGAACAGCGGCACCTGGAACGCGAACGCCAGCACCCCGGGAGCCTGCTCGGCGCGCGTGGCGTGGCGGAAGAGATCCAGGTAGTCGACGACTCGCGACGGCTCGTGGCTGATCCCGCCGTGGAACATCCCGCCGGGGAAGCCGACGATGAAGTAGTTCTCCAGCGGCGGCGGTATCACCGGGTCACCGGGTCCGCCGGTCATGAAGTCCATCGTGGCGATTTCCGGCAGCTCGGCCTTCGCCGCCTCGTACTCCGCGCTGCCGAGCTCGAGCTTGCCCACCTCCCAGAACGGACGCACCGTGCCCTCGACGCGCTGGGCGAGCTCGATCCGCTGCTCCAGGTTGTACCCGGGCGGCGGGATCAGCATCCCGAAGACCATGTTGCGGTTGCCCTGCGGCAGGTAGTCCGAGGGCGGCATCAGCTTCAGCGAGCCGAAGACCGACAGCCCGGTCAGGGCGAGGACGACGATCACGCGAACCACCACGCTGCCGCCCATCTTGTAGGTCAGCCGGCCGATGCCCCGGGCGATCACGCCGCCGCTGCCGGAGCGGCTAGCGGAGGTCTTCTTCCCCTCGTCGGCCGGTTTCCGGACACGCATCAGCCGCGCCGCGCTCGTGGGGATCAGCGAGACCGAGACGATCAGGCTCAGCGCGACCGCGGCGATGATCGCCAGGGCGATGTCGCGGAAGAGCTGTCCCGCCTCGTCCTGGATCAGGAGCACCGGCACGAACACCACCACGGTGGTCAGCGTCGAGGCGAGCACCGCCCCGAACACCTCGCGCGTGCCGTCGTACGCCGCGCGCCGCCGCGGCTTGCCCATCTCCAGGTGTCGGAAGATGTTCTCCAGCACGACGATCGCGTTGTCTACCACCATCCCGACGGCGAAGGCCATCCCCGCCAGGCTGATCACGTTGACCGTCCGGCCGATCCCGACCATCACCGCCACCGCGCCGACGATCGAGATCGGGATGGCCAGCGTGATGATGCCCGCGCTGCGCAAGGAGCGCAGGAAGAGCAGCAGCACCATCATCGCCAACCCGCCGCCAATCCAGATGTTGTTGCGGACCAGGAGGAGAGCGTCGTCGATGTAGGTCGTCTGGTCGTACACCTGGCGCAGGCTGAGCGTCCCGTTCAGCCCGGCACCCCGCGCCGCCGTGTCGAGCAGGCCACCCGGAGCGTTCATCCGGGCGAGCTCTACTCTCAAACCCTCCATCACCTCCATCACGTTGGAGCCCACTTCCCGCTGCGCGTTGATCGCGATCACCGGCCGGCCGCTGGAGTGGACGAAGCTGGTCGCCTCCTTGTAGTCCTCGACCACCTCGGCGACGTCGCTGACCCGCACCGGCCCGGCGTCGGTCTGGGCGATCACCGTCCGCTCGATCTGCCCGACGTCGACGTACTGCCCCACCAGGCGCAACCGTACGTCGGCCTTGCCGTCGGGCACCTCGCCACCGGAGACGTTGCGGTTGGTCTGCCGCAGCCCGGTGATCAGCTGCGGGATCCCGACGCCGTGCTGCGCGAGGCGCACGGGGTCGAAGCGGACCTGCACCTCCTGCTCGCGACCGCCGAGGACGTTGATCTCGCTCATCCCCTCGACCCGCTCGAGGACCGGCGCGATCCGGTCCTCGGCAAAGGTCTGCCAGGTGCGGATGTCGACCGACTCGTCGGTGGTCTCGAAGACGATCCAGGCGATGTAGTCCCGGTTTTCCTCGTCGGAGGTCATCACCACCGGCTCGTAGGCGTTCTCCGGGTACTGCGGGACCTCGCGCAGCTTGTCACTCACCTCGCGCAGGGCCAGCTCGATCGAGGTGCCGGTGGTGAACTCCAGGCGGATGGTGCCGCTGCCCTGCAGCGACTTGCTGGTCATCTCGCGGAGGTTGGCGATGCCTTGCAGCCTCTCCTCCTGCTCGTCGATGATCTCCTGCTCGATCTCCTCCGGGCTCGCCCCCTCCCAGTAGGTGGTGACGGTGATGATCGTGTCCTCGACATTCGGCGTCAGCTGGATCGGGATCCGCTGCAGCGCGATCAGCCCCGCGAGGAGGATCGCGATGACGCCGACGACCACCGTCACCGGCTGTCGGATCGCACCGGCGATGAAGTTCATCGCTGCTCCTCAGCGGGCGGTCCTCCGTCGGGCGGAGTCTGGCCGGGAGGGGGTGTCCCGTCACCGGGGGGACCTCCTCCCGCGCCGCCCGCGGGGATGGGAATGATCGGCGCCATCGGGAAGAGGCGCTCGTTTCCCTCGACGATGACGCTCATCCCCGGCTTCAGTTGCGCCCCGCGGACCACCGCGCGCTCCTCGGTCTGGAAGAGCACCTCGATGTTCATCGGGGCGGCGCTCGCGGGCTGTCCCTCCCCGCCGGGCATGACCACGTAGACATAGGCGCCGACCTCGTTACGCATGATCGCATCGCGCGAGATGGTCAACTGGTCCTTCACCGACTCGGTCGGGATCAGCGCGGTCACCGACATTCCCGCGGCGAAGGAAGGCGAGGGTCCGACCGGCGCGACCAGCCGGAAGGTCCGCGAACGCGCGTCGACGTCGGGGATCGCGCGACAACCCTCGAGCGTCAGCGTCTCTCCGGTGGCGTCGACCGTCGCCGAGACGAGGATCTCTCCGGATCGCGTCGAGGCGAGCAGCGCCTGCGGCACCTCGAGCCAGACCTCCAGCGCCTCGGTCGAGAGCAGCTCGCAGACCGCGCCCCCCTTCCCGAGCCAGGTGCCGAGCTCGCAGCGGCGCGAGATCACCGTGCCGTTGAACGGCGCGCGGATCGTCATGTCGCGGATCCGCACCCGCAGCAGCTCGATCCTGGCGGCGATCACCAGGAGCTCCCCCTCGCTCTCCTTCAACCGTGCCTCGGAAGCCGTCCTCGCGGTCTTCGCGTCGGCGAGCTCCTTGGGGTTCGCGGCGTCCTTGCCGACGAGCTCGGTCAGGGCCTGGAGATCGGAGTCCTTCTGGGCGAGGTCACTCCGTCGCTCGGTGACGCGCGCCTCCGCGGGAGCGCGCTGCGCCTCGAGTACCATCACCTCGAGCTCCAGTTGCTCGGCGTCGAGGCGCGCCAGCACCGCTCCCTTTTCGACGCTCTGCCCCTCGCGGACCTCGAGCACTTCGACCAGCCCTGCCTCGCGCGAGGCGACCTCGGCGCGGTGGATCGAGCGCAGCTCGCCGGTGACCTGGCGCCGCTCGGCGAGCGACTCCTGGCGCACGGCATCGACGCGAACCGCGGCAGGTGGACCTTGCGGCCGCGCCGAGGCGCTCTGAGCGAACCCGAACAGGATCGAGACGAGGAGGACCGCGGCAAAGGCGAAACGCGTGATCGGATGGCTGCTCATGAGTCGCAAGGGTCGTTCAGTGTGCCTTCTCGCACGGGGATCCCGGGAAAGGGGCCGAGGACGCTAACCGAGTCGGATGGACCCGGTCAATGCTCCGGCGTGTCCTCGGCTTACATCTCGTCCTTTCGGGGTTACGCTGGGGGTTGCCCGGAGCCCCCACCCATTCTCTTTCGCTCCCCGACGCGGCCCTGATCGCCGGTCCGGCCGCACATCCTAGTGAGGTCCCATGCTGCTCTCCACGCTGCTCTCCCTTCCTCTTCTCGCCTCGCCGGTCCCCGTACCCCAGGCGGGTTCGCAGCCGAACCCGGCTCTCGAGCGCTACCACCTGGTGCAGGTCGAGCTCTCCGGCGCCGGCCGCAGCGCCACCGACCTGGCCGCGCTGGGCCTCGACGTGGTCGAGATCGACCCCGGTCTTCCGGTCGATTCGGCGAACCTTCGACCTACCGCGAAGGTGGTGGTCGACGACAGCGAGCTGGCGCAGCTGCGCGCTCTGCGGTGGAACCCGCGCGTCGAGATCGAGGACCTCACGAGCTACTACGCCGAGCGCCTCGCTTCCGGGCCGCGCAGCTCCGCGCCGGCGAGCTACGGCAGCTGGCTGAGCCCGGCCTACGGCTCGGGGAGCATGGGCGGCTTCTACACCTACTCGGAGATCAGCTCGGTCCTCGATCAGATCCAGGCCGCGTACCCCTCCATCGTCACCGCGCGCACGTCGCTCGGCCAGAGCCACCAGGGACGCGACGTGTGGATGGTCAAGGTCTCCGACAATCCGGGGGTCGACGAGGCGGAGGCAGAAGTGCGGATGGACGCGCTGCACCACGCTCGCGAGGCGCAAGGGATGCAATGCGTGCTGTGGTTCCTGTTGTGGCTGTGCGAGGAGTACGGGATCGATCCGACGGCGACCTACCTCGTCGACGAGCGGGAGATCTTCTTCGTTCTCTGCGTCAACCCCGACGGCTACGCCTACAACGAGCAGATCGCTCCCGGCGGCGGTGGCATGTGGCGGAAGAACCGTCGCAACAACGGCGGCGGCAGCTGGGGCGTCGACCTCAACCGCAACTACCCCTACCAGTGGGCCTACGACGACTACGGCTCGAGCGGGGACCCCGACTCCGACGGCTACCGCGGTCCCTCGGCGGGCAGCGAGCCGGAGACCACGGCGATCGTGAACCTCTGTGCGGCGCGCGACTTCCAGACCGCGCTCTCGATGCACTGTTACGGCAACGTGTGGCTCGCGGCATGGGGCTACATCGAGGCCTACCCACCGAACTGGTCCGAGTTCCAGGAGATCGGAGATCTCGCCACCGAGCTCAACGGCCACCCGCACGGGCCCGCCTCGATCGTGCTCTACACGGCCAACGGAACGACCCTCGACTTCGACTACGGTGTCGAGGACACCCTCTGCTGGTCGCCGGAGATCGGTGACGGCAACGACGGCTTCTGGCCGGCGCAGAATCGCATCGTGCCACTGGCCGAGGAGAACCTCGAGGCCCTCGCCCGCACCGCCCTGGGCGCGGGCGCCTGGATCCGCCCGACGGGGATCACCGCGGTCGACGGCGGGGACGGCGACGGTTCCTACGAAGCCGGCGAAGACGTCGAGGTCACGGCGCTCCTGCGCAACAGCGGGCGGATGGCCTCGGCTCCCGTCGACCTCTTCCTCGGTTCCATCAGCCCCTGGGTCCAGATCGTCACCGGCAGCACCAGCACGGGCGCGGTCGGCGCCTTCTCCGATGGATCCAATGCCACGCCGCTCGAGCTCACGATCCTGCCCGGCACGCCGACCGGCGAGGTGCTCCCGCTGCAGATCACTGCCACCTCCGGGTCCTGGAGCGAGCTCCTCGAGACCGAGATCCTGGTCGGCGAGAAGGTGATCGTCGCCTCCTTCGACTTCGAAGCGGCGGGGAACGAGGGCTGGGGGGTCGGTTCTCCCGACGACGCCAGCACCGGGAACTGGACGCGGGTCGATCCGCGCGGGACCGACGCCCAGCCGGAGGACGACCACACTGCGGGAACGGGCAATACCAAGTGCTGGGTCACCGGCCAGGGTTCGGTCGGCGGCAGCCTCGGCGAGAACGACGTCGACGGTGGCTCGACCGCGCTGTGGTCGCCGATCTTCGATATCTCGGGCGCTTCCTTCGCCCGCGTGAGCTACTGGCGCTGGTACTCCAATGACAAGGGCGCGTCTCCCAATGCCGACATCTTCGAGGTGGAGATCTCCGACGATGGAGGTTCGAGCTGGGTCGAGGCCGAGACGGTCGGCCCCAGCGGTCCCGGGTCCAACGGCGGATGGTACGAGGCGACGCTCGAGCTCGACTCGATCGCCGGTCTCGGCTTGACCGACCAGATGCGCCTGCGCTTCATCGCCTCCGACCTCGGTGACGGTTCGATCGTCGAGGCGGCGCTCGACGACGTCGAGGTTAGCTACCTCGGAGACAGCGGTTGCCCGCCGCCCTCCAGCTACTGCACCACCTCGCCCAACTCGGCGGGCACCGGCGCGCTGATGTCCTGGGCGGGCTCGACGTCGATCGGTGACGACGACTTCACGCTGCTGACCAGTGAGGCGCCGCCCGATCAGTTCTCCCTCTTCATCTTCGGCGTGAACGAGAACTCCAGCCCGCTGGGCGACGGCACCCTCTGCATCGGCGCTCCGCAGCAACGGCTCGGCGTCGTCCTGATCGACAGCTTCGGCCTGGCGACCAAGACGGTCGACTTCGGTGCGCCCCCCGCGCTAGGGCAGTTCCTCGCGGGGACGACCTGGAATTTCCAGCTGTGGTACCGCGACCCCGGCTTCGGTACCTTCGAGTTCAACCTCTCCGACGGCCTGAAGGTCACCTTCTGCGACTGAGCGAGGCCCCCCGACCAACATCCGCCACCGCAGTGTCCCGGACTCAGTTCCAGGTCCGGGCCACGGCGTTGGTGGTATTGAACTGCGTCGCGCACTGGCTGCCCACCGGGTCCTGGTACCAGAACTGGTAGTAGACGGTGTCTCCGGGGGAGATGCCGCCGGCGTTCGCGAGAGGCACGGTGGTGACTGCGGTCCCGGCGCCGTCGGTCTGCACCGTCTGCAACCGGATCACCGGTCCGCCGACGCAGCGCAGGCCGTCGCCGAAGAGCCAGCCGCTGCCTCCGCCGAGTTTCCGCTCGCCCTGGAAGAAGAGGCCGATCCGCTGGCTAGGGCAGTGGAGTGCCTTCAGGGCCAGGGTGTCGCCGATCACGCTCGGGTTGCCCGCCGCGGCGAGGACCGCGCCGGCACCGGTCGAGTTCTGGCAGCCCCGTCCCGGCGCGGCGAGGTTGCCACAGGGACAGATCGATCCCGTGCCGTCCCCGTAGCAGAACCCGCCGCCGCTTCCCGCGCCGTTTCCGTTCAGGGTCCAGCCCGTGAAGCTCCCGTCGTCGGCAGACGCGTACCAGTCGTACACGCGCAGCTCCCAGTTTCCCGCGGGTCCGGTGATCTCGGAGAGCTTCGTATTGTGGACGTTGCACGCGCCGCTGGCCCAGAATGCGCCGCCGGTGTCGAAGCTCTGGTTGTACTGCCCGGGGCCGATGTCCACCGCGACGTCGTCGGTAGGCAGGTCGTTCTCGGCTCCGGACTCGATGAACTCGTAGTCGCCGAAGAGGAACTCCCCGCTGTTGCCGTAGACGTTCCCGGAGTACTGGTACCCGGGCCGCACGAAGACGAGGTGTTCCTTCCCGGTCGGATCGACGAGCGTACACATCAGGTCCCCCATCCACGCGTGCGTGAACCCCTCGATGACGATCGAGTCGATGGCGACGACAGGCTCGGGCACGGAGACCACGGAGGAGCCGGGAACCTCGGGCAGCGCCGTGTCCCACGTTCCATCGGAGACCGCCCAGGAGGGGATGAATGCAGACCCGCCGGAAACCGAGAACTGCCCGAGGGCTTCCGGGGAAAAGGAGATACCGAGACCGACGAGGGCGAGAAGCGTTCTGACCTTCATGGCTGGCGCTGAGTTCGGGTTGTGAAGAGCCTCTGCAATACGCGTTCCCGCGCAGGGAACGGAGCCGCGCAGGAAAGCCCCATCGCGGTTTCCATCACCTATCTATCCGCGACCAGGAAGGGCAAGGGGGCAAGAAGTCCGCGGTGGGGCCTCGCCCTGCACTGGGACGGTCCCGGAGGTGGTACCCTGCGAGCGGGAAGAAGGGCGGTTCTGGGGCGGCATGGCGTTCGCCGCAGGCGAACGGAACGGACCCAGTGCCGGCGTACCGTTCGCCGCAGGCGAACGGCACTGTCCCCCCGACTGCAGGTGCCAGGCGACGCCGCAAAGCCTCGGCGAACGCCCCACCACTACCGCGCTCGCGCCAGCTCCAGGAACCACGCCG
>CAZCAC010000093.1:0-33776 GCA_964496575.1 uncultured Planctomycetaceae bacterium | reverse complement strand
CGATCCCTGATGAGTGTTAGCTCGGCGGGAACGACTGCAACACCAACGGGGTCCCGGACGAGTGCGACACGGACTGCAACTCCAACGGCACGCCGGACGATTGCGAGACCTTCACCGACTGCAACATCAACAGCATTCCCGACGAGTGTGAGCTCTCGGGGAACGACTGTGACTCTAACGGCGTTCCGGACGAGTGTGATCCCGACTGCAACGGCAACGGGACTCCCGACGCCTGCGAGACCTTCGAGGACTGCAACGAGAATGGCATTCCGGACGAGTGCGACATCTCCTCCGGCACCAGCCAGGACCAGGACGGCAACGGGGTCCCGGACGAGTGCAACCCGGGAGTGCCCTTCTGCTTCGGTGACGGCTCCGGCACGCCCTGCCCCTGCGGCAACACCGGCGGCGCCGACCGTGGCTGCGCCAACTCCGTCGGAACGGGCGGCAAGCTCAGCGCGAGCGGCACGGCCAGCGTCACTCTCGACGACATCAGCTTCACCGCCGAGGGGCTGGTCCCCACTCAACCGGCGCTGCTCTTCTTCGGTCTCAACGAGATCAACGGCGGCAACGGCATCGTCTTCGGCGACGGCCTGCGCTGCGCCGGTGGAGCGGTGATCCGGCTGGGCACGAAGGTACCCGACATCTTCGGGACCGCGGTCTGGGGCTCGGGGCTGGCGAGCAGCGGCGGCTGGTCGAGCGGCGACGTCCGCAGCTTCCAGGGCTGGTACCGCGACCCGATGGGCGGGCCCTGCGGCAGCGAGTTCAACCTCACCAACGGCCTGACCGTCACCTTCATGCCGTAGTCCATGGAGACCATGGAGCGGGCCCGGCGGCCTGAGCGGTCGCCGGAGTCCCCAGCTCCGGCATTCCGGATATAGTGGAGCGGGGAGTTCGGCCAGCGACGGCCGCGCTCCTCGCTCCCGGCTCTTCTCAGATCTCTGTTCCTCCAGGATCACACCATGCGCACACCTCTCTGGATCCTCTGCACCTTGCTGGTCGCCGTATCTTCCGCCCCGGCCGTGGCGGACGCCTCGGACGAGGCGAACTCGGGAATCGAACGAGAGACCTGGGCCCGACCGGGACCCGTTGCCCGAGCGCCGCAACCGGTCGATCGGCTGGCGGCACCCGACCGCTCGACCCCCGTCCTGCTGTCGCTCGACCACGATCCCGAGGGGGACATGCCGCGCGACGTCGCGTTCACGCCCGACGGTCTCGAGGTGGTGGTGGCGAACCGCGACACGGATTACCTGATGTTCTTCGACTGGGCGACGCGGACCGTCACTCACTCGGTCGCTGTCGGCGACTTCCCCGTCGACGTCGAGGTGACGCCGGACGGCCGGTACGCGATCACGGCCAACGTCTTCAGCGACGACGTCTCGATCGTGGACGTCGCCACGCACACACTGGTCGCCAACGTACCGATCAGCGGGATCCAGCCCTACGCCCTGGCGGTGACACCCGACAGCGCCTACGTCGTGGTCGGCGTGGTCAACGACGCGGTGAGCTCCCAGTTCTCGATCATCGACCTGAACACGCTGACCGAGACCCAGACCTTCCCCAGCACACCGCAAGGCGTCTTCGGCTGGTTCTTCACGCCGAACTACGACATCTTCGGGAACATCTTCACCGAGTTCGCGCTCACGCCCGACGGCAGCAAGATCGTATTGCCCGATCGGGGGAGCTCGCAGGTCGTCTTGTACGACCGCGTGACCGGCGTCCAGCTGGCCGCGCTGCCGACTGCCGCCCTGCCGACCGCGGTCGACGTCAGCTCGGACAGCAGCCTGGCCGTGGTCAGCCATGAGGGATCGGAGAAGAAGATCAGCGTGATCGACATTCCAGGTCTGACCGTCTCCAGTGTACTGGACACCGTCAACAACCTCGGCAATCAGGTCATCCGCCTCACTCCCGACAAGACGCACGCGGTCGCGGCGATCTCGAACAATGTCATCTTCGTCAGCATCGCCGGCAACACGGTCAGCTCGACGCTGTACACCGGCACGGTTGGGGACATCGAGCTCTCCCACGATGGCAACTACTACTACGTCTCCAACTACAACTCTCGGATCATCAGCATCGCCACGCAGTCGATCGTCAAGACGATGACGCTCGCGGCCTGCGCCGATTCCGCCACCAGCCCGGTCACGCCCGCGGCGGTGGGACTCAACAACCGCTTCGGCGAGAAGGTGCAGTTCTACAGCACCAACGGGAGCGGGGCGGCGGCCCTCGGCGCCGCCAGCTCCGGGCCCGCGCCGGAAGGAGACGTGCCCAACCAGGTCGCCCTCGCTCCGGGCGGGGCGGTCGGGATCGTCTCCAACCAGCTCTCCGACAACGTCTGCATCCTCGATCTCGCAGGGCAGAGCGTGCGGAGCTACATCGACACCGGCGAGCGAGGTCTGGACGCGGCGATCACTCCGGACGGCCTGTGGGCCGTGGTGGCCAACGGGGACGACGACAGCATCTCGGTGATCGATCTCACCACCGATACCGAGGTGGCACACCTCTCGATGAATACGCGGCCGGCGCGGCTCCTGATCTCCCCCGACGGGACGAAGGCCTATGCGACCACGGTCGCCGGAACCGATCGGGTCTACTTCATCGACCTCGCCGGGGCGGCGAGCTCCGTGACCGGTTCGCTGGTCGCCGGACAGATGGGCTCGGCCAACGGCTACTCCTACAGCGAGATCAGCGGCATGGCGCTGAGCCCCGACGGGTCCATCCTGGCCGTCTGCATCAGCTTCGACGACGAGCTGCTCCTGATCGATACGGCCACGCAGAGCCAGCTGACACGCGTGACGGTCGGCGATTTTCCGATCCGCGTGAGCTTCTCCGCGGATGGATCGCGCGCCTACGTGATCAACGCGTTCGGCGACGACGTCTGGGGGGTCGACATCAACGGGGCCGCTTCGAGCGTCGCCGGCAGCGTCGGCGGGATCGACTTCCCGTCGACGATCGACGTCGATCCGTCAGGGGCCTTCGCGTACGTCGGCAGCTACAGCTCGAGCGCTCAAGCGCTGTACGTCATCGATACGACCAGCTTCTCCATCGTCGCCTCCTTGCCGCTCTCCGGAGCCCGGGTGCGCGACGCGCGCCTCGACGGCGCCGAGTCGATCCTGTACCTCGCGTCGGTCTTCACCGATCACTTCCAGCTGATGAGGGTGCAGGCCGCCGGCGCGGCGACCGCGCTCATCGACCTCGAGGATCTGGACGGCAACCCGGGTGAGCTCGAGCTGGATCGCGGCACCAACCGCGCACTGCTCAGCCTGCCCGGGGGCGACGCGGTGAACCTCGTCGACTTCCCCTCCGACATCTACCGCGCGGTCTGCTTCGGTGACGTACCGGGGATTTGCCGCTGCGGCAACGAGGTCCCCCCGGGGACCGAAGAGGGGTGCATCAACAGCACCGGCGTAGGCGGCAAGATGTGGGCGACCGGCAGCAACGTGGTGGCGAACGACGACCTGGTGCTGCACGCGAGCCAGTGCCGGGCGAGCGAGTTCGCGCTCATCCTGCAGGGCTCCTCGACGACCGGAATCCCCTTCAAGGACGGCCACCTGTGCGTGGGTGCGCCGACGGAGCGAATCCAGTTCCTCCAGCTCGATTCGACCGGCGAGGGATCCTCGACCGTGTCGATCGCCACCAAGGGCAACGTGACTCCCGGCACGACGAACACCTACCAGCTGTGGTTCCGCGACGGCTGGGGGCTGAGCGTCTGCGGCTGGGACAGCAACACGACCCACGCGGTCGAGGTCGACTGGCAGTAGGCGGGCCAGCGGCTACGCCAGGTCGTGGGCGGCGTAGTGCCCGACGATCGCAGCGTGGAGGTCGTCCCACAACGAGTCGGCGGTCGCGTCCAACGCGGCCGCCAGCTTCATCTCCAGCTCCTCCTCGGACCGGCGTTGCTCGAGGAGCACGCGGAGGAGCTCGGGGTGCTCCTCGTCGAGGTAGCGGGTGATCCAGTAGCCGCGGACGTAGATCCCGATGAGCGCGTCGTGGTCCTCGCGCTCGAACTCCTCGACCGAGGCCTTCCAGTCGGGTGGGGCCGCCTCGTCGCTCACCCGCAGTGTCTCGATCGACTCGGGAAGGACCGTCGGCTCGCCCACCAGTCGGTCGACCGCGACCATGGCCACGCCCTCGTTGAGCCAGCCGGGGAGCCGGAGGTGCTCGGTGAACGCGTGGGTGAGCTCGTGACAGGTGACGTGCCGGATCTTCTCGTCGATCGGCGCGTCGATGAAGATCGTGCGGCCGGGCGAGCGATCCGTGTCGGCGTACGCGTGGGGTGGTTTCACGCACACCGTGTGTCGTCTCCCGAAGCGCTGGGCCCAACCGCCGGCGGAGTGCCAGAGGGCCTGGGCTCGCTTCGCCCAGAGGGGATAGGTGAGGGCCAGCACGATGCGAGAGGACCAGGGCGCCGCGTGAAAGACGAAGCGGCGCCACGAGTCGAGCAGGTACACGCGACAGTCCGCGGGCGGTGCGATTCCCCAGCGCTCGCCCAGGAGCTCGGTCGTGGCGCGGCAGACCTTCCCGACGACCTCGGCGGTCTTCAAGTCCTGCTCCTCGTACAGGAGAGTCAGGTCGAGAGTGGGATCGGCGTCCAAGGGGGCTCCCGCTGTCTGAACGACAGGAAAGCGTCTCGAACCCTGCCCGTCCACGGCGGCTCGCCGGAATCTTCGCTCCGGCGGCGAATCCTTACGGAGAGCTGGCTTCCGTCCAGGCCCTTCCCGGTTTGTTATCGTACTCGCCCGACGCGCGATGATGACCCCCCGAGAGAGACTGATGCTGGCGCTGGAGCGCGGTGTCCCCGACCGCTTGCCCTTCACCGTGCACCAGTGGCAGCACTACCACCTCGAGACCTATCTCGACGGCCGCAGCGACCTCGAGGCGATGGAGCACTTCGGGATGGATCCGGCGGTACAGCACGTCCAGAAGACGGGGCAGTACTGGCTCTCGGACACCGACTTCTCTCCGTACAGCACGCCCGAGTGGCGCCAGACCGTCGAGGTGGTGAAGAGCGAGCCCGCCGATCGGGAGTATCTCCACACGATCGAGACGCCGAAGGGCACGCTGACCTACCGCACCGCGGGTGATCGCGCGACGATCTGGGTCGCCGAGCACCTGATCAAGCGGGACGAGGACCTGGAGCTGATCGAGCGCTACATGCCGGTCTTCCCGCTCGACCTCGAACCGGTGGCGAAGCTGGCCGATGAGATCGGCGATCGCGGCATCCTGCGCGGCTTCGTCTGGGGGGACCAGGCCGGGTGCTGGCAGCACGCGTGCTGCCTGATGGCGCCGACCGACCTGATCCTCGCCACCTACGACAAGCCCGACTGGGTTCGGGCGCTGCTCGACGCGCTGCTGGAGAAGAAACTGCGCTTCATCGAGTCGATGGCCGGGGCGCGCTACGACCTGGTCGAGACGGGGGGCGGGGCTTCGTCCTCGACGTTGATCTCGCCGGCGATCCACGAGAAGTATTGTCTACCGTACGACCGCAAGCTGCACGACGCGCTGCACTCGCTCGGCTTCAAGATCACCTACCACACCTGCGGCGGCACGCGTGGCATCGAGGAGATGATCGTCGCCAACGGGACCGACGCATCAGAGACGCTGGCGGCTACCAGCATCGGCGGCAACAGTGAGCCGTGGGAGTTCCGGGAGAAGGTCGGCGATCGGCTGGCGCTGATCGGCGGACTGGACCAGGTGAACGTGCTGACCAAGGGAACGCCCGACGAGATCCGCTCGATGGTGCACACCCTCTTCGAGAGGGTCGGATCCGACGGCGGCTACATCCTCTCCGCTTCGGACCACTTCTTCGACACGCCGGTGGAGAACCTCCGGGCCTACGCCGACGCGGCGCGGGAATGCGTGTACTGATCGTCGCGACCAACCCCCGAGCTTTCATGACCACCCCGACGATTTCGCGCGAACGGATCATCGAGACCCTCACCGTCGCGCTCCAGGACTGCCCCAGCATCCTCGCCGCCTGGCTCGGTGGCAGCGATGGCAGCGGGCGCACCGACCAGTGGTCCGACGTCGACCTGCAGCTGATCGTCGAGGACGGCAGGATCGACGAAGCGTATCGGGTGCTGCACACCTGCCTCCAGACCCTCTCCCCGATCGAGTACCGCTACCGCCTGCCTCGGCCGACCTGGCACGGCCACGACCAGGAGTTCTTCCGCCTGCGCGACGCCGCCCCGTGGCACTTCATGGATGTCCTGGTGATGGAGCGCGGTGCAGAGGACCACTTCCTCGATCTCGAGCGGCACGGCGAGCCGCTGATCCTCTTCGACCGCGGGGGATTGACCGCTCCGACCCACCTGGATCGGAAGGCGCACCAGGCGAAGATGGCGAAGCGCCTCGCCGAGATTCGCCAGACCTTCCCCATGTTCCAGCACTTCGTGACCAAGGCGATGTGGCGCGGTCAGGCAGCGGATGCGATGGCGGGTTACTTCTCGGTCACCATCCGCCCGCTGGTCGAGCTGCTCAGAATGCGCTACGCCCCCGACCTCTACGACTACGGGATGCGCTACCTCGACCGCGACCTGCCGCCGGATCGCCTGGCCGCGATCGAAGAGCTGGTCCTGGTCCCCGAGCTCTCGCGGATCGAGGAATTCCGTGCTCGCGCCGAGGCGATCTACGACGAGGAGATCGCCGCGCTGGACGCGGGGGTGTGGGGAATCGGGGGCGAATCGTCCCCGATTCCGGAATGATGCCCGCCGGCCTCGGTGTCGCCGGGGCGAGAGGCGCTGCTGCCGCCTCCGCACCTTGACGGCGCACCCGGGTCACTGAATACTCGGCGCCGTTCGATTCCCAGTGATCCCCTGCAAGGAAGTACGGAATGAGTGAGGAAGTGGGCCAGCCGGTCGTCGCCGGCACGAGCAATTACACCCGCCTGTCGGTCATGATGTTCCTCCAGTTCTTCGTCTGGGGGGCGTGGTTCGTGACTCTCGGGCAATGCCTGGGAGAGCACGGTCTCGCCGACATCATCGGTGACGCGTACGGCAGCGCCCCGATCGCCGCCATCATCGCACCGCTCTTCCTGGGGGCGATCGCGGACCGCCTGTTCTCCTCTGAGCGGGTGATGGGGGTCCTGCTCCTGATCGGGGGCGGCCTCATGTGCATGGTGCCACACTATGCGGCCGCCGGAGACACCAAGATGGTGGTCTGGCTGTTCATCGGCCACATGCTGTGCTACATGCCCACCCTGGGACTGGGCAACACGATCGCGTTCAGCAACATCACGGACCAGAACCTGTTTCCCAAGATCCGCGTGTGGGGGACCATCGGCTGGATCGTCGCGGGCCTGGTGATCGGCTTCCTCGGCTGGTCGAGCGATTTCAAGATCTTCTGGATGGCCGGGATCTGCTCGCTCCTGCTCGGGCTCTACAGCTTCACGCTGCCACACACCCCGCCGCCGGCCAAGGGCAAGAAGCTCGACCTGCGGGCACTCTTCATGGTGGACGCCTTCTCACTGATGGCCAGGCCCGCATTCCTGGTGTTCATCATCTGCTCGACTCTGATCTGCATCCCGCTGGCGTACTACTACGGCTTCACGTCCAACTTCCTCAGCAACGTAGGGTTCGCTCAGCCGGCATCCAGCATGAGCATCGGGCAGATGTCCGAGATCTTCTTCATGCTCCTGATCCCGTTCTTCCTGGTGCGACTGGGTGTGAAGTACATGATCCTCGTCGGCATGGCTGCCTGGGCGGCGCGCTACGCGCTCTTCGCTTTCGGCGCGCCGGATCAGATCTGGTGGATGCTGTTCCTGGCGATCGCCCTGCACGGGGTGTGCTACGACTTCTTCTTCGTGACGGGCTTCATGTATACCGACACGAACGCCGGGAAAGACGTGAAGAACCAGGCGCAGAGCATGCTCGTCTTCTTCACGCAGGGTGTCGGGATGTACGTGGGCTACTGGGTCGCCGGTGGGCGGTTCGGTAGCACCTTGACCAGCTATCAGGATCTGACCGACTCGATCTCGGCCACGAAGTCGGGCGAGACGTCCCCCACCTTCCTCGAGCAGCTCGGCCAGATGTTCTCCGTCTCGAAGCCCGATGTCGCACCGGAGCTCCTGAGCGAGACGACGGCGCAGTGGAAGGAGTTCTGGACGCTTCCTGCGCTGATGGCGGTGGGGATCCTCGTCCTGTTCTTCCTCACCTTCTGGGACAAGAGCAAGGCGGGGAAGGCTCCCGAGGAGGCGTGACCCTCTCGGCGCGACGGGCGCGCCCCCCCGGCGGAGATGAGTCCGCCGGGGGGGCGCTTCTGTCCCGTTCCGCGCCGATCAGACCCTCTCGGGGACCACGAACGGCTCGCGCGGCGTCCGCGTCAGCAGCCGGTTGGCTTGCTCCGCCGCCTCGTCGAGGAAGCGCTCTTTCTCCGGGTCGAAGGTGAGCACCGGCCCGACCGAGTAGTCGGAGGTCTTCGGGTCGATCCCGTTGACCACCAGGTGCTCCCGCATCCTTCCGAAGGTCTCGTTGGCCGCCTGCTGGTAGCCGAAGGGGATGTCGGTCGCATCCAGACGCAGCGTCTCGCCGAGGCGGTAGGGGATGTTGGCGAGGTGGCACAGGGCGGCGGAGAGGTGCGCCATCTCCGGCGTCGTGTTCAGCACGCTCTGGTCGTTCTCCTTGATGCCATCGAGCCAGTTCTGGTAGTGGTCGGCGCCGCCGTTGAATTCCTTGACCGGCTTCCCGTCGTTGTCGTAGGCGATGAGCTTGCCGTAGCTGGCACTGACCAGGTACCCGTGCTCGCAGTGGAAGATGACGCCGATGTGAGCGCCCCGGTACGCCGGCGTCTCCAGGCCACGGACCTCGAAGATGAGCTTCTTCTTGCCGTAGTCGAACAGCGCGATCTGCGTGTTGGCGGTGTTGCCGTCGTCGACATAGCCCAGGCGTCCGCCGCAGGACGTCACCTTGGTGGGCAGCTTGTCGATGCCCAGCCCCCAGCGCGCGATGTCCATCTGGTGCACGCCCTGGTTCCCGATGTCGCCGTTGCCGGTGTTGTAGTCCCAGTGCCAGTCGTAGTGGAGGTTCTTCCGCATCAGCGGACCCTTCTTGGCGGGTCCGGTCCACAGCTCGTAGTTGCAGGTGGGCGGAGGATCCTGGGGGCCCTCGACCTTGCCGATCGACTGGCGCCGCTTGTAGCAGAGGGCGCGGGCGATCTTCACCTCGCCCAGTCCTCCGGCGATCAGCCAGGCCATCGCCTCGCGCGTCGCCGGCTGAGAGCGCGCCTGCGTCCCGTGCTGCACGATCTTGCCGTATTTCTTCGCGGCCTTGACCACCTGACGCCCTTCGAAGACGTTGTGGCTGACCGGCTTCTCGACGAAGACGTGCTTGCCCGCCTGCAGCGCCCAGATCGTCGCCAGCGAGTGCCAGTGATTGGGCGTGGCGATGGTCACCGCGTCGATCGAGTCGTCGTCGAGCATCTTGCGCAGATCGCGGAAGTACTGCGCTTCCGGTACCGCCTTCATCGCCGGCCCGATCACCCCTTCGTCGGGGTCGCAGATCGCGACCACCTCGGAGTCGGGAGACTTCTTGAAGGCGCCGATGTGCGCCCGGCCCCGTCCGCGGACGCCGATCACGCCGACGCGGATCAGGTCGCCTCGGGCGCGCGGGCTCCTTCCCCAGGCGAGGCTGGAGGTCAGGGACGTCGCGGTGACTGCGGCGCCGCCGAGGAGCGATCCCTCGAGAAAGGTCCGTCTGCTGATGCGTGTCATGTCTATTCGTCTCGCTGGGGTTTCTCTTTCCTCGCCCGCAGCACGCGCAGGCCGAGGTGGTCTCCGTCGGGGATCCACCACACTCCCGGGGGGAAGTTGGGGTCTTCCAGGGTCCAGTCGTCGTCGAAGGCCAGCCGACGGGTCGGCTTGACGGCGAACGCCTTGTCCTTCCACGACCCTCCGCGCAGCACGGCGCGCTCGGGCTCTTCCTCGGAGTACGGATTGCGGCAGTACTCCCAGAGGTTGCCGAGCATGTCGTACAGCCCGTACTTGTTCGGCTTCTTCTGGGCCACCTCCTGAGTCATCATGCCGCTGTTCTTGGTGTACCAGGCGAAGTCGCCGAGCCCCTCTTCGGGCGGCGGCCCGCAGGCGAGCTCCCACTCCTTCTCGCTCGGCAGCTGGTACTCGCGCCCGGTGTTCAGTGACAACCACTGGCAGTACTTCTTCGCCGCGCTCCAGCTCATCCCGACGGCGGGACGTTTCCCCGCGCCCCAGTCGCGATCGAAGGGCGTCCAGTCGAGCGGCTTCGACGGCTTGGAGACGGCGTCCGCGCCCGGCGGCACCTTCTCGGTTTGCTCGAAGTCGCAATACTGGAGGAACTCGTCCCAGGTCACCTCGGTCTTGCCGATCCAGAACTTCCCTTCGGGGATCCACACCATCTCGAAGGTGATCTTCGTCCCCTTGATCGTCTCGGTGTAGCTCTTCGGGGCGTCCAGGTCCTCGTCGGCCCCCGGTGGGGCCTCGGTGGGATCCTGTCGCGCCTGCGCTTCGACCTGGAGGGAGGGGCGGCCAGCGGCTTCCTCGACCGCCGGGAGGAGTTCGACGGGCACCTCGTTCGCCGGCCCCGCGCAGGAGAGCGCGAGGAGCAGCGGCCCGAGGCCCCCGATCAGGAGTCGCGTGGGTCGGATCATGGCTGTGAGGACCGGGTCTGGAAGCCGGTCGAGCCTATCCTAGCGAGCGGTGGGGGCGGGGGCAGGGGGCGGAGGGTGGGTTTTGGGGCCGAGGAGGAGCCCTTCTCGGGGGGAGGCGCGCGAAAGCGACCGCAACGCCCGCAGGGGGCCGGTTCCCTTCACCGATCCTTTTCACCGAACTACCCCGTCCCGCTTCGCGATTTGGGGGGTAGAGGAAGTGGGCGCGGGATATCGATGTGGCACCCGTGGGAGGAGTGAGCATGGAAAACGGGACTCTCGAGGACGGCCGCGGAACCCCCGAGGAACGCCGGCAGGGCGCTGGGGGGATCGCCGGACTGCGCGTGAAGGAGTGGCCGAAGGCCTGGGCCCGGCCGAACGCGGCGCCGAGCTCCGCCGGGTACTCCGATCCGTGGAAGATACGGGCTCTGGTCGAGCACGCCCGCCGGGGGCATATCGGCGCCCAGGAGGAGCTCCGCTGGCTCCACCGGCCGAAGATGATCCGGGTCGTGAGCTCGATGCTCGGCCCGGGCGACCGCTGGCAACGCGACGCGCGAGACCTCGCCGATCAGCTCCTCTCGCGGGGTCTTGCCGAGCTGTCGGAGCTCGATATTCGGGGGGCGGCCTCCCTCTGGCCCTTCCTCCGGGCGCGGGCCCGCGAGGCGCTCGTCCAGCGGTTCCGCGACGGGGCGGAGCGACCCGCGGGCAAGGAGGCGCGAGACGGCGAACCCCGGGGGTCCGCCCACTGGCCCTCCGAGGAGCGACCGGACCTGGAGAAGGAGCTCGACCGCGACGCCTTCGACCGCTGGATGCGGATCGCCGTCGGGGAACGGGTGCGCCGGGCGATCCTGATGCGGCTCGACCTCGGTCTCGAGCTCGACGAGGTCGCGCGCGAGGGTGGCTTCGCATCGGCCAGGAAGGCGCGCTCCGAGATCATCGTCGGACTGATGAAGACCGTGCACGCCATGGCCCGCCGCTGCCCCCGCGACGCGCGCCGCTGGGTCCTCGAACGCAGCGTCACCGCGATCGTCGACAACCCGGGCCCCCGGGCGATCGACGACCTGCTCGCCAGCCACCACCTGCAGCCGACCCGCGGCGCCTGGAGCGAAGAGAACTGGTGGGCCACGGTTCCGCTGTTGATGAGCCGGCGCTTCGGGGAGCTGATCCGGCGCGTGGCGAGGTGAGCGGGGATCCGTGCCCGCGCGTTGACGGAGTCAGCTGGTGAGGGCGCCTTCGCGCCGTGCTATTGCCCGTCCTCGGCCGCCACGGTCTCCCACAGCCTTCGTAGCTCGACGCGGGACACCTCTCCCTCACGGATCATTCGAATGAGCCTCTCCAGGCCCACCCTGCGAACGAACGTGGAACCTGCGTAGTACACCTCGAGCTGGTCCGATCCGGGGAGCCGGTGGAGCTCATCACGGGTCAGGTTCAGCAGCTCGGGGCGGATCTCGACCTGTCTCTCCTCGAGCTCCAGCAGGTCCGGCTCCTCGATCTGGTCCTGTACGAGGGTTCGGCTCATCTGCATGGCCAGCCCCTCCTCCACGACGATCGGGAGCTGTGGGTACGCATCCAGGTAGACGTGGGTCAACTCGTGGCCAAGGTAGTGGAGGTACAGAGGTATTCCGGTCACGCAGGCCGATCCCAGCAGGATCCACGGAGGATCCGACGCGTGTGCCAGGGCATACCTGCCGTCCTCGTCGGCGAGGTGGTCCGGGCCGATCGCGATGTGGATGCCATCCCTGACGGGAAGAGCCAGCGTGTGCGCCACCTGTCTGGATGCCGCATCCGCCAGAATGGCGTACGACTCGACGGTCCCTCGATCGAAGTGTGCAGGAGCGCTGACCTCGCAGTGCCTGGCCTCTACTCGATGCCGTGGTGCCGCGCAGGCGAGCACCAGCAGCGCGAGTAGAGGCAAGAGCGTGCGAGGCCGCATCTCCTCCACCCTACAGCACCTCGATCTCGTACTCGACCCGGTTGGGAAGTGCGTCGCCGACATCGGTGTCGAAGCGGATCTCCCACTCATCGGTCACCACGTCACCGGAGCCGGCCGGGTAGTTGATGTCCTCCGCCAGAGCCTCGGCGTGGACGACCTGCCAGTCTCCGATCGTCCGGGCCGTGGCACCACTGCCCAGCGTGGCGTAGGCCTGGATCCCGTTCAGGTCCAGGCGGTACTCGTCCACGCGGGTCCCCGGCTTCATCGAGGTGAAGTGGACGTCACCTGCCTCCGGACCAGAGGGAACGACTTCCCAGCGGGTGAAGGACGCCGCCTCGATGAACTCCGGCAGCGGTCCCGGATCGATACCCTGGGCGAGCAAGGGGTACACCGTCTCCACGATCAGCTGGCGGAAGGACTCCGCCTCGGCGAGTGATGTCGCCTCGATCTCCAGGTGGTAGGAGACGTTCGGTGTGTCCAGAAGCGGCACCCAGGGAATCTGGTCGAAGCAGAAGACCCTGGTGAACGTAGCTGAAGGAGGCGGCGGGAGCGGCCATCTATCGGGCGTTGCCATGATCGGCTCGAGCTCGGCGAAGACCAGGACAGGCGGTCCGTACCCTCCCGGTACGATCACCCGGTTGACCCCGCGTTTCAGGACCGTGGGCGGTCCCTCGACCACGTTTCCGTCTCGGTCGTTGATCAGGGCCCGAACGGTGAGCCCCTCCATCGACTGATCGGCCACAAGGGCCATCTCCGTCTCTTCTGTATAGCCGTCATCGGAGGGTACCCTGATGAGACCTCCTACTTTCGTCCCCGGAATCTCCGCCTCCGCTTCCACCTCGAGTCCTGCGCACGAAGCGAGAACGGTGAGCAGTGCAATTCCCATGAGCGTTACTGGCGAGCTCTGTAGCATCAGTCTTCTCCCTGGTATGTGAGTGGACGAACCCGGACGGGTTGCGCTCGAATACGCTCCGTCACATCGGGGCAGTAGCGCACGACCGTGTGCGGCACCACCGACGGGCCGCCTCGCGTCCCGCTGAGACAGACGTTCCGAGGACCGTGAGGGCTCGGCCAGGTCTCGTGCTTCCGCTCCCGACGCAGGGTCGGAGGACGCAACCTTGGCCCGCAACGGGCGTTAGACCCGGATTCCCACTCCGACTGTCACCGCGACCCGCCTACCCCAGCTCCCACGACGACCCTTCCGGCCCGTCGTGAATCAAGACACCAACCGAGACCAGTCCGTCCCGGATCGCGTCGGAGGTCCCGAAGTCCTTCCGCTCCCGCGCCTCCCGGCGCAACCCCAGCGCGCCGTCGACCAGCGCGGCGAGCGCGCCCTCCTTCGCGTCGTCCAGCGCGCAGGTCGAACCCTCGGCGCCGTCCAGCACGCCGATCCCCTGCGCCGTGATCAGGTCGCGCAGCCCGTCCGCCGTGGCGAAGTCCCTCGCCTCGCGCGCGCTCCTGCGCAGCGCGAGCAGCACCTCCGCCACCGCGCCGAGGCGCTCGTCGCCGCCGCCCGTGCCACCGAGCCTACCTAGGTCTCCCGGTCTCATCAGACCCAGCAACCGGCCGAGATCGCGCATGAGGAGCAGCACCTTTTCGCGCGCCGCTCCCTCCGCCTCCCCGGCGATCTTCGCCAGGGTGAACAACTCCGCGACCGCCTCGCCGGTCCCGAAGTCGTCGTCCATCGCCGCGCAGAAACGCGCTCGCCGCTCCGCGACCTCCTCCGGCAGATCTCGCGCGAGGATCTCCTCGAGGCTCGCCTCCGCCGGCGCCTCCAGCCGCTCGCCGAGCAGCTTCAGGAGTCGCGTCAGGCCCTTCCGCGCGTCCCCGAGGTTCTTCGGCTCGAAGTCGATCGGCCGGCGATAGGAGCTGCGGATCAGGAAGAAGCGCAGGACCGCCGCCCCGTACGTATCGATCAGCCACCGCGCCTGGAACTGCCGCGAGAACTCCGGGTCCTGCATTCGCGGGTCGCTCTTCGACACCTTCCGGCCGCCGTACTGGATCAGGCCGTTGTGCATCCACAGGTTGGCGAACTCGTCGCCGTGGGCCTCGCTCTGCGCGATCTCGTTCTCGTGGTGGGGGAACTTCAGATCGTCCCCGCCGCCGTGAATGTCGAAGCGACCACCGAGCAGGTCCGACGACATCACCGAGCACTCGATGTGCCACCCCGGCCGGCCCGGGCCCCACGGGCTGTCCCACGTCGGCTCGCCCGGCTTGGCCTTCTTCCACAGCGCGAAGTCGCCGGGATGGTGCAGCTCTGATCCCACCTCGATCCGGGCGCCGGCCTGCATGTCGTCGAGCACGCGGCCGGAGAGCTTCCCGTACCCCTCGTGCTTCTCCACCTCGAAGTAGACGCCGTCGGAGGTCTCGTACGCCATCCCCCGATCGATCAGCTCCTCGATGAAGGTGATCATCTTCGGCACGTACTCGGTGCAGCGGGGATGATCGGTGATCGTATCCACGCCCAGCTCCTCGATCAGGTCGAGGAACTGCTGCGTGTAGAGCTCGGCGACCGCGGTCCACTCCTCACCCGTCTCGATCGCCCGGTTGATGATCTTGTCGTCGATGTCGGTGATGTTGAGCACGAAGCGCACCTCGTGGCCGCGCGCGCGCAGCCAGCGGGCCGCGTTGTCGAAGATCACCGGCCCCATCAGGTGACCGATGTGGCTGTCGCTGTAGACGGTCGGCCCGCAGACGTACATCCCGATCTCGCCGGGGGTCAGCGGCTGGAGGGGGGTGAGCTCTCGCGTCAGCGAATCGTGGATCTGGATCGTCATGGCGGGCGCAGGATAGCAAGTCGCCGGAGAGGGGGGAGCCGTTTGTACCCCTCCTTCCTCACCTCGCCGGAGCTTCGGAGCGGCTCGCGCGCTATCCTGTCCCCTCCCGATACGACCAGGAGGTACCTCGATGATCAGTAGTGGAACCGACCGCCGCCCCTCGCCCCTCCCGCTGCTCGCCGCCGCCATCCTCGCCGGCGGCCTGCACCCCACGGCCAGCGCCGCACAGCAGCAGGCCGGAGAGCACGTCTTCAACGGCCCCTACACCGGCGCCCACCTCGATCGGATCGCCTTCCCGATCGGTGGGATCGGCGCCGGGATGATCTGCCTGGAGGGGACCGGCGCGATCTCCCACGTCTCGGTCCGGAACCAGATGCAGGTGTTCCACGAGCCGTGCTCTTTCGCCGCGCTGTGCGTGAAGCGTGCGGAGGGTGCCAACGTCGCCAAGGTCCTCGAGGGCCCGGTCCCGGCCTGGAAGGCGTTCGGCTCGCCCCGCACCGGAAACGGCTCGCCGGGTTCCAGCTACGGCCTGCCGCGCTTCGACGAGGCGACCTTCCTCGCGCGCTTCCCCTTCGCCACGGTGACCCTCGAGGACGAGGAGATCCCGCTCGAGGTCGAGCTCACCGGCTGGAGCCCGTTCATCCCCGGTGAACCCGATGACTCGAGCCTGCCGTGCGGGGCGCTGGAGTACCGCTTCAAGAACATGAGCGAGGCGCGGGTCGAGGCGGTCTTCTCCTACAACACCAAGCAGTTCATGGGCATCGGCAGCGGCCACACGGTGCTGCCGATCGACGACGGCTTCGTCCTACACCAGCCGGGATCGGAACAGCGTCCCGAGCACGAGGGCTCCTACGCGGTGTTCGTGTCCGACGCGGCGGTCGTCGACCACTGCTGGTTCCGCGGGGGCTGGTGGGACGCGTTGACCCTGGCCTGGCGGAACGTCGAGCGTGGAGTCCCCGTCGCCAACCCGTCGGTCGAGCAGGGCGCGCCCGGCGCCTCGCTCTTCGTGCCCTTCGAGCTGGAGCCCGGCGAGGAGCGAACGATCGAGCTGATGATCACCTGGTACGTGCCCACCACGAACCTGCGGCTCGGCCAGGACGAGCAGAAGACCGCGGTGGGGCCGGCGTTCGGCTACGGACCCTCGAAGGGGACGGCCGCGTCGCAGCAGAGCGTCACGGGCTTCCACGGCAAGGGGCTGGTCAACAGCTACGACCCCTCCGGGGACGGGCTGACCGGGACGCTCACCTCTCCCGAGTTCGAGGTGAGCCGGCCCTACCTGCACTTCCTGATCGGCGGCGGTTCCTATGCGGGCACGACGTGCCTGAACCTCGTCGTCGACGGAGAGATCGTGCGCACGGCGACGGGGAAGGAAGCCGAGCGCCTGGAGTGGACCGTTTGGGACCTCGCCGACCTGAAGGGAAAGAAGGCAAGGTTGGAGATCGTCGACCAGGAGCAGGGACCGTGGGGCCACGTCAACGTCGACCTGCTCGTGCTCTGCGACGAGCAGCACGAGAGCCTGGCCGCCTTCGCCGCCGAGCGTGGTGGTGGGGGCGAGGTCGGCTCGACCTGGACGGTGCTGCACGACTTCGAGGGTGACGACTTCGGCGACTGGGTCGCCACCGGCCCTCCGCTGCCCGAACCCGACCCCGACTGCGAGGAGGGGGATGACTGCTGCGACTCACCCTTCTACAAGCCATGGTACGCCTGCCACTTCAAGAGCCTGACCGACGTCGCCGGGTACTGGCGGCGCAACTACGAGCGGCTGCGGAAGGACTCGGCGATGTTCCGGGACACCTTCTACGATACGACGCTGCCCCCCGAGGTGATCGAGGCGGTGGCGGCCAACCTGACCATCTTGAAGTCGCCGACCGTGCTGCGTCAGGCGGACGGGCGGCTGTGGTGCTTCGAGGGTTGCTCGGACAACAGCGGCTGCTGCCACGGCTCCTGCACGCACGTCTGGAACTACGCGCAGGCGATCTGCCACCTGTTCCCCAGCCTCGAGCGTACCCTGCGCGAGACGGAGTTCGGTCCCAGCCAGAACGAGGCGGGACACCAGACCTTCCGCTCCTGCTTGCCGATCCGTCCGGTGGCGCACGGCTACCACGCGGCGTCCGACGGTCAGCTGGGCGGGATCATGAAGGTGCACCGCGACTGGCGGATCAGCGGTGATACCGAGTGGCTGAAGGAGATGTGGCCGGCGGTGAAGCAGAGCCTCACCTACTGCAGTGACAGCTGGGACCCGCGCAAGCGGGGAGTGCTGGAGGAGCCGCACCACAACACCTACGACATCGAGTACTGGGGCCCGGACGGCCACTGCTCCAGCTTCTACCTGGGTGCGCTGACCGCCGCGGCGGAGATGGGCAGGGCGCTCGGCGAGGACGTCACCGGCTATCGCCGGCTGGCGGCCAAGGGGCGCTTCTTCCTCGAGGAGAAGCTCTTCAACGGCGAGTACTTCTATCACCAGATCCAGACGGAGGGGCTCGACGCGAAGTTCGAGCCGCTCGACGCGTCGGCGAACGGTCCCGGGTACGAGGACATCATCGAGGCGTTGAACACGGAGGGTCCGAAGTACCAGTACGGCACGGGGTGTCTCTCCGACGGCATCCTCGGCCTGTGGATCGCGCGCGTCTGCGGCCTCGATCACGAGATCCTCGAGACGGCGAAGGTGCGCAGCAACCTGGCGGCGATCTACAAGTACAACCTCGAGCACGACCTGTCCGATCACGCCAACCCGCAGCGCCCGAGCTACGCGCTGGGTAAGGAGGGCGGGCTGCTCCTGTGCACCTGGCCCCGCGGCGGAAAGCTGGCGATTCCTTTCGTCTACAGCGACGAGGTGTGGACGGGGATCGAGTACCAGGTCGCCTCGCACCTGATGCTGGAGGGGATGGTCGAGGAGGGCCTCGACATCGTGCGGGTGTGCCGCGATCGCTACGACGGACGGTCGAGAAACCCGTTCAACGAGTACGAGTGCGGCCACTGGTACGCACGGGCGCTCTCGAGCTACGGCTTGTTGCAGGGGTTGACCGGGGTGCGCTACGACGCGGTGGACAAGACACTGTACCTCGACTCCCAGGTGGGGGACTTCCAGAGCTTCCTGTCCACCGCGACCGGCTTCGGGGTGGTCGGCTTCAAGAACGGCAAGCCGTACCTCGAGATGCGCAAGGGGGATATCGACGTGCGGCGGGTGGTCGTGTCGGGGGAGGTGAAGTCGTTCTGAGCGCGGGCTTCGAACTACGGAACCCAGGAGATCTCGTACCCGTTCGACAGGTTGAAGTCGTGCACGCCGACCCCGCACGGCTGGCCGCCCGAGGTGTCCTCGTACCAGGTCTGATAGCGCCGGGTGTCGCCGGCGGAGGCGCCGCCCGCGGCGGCGATGGAGACCGTGGTCCGGATCACGCCGTCCGCGCTGGAGAACCGGGTCTCGAGCCGGATCACCGCACCGCCCGCGCAGCGCAGGCCGTCGCCGAAGGGTTGGCCCGCACCCCCGTTCAGGTCGTCGTTCCCCTGGAACACGAGGCACAGCTGGTTCGGCGGCAGGCCGGTCGTCGAGAGCACCAGGTCGTCCGCGCTCCGGCTGGCCGTCCCGGTCCCGCGGAGTCGGGCGCCCGAGGTCGCCACCCCGCTGGCGCAGCCCGAACCGGGCACGCTGCCGTCGTTGTCGTTGTTGCAGGGACAGGGCACGCCGCTTCCGGAGTCACCGAGACAGAACACGCTGCCCGGCGGTTGCACGACGAAGACGTAGGCGGAGCCCGAGTTCGAGCCGTGCGCGTCGTCCCACATCGAGCCGACGAGCGCCCGTCCCCCTTCGCAGACCAGGCTCCGGTGGTACGCGAAGAAGTCGGTATCCGCGCCGTCGGACGGTACGAGCTTCAATCGCTGCGCTCCCGACGCGGCGTCGAATATGTAGGCGGCACCCGAGTCGATCCCGCCGCTGCCCGTGTCGATCGATCCGACGAGCGCCAGGCCTCCGGCGAGCGCCACGCCCGTGCCGAAGTTGTCCCCCGCTTCCGCGTCCGAGGCCGTGAGCTTCAGGAGCTCTTGCCCGGTGAAGGCGTCGAAGAGATACGCCGCGCCCGCCTCGTGGCCGTGGTCGCCGTCGCGGTGCGAGCCGATCAGCGCCAGCTGCCCATCGAGGCCCACGTCCCAGCCGAACCAGTCGTAGGGCTCCCCGTCGGCGGGGGTGAGCTTGTGGAGCTCCTGTCCGTCGCTGACCCGGAATACGTAGACCGCGCCCGATAGCGTTCCATTCGTCTCCTCCCCGTAGGCACCGACGATGGCCAGCGGGCCGGAGACGCAGACGCTGCATCCGAACCGGTCCAGCATCGCTCCGTCGCCGGCCAGGAGCTTGTGGAGCAGCTGTCCGCTGCCGACGTCGAAGAGGTAGGCAGATCCCGCCGAATCTCCGTTGTCGTCGTCGCCCGTCGAACCGACGAGCGCGACGCCGGCGTCGATCGAGACGCTTCCGCCGAAGCCGTCGTCGTATTCCCCGTCCGGCGGCAGCAGCTTGCCGAGCGGCGAGCCGCTGACGGCGTCGTAGACGTACACGGATCCGCACAGCGTGGCCACCTCGTCGTCATTGGCGCAACCGATCAGGGCCACGCTTCCCTCGAGCGCCACGCTGGTCCCGAAGCGGTCGCCGAGCTCGCCATCCGCGGCCAGCAGCTGATGAAGCTGCCGGCCGTCGTGGGCATCGAAGACGTAGGCCGCTCCGACAGCGTTGTAGGCGCCGTCGTACCCGCTGGCACCGACGAGGGCCAGGGGACCATCGAGCGCCACGCTGCGGCCGAACTCGTCGTTCGGTCCACCGTCCCCGGGGATGAGCTTGAGCAGCTCCTGGGCGCCCGCGGCGGAGGCGAGGAGGGTGAGGAAGAGACCAGCCACTGCGCGGGTGATGCTGGAATGGGTCGGTACCTTTCGCATGGCGGTTCGAGCGAGATTCACGAGCTGGCGACGGCGAGCAGGACTGAAGCCAGGGTAGCACGCCCTCGCGGTGGGTGGGGGGAAACCGGGCTCCCTGCCCCGATCCCCGATCGGGGGTACCGGTCTCCGCCCCGGGTGGTTTCCCCGCAGCGCGGCGGGGCGCTATCCTCGGTCCGGAGGAACCTCCGATGCCCGACCACGCCCGAGTCTATTCCCACTGCGAGCTCTACGACGTCGCGTTCTCGTTCAAGGACGTACCCGCCGAGTGCAGCTTCCTCGCGGAGGTCTTCCAGCGCTTCGCCGGCCGTCCGGTGACGAGCTTCCTGGAGCTGTGCGCCGGTCCGGGGACGAACGCTATCGAGATGGCGAGGCGGGGCTACCGGGCCCACGCGCTGGATCTCTCGGCGGAGATGGTCGAGTACGGATCGAAGCTCGCCGCTCGAGCCGGCGTGGAGCTCGACTACCGCCGCGGTGACATCACCGCCTTCATGCTCGAGTCGCCGGTCGACTGTATCGCGATCCTGATGGACTCGACCTCGTACCTGCTCGACAACGACGCGGTGCTCCGCAACTTCGACTGCGTGGCCGACGCGCTGGTGGCGGGGGGGATCTATGTACTGGAGATGACCCACCCGCGGTACGTCTTCGCTTCGGGCAAGCCGATGGGCACCGACTGGAAGATGGAACGGGACGGGCTCGAGGTCTTCTTCTCCTGGAGCGCCGAGGGGGACCAGTTCGACCCGATCACCCAGATCACCCAGACCACGGTCGAGGTGTCATGGAAGCGGGGCGAGGAGCGAGGTGAGCTCACCGAGGTCGCACCGCAGCGCTGCTTCACCTCGAACGAGATCCGCGCACTGGTGGCGGCGTCGGGCAGGTTCGAGTGGGTGGGGGAGTTCGGGGCCCTCGACGTGGGGATTCCGTTCTCGAACGAGGAGGAGTCCTGGCGGATGGTGCCGGTCTTGCGCAAGAGGTAAGCTGCGCGGGCTCCGTGGCTCGGGCGCCCTCCCGCAGCATCCCGCGCAGGCTACTCCTCTCGCCCTTCGTCGTCCTGGTCCTCGTCGAACAACCCCGAGTCCTTCAAGCGCAACAGCGCCCGGTGATACGACGACCGCGCCGCGGCGTCGCTCATCCCCAGCATTCCCGCGATCTCCCGGAACGAGAGACCCTGGACGAAGTGCGGCGTCCACACCTCGCGCTCCCTGCCGTGCAGGACCCGCTGGCAGCGGCTCACCCAGTCATCGTGAGCGATCCTCGTCGCCGGCCCGGGACCGGCCGCCCGGGGCGGAGGGATCGCGCAGCTGGAGGAATCGTCACGGTCCAGCTCCTCCGGGGCCACCCCGCCCCCGCGCTTCTGCGCGCTGCCCTTGCGGACGATCGAGATCAGCGTGCGGTCGACGCAGCGCCGCAGGTAGGCGCGCAGCGAACCGCGACCCCGGGAGCGGAACGTGTGCAGCGATCCGCGCTCGAAGATCACCGTCCAGAGCTCCTGCAGGACGTCCTCGGCGGAGTGGGTCGGCGGCAGGAAGGGGTAGCTCGCGTGGTCGCGGATCACCGCCATCAGCATCGCCCGCAGGCGAAAGAAGAGGCGATCCATCGCCCGCGGATCGCCCTTCTTGAAGTGCTCGACCCAAATCTCCGAGGCGAAGGACTCGAAGTCGCTGTCGCCACGCTCGCACGGCGGCTGCTCGGGGCCCTCGGTCCCTTTCCGCTTCCCCTCCTCGGGATCCTCATCGTCCGGGCGGGCGGTCCTCTTCTTCATCTCGCACTCCTTCGAGGAGCTCCACCACGAGCTCCAGGCCAGGGAATCCCGTGGATCAGAGTACGCGGCTCGGCCTGCATCCGCCACCTCGACCCGGGTCCCCTCGCTGGCAGCGCGACTCGCGTCCAGGTCGTATCCGGTCCTCATCTCGGGAATGCCGAACGATCTCGAACGTCCTTGCGATTGATCCGTTGGAGTCCTGTCCGGGCTCCGCACGGAAACCGGGGCGAGAATCCGCCGGGAACGGACCAACAAACCAGGGAGCCGGCCGTTGGAAGAAGCACCGGGCTTTCGAATCGAACTCAGAACCGAGCCGCGCCATGAAACCCAGACCCGTTCGCCGAAGCGTCGCCCCCGCGTACCCCACGCGCCTCCAGGCCCTCGCCGATCCGCTGCTGCTGGAGGCGAAGATCCCGCCTGGCTGGCGATCCTCGAGCGCGACCGCCGCCGGGGTGATGGCCTTCCTCGCTGCGAACCTGGCCGGTTGCTCGGAACCGGCCGAGAACGACGCCGGGATGAACAGCATCGGCGAGGCGATCGTGGCGCCGGTCTTCACGCACGGGAGCGGGCGGGGCTCCATGGGCTGCGTCGTCGTCAACCCTCCGACCTTCCTCTCCG
This sequence comes from uncultured Planctomycetaceae bacterium, assembly GCA_964496575.1. GTDB lineage: Bacteria > Planctomycetota > UBA1135 > UBA1135 > CAZCAC01. Next base: position 11,155 of record CAZCAC010000093.1, on the reverse strand, counting down.
AGGAGGAGGCGCTGCAGATCATCCGGGAGGAGCTCGCCCGCGCGGGGGTGGAGCCGCTGGTGCGGAGCGTCGCGCTCGAGGGCGTCCGGATGCCGGAGCGTCCGTCCCCCGACGACCCCTCGCCGAACGAGGTCCCGATCGCCGCCGATCTCCACGACGCCCAGCGGAAGATCGCCGTGGAGTTCGTCTCCCGGGCGGACCACCTCCTGCTGGCGAAGAGACCGCGGATGGCCAGCACCGTCTACAGCATCGACATCGCGGAGGTCGCCCGGCGGCTGCGCGACGAGGTCGAGGAGAGCGGGAGCGGGGTGTACTTCGGCACCTTCTACGACCCGATGTCGAGGCTCGATTCGCTGCACGACCGCGAGTCCTGGTTGCGGCGGGAGCGTGAGCGGTACGAGAGAAAGCGAACCGGGGACCTGACCGTCGAGCCCCTCCCGCCCCTGGAGACCCCGGCTCACGAGCTCCTCCGCGAGCAGGTCCGCGACTTCGTCCAGTGGCTGGAAGGCCAGGGGGCGATCTGAGATGCACCTCACCCTGCACCTCACCCCCGACTGCAACATGCGGTGTCGCTACTGCTACTCGACGCCGAAGAGAGGCGAGACGATGAGCGAGGAGACCGCCTTCGCCGCGCTCGAGCTCGCCGCCGAGACGGATCATGGCTCGAGCGGGATCATCTTCTTCGGCGGCGAGCCGCTCCTCTCGCGATCGCTGATCGAGGCGACGGTCGACCGGGCGCGCGAGCTGGAGCGAGAGGGCCGCGGCCGCTTCCACTTCAAGATCACCACCAACGGACTACTGCTCGACCAACGCTTCCTCGAGTACTCGCTGGAGAAGGACATCCTGGTGGCGATGAGCTTCGACGGCGTTCGTGAGGCGCACGACCGGCACCGGCGTCTGGCCAACCGGGGCGCCAGCCACGAGCTGCTCCTGCCGAAGCTGCGCATGCTGCTCGCCGCGCGTCCCTACGCCAGCGTGCTCCTCGTCGTGAACCCGGACACCGCCACCCATCTCGCCGAATCCGTCGAGTTCCTGCTCGATGAGGGCTGCCGCTACCTCATCGTCTCGATGAACTACGCGGCACAGTGGGACGAGCGCTCGCTGCACCTGCTCGAACGACAGTACAGCAAGCTCGGCCGACTCTACGTCGAGTGGACGCGCACGGGACGCAAGTTCTACCTGAGCCCGTTCGAGGTCAAGCTCTCCTCGCACATCAACCGGCACTGCCACCGGAAGGACCGCTGCGAGCTCGGCCGCCGCCAGCTCTCCGTCGGGCCCGACGGCAGCCTCTACCCCTGCGTGCAATTCGTCGGCGCAGGGCCGGAGAGCGAGTGGCGCGTCGGCAGCGTCACCGAGGGAATCGACGAGGCCGCCCGCGCGCGCATCCACGATCGCTCCGAGGCGGAGAAGGAACCGTGCTTCGAGTGCGCGATCCGCGAGCGCTGCAACCACACCTGCGGCTGCCTCAACTGGCAGACCACCGGTTCGATCAACCAGGTCTCCCCCGTGCTGTGCCGCCACGAGCAGCTCCTCGTGCCGATCGCCGACCGGGTGGGGAAGCAGCTCTACCGCGAGCGTGATCCGCTCTTCCTGCACAAGCACTACGACCAGGCGTACCCGGTGCTGTCCTTGATCGAGGATGCACGGGCCTCGTCCCGCGCCAGCGGGTGACCGCCGTAACGCCGAGATATGCCGACCGGGCGACCCGATCGCCTTCCCCAGGAACCCGAACGAAAGGTCCAGCCATGTTCCACACGCACACGCTGCTGTTTCTCCTGGTCGCCCCGCTGTCGCTCGCTCCGCTCCTGGCGACGGCTCAGGAGATCGGATCCGATCAGCGACAGCCGGTACCCACGACCCGTGTCGATCAGCGAGCCACGGAGCCGAGGTGTGCGCTTACCGGCCTCGTCGTGGACGAGAAGGGTGAGGCCTGCGCGAACGTCGCGGTGAAGATCCAATGGACTACCGAGCGAGAGGGCGTGGTGCTGAAAGAGGACCTGTCCAACTACTGGGAGCGCGTCGAGCGGCACGTTCATCGAACGAGGACCGACGAGCAGGGACGTTTCCGCCTCGAAGCACCGGTTCCGCCGGAAGGCAAGTGCTGGCTCGGGATCGACTGCGATCCCTTGCACCGGGCTCCACACAAGAGCTTCGGGTGGGGGAGCGATCACCGGCCGCTCGCTGAAGGGGAACACGACCTGGGGACCATCGAGCTCGAGCTCGTCGGGGCGATTCGCGGAACGGTTGTGGATCGGGCGGGGAAACCGATCGGGGGCGCCTTCGTGCAGCGCGGCTGGGGCCCCGGCAGCCCCGGCGAGGCGTGGGCGCGCACAGCGGAGGATGGGAGCTACGTGCTCGGGCACGTGCGGCCCTTCAAGGGCGGGGTCTCTGTCGAGCTCGACGGCTACCGCAGTGAGTTCCAGGATGAAGTCGCGATCACCCCCGGTCGCTTCGTCGAGGGGGTCGACTTCACCCTGACGTCCACCTTTCCGTTGCGCGGGAGAGTCGTCGACGAGACGGGCCGCCCGCTCCGGAAGGTGAACGTGAGCGTCAAGGACGAGGAATCGGGATGCTCCGCCTCGGAGCACACTGACGCCGACGGCCGCTTCGTGCTCCAGCTGTGGGAAGAGAAGCCGCACCGGCTCGAGCTACGCTTCGAGGGGTACGAGGTTCCCGATGGCGCCGAGCTCCTCTTCGAGCCCGGCTCGCGGGAGATCGAGATCGTCCTGCACCGGCTGCCCACCACGCGCTTCGTGGTGGTCGACGACGAGACGTCCGATCCGATCGAGTCCTACGGGCTGGAGATCCACCACGGGAGGGGCAAGCTGGCGAACTGGTCCAGTGACATCGTCATCGGCGGCGAATGGCCGCACGCCCAGCACCATCGGCCCCGTCCCGAAGAGCACCCGGGAGGGATCGTCGAGCTGTGGGCGCGCCCGGGCTACGACCTCTTCGGCGTCTGCGCGCCCGGTTACCTGCCGCTCAGCGGGGAGGTCGAGCCGGAGGATCGCGATGGACCGGTCCAGGTCCTGCGGCTTCGCCGCGGAGCGTCGATTCGCGGTCGAGTCCTCCGGGGAGACGCGCCGGAAGGGGACGTCTCCGTGCGGCTCGTCTCCGGTCGCAACCGGCCGGTGTGGCCCGACGGCCATCCACCGAGGACCGTGGAGACCCGAGGGGGGCTCACGATCATCACCCCGCGGCCCGGCGAGAAGCCGATACCCCCGGAGACCCGCTTCGAGCCCGATCACGTGATCCGCATGGAAGGGACGACCGACGAGCGGGGGGAGTACCTCTTCCGCGGCCTCTACCCGGGGACCTACGTCCTCGAGGTGCGCGCCGTCGACGGCACCATCGCCCTGATCGGGCCGTGCGGTCTCGAGCCCGACGAGACGCTGCTGTTTCCCGACGCGCGCCTCCGGCCCGCCGGCATCGTCGCCGGCAGGGTGCTCGTCCCGCCCGGCTGCTCCCCCGAGGGACTCCTGGTGCGCACCGGCTCCTGGCAGAAGTGGCACGAGGCCCGGACCTCGAAGGCGGGCGAGTTCCGCTTCGAGGGATTGATGCCCGGAAAGCACGAGATCTCCGTCCAGGGCATGCGCGGGGAGTTCGAAAGGAAGGGCGACATCGAGGTCGAGGTCGAGCTGGGGAAGACGACTCCTCTCACCGTGGACCTGCGCGACTCCGGTCTTTGCGAGCTCACGCTGACCGTGACCACGGCGACCGCGGGGCCCCGGTTCGACGTCTACCTGGTTCCCATCGATCGACCGGATCGTCGCGTGCGTTTCGCCACGATGAGATCCGGTGAGACGGAGACGAAGCACGTGCTCGCGCTGGGCGCCGTACGCGTCGAGCTCGAATACCATCGGGGTATCGTCGTCCCGCACCCGACGGCGGTTCTGACCCTGCCGCTCCTCGACACCATCGAGCAGACCCTCCACGTCGAGACGGGTCAGCTGGCGATCGAGCTGCCCGACGGAGCCGTCCTGCCGAAGCGGGGTTGGCTCGAGATCGCCCTGGCTCCGCGCAAAGAATCGTCCGGCGTGCCCTCCCAGGAAGTCCGGCTGTTCTGTGACCACGGCACCGACTACGACTGGATGTCGGTCCACCAGGAGCGGAGCGGTCGGGTACGCTTCGACGCGCTGCCTCCCGGAGATTACCGGATGTCCCTGAAACTGACCGATCACTCGAGACCGCTCGAGGCCGTGATCGACCCGGAAACGGGGGAGAAGAGCTACGAGTGGGATCCGATCCTGCAGCGCCAGCGGGACCTCTTCATCGTCGCCGGAATCCTGACCGAGGTGAAGCTGGACTAGCGCCCGCGGCGGAACGTCCCACCGCCCCGGCACGTGCGCCCCCCACGTGTTCGCCCCCGGGTCCGAACGCCGATCAGAAGACGACTTCCACCCCGTCGGAGAAGTTGAATCCCGCCGGACCCCCGGCCGTGTCGCGGTACCAGTGCTGGAAGTTGAACACACTGCCGGGCACGATCACGCCGGCCGCCGGGGGAGCGGTCAGGTCAACCGGCCAGGTCGAGACTCCGGCCGAGCCCGACATCACCACCTTCAAGCGTACGATCGAACCGCCAGCGCAGCGGAAGCCGTCTCCGAAAGGGACCTGGATCTGGCTCAGACCGAAGTAGTGGAGGCCGAAGACGTTCGGGGGGAGATCCCTCGTCTCCAGCGTGAAGTCGTTGTCCGCCACCACGGCGCTGCCGAGAGCGTGCACGTGCGCGCCGCCGGGATGGGCCGAGTTGGGAGCGGCCACGCAGTAGCGAGTGCCCAGCTCCTCGCACTCGTCCGGGATCCCGTTGCCGTTGGCGTCGAGGGGCGAGGACGCGAAGATCGTGACCTCCACCGAGATGGACGTGGCGCTCTCGCAGTCGAAGGCGTCGACCTCCGTGCTGGCGACCATGTTGATCGTGGCGTCGCCGGAGCCCACGGCTTGCTGGTACAGCGCCAGCGGAACGATCAGCTGCGCCACGTCCGCTGGACCGTCGGGACAATCACTCCCATCCAGGACGAAGACGGATCCGACGTCGAGACCGTTGATGTCGACGTCGATGTACTCGTCGGGACCGCCGAGGTTGCCGTACGCACTGAAGGACAGGATGACGTCCAGCTGCGGCGCGGGAGGCGTCGGGATCAGAAAGCTCTGCGGGATGCCGTCGCCGATCGGCGACAGGGGACCCGATGCGTGAACGATCGGCACGGTGACCTCGCAAGCGTCGATGATGCCGTTGCCATTGCAGTCCGGATCGCAGTTCTCGGTGCAGAAGTAAGGCCCGCCGCTCGAACCGCCGTCGGCGGCGATCTCGCACTCATCGGGGATCAGGTTGGCATTGCAGTCCTCACTGCTCCCGGAACCGATGTCGAGCGCGTCTCCGACCCCGTTCTGGTTGCAGTCCACGAGCGTTCCGCCGAAGGCGAAGGTGAAGTCCTCGGCGAAGATCAGCTTCCAGTCGTCCGGGGTCGCCTCGAGCTCGATGTACTCGAACTGCGCGAACCCACCGAGATCGATCGCTCCGAAGAACTGGTACACGTTCACGGTGGCGTTGTTCCCGCCGAAGTCGACGGGGACCCCGTCGAGCTCCAGGCTGATCTTCGCGTTGCCCGTCGACTTGATCCAGCCGCCGATGGCGACCATCTGCTGGTCGCCGATCCCGATGAAGCCGTCGGTGATGCCGTTGTTCCAGTCACCGTGGGGGAGCTGGAAGAACCCCCAGCTGCCGGTGCGCGCCGGCCCCTCTCCCGTGGTGATGCCGCTGATGCCGTTGTTGGCGGTCCAGGTCACACCCCTGCTGTTCACCGACGGCGCGGTCTTCTGGCCGCCCGCGATCGTCGTGCGGACGTGTCCCCACGCGGCGTCGTCCTCGAAGCTCTCGTGAGTCGCCGGGATGCTGTTCGCCGTCAGGGCAGCGAGGAAAGCGGCTTCGTCAGTGTAGACCTGAACCTGGGCCTCCGCGGTCTGGAGGGAAGCGAGGAGGGCGAGGCAGGCAATGAGAGATCTGGCGCGGGGCATCATCGGTTCATCTCCGTGGAGTCGGCTCGGCGTACCCCCATGAGACTCGACCCGGCCGTGGTGCGCTCCTTACAACCGTGTCAGGAAGTCGGAGCGGATGGTGAATCCTCGGCGCGACCGACATCCGGACCTCGGCATGCGGTTGTCCCTCCGTGGACTCCTCACTCACCGGACCCGCAGCCAGGACCGATCCCGGACGTCGCTACGCTCCCCGCACGTACTCCGCCCAGGCCTTCTCCAGCTCCTTCTCCTTCACCCCGATCGCCTTCTTGAAGTGCGTCGAGGAGTCCTTTCCGGCGTAGGCGCTGCGCAGGTAGGTGAAGAAACCGTCGCGGTACGCCCCCTGGCCCCCGTGCAGGCAGAAGGTCACCAGCGTGTAGGCCTGCGCGTACTTCAGGTGCTGCTTCGTGGAGGCGTGGAAGTCGTCGCTCTGGAAGTTCAGCACGCGATTCAGGCGGTACGGCTTCTTCGCCTTGGCGTGCGTGGCGAAGCCCCCCTTGTCGCGGCGGCCGGGGACGATCACCAGCTCGCCGGGCTTGCCCGTGAGCGCGGCTTCCATGTACTGCGCCAGCCCCTCGTCCAGCCAACCGGGGATCTTCCCCTTGCCCGGCTTCATCCGCCGGGCGCTGTAGTCGAGCAGCTGGTGCGTGCCCTCGTGCACCAGCGTCGTGCGCGAGAGGCCGCCCGAGGCGTTCATGTAGAGCGTCCCCTCCGCGGGCTTGTAGTAGCCGCGGCTCCCGCCGATCTGAGGGTAGGACGACTGGCTCGCGTGGATCGAGGCGCCCATCTTCTCGGTGATCCGGTAGAGCTCCAGGCCGGGGCCGAAGGTCTCGTAGAAGCCGAGGAAGAGGCGCTCGAGGTCGAGCGCGCAGTCGATCGCCTTCGCGAGCGGCAGATCGGTGCGCACGTGGTAGTGCGTCGTCTCGATCTCCCACGCATCACCGAAGTCCGCCTGCCGCACCTCCTGCAGCTTGTCCCACTTCCACCAGCGGCCGCGGTGCTGGCTCACCCACGACTTCTGCCGCTTCCGGTGACCGAGCGCGGTGTGGGCGGCCTCGTTCGCCGGATCGACCAGGAGCACTCGCCAGTAGAGCAACCTCGCTTCCAGCGGCAGGTTGCGCCGCTCGAGATCCGCCGCCAGGGTCAGGTGAGCCTTCACGTCCCGCGCACCCAGCTCGGCGATCGAATCCAGCGCCACCGGCAGCTCGCGGATCGCGGCGCGTACCGACTCGACCCTGGACAGGGGGATCTCACGGTCGCGCGACTTCACTCGCAGGACGAGGTGCTCGTCATTCTCGTAGACGACGATCCCCTCGAGGGATCGGCCGTCCTTCGTCTCGACGACGTCCGGTTCGGGCTCGACCTCGCCGCGGGGGACGAGGAGCAGGACCGTGAGCAGGAGGAGCTTCCACATGGCGTTTCCAGGGCGAAGGAGCGTTGCCGGAGCATAGCGAACGGGGAGCGATACGTGTCGCTCCCGGATCGTCGAGCGACCTCTTCGCCTTCTCTCCGGTCGGCCCCTCCGGCGCCCCCGATTGGGAGTTCGCAAATCGAATGGGCGCACCTTCGGTTCCCTCGATGCGTTCGCTCGGAATGAACCGCGAATCGGGTAGTCTGTTCCGGTCGCTCGAATCGTCTGAAGCTCGAATGAACGAAGGAGAAGACCGAGACGTCCCGGCTCCGCTCGAGGGCAGGGCCGAACCCGCCGCGTGGTGCACCGACCTCCGCGTCGCTCGCTGGCAAGGGGGGGACGAAGGTGCGTTCGGCGATCTCCACCGACGCTTCGCCCCGCTGCTCGAGAAGCGGGTGAGCTTCCACCACCTCTGGCCGTTGCTGCACGGGGTGCAGGTGGGTGACGTCGTCCAGGAAGTGTGGCTGGCGGTCTCCAGCGCGCGCGACGACTTCACTCCCTCGGGCACGGGCTCCTTCTACGCCTGGGTGGGGAAGATCGCGGACAACACGGTGATCGAGCTGTTTCGAAGGCAGACCGCCAGGAAGCGTGGAGGGGGCAAGCCGGGAGAGCCGCTGACCGAGGCGAGCGACGAGCGAGTCGTGACCCGACCGGGGGGCCCGACCGCGGAGACTCCGACCAGCTGCGCGCGCGTCTCCGAGCTCCACGACCTGGCGCGCGAGGTGCTCAGCGATCGCCAGCTCCTCGCCTGGGACCTGGTGGAGATGCGCGGTTACTCGCGCGACGAAGCGGGCCTCGCGCTGGGCTGCAGCGCCTCGGCGGTGCGGGGGCTCCTCAAGCGCGCGCGCACGGTGATGGTGATCCGGCTGGGTCTCGCGGAAAAGGGCTGATCGGCGAACGCAACAGCGGGAACTCGCGTTTCAGGTTCCAGCGCGGGGGCTCGGCCTCCCGCCGTCGAGGGAAAGCGCAATGACGGAAGAGCAAGCGGCGATCGAGCTGGACGAAGAGATCCTGGAGGCGGCGCTGACGATCCTCGATGGGGGAGCGAGGCCGACGCTGGAAGAGCTCGCGCCGCGCTTCCCGGGGCGCGAGGCGCAGATCGTCGCGACGCTCGACGCCCTGAGGGACTACCAGCGGCGCGTCGAGGCCAATCGCGATCAGGGCGAGGCGGCGCTCGCCGAGGGGGTCCTCGTCCCGGGTACGGAGCTCGGCGACTTCACCCTCGACTGGTGGCTCGGCGGTGGAGGGATGGGTGGCGTCTACCGCGCCCGGCAGCGCTCGAAGGGGAATCGCGAGGTGGCACTGAAGGTCCTCTCGCCGGCCCTGGCGAACAAGGACCCGCACGCTCTGGCCCGCTTCCAGCGCGAATCGAACCTGGCGTCCGGTGTCCGCCACCAGAGCTTCGCCGAGGTCTACGCGACCGGGACGGAACAGGGCTACTCCTACATCGCCATGCGGCTGATCGAGGGGCGCACGCTGCACGACGTGCTGCTCGGCCTGGTCCTGCGCCGCCAGCTGGAGCAACCCGGGCACGAGAACCGCGAGTACGTGCGCCGCGTGGTGCGCCTGGTTCGCGAGGTCGCTTGCTCCCTCGGCGCGATCCACGCGATGGGGCTGGTCCACCGCGACGTCAAGCCCTCGAACATCATCCTGGAGGGAGCGAACGAGGGGAACGACCTCGAGGCGCTCGGCCGGCTGCCGGTCCTGGTCGACTACGGGCTCCTGAAGCCGATCGAGTCGACGGACCTCACCGGCGACCAGACGGTGCTGGGCACCGCGGCGTTCGTCTCCCCCGAGGCGTGGCTGGGGCGCGAGGTCGACGCCCGCTCCGACGTCTTCTCCCTCGGCGCGGTGCTGCACGACCTCCTGTCGTTGACCCGACCGGGGAAGCGACGCCTGGCGATCTCCGGCCTCTCCGACGTCAGCGTGCTCAACCCGGCGGTCGACCGGCGGCTGGCGGCGATCGTGGGGATGGCGCTCGACGACAAGGTGGGGGTCCGGTATCGCGATGGGAGAGCGTTCGCCAGCGACCTCGATCGCTACCTGCAGGGGAAGACCGTCGCCGCGCTGCCGGCGAACCCGCTCCGTCGCCTGGTGCTGCGCTATCGGCGCAACCCGGTGCAGACCACGACCGCGGTGCTGCTCGGGCTGCTGCTCGGGCTCCTGCTCGCCGGGGCGGGGTACGTCGGCAAGGCCGCCAGGATGCACTACGACGTCGCCGCGGCGGCGCGACAGCTGGACGAGGCAGGGGCGATTCCCGGGGCGGAGGCGACCTACGCCACCCTCCGCGACTCGTCGCTGACGAGACGCCTGCCGGGGCTCGACAGTGCGCAGGCCCGGGCCGAGGCGTACGCCGACGAGTCGGTGTCGAGGGTCTGTGCGATGCTGCGCGGCGAGGAGGGCGCGGGGCTCCGCGAGGCGCACGTCGAGCTGCAGCACCTCCTGCTCACGCCCGGGGCACACGAGGGGTGGCACCCGACCTGGAAGCGCTTCCTGTGGAAGGAGCTGGGCGCGGAGAGCTCGTACGAGCGGCGTCTGCGCGCGGCCGAGACGACCGCCTACTACCACCTCGTTCACCCGCATCCCTACGGCGGTGCTGCGGGGGCCTCGCCCGAGGATCGCCAGCTCGAAGAGCGGCTGCTCGAGGTCGCCAGGACGACTCGTGGCCTGCCCGAGGAGCTGGAGCTCCACCGCCTCGTCCTCTCCGCGCTGAGCGGTTTCCCCGGCGAGGCGAGCCTGGCGAGCTTCGTCGGGTCGATGCGCGACACGGACTGGGAGACCTACCGGGTCGCCGGCCAGTCGGCGGTACGCATCTGGTACCGGGCTCGCGAGGAGGGGAAGCTGCTCGAGCTGCCGCCCCCGCTGCTGGCCGAGTGGGCCGGGGTCGCGGGCGAGCGCTGCGTCGACCTGCCCCAGACTCGATTTCGCGTCGGATGGGGGACGAGTGAGCTGATCTGCTGCTCGGTGGCCTGGACTCGGCTGGTGAGAGCAGAGGCCGGGTTCGATGTCGCCGCGGTCCGGGGGACGCTCCCCGAGGCGCTCGGGGCCTACCTGGACCGCCTCGAGGAGGCCTTCCGCAAGCTCCGGGAGGGAGAGGAGGTTCCCCGGGTCGCTCCCCTGGCCGACTACTGGTCGGTCTTCGACCGGAAGGACGGCCCCGGGCGCACGGCCTGGTGCGAGAAGCACATCTTGTCGGAAGAAGACCCGTACAGCACCTACGAGAACATCTGGACGCTGGCCGACCCGGGGCTCGACGGTGACCTGGCCAGCGATCCCGGAGAGCCCGTGATCACGCAACGTCGGAACCACCGGAACTACCTCGAGAACCTGGCCACCGCGATGCTCTCGGTCGCCGGCCCCGAGCCCGCGGTGCGGCTCGAGGGACAGGCGACGCGCGTGCGCTGGACCGGCGTGGAGCCGACGATCGAGGGCCCGGGGAGAGACCAGCGCTACCTCCTGCTCTCTCGCCCCGGACGGTCGAGGGTCTCGCTGGCCTCGCGCGTTCCCGCCCGGGCCGGCCGGGCGAGGATCGTCCTCGAGCACTGCTACGCGATGCGGGCCTTTCTTCCCCATGGCGGGAGTGCGCGGATCCGGGTGAACGTGGGCTCGGAGGGCACGACCCACGAGCTCGACGTCCACCTGGGCCAGGACCGGGACATTCTCCTCGTCGACAGCCAGCTGTGGGGCCCCGCGTTTCCCCAGGGTCAACTCCCCCCCAATCGCCACGCT
>CAZCAC010000092.1:0-33878 GCA_964496575.1 uncultured Planctomycetaceae bacterium | reverse complement strand
ACCGTGTCCTCTGTTCCCTCTGTGTCGCTCCGCGTCTCTGTGATCTCCGTGTGAACCCGCCGTGTCCTCCGTCTCCCTCCGTGTCCCGGCTACTCCGCATACACCTGCACCAGATTCAGCATGGTGCAAACCGACAACGCCATCCCCCGCGTCGACACCCACTCCTGCGGCCCGTGAAAATTCCCGCCGCCCGTGAACACGTTCGGCGTCGGCATCCCCATCGCCGTCAACCGCGACCCGTCGGTCCCGCCCCGCACCGGCAGGTTCACCGGCTTCACCCCCGCCAGTTCGATCGCCCTGGTCAGGTTCGCCTCGATCTCGGGGTGCTTCGACAGCTCGTCGAACATGTTCCTGTACTGATTGACGATCTCCACCTCTGCCTTCAGCCGCGGTTCCTGGGCGACCAGCCCCTCGACCATCCTCTTCAGGCGGCGCCCCCGCTCCTCGACCACCGCCGTGTCGAAGTCGCGGATGATGATGTCGGCCCGGCAGCTCGCCGCGCCCCCAGAGACGTCGGTGGGGTGGTAGAAGCCCTCGCGGTCCTCGGTGCACTCGGGCGTCTCCGCCATCGGCAGCTCGGCGAGGAACTTGCCCAGGTACGTCAGCGCGTTGACCATCTTCCCCTTGGCCGCGCCCGGGTGGACCGAGATCCCCTCGAAACGCACGATCGCCTTGTCCGCCGAGAAGGTCTCGTAGCTCATCTCCCCGGCGAAGCTCCCGTCGATGGTGAAGGCGACCGGTGCGCCGAACTCCTCCAGCGGGAAGTGATCCGCGCCGCGGCCGATCTCCTCGTCGGGAGTGAAGCAGATGCGCAAGGAAGGGTGGGCGAGCTCCGGGTCGGCGCGCAGGACCTCGAGGGCCGCCATGATGGCGGCGATGCCCGCCTTGTTGTCCGCTCCGAGGAGCGTGGTGCCGTCGGCGGTGATGATCGTGTCACCCGCGCACTCGCCGAGCTCCGGGTAGAGCGCCGGATCGATCGTGACCCCCGCCCCGAGCTGGATCGGCTTCCCGTCGTAGTTCTCGTGCAGCTGCGCCTTCACGTCGGTGCCCGAGTACGCCGGGGCAGTGTCGACGTGCGCGCAGAAACCCACCGCGCCCTCCACGGTGCCCGGCAACGAGGCGATCACGTAGCCGTTCTCGTCCAGCCGCGCGTCATCGAGATCCAGCTTCTTCAACTTCTCGACCAGGAACCGGCTCAGCTCCAGCTGTTTCTTGGTGCTGGGACAGGTCGAGCTCTCCTCGTCCGACTGGGTGTCGAAGGCGACACATTCGAGGAAGAGATCGACCAGGCGGGTATTCTCCAGGATCTCGGCGGGATTGTCGAAGACGCGCATGATTGCTCTCGGTTCGGCTCTTGTCTCGGCGAGGCGCTTCCCGGGAGGCCGAATCGCGCCGGGGAAGAAGGTCGTAGAAGGCCAGATAACCTAACCGGACCGCCATCACGGGTCGAGGTTCTTGGGACGATGCATGGACGAGGCGCCCCTCGGGTCGTATATACTACGCGGTATCCGGGCGTGCGCGCCCCCCCCTTCACCAAGTCGAACCGGACCAGGAGTCGACCGCAATGCCGAGACGAAAGCCCAGCCCGAAACAAGGAACTCGCGGAACCGCCAAGACTCGCAAGATGCAGCGCAATCTGGCGGACCACATCCTGGCCATGACCGACCAGTACACCGTGGCGTCCGGGGCTGAGGCGACGGGACTGACTCCCAACGACATCAAGAACCTGCGGGTGGGCAACATGCCGAGCCTGCGGATCCTGGTCGCACTGGTGAAGACGCTGCGCTACACCCCCTCCTCGCTGATCGCCAAGGGCCCGCCGAAGATGCTGGCCAAGGGAGTCAGCGTGCGCGGAGCGCAGGAGCGGCTGATCAAGGCCCGGATCATGAAGATCAGCCAGGACGAGTCTCCCGCCGAGCTGGCCAAGCGGACCGGCCTCTCGATCGCCAGCATCTACCAGTTCCGGACCAAGGCGGCGAACGTCGGCCTGCATTCGTACCTGGCTTTCGTGGCCGCCGGCTTCTCCGCCGACGAGTTGCTGCTCGGGTTGAAGAAGAAGAAGTAACCGGGCCTGGAGTCCGGTAACGAACGCCGATGGTCTTCGGGAGCGGGATCTTCCTCTACGGATTCCTGCCCCTCTTCCTGCTGCTGTACTACCTGACCCCGCGACGGGGGCGCACCCTCGTCGTGGCGATCAGCAGCTACGTCTTCTACGGCTGGTGGCGTCCCGACTTCGTGATCCTGATGTGGATCTCGACCGTCGTGGACTTCTACTGCGGCCGGCGCATCGAGCGTGACCGGGCGCGGGAACAGGGGACCCGTCGCTGGGTGCTCCTCTCGCTCCTGGTCAACCTGGGGTTGCTCGGCTACTTCAAGTACGCCAACTTCGGGATCGACACCCTCAACGTGCTGCTGGCCCAGGCGGGGATCGACGCGGTGCAGTGGACCCGCGTGGTCCTGCCGGTCGGGATCTCCTTCTACACCTTCCAGACGATCAGCTACACGGTCGACGTCTATCGGGGGGTCGCGCCGCCGGTGAGGAGCTTCCGGGACTTCATGTGCTACGTGGCCATGTTCCCGCAGCTCGTCGCCGGTCCGATCGTGCGCTACAACACCATCGCCGACCAGTTGCACTCGCGGACCCACACGGCGGGCAAGTTCTACCGGGGCGTGCTCTCCCTCCAGGCGGGGCTGGTCAAGAAGCTGCTCATCGCCGACGTCCTGGGCTCGCTGGCCGACGAGGCATTCGCCAGTCCCGAGCTCTCGACCGCGGACGCGTGGATCGGTGTGCTTGCCTACAACTTCCAGATCTACTTCGACTTCTCCGGCTACTCCGACATGGCCATCGGGCTGGGGCTCATGATCGGGTTCAGGCTGCCGATAAACTTCGACCAGCCGTATCGGTCGAAGAGCATCACCGAGTTCTGGAGGCGCTGGCACGTCTCCCTCTCCAGCTTCCTGCGCGACTACCTGTACCTGCCCCTGGGGGGGAATCGGCGGGGCCCCGTCCGGACCTACGTCAACCTGGCCCTGGTGATGCTGCTCGGGGGGATCTGGCACGGCGCGGGCTGGACCTTCGTCGTCTGGGGCGCGTACCAGGGCTTCTGGTTGATCGCGGAGCGCATGGCGGGGAAGCGGTCGCTGTTCGGCTGGTTGCCGGGATTCATGCTTCTGCCGGTGACGATGGTCGTGGTGGTGGTCGGCTGGACCCTGTTCCGGGCGGAGACGCTGGATGGCGCGTTCTCGATCATCGCCGCGCTGTTCGGAGGAGGCGACGTCGCCGCGGCTGGGGTCGGGCTCGACGTCCGGCCGATACACTGGGTCGCCGGCGTCCTAGCGGTGGTCGTGGTCTACGCGTTCCCGACCACGCAGGCGCTCCTGCGCCGCGCTCCGAGCTGGTGGGTGCTGATCCTCCAGTCGCTCTTCCTCGTCGCGCTGGCCCAGCTCCACCACGCCAGCCACGTCCCCTTCCTCTACTTCCAGTTCTGACCGAGGGCCGACGGTGAAGCGCCAAGGCGAGGACCAGTTCGAGCAGGACCGACTGCCCCGGGGGACCGGACGGCGGGTCGTGGCGATCCTGACGCTCTGCGTCTTCCTCGGGGCGATCTACACCACCGCCGTGATCGACACGCTCGCGCCGATCCCGCTGCCGCAGCTGCTCGGGGCGGAGAAGGTCGAAGAGGAGACCCGGCGCCGGAACGCTCGCTTCCGCGACGGCTCCCTGGCCGCCCTCGTCGAGCGCGAGCGCCGGCTCACCTCCCGCGTGCGCCAGGAGATCCTGCCCTACTACTCGCTCGGCCTGTACGCGCTTCTGTCGGAGGGGAACGAGCACGTCGTCGTCGGGCGCGACGGCTGGCTCTTCACCGCCGAGCGCGCGACTCCCGGCGCGCGCGACGGAGAGCAGCTCGGCGGGCTCGCCGGTTCGCTGTTCAAGGCCGTCGATCGCCGCCTGGGGGCGCTCGGGGTGGAGCGGACGATCTTCCTGCCCATTCCGCGCAAGGTGGTGGTCGCCGAGGAGTTCCTCCCTCCCGGCGTCGACGGGAACTCGCCGCTGGACTCGTTCATCATCGACGGGATGATCGCGAAGGGCTGCGACACCGTCGACTTGCGCGGACCATTCGCCGAGCGCGAGCCGGTCGAGCTCTACCTCCAGACCGATACGCACTGGACCCCGGCGGCGGCGCAACTCGGCGCGGTCCTGCTGGCGCGTCGAGCGGGATTCGGTGAGGACGGCGATCCGCGCCTCGGCACGCTCGAGGTGATCGAGGACGGGAACCCGCGCAACAACCACGACCTGCTGGCGAGCCTGGGCATCGGCAAGGACGTCGCGGAGCTAGGGCTGCTCGACTTCGCGCCCGTCGACGAGGTCGTGGTCACGCTCCCCGAGGCGACCGAAGCCTGGTTCGCCGATCCCGATTCGCGGGGGAAGGTCGCGCTCGTCGGCACGAGTCTTTCCCGCTGGCACAAGATGGCCCAGCTGCTCACTCACTACGTCGGCGCCCCGGTGTGGGACGGCGCCCGCGCGGCCCTGGGGCTGCTCGGATCCGCCCGCGTGCTGCTGGCCGTTCATCGCGGACAGGAGCTGCCGCCCCTCGTCTTCATCGAGGTTCCGCTGCACCAGCTGTACCAGGGCTCCGCGGCGGGGGCGGTGGTCTCCTTCGGCCCGAGAACCTCGGAGTTCTTCGCCGAGAACCCGCCGACGAGCGTGATCGAGCTCTCCGGCCCCGAGAGCACCTGGCACCAGTTCCGCGGGCTGCGCGTCGAGCTCGCCGCATCGAGGTCCGCGCCCGTGGCCGCGATCCCCCCGCGAGTGCTGGCGCACAGCGGCGAGGGCGTGGCGTCCGTGCGCGTACGCGGCGAGGTTCTCGGCGGAGCCACCGTACTCGAGGTCGTCCACGAGAGGCACAAGCTGCGCGTCGAGCTCCCGACCGGAGCGTTCGACCTCGTGCTGCCACTGCTCGCGCCGGGAACCTCCTCCGCGCCGGTGCGGCTCGCGGCCCGCTCGCGGACGGGGGCCACCGTGGTGATCGAGAGCCTGATCGCGGTGCACGAGGCTGCGCCGAACGCGCTCGTCGCCCTCGAGCTCGACTCGAGCGCGGTCGCCGGAACGGGGGCGCTGGTCCCGCCGTCGCCTCTCCCGATCACCTCGCGCAGCGCCCTCCTGCTCGGTACCGGCGCCGGAGTGCCGCCGCGGGGCGAGGTGACGATCGTCGTGCGCAGCGCCGGCGCGGGCGAGGTGAGCTGGAGCCGCACCTTCCGGAGACTGCTGCCCGGAGCACCGATCGCCCTCGACCTCCAGGAGCTCGCGGGCCGGGAGCTCCTCGGCGTCGAGCTCCGCGCCGATCCTGCTCCCCCGGCGGGGAAGCCGCTGGTCACGGGCGGTGGCCTGGTCACGCCGCGGTAGACCTGTCGGTCGGTCGGCGGTCGCCATCCGCGAGGTTCGCGATCGAGAGGAGCGATCGGGGGCGGGGCGCCGTGTCGAGCCCGCCGGCCTACATCGATGCCCACGCGGATCGGACCCGAGGCCGACTCGGTCTTCACTCGAAAGAGGATTCCGAATCGAACAATGGGCGCGCGGGGCGCAGGCCGACCCAGGAGCCGCTAGCGCCGTGGTCCCCGCGCCAAGCGGAGCGAGCCCGGCAGGGTCTGCTGTCGTAGCTCCCTCCGCGCACGCAACCCTCTCCCGTCCACGGGAAGCGCCGCCCCGTGCTCGGTTCGGGAACGAGGAAGTACGTGCCGTACGCGTCGAGGCAGTGCTCGGCGACGTTTCCGTGCACGTCGTGTAAGCCGAAGCGGTTGGGGGGGAAGCTGCCGACCGGGGCGGCTGCCTCGAAGCGATCGTCCTCGTACGTGCCCTTGAGGTTGGCGAGGGTCCGCAGCTCCTCTTCATCGTCACCCGTATGCCAGATCGTGGTCGTTCCCGCGCGACACGAGTATTCCCACCGTGCTTCCGAGGGCAAGGTCAGGAAGCACCGCCACAGCAGGTCCCGAGCCCCGCTCCAGTTGAGATCCACCACAGCGAAGGGCGCGGAGTCGGATGGCTCGTGTGCCCCTTCCATCACCGGTGAGGCGAGCCTCTCGTACTGTCCCTGGGTCATCTCGTACTTCGAGATGAAGAAAGGTCTGAGAACGACCTCGTGGATCGGTGCCTCGCCGCTCAGAGCGTACCGATCGACGTGCGGATGGCCCTCGGGGTTGTCGGGTGCGGGTGGCACGGCTCCGATCCGAGCCGTGTTCCCGGGAATCAGAACGAAGATCAGCGGCAGATCCTCGGTGGGATCAAGGGGTTGACTGGGGTCGGTTCGGGGGAGGAACGGCAGACCGGGCTCGCCGTTGGAGCCGATCTCCCGGCGAGCGGTGCGAAGGTGAGCGAACTCGGCCAGCTTCGATTCGGGGTCGAAGCCGATCGGAACCAGACCGAGCTGCGGACCGATGCGAAGGCCGCCGTACTGGTCGGAGGCGGCGATGGCTTCGATCGCCTCTCGCCACCGTTCAGCGTGGTCGAGGATCGATTCTTCGCGCACCCGGCCGGCCCATTCCAGCTCGTGGCATACCCCCTCCAGCAGGCCCCCGTTCCCGGTGAACTCGGTTGCGCGTTCGACATAGCTCTCGCGCGTCTTGTACTCCCAGATGAGATCGATCTCCTCGCGGGCCAGGTGTTCGAGCTGGTGGGGGCTATTCCAGTTCTCGGGCAACTGCCGCTCGAGCTCCTCGAGGCGTCTCTCGTGATCCGGCAACCGCTCCTCGAGTCCGGTCGCCTGCTCCCGCCACGCCTTCATCTTCTCGATTCGCGACGGATGGACAACCCAGCCATGTGGGTTACGAGCTTCGTTGACCAGCTGCTCCAGCAGGTAGCTGTCCCCCAGCTCGCGCAGGGTCGCCGCGTGGATGGTCGTCAGGATGGACCTCACCACGAAGAAGGTGACGAGGGAGAGGATCCCGACCGAGATCGACGCCGCAAACAGGCGGTTGCGCGAGAACCACTTCTCGAGCTGGGTCCAGGCCCCGGAGTCATGCGCTCGCACGACTCGCCCGGCGAGGAAGGCACGGAGGTCCTCCACCATTTCCTGTGGGTCCGCATAGCGCAACGCAGGATCGCGCGCCATCGCCTTCTCGCAAATCGCGATCAGCTCCGGAGGCGATTCCGGCTCCAGCTCGGCCACGGGAACTGGATCGCTACCGGCGATCTTCTCGAGGAGATCGAGCGGCGAGGCATCCTTCCGCGGGGCTTCGTGGGGTGCCCGCCCGGTGAGTCCGGTGTAGAGCAGCGCGCCGAGTGCGTAGACGTCCGTGCGAGGACCCAGCTCCTCCAACAAGCCGAGGGCCTGCTCGGGCGACATGTAGGCTGGGGTGCCCAGCACGGTTCCATCCCGCGTCTGCAAGGGCGAGCTGCCCTGGGAACCTCCGTCGGTCCCCGACTCCCTTTCGCTACTGATCGCGATCCGCAGATCCCGCGATTCTGCACACCCGGTAGCCCGTGCCAAACCCCAGTCCATGACGTAGACCTCGCCATGTTCTCCCACCAGGACATTGGAGGGCTTGAGGTCGCGGTGCACGACTCCGTGGGAGTGGGCGTAGGCGACCGTCTCGCCGACCCTCACCAGCACGCCGAGTACGCTCGTAAGGCTCCAGCCGTCCTTCTGTCGGTGCGCGAGACGGAAGATCTCACCGAGCTCCCGGCCCCGAACCAGGGGCATGGTGAAATAGACGCGATCCGCCGCATCGATACCCAGCTCGTGCACCGGCACTATGCCGGGGTGGTCGAGCTGGCCGGTGATCTGGGCCTCGGCGAGGAATCGGCGCAGGCGCGCTGGGGAGACGCTCGGCGGAATCCCGGCCGACCCCGAGCGGGAGGTACCCAGGACGACCTTCATCGCCAGGGGCCGGGCCAGGTTGCGGTCCACGGCGCGGTACACCACTCCCATGCCACCTCGGCCGACCTCACCGTGAAGCTCGTAGCGGGGAAGCTCGGGGATGAAAGGCACCTGATGCGCGGGGGCGGAGGATTCCTCGGTCGAGCCCTCCTCGCTGATCAACACGTCCTCGTACTTGCCGAGCAGCTTGAGGGCGAAGTCGGCGGAATCCGGTTCGGCCGTTGAATCAGCGAGGAGCCGCTCCCACTCGTCGGCGACGTCTCGTAGCTCGACGGCCAGTTCGGGCTCGCGGGCGCACAGCTCCTTGAGGGTCTCTCGCCTCGCCGGCCCCTGCAGGAGGTACTCACCGTACACGCGTTGAGCCGGGGTCAGGGGCGGAAGGGTGGCTTCACCCTCGTGCGTGTGCTTCACCGCGTCACCTCCAGCACGGGACGGACACCCAGGGTGCCGCGCTCGTACTCCTGATCGACCTCGCGAGCGGCGACGGCGTCCTCGAGCTTCTCACTACCCATGCCGAAGTGTCCGCCGCAGACCACCAGGCTGTCGCCTCTCCGGCACCACTCGGCGACGTTCCCCCAGGCATCGTAGATACCAAAGGGATTCGGTTCGAAGCTACCGACTGGAGCATGGACTCTGTAGCCACCGGGATCCCCGTCTCCGTTGTCGCGCGAGGAACGGCAGGGATCGCCGGCAACGGTTCCGGCCTTGATCCGCTCCTTCCCCGCGACGTCTTCGGCTCGATCGCCGAACCAGAATCGGGTCGTGGTCCCTCCACGCGCCGCGTGCACCCACTGCCGTTCGGTGGGAAGGGTGAAACCGAGATGTCGCAGACAGGTCCGCGCCTCCCGGGATCTCATCTGCTCCTGAGGGTGGTTCCACCGGATCCCGAAGGAGTTGCCCTCCGCCGTGCCCACGGCGTAGAAGCTCCTGTCGTTGCAGAATCGCGCCCACTGCCCCTGGGTCATCTCGTACTTGGAAATCAGGAACGGCTCGAGCGTCGCGGTCGCGGGCATCAGGACGAAGACCATGCCGGTGTCCTCCTCAACGACCCACTCTCGATCGACACCTCCGCGCTTCGGTTCCTCTCCGGTTCGGGCGTGCCAGAACTCCCAGAGGCCGCTCTTCTCGTCTGGCTCCAGAGGCACGAGGCCGTACTGCTCGGTGAGCTCCAGTCCGCCGTAGAGCGGACTCCCCGCGATCTGGCGGCTCGCCTCGCGCCAGCGCTCGCGGCAGGCTGGCGCCAGCTTCTCGCGCCATTGCCGATCGAATTCCAGGGCGGCGCGCACCCGGAGGAGCCCCCCGCGCGCATCGCGGCCGAGTGAGCCCCCCGCCCCGGGCACCTCGAGGTCCCTCACCCTCTCGATCAGCCGGTTCAGCGCGCCGATTCGCCAGAGCTCCCCGGTCGTCGGAGCCAGGTGGCCGTAGCCTTTCGCCCAGGCGAGCTCGGTGGCACGCAGGTTCTTCCCCGATGCCTCCAGGGCGAGCTCGATCTCTGTTCGAGCGCGGACGAGAGCCTCGGTCTGCTCCTGGCCCTCGAGCCACGCCAGGGACTCGACACACTGGGCGACGGCTCTGGCGGCGGGGGCCTTGGCTGCCCCCTGGAAACTCGCCCCCGACCCCCCGTCCGTCCCACCCGACTCATCCCTTCGGGCATTCAGCTGCTGGTCCAGACGTTTCAGATTGTCGCGATGGTCATCCAGACGTCCCTGCAAACCCTCGGCGGCCCTCTTCCACGCTCCGAGCTTGATGAGTTCATCCTCGCCACCGCGGAAGGGCCACAGGCCCTCGTAGGAGTCCTCGAGCACGTTCAGCACGCCCCCGTCGGTCAGCTGGAGGATCTCCTCGCTGCGCCCCTTCTCGACCGAGATGTACTGCTCCATACCGACGACGATGATCGCCAGCGTGGCCGCCAGACTGAGCGCCAGGCTCCGGTTGCGCCGGACCCACTGCTCCAGCTCGGCCAGGGCACCGGTTCGGTGAGCGCGAACCACGCGATGCTCGTGGAAGGCGCGCAGCTCGTCCGCGATGGCTTGCGCGCCGGGGTAGCGCTTGGCCGGATCGGGATGCATCGCCCGCCGGCAGATGGCGATCAACCGGCGGGAGGTTCTCCTCGGGAAGGCCAGCTCGCCGGCCGGATTCGGCGAGTGACCGGTGAGCAGCCGGTAGAGCAAGGCGCCGAGGGAGTGAACGTCCGCGCGCGGCAGTACGGCACCCTCGGTGCCGGCGAGCTCCCGGGCAGAGTAGTGCCCGGGATCGGGCTCTCCGTCATCCGCGCCGCGATCGACGAGCTCCTCGCCGCCGGCGGCCAGGGTCGAAGCGATCGAGAGCTCGCCGCGCACGACCAGATCGAGCTCTGCGAGATCGAGATCCTCCGAGGTTCTGGCCCGCCCCCACCCCGTCACCACCACTTCGCCGAACTCCCCGACCAGGACGTTGTCCGGGCACAGGTCGCCGTGCACCACGCCCGCCTCGTGAGCCGCCGAGATGGTGTCGCAGACCTGGATCAGGATTCCCAGGGCTCGCGCTAGCGACCAGTCCTCGGCGCCGGATCGCGCCAGATCGCAAACGCGCCCCAGCTTCACCCCCCGAAGCCGTCGCATGGTGAAGAAGGCTCGACCGTCGGCGTCCACACCCAGCTCGTGTACCGGGAGCACGCCGGGGTGAACGAGGCTGGCGATGATCCGGGCCTCGCGCAGGAACTCTTCGAGCGACGCACTCGTCCCGTGCACCTTCATCGCCAGGCAGCGGCCCAGGTTCCGGTCGCGAACCGCCAAGACGGTGCCCAAGCGGCCTTCGGCGAGCTTGCGAACATACTCGTATCCGCAGGCTCCGATGGTCACCCTGGTGGCGTCCCCCGGATCGTCATCGCCCTCGCTGGAATCGCTCAGCCGGATCCGCGGATCTACTCCCTCCCCGTGGAAGGAGGAGAGCTCCGAGATGACGGTCCCATCGGAGACCGGATCCCTGTGGAGCGTCTCCCGCCACCGTTCGTGCAGCTCGAGCAGCTCATCGGCCCGTTGCGGATGGGCCGCGACGAGCTCCGCCACGCTCGGGCGCACGTCCTCGTTCCGCGCGAGCAGGAAGCGAAGGTAGGTCTCTTCCGTCGGGGTGAGAGCGCGGGGGATGGAGGTCATCGGCGGGGGATCCTGGCTGCCATGATAGTCGACTCTCTCGGGCTCCGTCGTTCCGGCGGCGGTCCGCCGGCTTACCAATCTCCATTGCGCCCCCGAGCTGACCGGGTTTTGGGCGCTTTTCTCCCGCGGGCCGCTCCCCTCTGTCGGAAAGACGGAAGGCGTGGCATCCTGTGGCATTCCAGAGATGCTCTCCTCCCCCGAAGACCGATTCCCTCCCGCCGAGGAGCAGCGCTCGGCCGATCTGCTCTCTCGCTTCGCGCGCGGTGACGACGACGCGCTCGGCGAGCTCGTCGACCGCGAGACCCCGCGCATCCTGCGTCGGTTGCGCGCGCGTATGCCCCGCGACCTGAAGGCGCGGATGGGAGCGAGCGACATCTTGCAGTTGACCGCGGCGGACCTGGTCAAGCTCCGGGGGCGTTTCGAGAATCTGGGCGTGGCGGCCTTCCGGGAGCTGGTGGCCACAATCGCCGACCGGACCATGGCCCGGGCGATCAAACGCGAGCGAGCGGAGAAGCGAACGCCGGCGAAGGAGGCCCGGGTGAGCCCAGCCGACTCCGGCAACCCCTTCGATCAGCTCGGCGCTGCCGATTCCCACACTCCCTCCCGGACCCACGGCCGCACGGAGACCGTCCGGAAGCTCCAGGGCTGCCTCGCCAGGTTGTCCGAGCAGGATCGGACCGTGCTGCGACTGCTCGACTACGACGAGCTGTCCTGCGTGGAAGCGGCGCAGCACCTGGGGATCTCGGTCTCGGCCGTACAGCAGCGGCACAGCCGGGCGGTCGCGAGGCTGGGGAAGTTGATGCATCGACGCCCGACGGGTTCGGAGAATCGTTGACGATTCCGGTTCGTGGGCAGACCGCATCGCGGAAGATGGCGTGTTCCCCGGACGATCGGGACCTGGTGATCTCGAGAAAAAGGCAGAAAGCCAGTCAGCCCTGATCGGCTCCGTCCATTGGCCCTTCAGACAGCTCGAGATTCGGGGCACGGCCCCACTGAAGATCAAGGAGATGGAGATTCATGTACGAGATTCAAATGGGGGGTTCCGCGCTAGGTAAGGTCGGCTTCGGATCGCTCGCGACACTGGTCATGGCCTCGGCCGCGCTGGCACTGCCGCAGGAGGCGTGGACCCAGGAAGGGGATGCCCCGGGCATGGGCAACCGGTACCTGTCGAGCATCGTCTACGACAGCGATCGCCACGAGGTGCTGACGATTCTCGGTGGGCATGCGAGTGGTCACTACTCGGAGATCTGGAGCTGGGCCGCGGCGACGCGGTCGTGGAGCAAGGTCTGGGACGGGAGCTCCGACGGCCCGGACGATCGCGGGCAGGCGGCGGCGGACGACGACGGCCAGGGCAACACCTGGTTGTTCGGCGGGTACCAGGGAGGCGAGCAGATCTACTTCGACGACACCTGGCGGTGGGACGGGACCTCCTGGACCGAGGAGGAGTTCGACGGTGGTCCGACACCCGGCTTTCGCTCGGCCGCCGTGATGGTCTACGACTCCGATCGTGACGTCTTCGTACTCTTCGGGGGATGGGTTGATGGTGTGGGATACGTGGACGACACCTGGGAGCTGGATCCCGAAGAGGGTTGGAGCCAGGTCCACCCCGGCGGGGGCGGCTGTCCCACGCAGCGCGGCGCGCACGGGATGACCTACGACACGCGGACGAAGAGAGCGCTCCTGTACGGTGGCACGGACGATCCCTACAACGAGGTCGCGCTCGATGACATGTGGGCGTGGGACGGAAGCGAATGGGAGCTGCTCGCCCCCGCGGAGCCTGGAGGACCTGGTCCTCGTACCGGGCATGGCATGGCTCAAGATCCGGAAACGGGGTTGATCTACCTGTACGGTGGGATGACCCACGTGGGCATGAACCCCCGGTATGCCGATCTGTGGACCTGGGACGGCACAATGTGGGATCTGGTCCACGATGGAATCACGCCGCCGGCGCCTGTCGGGAGATCTCACACGGACATCGCCTTCGTGGAGGACCACGACGAGGTGCTGCTCTACGGTGGTGAGAGTCACCAGGGCACCGTCCTCGGCGATACCTGGACCTTCGATCCCGATCCCGAGGACGACGTCACCTACTACTGCATCGGGGCCCCGAACTCCGTCGGTTCCGGGGCGCGAATCGGGTACGTCGGTTCGACGAGCATCGCCGCGAACGACTTCCACCTCACCGTGGCCCACGCGCCGCCCCATCAGTTCGGCCTCTTCTACTTCGGCCCGAGCCAGACCGAGGTTCCTTTCGGCAACGGCTACCGTTGCGTCGCTCCCCTCCCCACGGGGATCTTCCGCCTGGGCCCGGCGTCGCCGACGAATGCAGACGGTACCCTCATCCGCCACGTCGACTTCACTGTGCTATCCGGCAGCGACGGCCAGATCCTCTCCGAATCGACGTGGAACTTCCAGCTCTGGTATCGCGATCCGGCGCACGGCGGGGAGCAGTTCAACCTCTCCGACGCGCTCTCCGCCACGTTCCGGCCGTAGATCGCGAACTTGCGAGGTACGGAGCAAACCCGCAGCGCCGCCGCGGCGTCACCCTGGTCACTCCGCGGCAGACCTGCCCGGCAATTCCGCGCCAGTAGATTCCGCCTCGATCGTCACCGCGGCGACGGTGCGATCGTCGTCCGCCGGGCGCCCGCCGGTGAAGCGCTCGATCGATTCGAGCAGCTCCGCCAAGAGCTCCGGTCCGCGGCGTTCGCTGTCGTCGAGCAGCGCGGCGATCCGTTCCTCGCCGTAGAACCCCTGCTCGCCCCGCGCCTCGGTCAGGCCGTCGGTGTACACCAGGAGCTGGTCCCCGGGGGAGAGCTCCACGTGCTCCATCGTCCAGCCGAGGTCGGGGAACACGGGAGAGATCAAGGGGCCGGTGATCGAGAGCTGGGTGGTGGACGTTCTGACCCCGCGGAGGAAGGGCGCCGG
Organism: uncultured Planctomycetaceae bacterium; assembly: GCA_964496575.1. Taxonomy (GTDB): domain Bacteria; phylum Planctomycetota; class UBA1135; order UBA1135; genus CAZCAC01. The sequence continues at coordinate 19,945 of CAZCAC010000092.1, read as the reverse complement.
GTGCCCGGCGTCGACGTACTCCAGCAGAGACCGCGCCGGGTCGAAACGAGCGGCGAAGAGAGTGACGAAGCGGTCCGCCTCGAAGGGCGCCAGCGCGGAAGCGACCCGCCGCGCGACCACGTCGGGGGCCCACGCCTTGTCGCTGCTGCGATGGAAGGCGGACTTGACGATGCCGGTCAGCATCGCCGCTCCCACGCCGTGGCCGCTGACGTCGGCGACCAGGAGGGCGCAGCGCCCGTCGCCGACGTCGGCGTAGTCGAAGAGATCGCCGCCGAGGGTCTCGCAAGGCTGGTAGCTCGCGACGATCGACGCCGGGCCGAAGCGCGCGGTGAGCGGCGGGATCATGCTCTCCTGGAAGGTCCGCGCCGCCGCGAGCTCCGCCTCCAGGTTCGAGAGGTAGGCGCGGTTCTCGTCGGAGAGGCGCCGCTGCTCCAGGCACCGATCGACCAGGGTCAGGAGCACCTCGCGATCGAAGGGCTTCTGGATGAAGTAGAAGGCCTTCTCGCGGATCGCCCGGATCAGCTGCGAGTCGAGCTCGTGCACCGCGCCGGTCATGAAGATCACGTCCAGCTCGGGGTGCACCTCACGCAGCCGGCTCATCACCTCGAAGCCGTCCAGCTCCGGCATGCGGATGTCGATCACCGCCAGCTGCGGCCGGTGCTCGCGCACCGCCTCGAGCGCCTCCGCGGGCGTCGCGGCGATCGACACCTCGTGGGAGGAGCGCAGCACGCGCTCCACGCTGTGGAGCATGGTGACCTCGTCGTCGACGACCAGGATCCGGGTCGGGTTCATCGCGTCACCTCCAGCTCCGTCGTGGAGTCGCCCTGCTTCTCGTCCGGTCGCTCCTCGCCCGCAACGGGCAGCCGCAAGTGGACCGTCGTGCCGCGCCCCACCTCGCTCTTCACCTCCATCTCGCCGCGCATCCGCCAGAGGATCGAGCGGCAGATCGCCAGGCCCAGCCCCGTACCCTGCGATCGGGTGGTGAAGAACGGCTCCTTGATCCGGGAGAGGTGCTCGGCGGGGATCCCGTCGCCGGTGTCCTCGATCGAGACGACCACCGCACCCTCCTCCAGCGAGGCGCGGATTCGCAGCGTGCCGCCCGCGGGCATCGCGTCGCGCGCGTTGGTGGTCAGGTTCAGGACGAGCTGCTCGAGATCCGACTGCGAGCCGCGCACGAAGGGCAGGTCGGGGGCGAGCTCCACCAGGAGCTGCACGCCGCGGCTCTGCAGGCTGGACTCGAGCACGGCGCGCATTCCCTCGACGGCGCGTTGCAGGTTGCCCTCGCCGATGGTGCGCACGGCGCCGTGCGCGAGGGAGAGCATGCCGCCGAAGATGCGGCGGCAGACCTGCAGGGAGCCCTCGACCTGCTGCAGGTCGCGCAGGAGCTCCTCGGGGTCGAGGTGGCCGCTGCGCACGTCCTCGATCATCTGCTGCACCAGCGGCAGGACCGAGCCGAACGCGTTGTTCACGTCGTGCGAGACCCCGCGCGCCAGGGTGGCCAGCGCGTTGCGTCGCTCCGCCTCGAGGATGCCTTCCTCGAGCGAGGTCGCGCGACCCATGTTGCGGATCGCCACCGAGGCCACCGGCAGGAAGCGCTGGAGCCGATCCGCCTCGTAGCGGTCCAGGCTCGTCGGGTGGCACGCGGCCACCAGGAGGATGCCGGAGGTATGCTCGCGCGTTCCCAGCGGGGCGGCGAGCACGGCGGCGGCGCGCTTGCGGTCGTCGCCGCCTTCCTCGGAGACGAGCGAGGCGAGCGGTCGCGCCTCGTCACGATCGGCCCACTCCTTCCAGCGTTCCCCGCGTCGGGCGAAGCCGAGGACCTCCCCGCGCTGCAGCACCCGGAACGCAGGGGCCTCGACGAGCAGCTTGTCGCCGATCCGCTGGCTCTTCGCCTTGCGCCAGGAGACCTGCTCGGCGACCACCTCGAAGTGCAACGAGTCCGCCTCGCGGATCAGCACCGCGGCGGAGTGGTCGTAGCGGGTCAGCGTCCGCAGCCCGTGCAGGATCTGGTAGAAGAGGTCGAGCGGTCGCAGCTGCTCCATCATCTTCCGATCGAGCCGCGCGCGGATCTCCGCCAGCCGCGCGTCGTCGATGCGCTGGATGATCCGCGAGAGGCTGCTTCCCATCCGCGCGGCGTCGCGCACCGCGCTCCGGCCGAAGCGGCGCGAGCGGTTGCGCAGGGCAATCACGCCCCAGGGCCGGGTGCGCCGGGTGATCAGGGCGAAGAGGCGGGTGGGGGAGAGGCGCGGGCGCCGCCCCTCGAGGAAGGGCACGAACGGCTCCTTCTTCCACAGCGCGCCGCCGGGGAGGGAGGCGTAGATCTTCGCGCGTCCCTCGCCCGGGCGTAGCGTCGCCAGGCACGCCTCGTCGGCGCCGAACGCCTCGCGGGCGATCTTCAGGGCGCGCTTCAGCGCACGGTCGGCGTCGCGCACCTCGTCGAGGTGTACCACCGCCTCCGTCTGGAAGCGATCGAACGGTGCGGCCGGCGGATTCATGGGGTGGATGATACGGACTCGCCGCTCCGGGCGCGCTATCCTGTGAACCATGCCGAACGACGCTGCACGCCGCTGGCGCAGGATCGCCTTCCTGGTCGCCCTGGTGCCCTTCCTCCTCCTGGTGTGGCGCTTCGACTTCCTCTGCGACGACGCGTTCATCACCTTCCGCTACTCCCGCAACCTGGCGGAAGGCGAGGGGCTGTGCTTCAACCCCGGAGTCGAGCCTCCGGTGGAGGGGTACAGCGAGTTTCTCTGGGCGCTGCTCATGGCGGGGGGGCTGAAGCTCGGCCTGTCGCCGCTCATCCTGTCCCGGGTGCTCTCGGTCACCGCGGGAGTCGTGCTGGTGTGGATCACCACGCGCTTGCTCGCGGACCGCGCGGCGCGGACGCCGCTGGCCACCTGCGGCGCGGCCCTGGCGCTGGGCTGCGCGCCGCCGCTCGCGGTGTGGGCGACCGGAGGGATGGCGACGATGCCCTTCGCGGCGGCGCTGGTGGTGCTCTTCGCTACGCTGTGGCTCGGCGAGCGACCGGCCGCCTTCTGGAAGCTCGGCCTGCTGGCCGGGGCGGTCGTCCTGCTGCGCGCCGACGGGGCGTGGTGGGTCCTGTGGATCCTGGGCCCGGCGATCGTCGTCGGCCTCCTCGCCCGCGAGCCGGAGCGGTGGCGGCCCGCGCTGGGGGGAGCGGCGATCTCGGTGATCGTCCTCGGCGCGTTCCTCCTCTGGCGCTGGTCGACCTACGACGACTGGCTGCCCAACACCGCCCGCGCCAAGGTCGGGCTCTCCGCGGCGGCGCTCGGGCGCGGCGGTGACTACCTGGTGCACGTCCTCCTGACCTTCCCCGGGCTCGTCCTCGCCGTCGGCGGGGTGCTGCTCGCCCGTCGCTGGCGGGAGAGACGCGTGGGGCCGGCGCTCGTCGTCGTTCTCATCACCCTGCTCCACACGGTGATCGCCGGCGGGGACTTCATGGCCTTCAGCCGCTTCCTGGTTCCCGCGCTGCCGTTCGCGGTGCTGCTCTTCGGCGCCGGCCTCGCCACCCTCGAGAAGCGCCCGGGCTCGGTCGGCGCGGTCGTGGGCGCGCTGCTGTGCGTGGCGACGATGCTGCCTCCCGCCTTCGGCGGCGCGTTGACGCCCGCGACCTGGCGGGCGTCCTTCTCCGTGCGCCGCAACCAGAACGCACCGCGAGAGCGCAACGAGCTCGACCAGTGGCGACGGATGATCGCGCAGATGGAGGCGTGGCGAGACCTCGGCAAGGCGCTGGCGCAGGTCTCCAGGCCGGGGGACTCGATCTCCTTCTCCGCGGTGGGCGCGATCGGGTACTACTCGCGGCTGTTCGTGTTCGATCGTTGCGGGCTGGTGACTCGAGAGGTGGCGATGCTGCCCGTGCCCGAGGTGCTCGGCTCCCCGGGGCACGACAAGATGGTCCCGCTCGACTTCTTCGCCGACCGCGAGCCGACCTACGTCGATGCGTTCTGGTATCCGGGGACGGTCGCCCAGCTGCGTCGTGATCCGCGCCTCGGGGGACTGAATCGGCCGCTGGAGGTCCTGCCCCTGGATCCGGCGAAGAGCCCGCGCCCGAGGCAGCTCCTGGTGGTGCAGCGTGGGGCCCCGTCGCGCGAGTAGATCCCCGGGTGAGCGTGTACAGGAGGGGGGCGCTTGCGGATCTTCGCCTCCCGACCTCTCGTTGAGCGATTTCGCTATCAGCTCGAAATCTCGCGGGGAGGCGAGGCTCGAGGTCTCCTGAGCGCGCGAAACCGATCGGTGGGGCAGCGATAACGGCAGAAACGTAGCCAGGAAGGGTGGACTTGCTATTCTCAATGGACCGGTCGTCTCCACCCGGACCGGCCCGACCTCGAGGTCGCTCGATCCTCGTGCCGGGCATCCTTCTAAACGAACCCACCTGTCACCCATGAATACCATCCCCAGGCTTCTCGCCGGAACTGCGTCGCTCGCCCTCCTGGGCGGATTGACCTTCCTGACCGCTTTCAGTGAAGAGACGAGCGGTACCCTCGATTCCCTTCAACCCCGGGAAGTCCGGGCCAACACGTACACCTTCAGCGCACAGGAGGATCCCAGCATCGCGATCGATGCGGAGGGTCGGATCCTCGCCACCTGGAGCAGCCGTCGACAGGAGGTCGGCAACTACGGCGTCTTCGCCCAGCTGCTCGATCCCCTCGGCCGGCCGCTCGGCACCGAGCTTCACGTCAACCAGACGCTCCCCGGAGCCCAGCAGGATTCCTACGCGACCTTCGGGCCCGACGGCTCCGCGTGGGTGGTCTGGAGCTCGATGTACCGGCGGACTCCGCAGAACGGGATCTTCCTGCGCCGGCTCGCCGATACCGACGAGGGTTTCGCTCCGGTCGGTGACGAGATCTGGGTCGGTGGCGAGCCACAAGAGATCTACGACGATCCCGCCATCGCGGTGAACGAGCGCGGCGAGATGCTGGTCGCCTACGTGAAGAACGAGTTCGGACACATCACCGTGGTCGGACGCCGCCTCGCCCCCGACGGGATGCCCGTGGGCGATCCGTTCCGCCTCGGCGAGCTCGAGCAGGGTCGGGAGACCGTTCCCGACGTCGCCGCGCTGCCCGGTGGGGACTTCGTCGCGGTCTGGCAGGCCGCCGACGAGAAGTCCGTGCCGCTCGGCCTCGTCGGCCGGCGGGTATGCTCCGATGGCGGTCTCGGTGAGACCTTCGCGGTGCACGACCTCGAAGGGCTTCAGCACCTCGAGCCGAGCGTCGACGTCGACGGCTCGGGGCGAGTGCTGGTGGCCTGGATGGCGAACGCGCCGGACGCCTACGACTACCACGCGCGCGCCCGTCGCTTCGGCCCCGACCTCGAGCCGCTCGGCGCGTCGTTCTCCGTCGGGGAAGACGCCGAAGGGCACCAGAACGGGGCGATCGCGCTCTGTGCGGATGACGGCCGTTTCCTGGTCGCCTACAACCTGCACACGGGGACCTACACCAAGGAGAACGGCAAGGCTGGTCGACAGTGCGACATCTGGGCGCAGGCCTTCGACTCCAGCGGAGCTCTCCTCGGCGACGCACTCCGGGTGAACGATGCGAAGCGCGGCTTCCACACCCTCAATTCGTCGCGGGCGCGGCAGCGCGCCGACTGGTCCGGCGACAGCCTGGTCTTCACCTGGTCTGGCGACGCGATCGACGACGGCAGCGGCGTGGCGGTGCGGATCCTCACGCCGCGGGGCTTCGACGTTCCCGCACCTCCGGCGGTGGAGCCGCTGGCGGCCTGCACCGACCTGGTCTCGGCCGACACCGGCGACGTCACCTACCCCGATCCGCTGCCCGCCTGGGCGGCCCGCACCCCGCGCGTGCCTCCGCCGAACGCTCCCAGTGCCGACGGCTTCGTCGCCCACGACCAGACCGCCTGGATCCCCCCGGACCCCGACGTGGCGGTCGGCCCCGACATGATCATCTCCCAGGTGAACATGGAGATCGCCGCCTTCACCAAGGCCGGCGTCGAGATGTGGCGCCAGGACAACACCCTCTCCGGAGGCTTCTACGGCAGCCTGGGCGCCGGGGACTTCGTCTTCGACCCGGTCAGCGCCTACGACTGGCACACGCAACGCTTCGTGGTGGCCAACTCCGAGCTGGGTAGCCAGGACTACGTCTGCTTCGCGGTCTCGAAGGACTCGCATCCCGACGATGAGGACGACTGGTGGAAGTACCGCGTGCAGGTCTCCCCGACCTGCGCCTTCCCCGACTTCCCCAACCTGGGGATCAGCCGGGACCACATTTCCATCACCACCGACTGCTTCAGCGGCGGCGGCAACCGGGTGATGATCTTCGACAAGGCCAACGTGATGAACGGCACGCTGGGGACCTGGTGGAACCAGCAGATGAGCTCGAGCCTGCAGACGCTGGGCAACGTCAAGAACTACGATGCTGGCAACGCCTACATGTACTTCGTGACCTCGTTCGGCAGTGCCGGGAACTACTTGCGCCTCCAGTGCAAGAAGACCCCGACCGCCTCGCCGAACAGCTTCAACCTACCGGTCTCCTCCTACGACTACCCGGCCTACGCCCCGCAGCAAGGTTCCTCCACGCAGATCTGGACGATCGACACGCGCATCAAGCACGGCGTGGTGCGCAACGGTCACCTCTACTGCGCGCACGGCATCGGCTCGGGCGGCATCACCAGGGTGCGCTGGTACGAGATCGATCTAGGCAACTGGCCCGACAGCGGCAGCCCGACCCTCGTCCAGGAGGGTGAGATCGACCTGGGCTCCGGGGTCTACACCTGGTTCCCCGACATCAGCCCCGACGCGGCGGGCAACATCACCGTCTCCTACAACCGCTCGGCCAGCAATGAGCCGATCTCGATCGAGGCGGCCTACCAGCTGGTGGGTGATGCGCCCGGCTCGATGCGGGCGCCGATCCAGCTGCAGGTCAGCACCACGCCCTACAACTACGACCGGTGGGGCGACTACTCCGGTCTCGACGAAGACCCCGCCGAACCGGGGACCTTCTGGAGTCACCTGGAGTACAGCGTCGGCCCGTGGGAGACCTGGGTCGACAAGTGGACGGTCTCGGGTGGCGGTACGGGCACGCCCTACTGCTTCGGTGACGGCTCGGGCACTCCCTGCCCCTGCGGTAACAACAACGACGGGAGCGTTCCCGGCTCCGGTTGCGCCAACGGCGCGTTCGCCTCGGGGGCCCGGCTCACCGGGACCGGCGTCGCCAGCATCAGCGCCGACACGGTAGTCCTCGCCGGCACCGGCCTGGACCCCAACAACAGCGGCCTCTACTTCCAGGCCGACAACGACCTGTCCCCCGGCGTCGTCTGGGGTGATGGTCTGCAGTGCGCCGGCGGCGATCTGAAGCGCCTCGGCGTCCGCTTCTCGGACGCGTCCGGTGCCTCCGACACCTCCGCCTGGGCCACGCCGATCTCGGTCAGGGCCGGCAACGTCTCCGCGGGCGACACCAAGCGCTACCAGCTCTGGTACCGCGACAACTCCGGCGGCCAGCCCTGTGGCGTCGGCGTCAACGACTTCAACGCCACCAACGGCATCGAGATCGTCTGGGCGCCGTGAACGCCGATTGATTGGCTGGCGGGGCGTCAGGGGCTATCCTGGCGCACCCGGGATGACGCGGGTCGCCGATCGGGCGGCCCGCGGTCGTTTCCCCGAATCCAGCGCACGAGGAGCCGATGAGAACCGAGCGGATGAGTGGCAAGGAGCGGACGTTGACCAGCCTTCAGCACCGCGAGCCGGACCGGGTGCCGCTCAACATCTGGATGTTCCGCAAGGACGTGCGCGCCGCGGTGGTCGAGAAGTACGGCAGCCTGGACGCCTTCAACGAGCTGCTCGGCATCGACGTCTTCATGGCGGTCACGCCGCCACCGAACCGGCACAACCCCGAGTTCGTCGAGGAGCACATGAACCTCTCCTTCGACGAGCTCGAGGGCGACGACTTCCTCGACCCCGACGACCCTTCGATCTACGAGGGCGTGACCGAGCTGGTCGAGCGGTACGGCGAGGACAAGTGCATCCTGGCGCAGACCTGGGGGGTGCTGGAGGCCGCCTACTCCTTCATCGGCGTCGAGCAGACCTTGCTGGGCTTCGGACTGTGGGAGCCCCCGATGCAGGCTTTCTTCGAGAAGCTGGGGCGCTGGTCGGCCCACGTCTCCCGCAACGTCGTGGAGCTCGGCATCGACGTCTTCCACGTCAGCGGCGACATCGGCGCCAACCAGCAGATGATCGTGAGCCCGAAGAGCTGGCGAGAGCGAATCGCCCCGCTCGATGCCGCGATCGTGGCCGCCGGCAGGGAGCGGGGCCTCTTCTGCTCGCTACACTCCTGCGGCTACTTCCAGCCGGTGATCGACGACTTCCTCGAGATGGGCGTCGAGGCGATGCACCCCCTGCAGCAGTCCGCCGGCTTCGACCTGCGAGAGATCAAGGAGCGCTGGGGCGAGCGGCTCACCATCCACGGGGGGCTGGAGATCCGGCACTACCTGCCGCGGGCTACCGAGGAGGAGCTGGTCGAGCACGTGCGGGAGAACGTGCTCACGTGCAAACCCGGCGGCGGCTTCATCTTCAACACCGAGCACACCGTGCAGCCCGACACCGCGCTGGAGCGGGTCGAGCTCGCCTACCACACCGCCCGCGAGCACGGGTGGTACGACTGACCATCGAACCGGAGCCATGCCGTGAAACGAGTCCTGTTGCTCGTCCCCGTCGGCGCGGAGGTCTTTGAGACCGCCGCGTTCTTCGACGTCCTGGGCTGGGCGAACACGTACGGCAGCGAGCCGATCGAGGTGATCACGGCGGCCACGACGCGCGAGGTGCGCTGCACGTTCGGGCTGACGATCCTCTCCGACATCCGGGTGGCCGAGGTAGAGGCCAGCGAGTTCGATGCGCTGGCCCTGCCCGGAGGCTTCGAGGAGCACGGCTTCTACACCGAGGCGTACTCGGAGGAGGTGGCGGCGCTGATCCGCGCCTTCGAGACCCGGGGCAAACCGATCGCCTCGATCTGCGTAGGCGCGTTGCCGGTGGCCAACAGCGGGGTGCTGAAGGGGCGCTGCGCGACCACCTACGGCCTCTCGGGTGGGCATCGCCGCGAGCAGCTCGCCGGCTTCGACGTCGACGTTCTCGATCAGGCGGTGGTGGCGGATGGTAACATCATCACCTCGACCTCTCCAGCGACCGCGATTGACGTGGCCCTGCTGCTCCTGGAGCGGCTGACCGATGTGGAGAACGCGCGGGAGATCCGCCGCCTGATGGGGTTCGCCGACCCCTGATCCCCGCTCAGCCGAACAGGTGGAGCGCGAGGACGGCGGCGCCGGTCCACAGCACTCCGTACAGCGCTTCACGCCAGCCGCGGGCGCGCAGCTTCGCGCCGCTGGGCGCGTCGTCCTTCGCCAGCAACTTGCGGACGTGCAGCGTGCGCCAGATGAAGAAGGGGGCGAGCAGGCCGAAGAGGAGCGACACCTGGGCGAGGCTGGCTCCCCCCGCGCAGGCCGCGCACGGGGCGGCGACGACCAGGGTGGCGATGCCGGCGGCGAGCGCGGCGGGGGACTGGAAGCCCTGCCGCTCGGCGAACCACGCCGAGAGGGCGGCGGGGAAGAGAGCGACCATCGCGTAGGCGAAGAAGATCGGGTCGGCGCCGAAGTGGAGCGCGAGCAGCGGGGGGACCAGGGTGAAGAGGATCCCGAGAGCGAGCCGCCGCCCTCGCTTGCGCCAGGAGAGAGCGAGGGCGCTGGCGATCAGGAACACGCCGGCGAAACCGACCCCGCCGAGGATCGCCGGCCAGAACCCGCCTCCGGCCGCGGTCAGTCCCCCCGCGACGATCGACAGGACCAGGTAGACCCACGCTCCGTGCGCGCGGGCGGGATCGGGCATGCGCCCGGGTTTGAAGCGGCGAACCATCCGCGCAGGATACGGAGGTACGGAGCCGGGGCAAACCCGCCACGATTCCCGGGGTGGTCCAGGTGTCTCCGTCGAAGGGGGCGAATCGCGTCGGACTCGCCCTGGCCGCATCTCATCTCTCGAACAACCGGCGCGGCAGTCCGCTCCAGACCGCCCGGTAGACTCGCTCGGCGTCGATCAGGATCCGCCGGCGTTCGTCGGACATCGCTCGATCGAGAGCGCGCTTCCACTCCTCCGCCCGCGCCCATGGATCGACCTCGACCCTCATCGGGCTCGGCGCGGCGACCTCGATCGGTGGGGGAGGCGGCGCGGTCTCGGCGTCGCGGGAGGCCAGGAGATAGCCGGCGCCGACCGCCACGAGCAGGGCCGCGGCCTGGGCGAGGCGGTGGGCGAAGCGAGAGCGGGGAGGTGGCGGTGCGACGTCGCGACCGAGCGCGCCGATCAGCTCCTCGACCCGGCGGGGGCCCACCGACCGTCGCGCACCGGCGACGTCGGCTCGCAGGCGCTCTCCCAGTCGCTGGAAGCGGGGATCACCGGGTCGTCTCCTCTCGTTCACGATTCACCTCCGAGAATCACGGCCGACGGGGAGTCTCCCTGGCCGGCGGCCGACGCTGCGCTCTCGGCGAGGCGAGCGCGCAGGTGTCGCTCCAGGGTGCGGCGGGCGCGGAAGAGGAGCACGCGCACGGTCGGGCGGGCGCGACCGAGAATGCGGGCGATCTCGCCGGTGTCCGCCCCCTCCGCGTAGGTGAGCCAGAGGGCCGCGCGCTGCGGCGCGGGTAGAACCTCGCGGGCCAGCTCCCACAGGTTCTCCTTCCGCTCCCGCAGGCTGGCCAGCTCCGAGGGATCCCGACCCCGAGCCCGCCGATCGAGCACCTCCTCGGGAACCGTCTCCGGCCGCCGCCGACGCCAGCGGCTGATGCCGCGGCGATGCGCGAGGGTGAAGAGCCAGGTGGTGAAGGACCAGCGCTCGTCGTAGCGCGAGATCTCCTGCCAGGCGGCCAGGAAGCTCTCCTGCGCCAGGTCCTCGACCTCCGCACCGGCACCACCGCGCATCCGCAGGAAGTCCTGGAGCGGGGCGGCGTAGCGGCGCACGAGGGCCTCGAAGCTCTCACGGCAGCCCGCCCGCGCCTGGCGGGCGAGCTGCTCGGTGGAGATCGAGGTCGAGGTCGGGCCCGTGGGGTTCAATCCGGTCGGGAGAAACGCTCGGGTCAGTGGATTCCCGCCAGCATCTCGACCAGCTCGGTCGAGTCGCACTCGAACTCGATCAGCAGCTCGTCCCCTTCGGTACGGAAGTCGAGGCCGTTGCACAGCCTGGCCAGCACCCGCATCTCGGGCTCGTCGTCGGACGCCAGGGCCGCGAGCGAGGTGAGACCCTGGAGCACGTTGGCGGCGTGGCGCGTCTTGTCACGGTCCTCGGCGGCGACGCGGGCGCGCGCCTCGAGGTAGCCACTCCGTTCACCGACGTCGAGCTGGACTCGCTCGACCAGGCCGGCGATCTCCGACTCCGCGCCGAGCTCGTGCAGGCCGGGCATGCCGTGCGCGCACTCGAAGTAGAGGAAGCTCCCCTTCCCCGGAGAGAGCTTCAGTGCGCTCCCCTGGCCCGGTCGCATCGAGCGCGCTTCTCCTCGAAGGACCTGCGCGGCCGCGGCGATCTTCCGGTGATCGGTGGAGAACAGCGCGACGTGCGTGCCGTCGTCGGCGACTCGCTGAAGGTAGCAGTACGCCTCCTCGTTCCCTCCTTCGGGATCCCGCCAGCGGTGCATCCGGATCGAGTCGACCTCGACACGGGAGTAGCCGGGGACCTCGCGGGCGATGTCGAGCAGGTCGTGGACCAGCGAGCTCATCTCGAGCATGGCCAGGCTCGACTCCACGTCCGAATCGATGCCGAACGTGGTGATCGATTTCAGGTCGCGGAAGAGATCGATGTGCAGCTCGCGCAGGCGCCTGACGACCTCGGGAGGCACGTCCTCGTCGAGCTCGATGCCGGCGAGATCGAGGGTGCCGGGTAGCTCGTGCCCCTCGCGGCGGGCCTGGTCCTGGATCGCGGTCCAGAGCTCGGTACGGGAAAAGGCCTCCAGGTCGAGGTGGGCGACCCAGCGGGTGTTCTCGGGGAGGCGGTCGGGGCGGAGGTCGCCGGCGCTGGCGGCGGCGGAGAGGGCCAGGGCGGCGCAGAGCGCCAGGGCGGTTCGTCTCATGTTTCTACTTGGAGTCGGTTTCTGCGCGTTGCGCGCAGAAAACAGGCAGGGCAGGCCAGGGAGGGCCTTGAAGCCCTCGAGAACCGTGGTTCGAGCCGTCCGTTGACCGCTCGGGTCGCGGGTGTCGGCCCGCGCCAGGCGCTGGAGGGTTCTTCCTGGGCCGGGAGGGGATACGCAGCGCTCTCCCCCGGCGTTTCAGCCCTATCGGGGACGGGGCATTTCCTTACACTGGAGGCCCGCTGGGGATTCTCGCCGTGCTCGCGGCGCTTTTCGGCGGGGTTGGCTCAGGTCGGGGCACCGGCGCGTCCGAAACAGCACTCCGGAGGTCCCCATTGATGAGTCAACAGCCATCCGCCGATTCTCGCGACGGCGGCAATCAGTTCTCGTTCTCGTACCTACCAGGAATGCGTTTCCCCGGACTACTGGGAACCATGCTGGCCGCCCTCTCGGCGGCCGCTCTGGTCGGCTTCCTATTCGGATTGATCGACGCTGTCGTCGCCGACCAGCACGTCGCGACTCCCCTGGGGGTCGTCGGCTCTCTCGGCTGTTACGCGGCGTCGGTGATGAGCTATTCGCTGCTGGCGGCCGCCCTCCTTCTGCCAGCGGCGCTGCTCCTGCACGTCCGCCTGCGCTCGCAGTGCTTCGTCGCCCGGCTGCGTCGACTCCTGATCGTGATACTGTTCGTCGGGATCTTCGCCGAGGTCTACTGGTGGACGCGCCCGTTCGTGTTCTACGGGCACTCCTCGGTCTCACCCGAGCGGTTGGCCGCCGCGGCGGTGCAGGCGGTCGTGGCCTTCGTCCTAGCGGTATTCGCCGCTCGTGCGCTGGTACGCGTTCCCGAGCGCGTGCGCTGGGGAGTGCACGTCGCCGTCCTCGTTTGCATCGCCGGCGGTTTCCTCTTCACTCGTTCGGAGAGTGCAAAGGTCGAGGGGCGGGGCGTGATCAACGAACGTAACCGCACGACTCCCAACGTCCTCCTGGTGGTCGTCGACGCGCTGCGTGCGGATCACCTCGGCTGCTACGGGAACGATCGGGTCGGGACGCCGAACATCGACGCTCTGGCGGAGAAAGGTGTCGTGCTGGAGAACTGCTACGCGCAGGCTCCCTACACGCTGACCAGCTTCGGTTCGATCCTCACCGGGAAGTACCCTCGCCGCCACGGTCTGGTGGCGCAGAAGCCGGGGGTCCGGATGAGACCGAACCTCACCCTGCCGCTCCACCTGAAGACTGCCCGACTGGCCGGCACGGGAGAGCTCCTGCGCGACGAGGACTACGCGACCGCGACCTTCATGACCGGCGCACTTTCCCACGGCTCCGGTCTCGCCCGGGGTTTCGACGTCTACTCCGAGGCGGTGCTGGGACACGATCCCGTGGAGGTCGACAGCCGGTGGAGCCACTTCCGTTCGGAGTTGCTCCTCTGGGTCCTCCAGAACAAGCTCAAGCAGCGGGTGGACTCGAGCCTCGTGGTCAACACCGCGCGTGAGTGGTTGGCCGAGCACCGGGATCGGCGCTGGATGGCGATGGTCCACCTGTACTCGACGCACACGCCCTACGACCCGCCGAAGTGCCACCGCGAGCCGTACCTCGATCCGGAGTACGACGGCCCCTTCGACGCCTTCTACGCGATGCATCGCTATGCGATCGAGGCAGGGGAGTACACACCGAACCCCGAGGACCTCGAGCGAATCCGCGATCTCTACGCGGCCGGCACGGCCCAGGCGGACGCGATGATCGGTGAGCTGATGGGGGAGCTGGAGGCGCTGGGCATGGCCGACGATACGATCGTCATCGTCACTGCCGACCACGGCGAGGACCTCGGCGAGCTTCGCCGGGTGCGAACCGCGACAGAGAGCGGAGAGATGCGCTACTGGGAGCACAATCACATGTGGCAGACCAACCTCCGGGTCCCCTTCGTGATCTCCGCTCCCGGGCGTCTCTCCGAGGGGGTTCGTGTGTCGGGGATCGTGGAGACGATCGACATCCTGCCCACGCTCTGCGATCTGGCCGGGCTCGAGCTGCCTTCCGAGGATGGGGAGATCGCGGTCGACGGGGTGAGCTTCCTGCCCGCGGTGCGCGCCGCCGACGAGGGGGTCGAGCTCGAGGGTGCGCCGGAGCGGTACACCTTCGCGGAGAACAACCTGTTCATGTCCGTTCAGGATAGTACCCACAAGCTGATCGTGCCCCGCTCACTGCTCACGATGGAGGACCCGGATGCGCTCTTCCGTGACGACGCCTGGGTGCGCTTCTTCGACCTGGAGCAGGATCCCGAGGAGGGACACGATCTCTTTCCCGAGGCCCCGCCGGACATGTACCGCCTCTGGGCGGTGCTGCGCCGCTGGGACGCGTCGATGCCGCTCCCCGAGTACATCACCACCGACCGGGATCTGGAGCAGATCCGCTGGCTGGTCGATCTCGGTTATGCGGGTGGGATCGATCCGGAGGCCGGCGAGTGAAGGGGGGATGAGGGTGGTGGGTCGTGGTTGCCTCTGTGTTCATCTGGAGCCCCAGCCCCATCAACCCCCTACGCCCCCGCCACCAGCTTCAACAGGAACATGCACAGCAACCCGGCGTACGTCCCCAGCACGTACCCGGCGACCGCCAGCAGCACGCCGACCGGAGCCAGCGTCGGGTGGAAGGCGCTGGCCACGACCGGGGCGCTCGCCGCGCCGCCGATGTTGGCCTGGCTGCCGACCGCGACGAAGAAGATCGGGGCCTTGATCAGCCAGCCGATCGAGAGCAACACGACGATGTGGACGGTCATCCAGACGGCCCCGACCGCGATCAGGAGCGGTGCCTCGAGGATCGTCCGGAAGTCCGCGTGGGCGCCGATCGAGGCGACCAGGAGGTAGAGCATCACGGAGCCGACCTTCGAGGCGCCGGCGCCCTCGAGGGTGCGCGCGCGGGTGAAGGAGAGGATCACGCCCACGGTGGTGATCAGGATGAACTTCCAGGTGGTGCCGGACAGGAACGGCTTGTAGACCTCCGCGGCCGTCGGGTCCTCCGCCCGCGCGCTCGCCGTGGCCCGCGAGTCGACCACCTGGACCTGCTCCGCCACCCATCCGCCCGAGAGGTAGGCGAGGTAGGCGCCGACGAAACCGAGCGCCACGATGATGATCAGGTCGGTCAGGGTCGGGATGCGCTGGGTCTTCTCCTGGAATGCGGCCACGCGTCGCTGGAGATCCTCCAGGGCCTCGGTATTCGCCCCGGTCCACTCGTCGATGCGCTTCTGTCGGCCGGAGGCGTAGAGAAGCACCCCCATCCAGATATTCGCGATGAAGACGTCGACGATGATCATCTTGCCGAACATGTCGGCGCTGCAACCGGCGATCTCGCCCAGGGCGACCATGTTCGCCCCGCCGCCGATCCAGCTCCCGCACAGGGCGGTCATCCCCTGCCAAGTCTCGGGGGGGAGGAAGGACTGGAAGCAGAGGAGCGCCAGCGGGGCGCCGGCGACCACGCCGGTCGTTCCGGCCAGCAGCATGATCCCCGCCTTGGGACCGAGCCGGATGATCCCCGGCACGTCGAGAGCGAGGATCAAGAGTAACAGGCTGGCGGGCAGCATGTACGCCTTGATCCAGACGTACAGCACCGATTCTGAGGGTAGGATCCCGAAAGTGGTCAGCGCGGTGGGGACGAAGTAGCAGAAGACCAGCTTGGGGACGATCCCGAAGATGCGCCGGCCGACAGGCTGCTCACCGAACCAGAAGATCAGGGCCAGCGCGGCCAAGAGGACGGCGAGGATGCCGACTGGGTCGGTGATCATCGGACCGGCGGGTCCCTCGACAGCGACCTGAGCGGCGGTGGGGAAGAGTGCGATCATGGACACGTTCTAGCTGAATCGGACCGTCGGGTCCAATCGAGTCGAGCGTGCTCGCCGTCACGACGCCATGGTGGACGGACCTGCAAAGGACCGGTAGGCTCGCGTACGTGACCGAGCGCCCGGAACTTCCCGGCGAGCTGGCCCAGGCCCTCACTCGCGCGGCGGACAAGCAGGAGGACATTCGCGAGGAGCTCGACGAGCTCGAAGCCCACCTCCGGAAGGAGGGGCACGCGGAAGCCGCGGACCAGATCGAGGACCTGCGAGAGAGCGCCGCCCCCGCCGGCTTGTGGGGGCGCGTCGGTGGAAACCTCCGTTCGGTCGCGAGTCGGCAGTGGGAGCTGTTCCTGCGCGAGCTGGGGCAGAGCCGGACGCTCCTGAGTCTCCTGACCCGGCGAGTGAAGGGAGAGATCAAGCACTTCTCGACGGAGGAGGAGTCGCTGGTCAGGGCGCAGCTGGCCGACGTCTTTCGCGCCATCCCGGCCACCGCCATGGCGCTGGCGCCCGTGCCCGGCGCGGCGCTGATCACTCCCTTCGTGCTGCGGCGCCTCGGCCTCCTGCCGTCGGTATGGCGGCACGCACACCTGCTCGATCGGCTGGAGCGGACCGCGCGATCGCTCGATGAGGGAGGCCTGGCGGAAGAAGCGACGCGCGTCCGCACCACGGCCCGCCGGCTGGAGGAGACGGAGCGCGATCGAGAGGACCGCATCCGGACCCTGCTCCGTCACCCGCAGCTGCGCGTGCTCTACGACTTCGATCGCGACGGAGTGCTCGGGGACGAGGAGTGGCAGGCGATCAAGGCCGATCGTGAGCGGCTGCTCGAGCTCGTCCGGAACCACGCCACCTCGGGAGGCTGGTACTCCAGCGCGGGCGGCGAGGTCCAGGGGCCGTTCACGCTGGCCGATCTACTCCAGGAACCGCTCCCCGACTTCTCCCTGATCCACGCGCCGGGGCTGGATCGCTGGCTGCCGGTGGAGATGATCTATGAAACCCTCGCCGCCCTCGAGCAGGGGGCCGGTGACGAGGAAGGAACAGTATCGTGAGCCAATCGACGAAGCAGATCTACCTGTCCGTGACCGAGTCGTGCAACCTCGATTGCAGCTGGTGTTTCTGGAAGGCGAGATCGGACGAGGACCGGCAGCGCTTCGCCCTCGAGCCGCTGGTCGAGGCGGTCGGGGACGCCCTCGAAGGAAGCGGTGAGTGCGACGTCGTCTTCTACGGGGGGGAACCGTCCCTCTACCCCTTTCGAATGGCCGACGTGATGCAGGCTCTCCGATCGAGTCACGCCGAGGTCGAGTGGCGCTTCGCCGTGCAGACCAACGGGACGAAGCTGGAGAACCTGCTGCCCTTGCTCGAGGACCTCTGGTACCTGTCCGTCTCGGTGAACGCGCACACGCTCCAGTCGATGTCCTGGCCGGAGCTGGCGGAGATCGCCGAGAGGCTCCCCGTGATCGCGCGGATGATCTACATCGGGGAGCCCCTGGAGGAGATGCTGCTCGAGATGATGCCGCACGTCAGCCACGTCTACTGGCAGCTCCTGAACGACGCCGAGCTGCCGTTCACCAGGGAGCGGTACCACCAGCAGCTCCTGGCCCTCGTCGCCCTCGCTCACGAGTACCCCGATCATTCCTTCGTTCCTCTCGACTACGCCGCTTCGTGCCTCGGCGGGAAGCTCTCCGAGAGCTCTCTCCGGGGGTTTCCCTGCGGTGTCGGCACCGACCTCGTCTACCTCGACCCGTCGGGGGGGCGTCACGCCTGCGACGAGCTGAGCCTCCCCGACCAGGAGTTGAACTTCGAGGAGCTGCGGCGCCTGTGCGAGGAGTTCTGCAGCGGGTGCGAGTGGCAGGAATCCTGTCGCGGCCGTTGCCCGGCGGTCGCGGCGAAGTACGGCTGGAGCGCGTACGAGAACTACTGTGCCGCGACGGAGGTGCTCTTCCGGACCGTCCGCGAGACCGGCTACCGGGGCCGCCCGGTGGACGAGATCGCCCTCCAGACCGAGGTCCTGCACTGACTCCGGCTCGTCGACTCAGTCCTCGGCGGGGGACTGTCGTGTCGCGATGAGCGCCGCACCCTTCTCGGGATCGATCAGCCGGGGTAGCGGCCGGCTGAGGTCGTTGCCCGCGACGACCTGGACATACCGCACCTCGCCCGCCACGTGGTCGATCTCGAGCCGCGTGGCGAAATCTCCCGAAGCGAGCTTCTGGTCCTTGAAGACCACCCGGAGTTGCCCGCGGCCCGGCGCGCGCTCCCAGCAGAGGTAGGTCTCCTGTTCCAGGATCCCGATCGGCTGCTCGTCGTCGTAGACGAGGATGCCCCGGGGCGAGCCGTGCCACTCTCCGTCGCGCGCGATGTACACCCGACACTGCTCGCGGTCGGCGATCTCGACGTCCTGGTCGGGCAAGGGGACCAGCTGACGGGACGAGGCGGTGCAGCCCACGAGGGCCGGCAACAGGCCGAGGAGAACGAGGATTCGGATCATCGGATCGAGCGACGGGGTGGACTGGGCGAATCGATGAAGACGCCATGGTAGGACACCGCGGTCCGGCGGGCCAGGATCCCGGGGCGGGCCCGGGTACCGGGATTCGCTGGAAGGGGCGCAGGGCCCGGGGCAGACTGGCCGGGAGTCGCCCCACCGGGCATCGCCGTCCGAACCCCTCAGCCCGATACCATCCGAGAATGTCCGAACCCCTCGCCCTCGCCCGCACGGCCGCGGAGGAGATCTCCCGTCTTCGCCGCGACTTCCACCGGCACCCCGAGCTCTCCTTCGAGGAGGAGCGAACGGCGGAGAAGATCGCCGCCTATCTGGATGAGGTCGGCTTGCCGATCGTCCGACCCGAGGGGATGCACGGCTTGTGGGCGGATCTTCGGGTGGAGGGCGCGGAGAGGACGATCGCCCTGCGCGCCGACATGGATGCGCTGCCGATGCAGGAGACGACCGGCGGCCGGAAGAGCGGGTACGCCAGCGAGACCCCGGGAGTCGCGCACTGTTGCGGGCACGACGCGCACATGGCGATGCTGATGGTTGCGGCTCGATTGCTCGCCGAGGGAAAGGTCACCGCCCGCCACAACGTTCGCTTCCTCTTCCAGCACGCCGAGGAGTCACCGCCCGGCGGAGCGGGGCAGCTGATCGAGGCGGGCTGCCTGAAAGGGGTCGATGAGGTCTACGGTCTCCACGTCTTCACCATCCTGCCGAGCGGGCTCTTCAGCGTGCTCGCGGGTCCGCTGATGGCCGCCGCGGACTCGTTGAGGATCGTCATTCGGGGGTCTGGGGGGCACGCGGCGATCCCGCACCGAACGCTCGACCCGATTCCTGCCGCCTGTCAGGTGGTCACCGCGCTGCAGCACCTGATCTCGCGGCGGCGCGACCCGCTGAACCCGGCGGTACTGACCATCAGCTCGATCCACAGCCAGAGCCACACGCACAACGTCATCTCCGACGAGGTGGAGCTGCTCGGCACGGTGCGCAATCTCGACCGGGAGTTCCGCGATCAGCTCGAGGAGATGATCGGGGAGACCTCGAGGCACGCGGCGGAAGCGCTGGGGTGCACCGCCGAGGTCACCTACGAGCGCGGCTACGACGTCCTGATCAACGATGCAGGCGTCTCCGAGCGCGGCGCCCGGGCGATCGAGGAGGTGGCCGGCGCGAGTGCGCTGATTCCGGACCCGGTCCCGATCATGGGCGGCGAGGACTTCTCGAAGTACGGCGAGCAGAGGCCCGCTTGCTTCGCCTTCCTCGGCGTACGCTCGGAGGAGCAGGGGATCGTCAGCCCGAACCACCACGCGGAGTTCGACGTCGACGAGGACGCGTTGCCGCTGGGCACGGCGTGGTTCCTGGAGCTGGCGCGAGCGCGGTAGTGGTGGGGCGTTCGCCGAGGGCGGGCGGGAATGACCCGATGCCGGCGTGGCGTTCGCCGCAGGCGAACGGAACGTGGGCGTGTTCACCGGGGCAGGCGACGCCCCAGGCCTCGGCGCTCTGGCTCCGGCAACTGAGCAGGAGGGGGCTCAGCCCCTCGATCTCCTGCCCAGCCACCGTCACCGTCGGCGTCGGCCTTCATAGCT
>CAZCAC010000091.1:0-34268 GCA_964496575.1 uncultured Planctomycetaceae bacterium | reverse complement strand
TCGACTCCCAGGGTGTACTCTCCGCCGGCGGACTCCCCCCGATGACCACCCGCCCGGGGGGCCCCCCCCCCCCCCCCCCGCCCCCGGGGGCCCGGGGGGGGGGGGGGGCGGCGCCCGACAGCGCCTTGGCGACGGCGCCCATCCGCTTGCCCAGGCGCTTGCCGAGCACGTCGAAGCGAGGCTTGACCTTCACGGTGAGGAACGCCGCCTCGTCCTCGATCAGCTCGAGCTCCTTCACGTTGCACTCCTCGAGGATCTGCGCGGTGAAGTGACGGTCACCGAGCACCGCGCGGTCCGCGTCGTCGCGCGGGCGGATGATGAGCTTCCCGAGCGGCTGCCGCGTCTTGACGTTCGCCTGGGCGCGCAGCTGCAGGCACTGGTTCTTGGTGCGGATCACGCAGTCGATCGCGCGCTCGAGCGCCTCGTCGATCAACCCCGGGTCGGCGACCGGATACGGCTCGAGGTGCACCGACTCGGGGGCGTCGGGATCGACCCCGCGCACCAGGTTCTCGTGAATGTCCTCGGTCAGGAAGGGCAGCACCGGCGCGAGCAGGCGGGTCACGGTAATCAGCGCCTCGTACAGCGTCTGGTAGGCCGCTTCCTTGTCGGTGTCGGTCTCGCTCTTCCAGAAGCGCCGCCGCGAGCGACGCAGGTACCACGTCGACAAATCGTCGTCGAAGTGCTCGAGAGCGTCCATGAAGCGGTAGATCGAGTGATCGGCGAATGCACGGTGCGCCGTTTCGATCAGCTGCTGCAGGCGGCTGAGCACCCAGCGGTCGAGCTCGGAGCGCTCCGCCGGCTCGACCCGTGTGCAGGTCTTCGGCGACCACTCGTCCACCGTCGCGTAGGTGACGAAGAACGAGTAGCAGTTCCACAGCCGCATCAGCTTGCTGCGCACCTCGCCATCGATTCCCGCCTTGGCGGCGCGCTTCTCCCCTCCCACCGGCAGGTCGGGGAAGTGGAGGTTCTGCGTCGGGTTCTGGCGCGCGTAGATGTAGCGCATCACCTCGGCGCCGAGCACCTCCGCCGCCTCGTCAAAGACGATCGAATTGCCCCTGGACTTGTGCATCTCCTCGCCGCGCGCGTCCTTCACCAGGCCGTGGCCGAGCAAGACGCGGAACGGCGGGCGACCGGTGAGCATCGCGCTCATCGCCAGCAGCGCGTAGAACCAGTTGCGGAACTGTCCCGGGAAGCACTCGACCACGAAGTCCGCGGGGAACCACTGGTTCCAGTAGTCGCGATCGGTGTTGTAGTGCACGGTGCTGTAGGGCACGATTCCCGCGTCGAGCCACGGGTTGCCGACGTCCTCCACCCGCTTCATGCGCGCCCCGCAAGCGCAGTCGATCTCCACCTCGTCGATCCACGGGCGGTGCGGCGGGTGGCCCTCGAAGTCGTCCCAGCCGGCGGTCGCGCGTTCGCGCAACTCCTCCTCGCCGCCGAGCACCTCGAACGCCCCGCACTCGGAGCAGGTCCAGATGGGCAGCGCGAGTCCCCAGAAGCGTTTCTTGGAGATCATCCAGTCGCCCATGTTGTTCAGCCAGTCGAGCTCGCGCGCCTCGCCGTCAGCCGGGATCCAGGTGATCTCGGGGACGACGTCCTTGATGCGGTCGCGCCAGTCCATGCGGATGAACCACTCGTCGACGAGGCGGAAGACCAGCTCTTCCTTGCAGCGCCAGCAGTGCGGGTAGACGTGCGGGTAGGCCTCGCGCGCCACGAGCACGCCGCGCTCCTTCAGGTCGCTGACGATCCGGTCATTCACCTCGTGCACCGAGCGACCGCTGAGCCAGTCGAAGCCGTCGAGGTAGAGACCGTCGTCGGTGAGCGGGGCGATCTCGACGAGGCCGTGCTCCTTACCCAGCCGGTGGTCCTCGGCGCCGCAGCCCGGCGCGATGTGAACGATGCCGGTGCCCTCGGCGCCGCTCACCTCGTCCCAGGGGATCGCGCGGTGGCATTCGATCGCGGTCGGCCCGGAGCCCTCGCCGACCTGGCCCTGGATCACCCCGCCGGGACGCGCCTGCGCGGGCAGGTGGTCGAACGGGCCCTGGTACTCGAGGCCCACCAGCTCGGAGCCGGGCAGCTCGCGCACGAGCTCGACCTCGCCCACCGCCGCCAGGATCTTCTCCAGGGTGGCGAGCTTCTGCACCGTCTTCTTGCCCGAGGCCTCGAGCTCCTGTACTCGGTCACGCGTGTGGTTCTCCTTGCCGACGAAGTACGTCCACTCCCCTTGCCGCAGCTCGAGGTAGGTCATCTCCGGGTTGACCGCCGTCGCGACGTTCGAGGTCAGGGTCCAGGGCGTCGTCGTCCAGACCAGCAGCGCCTGGTTATCGCGCCCGGTCAACGGGAAGCGCACGAAGACCGAGGGGTGCTTGGTGATCTGGCGCCCCTCGGCGACCTCCATCTGCGAGAGCCCCGTGCCGCAGCGGCAACACCACGGCATCACGTCGGTGCCGCGGTAGACCCGCTCCTCGTCGTGACACTTCTTCAGGAAGGCCCAGATGGTGTAGTTGTTCTCGGTGGAGAAGGTGAAGTAGCTGCCTCCCCACTCCGGTCCGCCGAGGCCGCCGATGATCGCTTCGGGGGAGTCGGTGACCTCTGCCCCCGACGGCACCTTCACGGTGATCTGCTCGTCGCCGTCGAGCAGCGCCCGGCCGAGACGGCGCAGCGTGTCGGGATCGTCCCAGTCCATCCAGTAGCCGAGCCGGATCGACTGCTCGGTCTGCTTGGCGGCGAAGGTCAGCACGCGCGCCTTGCAGTCGCGCACGAAGCGATCGAGACCGTAGCTCGCGATATCCGCCTTGGTCTCGAAGCCGTTCTCCTTCTCGACCTCCACCTCGACCCACAGTCCCTGGCAGTCGAAGCCGTTCTGGTAGCGCTGGTCCTCGCCACGCATCGCGTGGTAGCGCTCGAACATGTCCTTCAGCGAGCGTCCCCAGGCGTGGTGTACACCCATCGGGTTATTGGCCGTGATCGGACCGTCGAGGAAGGACCAGCGCGGACCGCCGGCGTTGCGGGCGCGCAGCTTCCCGAAGATGTCCCTCTCTCGCCAGAAGGCGAGAATGCGGCGTTCGAGAGCAGGCAGGGCGGGGAACCGGGGAACGGATCGGTACATGGCGGCGTGGCTCGTTGCGGGACTCGCAGATCCTCTCCCGCCCGTGGGGGGAAGTCAACGAAGCGAGCCCGTCGCGAGCGTGTCTATTCCACGTATCCGAGGACGCGGAGCTGCTCCAGCACCTCCTCGGAGACGGCCGACTCTCCGGAGCCGGACCCGCCCTCCAGGTTCGAGGTGTACGTCACGCGCCTCGCAGTTTGCTGCTGGAGAAATCCGCGTAGTCGGTCGTGGGCGCGCCGAGCGCGCTCGGGATCCTGTTCCTTCCGGTCCTCACGCTCCGATGGATCGTCGCCCAGGTGGTAGAGCTCGACGTCGAACACCTGTCGCTCGCCACGCTCGGCGGCGATCAGCTTCCACTCCCCCTCGACGACGGCGTGGTACTCCACCTCGCTGAAGCGTGCGGTCTCGACGTCCTTCGGGTAGACGAAGCGCGACAGGAAGACCGGTGCCAGGTCTCGCTCTGCTTCCTCGTCGAGCAGGTCACGCCCCTGCATCGGCACACTCGCGGGATCGATGCCGAGGTAGCTCACGATCGTCGGCATCAGGTCGATCAGCTGCACCGGCTGCTCGACTCGGCGCCTGGCGAGGAAACCACGGTGGTGGAACAGCAATGGGATCCGCACCTCTTCCTGGTACACGCTGGTGCCGTGGCCGGTGGTCCCGTGCTCGCCGAAGGCCTCGCCGTGATCCGAGGTCACGATCAGGAGCGTATTCTCGAGAATGCCGAGCTCGGTGAGCTTCTCGACCAGTCGCTCGATTTGCCCGTCGTTGAAGCGGATCTCCGCGTCGTAGCGATCGATCGACGTCCCGTCGCCGACCAGCTCGGGTGGAGTCACCGGCGCGGCGAAGGGCACGTGCGGGTCGACCGTGTGAACGTAGAGGAAGAAGCGATCGCGCGCGTGGGTTTCCAGCCACGGCAGGATCTTCGCGTTCAGATCGTCGGAGTGGATCTTGTTCTGCTTGACCTGGCGACCCTCGATCTCGAACGAGTTCGGCGTGAAGGTCTGGTCGAAACCCTGGTCGAGGTTGGAGAGCGTGCAGGCGAGCGGATTGGCGCTGAAGCTCGAGGTGACGTAGCCACCTCCGCGCAGCACGTCCTGCAGCGTGGCGACGTTCTCGGGCAGGACGTCGCTATAGCTGCGTTCGCCGACACCGTGGACCTGCGGGTAGAGCGAGGTCAAGAGCGTCACGACCGACGGTTTGGTCCAGGAGACCGGCGAGTAGGCGTTCTCGAAGACGACGCCGTCCGCGGCGAGTTCCTCGAGGAACGGCGTGGTTTCTCGAGGATAGCCGTAGAGGCTCGTCTGCTCCGCGCGCAGCGCGTCCATCACGTAGAGGATGACGTTGGGTTGGTCGTCGTCCGGACGGGGGCGCAGCAACATGGGATTGCCGAGAAACACGGTGCGGCCAGGGAGGGCGCTCTCGACCCCGAGAGTCAGGCTCTTTGCCTCCGTGGGCGGGATCTTCAGCCGAACGTCGGACCAGCCCCCGATCGCTTCGACCCGGGCGCGGTGAAGCCGGCCGGCGACCGTGAGGCCCAGCTGGATCACCTCGCCGGGGACCGGGCTTTGCACGCCGAAGGCCAGCTCGCCTCCCGACCGGAGGTCGAGCTCGACCTCGACCGCGGCCGGCGTGGTGACGAAGAAGGCGTCGCGAATCTCCCCCGCAACGGTCTTGCGCGTCCAGCCGGAGGACTTGCCCGACAGCGCGGCGTCGACGCCGAGGACGCTGGCGGTCTCGAAGAGGACGTCACCATCGTCCGCCGCGGGGAATCGGAGAAACAGGAACCGCGGCGCGTTCTCCTCCTCCGCCGTACCCAGCAGATCGACGTCGGAGATGTCGTCGCCGTGAATGACGAACACGCCGCCCTTCGCCCCGCCGCGCGCCGTCAGCTCCCGCCGCTGCCGCGTGTCGTCGCCCCCCTCGAACTCGATCGCATCGTTCCAGTGCAACGTCATCCGATCCCGACCGCGGAAGTCGGCGACGCGCACGCAGATGCAATCGATCTCCAGCAGGCTGCGGAAGTCGAGCTCGGGGCTGATCAACGTCACCCGGTCCTCGCTCTCGCGGCGCGCCCAGGTCGCGATCTCCTCGCCGGTCCAGTGGTACGCCCGCGCGGCGGTGGACGGCACCGGCGCCGAGGTCACGACGCGCAGCTGCTCGGGAGAGTCGATCCACCTCTCGATCGGCGGACCTTCGAGCCCACCGCTCCCACAACCGGCGATGGCCAGGAGCGGCGCACAGAGAATCGTGGTTCGCCGAGGTGAGATCATGATCGGACCTCGGGGTCCTCGGGCGCAGGATGCGGCGCCCGTCGAGACTCGAGCTCGAGAGCAGGAGGGGGGCCGCTCTTGAGCGGATCCTGAGCCAGGGGCTCTTTCAGCCGGAAGGTCATCCGGACCCGTCTCCTGCTGCCGTGGCCTCGATACGGGGGATGCGGCCTGCGAGCGAAGGAACCTCGCAGTGAGCCCACGGCATTGCGGTGACGACGATCGACAGACCGTGTTCGGTCCGGATCACGTCCATCGTGTGTACCTCTTTCTGTTCCGTGCATGCACCTGATCTCCACCATCCCCATCCCGCGGGTACTCCACGGAGGATGGAAGATTCTATTCCGGGATCAGGCCACGCGAGCGAGAATCGCTCAACTCGACACGTAGCCGCCCTCAGTGGCTGCAGGGACAGATGCGCTCGATCCCGGTGAGTGCGCTGACTCCCGCGACGGTCATCCCGAACACCAGATAGCCCTTTTGCGACTCCCGGATCCGCCCCAGGATCTCATCGAAGGTGTCGTTCACCAGCGTGGTCCCGGTGAAGACCACGAAGTCCGAAGCGTCGATCAAGTCCTCGGTGCGCGCCGCGCCATCCCAGATCTCGACTCCGAACTTCCGCTTCCCGACGCTGTCGCGATTCAGGTCCGTCATCCTGACATGGTCGACCCCGAAGCGGTCGACCAGCCGCTCAGCGATTGCCGGATTCAGACCGATCAGTCCAACTTCGGCCGCCCCAACGAGGTCGAACACTTGATCGGCGATCTCCCGAGCGCACTGCTCGGGTTCGTCGTCCTTGCAGTGCATGGTGCCCTCGGCCAATCCCAGGTGCCCCATCGTCGCGTTGATCGCTGCGACTAGGATGGCGCGATGCTGGTTCGAGGAGAGCCCCAGCTCGAGCACCTCCTCCAGCGTCGAGAGGGTCTCTAGCGGCGAGTCGGTGAAGGCCTGACCACGGGTCCCCAGCACCGTCGCCTCCACGACCCTTTCCTTCCCGACGATGATCGGGAAATCCCGGCGGCCGGGAGTACCGATCGCCTCCTCCGGTGTCAACGGCTTGGCCAGGACGGTCACCTCCTGATCCAGCATCCCTTCCCGCTCGACAATCTCCCGGAAACGTGCCCGGGCTTCCTCGAGAGTACTCCTCCAAGACGTGTTCTTCATGTCTTAACCTCGATGTAGGAGAGGACGAACTTCAGCGCGACGTACGAGAAGAGCATGCCGAAGACCGCCTTCAACACTCGGGAGGCTAGGCACCTGTTGAGGACTGCGCCCAGGTTGGCTCCCAGGAAAGTACCAATACAGATGGATACGACAATGTCCAAGACCGCGAACCCCTGGGCCAGCTTGAACGAGGCACTTACCGCCGCGTTGATGAAGAAGCAGACCAGGGAGGCGGCCATGGCGTGCTTGATCGGCCACTTCAACACAAAGGCGAAGGCCGGGACCAAGATCCCCCCTGTCCCGATACCCAGCAGACCCGGAAGAGCGCCTGCAGCAGAGCCGATAGCGATCTTCGCCGGGAATGGACCATCGAACGCACGACCATCAGCGTCCTCGGTCGCCTCACGAGAGTCGCCCCGGATTCCCTCGAAGATCATCCGTGCGGAGATCAAGCAGAAGACGAGACCAAGACCCAGGTCGATCCACCGTTCGCGCAAGGCCAGGGAGAGAAACAGATAGGAAAACAGGGCCGTGGTGACGACTCCGGATAGGATCACCGGCACCAGAGGTCGGAGGCGCAGGAGGCCCAGCCGGTGATGTCGGTAGCTGCCGCCGAGTGTGGTGCAGAACACGGCGAGCACACACGTCCCCGCCGCCTGCGCCGGCGGCAACCCCAGGCCGAACCGCAGCACGGGCATGAGGACCACCCCGCCTCCGATACCCAGCATTCCTCCGAGAGAGCCGGCCAGGATGCCAATGGCGAAAAGAACCAGCTGCTCAGCCATCACGCCAGCTCATCGGTGTCGCGAATCCGCGCTGCGGATGATCGTCGTCTCGTGCATCGAGGTCCCAAGCGATTCGGAGTCTTGAAGCGCCCGGCGGAGGGTCGGAGAGAGCCCAGCAGTATACGTGTGCTCGAGGGATCCAACCACACCGTGGCGACGGCACGCGACCCGTTCGCGCGGACTACACGAGTCCATGTTGCAGCGATGTTTCATCCGGAGTGGATCCCGTGGTGTGAAGCACTCGATGCTCCCTCGCTACCTGGCGTAGTCGCTCCCGATCACTGTTCGTGGAAGTTCGCCCAGTCCCCTGCCGACGAGTCGGGCGAGGCCCTGTCGTTCCACATCTGCACCATCTGCGTCATGTACGGCCGCCCCCCGACCCCACGAAGGAGCTGACGGATGAGACTGGATCCTCTCCACTCGGCACCGATTGCGATCCGCGGAGAATCGACAATCATCGTTCGGAAAGCCGGCGGATCTCGCTGAGAAACGAATTGGAGCCGGAGCGATTGGCCGGCGGACCAGCCATGCAGAGTTTCATCGACAGACCAACCAGCGGAATCACCTTCAGGACCCGGAATGCCCCGAGGCCCGAGCGGACGCGGCCTCGCCCGAGCAAACCCGAGGAGCGTCGCCCCGAGCCGGCAACCTGATCGCCCCGATTCCACCTGGTTGACCGTACGAGGCCCAGGGCGATCGACCCTGGGCCTTCTTCGTGTCCACAGCACCGGCGGCGACCGGTGCGATCCCCGGCCGACATCAGGGGCTGGCGTCGTCCAACAGACAAGACACCCGGCTTCGAACCGGGAGATGCGGGTGCAATTCCTGCCGCCAGTACCAGCTCTTCTCTCGCCTCCGTAGCTCAGTCGGTCAGAGCAGCTGATTCTTAATCAGAAGGTCGTAGGTTCGACTCCTACCGGGGGCATCTTCGGGGTGTAGCGCAGTCTGGATCCAGCGCGCCTGGCTTGGGACCAGGAGGTCGGAGGTTCGAATCCTCCCACCCCGACCATCCTTCACGATCGCGAACGCGATCACCTCGAGCGTCCGTCGCCCAACTGGACAGGGCACCCGACTTCTAATCGGATCGTTGTAGGTTCGAATCCTACCGGACGCACCAGTCACGCTCCTTCGAAATCTGATCACTGTCGGGTGGCGCAATCGGTAGCGCGACTCCTTGTTACGGAGAAGGTTGTGGGTTCGATCCCCACCCCGACAGCCACTGCGAGCGTCGTTCAACGGTAGGACCCGAGGTCGCCAATCTCGTGATGGGGGTTCGAGTCCCCCCGTTCGCCTGGTCTCGATCGCCCCGTCGTCTAGCGGTCAGGATTCCGGACTTTCAATCCGGAGACATGGGTTCGAATCCCATCGGGGTGATCACCTATCTGCCGGCTTGCGCCCCTCACGTCGCCGCGGGGGGCTTCTGGCCCACGGAATCGCTCTCCGAGAGAAACCGCGAGGCGATTCCGTCGTACGAACGGACGGGCGGGTGTCACCTGCGGTCCTTCGAGTACATGAAGAACAGAGGTATGGGGCACCTTCGAGCTCTTCCGTTCGTCTTCATCCCGGTCAACTGCGGGAGATTACCTATGAAACACAAGCTCGTCAGCGGTCTCGCGCTCGGCGTCCTCGCATTCCAGCTCACCGCCATCCCCACCGAAGCGATGGGTTTTGAGAGCAGAGCCTTCACCCCTCCCGAGGTGGCGCTCGAGGTCGCCAGGCTGACCCCGCCCGACGGCACCGGGGGCGACCGCTTCGGCGAGGCTGTCTGGATCAGCCCCGGAGACGCAGCCCTGGTCGCCGGCGCTCCGGGGAATTCCCATCTCGGTGTCGATCAGGGGGCGGTGTACTGCTACAGCCAGGGCGGGTCGAACTGGAACCTCGACCAGAAGCTCATCGCGAGCGACGGCGAGAGCGGCGATCTCTTCGGGTCTTCGATCGCCGTGGGATTGCCCTTGCAGGTAGTCATCGGTGCTCCCAGCGACCAGGTGGGAGGCCAACGCACCGGATCGGTCTACGTGTTCGAGTGGAACGGGACGAGCTACGTCGAGCATCAGAAGCTGGTCGCCAGTGACGCGGCCGATCTCGACGAGTTCGGTGCCTCGCTGAGTCTCAACACCGATCCGACCCTGGCGATCGGCGCCCCCGGAAAGGACGGCCAGGGGGCGGTCTACATCTTCGACTGGGACGGCGCGCAGTTCGTCGAGGTGATGACGCTGACCGCCGGCGACGGCGCAGCCGGGGACGACTACGGTCACTCCATCGCGCTCGGCGACTGGGGGGACTACGCGATGATCGGTGCGCCCGGCGTCGACGGTCTCGGAACGGATTCAGGCTCGGTATACATCTACCAGAGTCAGCCCGGGTTCCCCTTCATGGAGAAGTATTCCGCCTCCGACGGGGAAGCAGGTGATCTCTTCGGGTACTGCATCGCTCCCTCATACTGGATCGTCGGAGCCCCCGGGGACGATGACGATGGCCTCGATGCCGGTGCGGTCTACGAGCTCCACCACTCGGGTTCGGGATGGAGCGACAGCAAGTACGACGTCCACGACGCGAGCGCGGGAGACAACTTCGGCTGCTCGGTCGCCCTCGGGTCCTGCGAGTTCTTCGTCGGCGCCGATGGTGAGAACGAGGGGGGCGCGGATGCGGGAGGTGCCCACGGAATCGGGCTCTGTACACCGGGCTGGGCCACCTGTCCGGTCATCCGCAACAGCAGCGCGGCCGATGATCGCTTCGGACGGTCGGTGTCGATCGGCGACAACCTCATCGCGGTGGGAGCCCCCGGGGACGACACGGGAGGACCCGAATTCGGCGCCGTCACCATCCACGAGCTGGTCCCCATCCACACGGTCACCTGTACCGGCGAGAACTGCGGCTGTCCCTGCAACAACGACAGCTTCTACTGGTACTTCTCCGGCTGCGTGAACTCCACCGGCCTGGGCGTCAGGCTGTGGGCGAGCGGCACCCCGCTCGTCGCTCGGGACGATCTCTTGCTCGAGGCCTCAGACGGCATCCCGGGTGACTTCGGACTGTTCCTGCAGGGCCGGTCCAGCATCTCGACCCCGTTCAAGGACGGCTGCCTCTGCGTGGGCTACCCCACCGAGCGCCTGGGGATCACGCAGTTCGACCAGTGGGGCAAGACCGACAGCACGGGGAAGTCCCTGGTGACCAAGGGCAACGTACTCCCCGGCGAGACGATCCAGTACCAGCTCTGGTATCGTGACAGTTCCGGACCCTGCGGAACCGGGAGCAATTTCAGCAACGGGATCGAGGTGGTCTGGTGGTAGACCGCGTCGCTCTCACAGCGGCCCGAGTCGCCGAATCACCTCCGCGTCGACCCAGTAGACGTCCGCATTGCCGTTGCGGTGGCTGTTGAAGAACAGGTACTTCCCGTCGTGGGAGACGAAGGGGCACTGCTCGTGGCTCGCGGTGTTGAGCGGCGCGGGGAGCAGCACCGGTTCCAGCCAGCCGTCCTCTCCGTCGCGGAAGGAAACGTAGAGGTCCGAGCCCCCCAGGCCCCCGGCGTGCCCGTTGCGCACCAGGATCAGGTAGCTCTCGTCGGGAGCGATGAACGGTGAGCCCTCCGAGGCCTCGCTGTTGATCGGAGCTCCGAGATTGCCGGGAGCGCTGAAGCCGCCGCCCTCCGGCGCGCAGCGGTAGACATCGCCCATGCCGAGGCCTCCGGGTGCGCTGCTGCCGAAGTAGATGGCGCCGTTCGAGGCCACGGAGAAGAGCCAGTGCACTTCGATCGTGTTGGGACCGCCTTCCACCAGCTCGGCCCCGGACCAGCCATCGCGCGTCCTCTCGACGAACCAGATCCGCTCGCCGGTCCTCCCCCCACCTCCCGGGTCCGTCCTCATGGAGATGAAGTAGAGCCTCTTCCCGTCGGGACTCATGAACGGAACGTCGTCACCGGTCCGGAGGTCGGCGGCGAACTCGGGACGGTGGGACGGCATCCAGCGACCGTCCCGTTGCCCGGCGGCGAGCAGCCTCGCGGTCGAGTAGCCCGCGTTGCCCAGCATGAAGGAGCTCGACCAGTAAGCCTCCCGGCCGTCCGGCGAGAAGGTCACCGAGCCGTGCTCGAAGCGGTGCGAGGCGACGATGTCCGGGGCGAAGAGCTGCGGCTCGAGGCCGGGCGGCGTCTGGCCGAGGTAGGGGCCCTCGAGCCTGGGGAAGCTGGGCTCGCCCTGGTCCGCGCCCGCCTCGAGCAGGAGCTCGGTGATGGAGCGGTGATCGGCGAGGCGCGCGTCGTCGTAGGGAGTGATGCCGGAGAGGCTGGCCGCGTTCGGATTGGCCTCTCGCTCCAGCAAGAGCTCCACCACCTCGCGCCGCCCGCGCTCGGCGGCGTAGTGCAGTGGAGTCCGGCCGTAGCGGTCCTGCTCTTCGATCGGCATCCCCTGCTCCAGCAGGAGCGCCGCGACCTCCGTCGAGCCGCCGTCGCAGGCGGAGTGCAGCAGGGAGCCGCCCTCCTCGTTGCGGATCGAAAGGTCGGCTCCCTTCTCCACCAGAACGGCGAACAGGGCGGCCTGTCCACGCTTCGCGGCATCGATCGTCATCGCCCGACCTTGCGGGCCGGTCGTCGGAACCTCCGCCCCGCGCTCGAGCAGGAGCTCGATCACCGCGCCGTACCCGCGCCAGGTCGCCAGTCTCAACGGCGTGTCTCCGAAGCGGTCCCTGACCTCGATGTTCGCTCCGCTATCGATCAGGAGGCGGGCCATGCCGACGTCGCCGCTCTCCCGGGCGACGAGCAGGAGCGGGGTGCGGCCGTAGTTCTCCTTCACCTCCGTGTTCGCGTTCCCTTCGATCAGAGTCGTCGCGAGATCCCGGCGATTGCGCAACGTCGCCAGGTGCAGCGCCGTGTAACCCTCGAAGTCCCGCGCGTCGATGTCCAGGTCGCCGAAGAGCGCGAGCTCGATCATCTCGCGATTTCCACCGAGGACTGCGAAGTGGAGTAGGTTCCGCCGGGCCTGGTTCGGAGGGGTCGGGCTCGCCCCCGCGTCGTGGAGCAACGCGGCGACCTCGACGTGTCCGGCGTGCGCCGCCCACAGCAGCGGCGTGTCGCCGTCGACGTCCGCCGCTTCCAGTTCGGCGCCGGCGTCCAGCAGGAGCTCCACCGCCTCGAGATGTCCGCCGGCGGCGGCGAAGTGCAAGGCGGTGCAGTTGCGCTCGTCGTGCTGGCGAACGGCGTCATCGCTCTCGTCGAGCAGCCGGGTGATCGTCGCCAGGTCTCCCCGGCGGGCGGCTTCGAGCAGGTCGGTCGACAGGAGCTCGTCGCGGCTCGGGGCGAGGGCGATGAGCAGCAGAAGGAGGAAGAAGTGCACGTCGCGTCTCCCGGTCGATTCCGGCGCCGTCTCTCTCGTCGCGCGAGTCGGTCCCGCCGGCTGACGCTCGCGCCCCTCCCCGCCTACCCCGGAGAGGCCATCTCCTACGAACTGTAGTACTACACGTCGTAGGAGATCTCCGCAAGGGGGTTGCGGAGCTGAACGCAACCCGTACACGACCACCCGGGGAGATCCGCGGCGGCGTCCGCACGGGGTCCTGCTACGATCCGCTCATGCACGGCAAGGGCGGCTTCATGAATCCCAGCTCCGGGCTGTTCAGCCTCATCGGCTCGCTGGGGATCCTCACCCTCCTCGCGCTCTACGTCTGCCGCTCGCTCGAGGTGTCCCAGTTCCTCGGGCTCGGATTCGTCGCCCTGGTGGTGATCGCGTTGCTGGTCGCCATCCGTGTCTCGGAGCGTCGTGCTCGAGAGGCGAATGAGCCCGGAGAGGAGGATTGAGGCGCTCCCGCGCCGTGGGGCCGAAGGACGGCGTGAGCCATCACTTCTTCTCTTCCCGAGCCCGCTCCCTCTTCGCGTACTCGTGCGACAGCTCGATCGCCTTCGCGCGGTCGGCCTCGTCGTAGTCCCAGAACTCCTCGATCACCGCGCGCATCTCGGGGAAGGCCTCGTCGGTGTCGCCGATCTCGAAGCGCCGGGCGAGGAGTTGCTCCTTGAGCCGTTCGACGACCTCGGCGTACTTCGGATCGTCGTAGACGTTCTTCAGCTCGTGCGGGTCGGCGCGCAGGTCGTACAGCTCCCAGCCCGGCGGCGTCTGCCGGCCGCCGTCCATCGCGCAGCCGTAGTAGTAGATCAGCTTGTGCTCCTTGGTGCGCAAGCCGAGGTGCGCGGGGTTCCAGTGGTGCACCAGGTGGTAGTAGTAGCGGTAGTACGCGCTTTGCTTCCAGCCCGCCGGCTCGCGACCGGTCTCCAGGATCGAGCGGAAGCTCCGCCCCTGCATCGACGCCGGTGTCTCGACGCCGGCGAAGGCCAGCATCGTGGGGCCGAAGTCGACGTTCTCGACGATCGCGTCGGTGCGCGAGCCCGGGCGAATCGTCTTCGGATGGCGCACCAGCATCGGCATCCGCTGCGACTCCTCGTACATCCAGCGCTTGTCCTGGTAATCGTGCTCGCCGAGCATCATCCCCTGGTCGCCGGTGTAGAAGATCACCGTGTCGTCGTAGAGACCTTCCTCGCGCAGGTAGTCGAACAGCCGCTTCAGGTTGTCGTCGACTCCCTTGACGCAGCGCAGGTAGCGCTTCAGATAGGCGTTGTACGCCCTACGCTGCGCCTCCTCGTCGGTCAGCTCCGGGTCCTTCGCCCACTTGCGGCTGTAGCTGCGGAACGCGTGGCGCCGGCCGATCGAGGTGCCGACGTAGCGGATCAGTTCGCCCTCGTGGCCGCGCGTCGCGATCGAGCCGAACTCCGGCTGGCTCCACAGGCTCGGCGGCTCGGGTATGTCGATGTCGGCGAGGTAGGTATCGTAGCGCTTCGCGTGCTCGAAGTAGTCGTGCGGCGCCTTGTAGTGGTGCATCAGGAAGAAGGGCTTCGTCCGATCGCGCCCCTTCAGCCACGCCAGCGTGCTGTCGGTGATGCAGTCGGAGGAGTGACCGGTCATCTGCACGACGTTCTTCGGCCAGGCCCCGGCGGTCTTCTCCTTGAAGGACGGGTCGTGGTACTTCCCCTGCCCCGGCAGCACCTTGTAGTAGTCGAAGTTCGGCTCTTCTTTGAGGTGCCACTTGCCGATCATCGCCGTCTGGTAGCCGGCGCTCCGCATCTCGATCGCCAGGGTCTGCCGCTCCGGCGGGATGCGCTCGGCCAGCGTATAGACGCCGTTCACGTGGCTGTACTGGCCGGTCATGATCGCCGCGCGGCTCGGCGTGCAGATCGAGTTGGTCACGAAGCAGTTCTCGAACAGCATCCCTTCCTCGGCCAACGTGTCGATCACCGGCGTGGGATCGAGGGTCGCGAGCCGCCCGCCGTATGCGCCGATCGCGTGCGCGGCGTGGTCGTCGGACATGATGAAGAGGATGTTGGGATGCTCCGACTCCTGGGCGGGCCCCAGCGGGGAGAGCAGCAGCAGCCAGACAGCCGGGAGGCAGGTCGTCGTGATCTTCATCGTTTCACCGGGATCGAAGCGGAAGGGATCGGGGCGCGGGCCCGTGCGCGGCCGATCATACCGCTGGGCGACTCGCGCGGAGTACACTCTCTGCCCTCCCGCTCTCCCGACCCCAGCGAGCCTCATGAAGATCCTCCCTCTCCTCCTCCTCGCCTCCTTCGGCTCCGTCAACGCCGCGCACGCCCAGACCGGCGACCTGCTGCTCTGGTACGAGGAGCCGGCGGCCAGCTGGGTCGAGGCGCTACCCGTCGGCAACGGCAGCATGGGCGCGATGGTCTTCGGCGGCCTCGAGGAGGCGCGTTACCAGTTCAACGAGGACACGCTCTGGGTCGGGGAACCGCACGACTACGCGCACGTCGGCGCGGTCGAGCACCTGCCGGCGATTCGCCGGCTGCTCTTCGAGGGGAAGCAGAAGGAAGCGGAGCAGCTGGCGACGAAGGAGTTCATGTCGATTCCGCTGCGGCAGGCCGCGTACCAGCCGTTCGCCGACGTGTTGCTCACCTTCCCCGGCCACGGCGAGGCGACCGACTACCGCCGGCAGCTCGATCTCGATACGGCGATCGCCACCACTTCCTATGCTTCGAATGGCGTTCGCTACACACGAGAGACCTTCGCCAGCTTTCCCGACCAGGTGGTCGTGATCCGGCTCGAAGCCGATGCGAAGGGGAAGCTCCAGTTCGCAGCCGAGCTGAGAAGCCCACACCAGGAGAGCGAGATGCACGTTCTCTCGGCCAGCTCTCTCTTGACCGAGGGCAAGGTCGGGGAAGGACGCACGCGAAACACGGTCTTTCCGGGGAAGATGAAGTTCGGGTCCTTCCTGCTGATCACTCTCGAGGGCGGAGAGTGCCGTGGGCGTGAGGATGCTCTCGAGGTCACGGGCGCCGACTCCGCGACCCTGTTCCTTCTCTCCGCGACCAGCTTCCACTCCTACAGGGACATCAGCGCTGATCCGGTGCAGCGTCTCTACGATTACATCGAGACGAACGACGACTTCTTCGGAACCCCATACCCGGAGATCCGCCGCCGGCACGTCGAGGACCACCAGGCGCTCTTCCACCGCGTCTCCCTCGACCTCGGCACGACCGAGGCAGCCGCCTCCCCCACCGCGCAACGAATCCACGAGTTCGCCGAAGCGAACGACCCGCAGCTCGCCACGCTGCTCTTCCAGTACGGCCGCTACCTGATGATCGGCAGCAGCCGCCCAGGCTCGCAGCCCGCAAACCTGCAAGGACTCTGGAACGACCGCCTCCAGCCGCCCTGGGAGAGCAAGTACACGATCAACATCAACACGGAGATGAACTACTGGCTCACCGAGCCGTGCAACCTCTCCGAGTGCGGCGAGCCGCTGTTCGCTGCGGTCGCCGACCTGTCACAGGCCGGAAAGAGCGCCGCCCGCGAGCACTACGGCGCGCGTGGCTGGGTGACCCACCACAACTTCGACCTCTGGCGCGGCTGCGCGCCCATCAACGCGTCGAACCACGGGATCTGGCCGACGGGTGGGGCGTGGCTCAGCCAGCACCTCTGGTGGCACTACGTCTACGGCGGTGACCGCGACTTTCTCGCCGAGCACGCCTACCCCGCGCTGAGGGGCGCGTCGGAGTTCTTCCTCGACTACCTCATCGAGGATCCGCGTTCGACGGAGAAGTGGCTGATCAGCGGCCCGAGCAACTCGCCGGAGCTCGGAGGGCTGGTGATGGGGCCGACGATGGACCACCAGATCATTCGCGAGCTCTTCGCCAATACGATCGCAGCCGCCGAGGTGCTGGGGGTCGACGAAGAGCTGCGAGCCGAGCTCGCTGCGGTGCGTGCTCGCATCGCCCCGAACCAGATCGGGCAACACGGCCAGCTCCAGGAGTGGCTCGAGGACAAGGACGATCCGAAGAACCAGCACCGACACGTCTCGCACCTCTGGGGCCTGCACCCGGGAAGCGAGATCACGGTGGACGCGCCCGAGCTCTTCGCCGCCGCGAAGCAGTCGCTGCTCTTCCGCGGGGACGGCGGTACGGGCTGGTCGCGCGCCTGGAAGATCAACTTCTGGGCGCGCCTGCTCGACGGCGATCACGCCCACCTGATGCTGCGCCAGCTGGTCCGCCTCACCGGTTCCGCGCTGACCGAGTACAAGGGCGGCGGCCTCTACCCGAACCTCTTCTGCTCGCACCCGCCGTTCCAGATCGACGGCAACTTCGGGGCGACGAGCGGGATCACGGAGATGCTGCTGCAGTCGCACATCAAGACCGGGGACGGTGCGCTCGACCATCGCATCGACCTATTGCCGGCGTTGCCCGCGGCGTGGCCCAGCGGGAGCGTGAAGGGCTTGCGCACGCGCGGCGGCTTCGAGCTCGACTTCGCCTGGGAGGAGGATGAGCTCACCTCCCTGACGCTTCACTCCAAGCTCGGCGGAGCCGCGACCTTGACCAGCGCCGGCGCGGTGCTGATGACGATCGACACCGAGGCCGGATTCCAATACTCAGTAACACTCGAGTAGCAGTACGGGGTCGCACTCCGTACTGCTACTGGAGCAGCGCCTCGGCCTCGCGGAGCAATCCGCGCAGCACCATCTCGTCGTCGAAATTGAGGTCCGGGTCGTCGAGCTGCACGGCGCATCCTTCGAGGAGCTCGCGGCCACGTTCCTCGTCCCCGAGCCGCAGGTGACACAGCGCGCGGGGAATTGACTCCATCGCCGGTTTGTACTCCTCGCCCGCCCTCCGGTTCCACTCGTCCGACTCGGTCAAGAGCGCCAGCGCTTCCCGGTATTCGCCGAGGCGGTACCGCGCCACTCCCAGGGTATGGAGGTGGTCGTGATCGCGCCGGGCGAACGCCGCCAGTCGATCCGCGCCTGCGGCGAGGGCCTCGTCATCCCGCAGCTCCTCGAACTCCGTGGTCGCGAGGATCCAGACGTAGGAGTTGATCCTTCCCTCGCCGACCTCCGGGTCAGCGATCTGCGCCGCGAGCAACTCGAGCACCCACGCGGACGCGTCGAGCGCCTCTTCGCGATGCCCCGCGAGTGCACAAGCGTGTCCGAAGAGCCGCACAGCAGCGGCGTCGGGCAGTTCCATCAGCTCGACCGCCTGAAGGGCGAAGGACATGGCGGCCTCCGGGTCCCGGAACGCGGGGACGATGCAGTCGAGGAGCAGCTCGGCGTGGAAGAGCAAGGCCGTTCCACTCCCGGCGCTCGCCTCGTCCGCGGAGCATTCGATCAGGCGGGCCGCCCACCCGGCAGTCTCCTCCTCCTCACCCAGCAGGTGATGGGCGAGCGCCAGATCGCGCAGCAACTCGGGATCGTGATCGCCACCGGCCTCCAGCGCCTGTTCGAAGGCCTCGAGAGCTCCCTCGACGTCCCGGATACCGGGGACCCACGGGTGCAGCATGGTCCCGCCGTACTGCAAGAAGTCCCAGGCGTCGGCGTCGGGGCGCTCGGAGATCCGGCGGCGCAGGGCGATGATCTCCCGCCAGGCATCGCGGGCTTCCTCGAGCCGCCCGCAAGAACGAAGGAACAGCGACAGATCGCCGAGCGCGCTACAAGTGCGAGGGGAATCTCGTCCCAGCGTATCGACGTTGAACTGCACCAGCTCGCGGTAGACCGACCCGGCCTCCTCCACACGCCCGGCCAGGCGCAGACCGTCGCGCAGGAAGCTGACCGCCTCTCTGGTCCGTGGGCTCCGCAAGCCGTCCACCTTCTTCCGGCTCTCGACGTTGGCGCGCGCGAGCTCGATCGCCTCGGTGAAGGCACCACGCTGGAAGAGCATCATCGCCAGGTCGTTCCGGGCGACGAACAGGGAGGTGGAGTGCTCGCCCACGCGCTCGTACCCCACCACGCCCTGGCGAAGAAGCCGCTCGCGCTCCTCACGATCCCCTTCGTCGCGCAAGCAGCGAGCCAGGTGGAACGCCGCGTGGGTCGTCGTCTTGTGGTGCTCGCCCGCGATTCGCTGCAGCTTGTGCAGAACGGGACGGAGCAGCTCCTCGCCGCGCTCAAACTCCATCAGGAACGCGCTGGTCAGCCCGAGCCCCAGCTCCGCCTGGACACGCACGACGTCGTCGGCATCGAGGATCCGTTCGCTGATCGCCACCGCCTCCTCCGCGTGGGGTTTCGCTTCGAGGGGAGCGGTCTGCCAGAGATACAGGTTCGTCAGGGTGTCCAGCGTATCGACGGTGCTTCGATGCTCGGTCCCCACGACGCGCCGCTGGGCGTCCAGCGTCTTCAGCAGCAGCGCCTCGGCCTCGGTGTACCCGCCGTCCTGCGCGAGGACCTCTCCGAGAAGGGTCGCCGCGTGCAGGGTACGCGGGTCCTCGGGCCCGTGGACCCGCTCCATCCCCGCCAGCGCTTCCCGGACAATCTCCACCGCTCGGCCGGCGTCACCGGCCTCCGAGGCAGTGGCGCCCAGCAGGAGTTTGAGCCGTAGGGTATCGGTGTGCTCCGCGCCGGATCGGTCGACGTGCAACCGCAGCGCCGCCTCCAGCTCGCGCTCCGCCTCGCTCGGCACCCCCAGGCCGAGCAGCGTCACACCGATCGTCTCGCGGACCTGCGCCTCGAGCTCGGGTTTGCCGGCAAAGCTCGCTTCCACCGTCGCCGCGGCGTCGCTCAGCATCTCCGAGACGGAAACGTCGCGCGCCATCCCGGCCGCCGTCACCTGAACCGCGCCCGGATCCTGCGCAAAACCCGAGCTCTGTCGGAGCCGCAACGGATCGATCGAGCCGAGCATCCGGTCGTAGAACTCGTTGATCGCCACCGAGGCGGCAGCTTCCTGGCGCGCCTCCCGCGCGCTCGCCAGCGCCAGCTCCCGCTGATCGCGAGCGTCCTCTTCCGCTTCCCGGGCCTTCTTCGCCTCTTCCAGCGCCGTTCGCTCGGCTTCCCGCGCGACGGTTTCGGCCGAGAGAGCTTCCTTTCGCCCCTGGCTGGCCCGAACGAAACCCACCGTGGCAGCCGCCGTTCCCGCGATGAGGGTGAGCACCACGACGGACCCGGCAAGCACGCCCACGCGGTTCCGCCTGACGAACTTCCGCAGGCGGTAGGTCCGACTCGGCGGCCTTGCGCGCACGGGCTCGTCGGTCAGGTGCCGCTGGATGTCGATGGCCAGGCCCGCGGCAGTCTCGTAGCGGCGCGTGCGCTCCTTCTCCAGCGCCTTCATGACGATCCAGTCCAGGTCGCCGGCCATCAGCCGCCTCAGAAGGTCCGGCTCGGTGGCGCGCGCCGACGCGACCGTCACCCGCAGCTCGCCCATCGTACTCACGCGATTCGACGGACGCGGCGGCTCCTCCTCGCGGATCACCCGGAGGATCTCCTGGTAACCGGCCTCGCGCAGGGTCACCGGATCGACGGGCGTCGTCCCGGTGAGGAGCTCGTACAGCAAGACGCCCAGCGAGTAGATGTCGGCGCGCGTATCGACGTCGAGCCCCGAGATCTCCGCCTGCTCGGGGCTCATGTACTGCGGCGTGCCGATGAACTGGTGGAACTCGGTGAACAGGGTCTTCTCGGTCAGGTTGCCCGTGGTCGCCTTCGCGATCCCGAAATCGATGACCATCGGCACGGGCCGGCCGTCGTGCAGCGTGACCATCACGTTCGACGGTTTCAGGTCGCGGTGAATGATCCCCTTCTGGTGCGCGTGCTGGACGGCGTGACAGACGTCGATGAAGAGCCCGAGCCGTTCGCGCGTCGATAGCTTCGCGACGTCGCAGTACTCGGTGATCGGCACGCCGCGGACGAGCTCCATGACGAAGAAGGGCCGCCCCTTCTCCGTGGCGCCACCGTCAAGGACTTTGGCAATGTTCGGATGGTCCATCAGGGCGAGGGCCTGCCGCTCCGCCTCGAAGCGCGCGACCACCTGCCGCGTATCCATGCCGAGCTTGATGATCTTCAGCGCCACCTTGCGCCGCACGGGCTCCTGCTGCTCAGCCATCCAGACGCGGCCGAATCCGCCCTCGCCGATCTGCTGGAGGAGCTTGTAGCGGCCGATGATGGTTCCAGGTTCCTCGTCGCCTCGGTCCTCCTTCTCGTTCCCCGAGGGCTCCTCGAGAGGTGTTCCCAGGAAACCGGGCGCGCCATCGTGCGCGCGCAGAAGCCGGCTCACGCGCTGGCGCAACCCCTCGTCCTCGCCGCACTCGGCGTCCAGGTACTCCTTGCGCTCGGCGCCCTCCAGCTCCAGCGCTCCCAGCAGCAGGGATTTGACTTCGTCCGTCTTCGATCCATTGCTCATCGCGATTCTCCATCGTTCGTCTCGGAATCTCCGAGGGCCTCGGCGAGCCAGGCCTTCGCATAGGCCCAGTCACGCAGCACCGTGCGACGCGAGACGCCCGCGGCGAGAGCCGTCTGGTCCACGTCGAGCCCGGCGTAGAAGCGCAGGCGCACGATCTCGGCCGCTCGAGCGTCCACTTGCTCCAGGCGCTGCAAGGCCTCGTCGAGTGCCAGGATTCCGTCAAAAGTCTCCTCCGCCGCCAGGTCGACCGCCTCCAGCGTGAGGGCGCGCCAGCCGCCGCCGCGCTTGTCGCGTCCGCGCCGGCGGGCATGCTCGACGAGAATGCGCCGCATCGCCTCCGCGGCGGCGGTGTAGAAGTGACCGCGGCACTCCCACTCGAGCTCGGGAGCCGCGACGAGCCGCAGGTAGACCTCGTTCACCAGCGCCGTGGCCTGGAGCGTGTGCCCGACTCGCTCGCCGGCCATACGGTGGGCGGCGAGAGACCTCAGCTCCTCGTAAATCGTACCGGTCAGCCCTTCCTGACCTTCGGGCAGACCACGCGTGATCAGATTCAGAAGGCGGGTGACGTCGGTGGTTCCCCGGGAGCGCGAAGTATTGGAATCATCGGGCACGGAGCGATCCTAGCCGAATCAGATCGAAGGGCCCCCGACCGAGATCGACCGACCACGCCTCCCGATCTGCCGATCCGGAGGTCTTCGCGCGGGGAGGTTCCCGTGGCCGCTGCAATCCGTATGCTGTGGTCGCTTGACACCTTCGTACCCGTCTCGTACCGGCGTCGCTCCTCGGTTCCGGATCCTCGAGGTCCAGGCCTACCGGCGTGACGCTCCCATGCGAACGCCGTTCCGTTTCGGCGCGGTGACCATGACCGACCTCTCGGTGCTCTACCTACGGGTGCTGCTGCAGTTCGAGGACAAACGCGAGGAAGAGGGGTACAGCGCCTCCGTGCTGTCGCCGATGTGGTTCGACAAGGACGGAACCAAGAGCTACGAGGAGCGGGAACGCCGACTGCTCTGCTCCGTCGGACTGGCGGCGCGGAACTACCTGGATGCCGAGCTCGGGGATGCGTTCACGCTCCATCGCGAGATCCAGCCGGAGGTTCGCCGCCGCTGCGCCGAGCTCGGTATTCCGGCCCTGACCTCGAGCTTCGGAGTCGCTCTGCTCGACGGAGCAGTGGTCGACGGGTTGTGCCGCTGGTACGAGACCTCGCTGCACGACGCCATCGCGAACGACCTCCTCGGTTTCGGCGCGGCGCCGTGGCTGCCGGCGGCGCCGCGTGTCTTGATGCACCTGCGTCACACCGTCGGGCTGCTGGACCCGCTCACCGAGGGCGATGTCACACGGCCCCTCGACGACTGCCTCCCTGAAACGCTCGAGGAGGTAGTGCGCGAGTACGGTTGCAGCTGGTTCAAGATCAAGATCTCGGACGACATCGAGGGCAACCTCGAGCGCTTGCGGTGCATCACTGCAGTGCTCGACCGGTTCGCCACCACGAGCTGGCGAGTGGTCCTCGACGGCAACGAATCGTTCCCCGAAATGCGGGCATTCGTCGAGTTCTTCAGCGCTCTGCGCGCTGCCCCGAAGCTGGGCTCCTTCTGGAGGCGCCTAGCCTGGTTCGAGCAGCCGGTGGAGCGCGACGCCGCGCTCGAGGACTCGGTCGCCGAACCCCTGCGCCGCCTCGCCGCGCTCAAGCCGGTGATCCTCGACGAGTCGGACGGCACTGACGAAGTCGTCGAGCGCGCGCTGGAGCTCGGCTATGGCGGCGTCTCCGCGAAGAACTGCAAAGGGCTGTTCCGCACGCTGCACAGCCAGCGCGTGCTCGCCGCGAGCGACGGCCCGGCGATCCTCGCCGCGGAGGACCTGACCAGCCCGGGCGGACTCGCGCTGCACCAGGACACGGCGATCGCGGCCACTCTCGGGGTTGCACACGCCGAGCGCAACGGCCACCACTACGTTCGCGGTCTCGCACATCTCACCCCCGGGGAGCGGGAGAGCGCGCTGCGAGAGTACCCGGAGCTGTACGAGCAAAGGGCGGACGGCCTCGTCCGGTTGAGGATCCAGGACGGCCTGATCCGGACCGCCTACGTGGCCCGCACCGGCTACGGAGGCGAGTTCGAGATCGACTTCCGGGCACTCGAGCCCCTGTCCCTGCCGGTGGATCCGCGAGTGCAATGATGCGCGGCTTCCTTCGTTCGCTCGGCCCCGCGATCGTCATCGCCGCCGTGGTGCTCGGCCCGGGCAGCATCCTGGCCAGCTCGCGCGTCGGCTGCGACTTCGGCTACGAGATGCTCTGGTTGCTCGGCCTGTCGGCGATCCTGATGGTGGGCATGACCGCGCTCGCCGCGAACCTCGGCGCCTCGTTCGAGGGCACGCCCTGCACCGAGATCGCCCGCGCCGGCGGCCGGCCGCTGGCTCTCTTCGTCGGCGTCGTCCTGTTCCTGATCGTCGCCTGCTTCCAGTTCAGCAACAACGTCGCCGTGGTCGCCGGGCTGCGGACCTTCCTCGGCGAAGGGGACACGTGGCCGACGGCCCTGCTCGTCGGGCTCAACCTCGTCGTGCTCCTGGTGCTCTTCGGGCTGCGCCGACCGTACCGGCCGATCGAGACGGCGATGAAGGTGCTCGTGGGGCTGATGATCGTCGGCTTCCTCGGCAACCTCTTCTTCGCCCGTCCTTCGGTCGGGGGGATCCTCGGGGGGATCGTGCCCGCCCTGCCCTCTGAAGTGCGAGAGGATCTCATTCCGCGCATCGTCGACGGCGCGTTGCACGACGCGGTGCTCCCCCTGCAGGCGCTGGTCGGCACGACCTTCTCCGTCGCCGCCGCGTTCTACCAAGCGTACCTCGTCCGCGAGCGAGGCTGGAAGCGATCGCAGCTGCGCGCGGGCCTGATCGACTCGGCGGTGGGGATCTCCGTGCTCGGGCTGCTCAGCGCGACGATCATGATCACCGCCGCCGCCGTCCTGCACGGGCGGGTCGCTGGTGCCGAGCTCTCCAGCGCGGCGGACGTGGCGGTCCAGCTCGAACCACTGTTCGGGCGGTCGGCGAAGATCCTGTTCTCCGTCGGGCTGCTCGCCGCGGCCTTCAGCTCCTTCCTGGTCAACGCGATGATCGGCGGCACGGTGCTCTCCGACAGCCTGGGGCTCGGCGGGAACCTCGAGCGAACGGCGCCGAAGCTCTTCACCACCCTCGCGTTGCTCGCCGGGCTCGTCGTCGCGATCTCGGTGCTCGGCGGCCGGAGTCCGGTCCAGCTGATCATCTTCGCCCAGGCGATGACCGTGCTCGGCAACCCGGTTCTCGCCGGCGTGATGCTGTGGATGTCGCGGCGTACGCGCACGCCGCACTGGATCCAGGGGCTGGCCGCGGTCGGATTCGTGGTGGTGCTGGTGCTGGCACTACGAACGGCGTATCGGCTCTGGGTGGGTTAGCGCCCTCAACGCAGCCACTCGTCCCGATGCCCGGCGACGAACTCGTCGTCGTTCAGCTCGGGGTAGGCGCGACACACTCGCTCGATTTCTCCGAGCTGTCCCGGCGAGAGATCCTCGTCGGGATCGAGGCACCAGGTTCCGGCGAGGAGGCCCTGGCGGCGCAGCACCTCGTGCAGGCCGGCGATGCAGCCGTGAAATCCGTTCGCCGCG
Organism: uncultured Planctomycetaceae bacterium; assembly: GCA_964496575.1. Taxonomy (GTDB): domain Bacteria; phylum Planctomycetota; class UBA1135; order UBA1135; genus CAZCAC01. The sequence goes on along the minus strand of CAZCAC010000091.1, from coordinate 9,684 downwards.
TCGAAGAAGGCCGCGTTGCAGTCGGTGATCGCCGCGGCGCGGGCCAAGAGCTCCGCGGGGATCGGCGCCGAGGTCGCGCGGAGCACGTGGATCTCCTCCAGCAGCTCGACCGCCCGCCGCGTCCACACCGCCCAGTGCCCGAGCAGGCCGCCGGCAAAGCGCAGCCGCTGGCTGCCGAGCTCGAAGGTGGCCAGCAGGTCGTGGACGATGTTGTCGTCGTTCCCGGTGTAGAGCGCGATCTCGTCAGCGCGCCCCGACTCGGCCACCGCGCGCACGACGTCGAGCGTCGCGTACCGATCGAAGGGAGCGACCTTGATCGCCACCACCGCGGGGAGCTCGGCAAAGCGGCGCCAGAAGGAGCGCTCGAGCCGTCGCCCCCCGACCGCGGGCTGGAGATAGAAGCCGAAGAGCGGCAGTACTTCCCCCACCGTGCGGGCGTGCGCGATCAGCTCATCCTCGTTCGCCTCGCGCAACGCCGCCAGGCTCAGGAGACCGAGGTCGTAGCCGAGCTCCGCGGCGAGCTCGGCTTCGGCGATCGCCTGGTCGGTCTTTCCGCAGATGCCGGCGATGGCGACCAGGGGTCGGTCGGACTCGCGCATCGTCTCGGCGGCGAGCTCCAGCACCGGACGAAGGAGACCGTGTTGCGGCTCGCGGATCGCGAATTGCGTGGTGTGCACGCCGACCGCAATTCCGCCGGTTCCCGCCGCCGAGTAGTAGCGGGCCAGGGCCCGCTGGGCGCGCTCGTCGAGGCGGCGCTCCGCGGTCAGGGCCAGCGGGTGCGCGGGGATCACCACGCCGGCGCGCAGCGTGGCGGCGATCTCGGGAGCGACTCTGGCCGGAGAGCTCAATAGACACCATCCCGGGTCTGGTAGTGCGTGGGCTTGTCGAGCACCGGCCCGCCCTGCTCGAGCCACTCGCCGATCCAGTCGACCAGCTCGTCGAGGGAGACAGAGGGGGGCCCGAAGAGCTCGAGCGCACGCGAAGCATCGCTCAGGAGTGCGGTCTCCGCCTCGGCCCCGGTGAAGATCGGCTCCACACCGAAGCGCTCGCCGAAGCGGATGGCGAGCTCGCGCACCGAGACGAGCTCGGGGCCGGTGACGTTCAGGATCCTCGGCGGGGACTCCGTGAGCCCCAGGCAGGCGAGCGCCATCGCGTTCGCGTCGCCTTGCCAGATCGCATTGAAGTGGCCCATGGCGAGGTCGATCGGTTGCCCCTCGCGCACCTGACGAGCGATATCCAACGGCACGCCGTAGCGCAGCTCGGCCGCGTAGTTCAGCCGGTAGATCGTCACCGGCGTGCCGTCGCGGCGCGAGAAGTGCTCGAAGATCCGCTCGCGAGCGAGCACGGACCAGGCGTACTCGCCGAGCGGCGCGGGGACCGTTTCCTCGGTCGCGCCGCCGCTGTCGATCGGCACCAGGGGGTACACGTTGCCGCTGGAGAAGACGACCGTCGGCACGCCCGCGTAGCGTTCGGCGACCAGCCCCGGCAGCCAGGCGTTGATCGCCCAGGTGGTCGACTCGTCGCCGCCGGTGCCGAACTTCGTCCCGGCCATGAAGATCACCGCGGCGGCCTCAGGCAAGGCGGCCACGGCCGCGGCGTCGAGCAGGTCGCACGGAAGCGTGCGCACTCCCGCGTTCTCGATCGTCGGACGGCTCTCCGAGCTGCGGAAGCGCGAGACGGCGATCACCTCGCGCGGCGAGTCCACTCGATCGAGCGCGCACCGCGCCATCCTCGCGAGGCTCGGCCCCATCTTGCCCGCAGCGCCCAGCACCACGAGGTCGCCGTCGAGCCCGGCGAGGGTCTCGACGACGAAGTCCGTGGGGCGAGAGAGGAGTCCTTCGAGCCGGGCCAGATCCATCGCCCCGCAGTCTACACGGGCCGGTCGAGCGGCGGCAGACCGAGACGCGGCGCCACCCGGGTCATCACCGCGAGCAGGATCAGGGGGCCGAGCCAGTTGAAGGTGCCTGCGACGGTCACGAGCCACAGGTCGTCATCCGAGCCCAGGATCAGGCCGGTTCGATAGTGAGGAAAGCCGAGGAGGTAGGGCAACTGCATGCTCAGCCCGGCCAGCGCCGGCACCCAGACCCGGCCGCCCCACCGCTCGAAGATCCAGCCGGTGAGCGCGATGCTGACGACGGCGGTGACGAAGAGGAAGAGGTACAGGAGGACCGCCGTGAGGAGGCCGAATGAATCCATGGACAGGGGATACCTGATTCGCTCGACGACGGTGAGAACGACCGTGGCCAGCATGAACAGCCCGACCGTGGCCATGAAACCGAAGCCGAGGCGCCGCAGCTGCTTCCAGACGAGGCCGTAGGAGAGGACGGCGCCCGCGATCGCGGCGACTCCGCCATTCAGCCACCAGACCGGTCGTGCAGCCCGATTCCCGAAGATCGCGCCCATCAGAGTCCCCTCCGTGTCGGAGAAGGGGAAGAAGTACTCCTTCCAGGTCCAGGTTACCGTTCGGAACTCTCCCTCCGTGGTCAACATCACGTAGCCCACCCAGACGAGTGGCGGCAGGAGCGGGACGAGCGCCAGTCGCCCCCACCCTCGGGGCAGCCCTCCACGGAGTCCCACCTCGGCGAGCGCGGCACGGGGACGGAGATCGTCCAGAAAACGGAGAGCCGCCAGACACACGCCGAGGATCAGCAGCCCGGCGATGATCTCCCACCACTCCCGGGTGACCGACGAGGCGATGTGGCTGCCCAGGCTCGCCAGGCCCTCCACGTTGAAACGGTTGCCCAGGGATTCGGAGGCGCCCTGCTCCCCCCACCCACCGGCCACGACGATCGCGTCGCGCAAGCTGAACACCAACCAGCTCATCCAGCTGCACAGGAGCAGCAGCAGGAGCAGAAAGACGGTCCGCCCCCACCGGGATTCGCGAATGAACGAGCGCCACGAGGTCGAAGCCGACGAGCTGGATGCTCCATCCGTCATGTTCACGAGGAGACCGGGTGGCATCGTGGGTGTCAAGGAAGTCGCGCGCCGGGCGTCGAAAAGCCCCCCGCGGCCGCTCTATCGAGCCCGCAACGCGCCCCGTTCCTCGAATCCTCCTGGTTTCACACCACCTGTCGATCTCGTGCTAGATTCACAGGTACCCAGCTCGCCGATCCAGCTCCTCCGACCGAGCTCTTCTAGATGAAACGCCTCCTGCTCGGAACCCTCGCGGGGTTTCTCCTGACGAGTCAGCTCGTCACCGCTCAGCAGTTGCTGGTGACCGAATCCAGCAACGATCAGGTGATGCTCTTCGACGCGCTCGACGGCACCCTGATCAACTCCAGCTTCATCGACCTCACACTGGTCGGCGCCGGAACGCCGATCGAGTGCCACGAGGGTCCGAGTGCTCTCTACATCGCCGATCAGACTGCGGACTCCGTCTACATGTTCAGCCTCGACGGGGCGACACACCTCGGCACGATCACGGGGGGAATGGACAACATCCGCGGGCTCTGTTTCGCGAATGGAGTGTTGTACGTCTCCAACAGCGGAACCGGTAACGGTGCACCGGGAGATGCCATCTTGATGTTCGACGCGGTGGGGACGCCACTGGGCAGCTTTCCAGCCTCGGATCCGTTCGATGTCGTCGAGTACGGCGGCAACCTCCTGGTCACCGACATCGCGAACGAGGACCTCCTCCTGTTCGACTACGCCGGGAACTCGCTGGGGATCTTCCACGACTCCGACGGCCTGAACGGGATCGACTTCCCCGAGCAGGCGAATCCCCGAGGAAGCACCGGTGGAGTGCTCGTCGGCGGCTTCTCTTCGCCCATCGGCGTCTACGACTACGATTCGACCGGGACCGAGGCGGGCTACTGGGCCGTGGGCACGGGCGTGCGCGGAGTCTATGAGCTCGGCAACGGGGACTTCCTGTTCACCGACACCAGCGGGGTGCACATCCTCGACCCGGCTTCGGGAACGAGCACCACGGTCCTCTCCGGCGTCAGCGCTCGGTTCATCCAACCGTACGGAGCCGGAGTGGGTCACGGCACCCTCTACTGCTTCGGTGATCCGGGAGTGGACACGCCCTGCCCCTGCGGCAACGACAACGACGGCAGCGTACCGGAGTCCGGCTGTGCGAACGGTGTGTTCGCCTCGGGCGCCCGGCTGCTCAGCAATGGAACGCCGAGTCTCACCGGTGACCAGCTGGTCCTGTCGACCACCGGACTCGAGCCGAACCAGGCGGGGCTCTACTTCCAGGCGAACAACGACCTGTCGCCAGGTCTCGTCTGGGGCGATGGACTGCGCTGCGCGGGCGGGCAGCTCAAGCGCCTCGGCGTTGTCGTCTCCGACGCGACCGGCTACTCCGACACTTCCGGCTACCCGCTACCGATCTCCCACCTGGCCGGAAACGTCCTCGCTGGCGACACCAAGTACTACCAGTGCTGGTACAGCAATCCGAGCGGCTCACCCTGCGCCACGGGATTCAACAGCTCCAATGGCTACGCGGTGACCTGGGAGCCTTGATCAGTCTTCCGCGACCCTGACGCCGGCACTCGGGCTTGCGCCGATCCTGCGCACGGGAATGCGCGAAACGAGCACCAGCGCGACGACCCCGAGCGCTCCGACGACGATCCGGGCCCAGAGGATCGGGACGAAGAACAGCGCCGAGCTGCCGAAGGAGAGCACGATCAGGAGCTGGGCGAAGGTCTTGTCCTTCCGCCGGATGGCGCGCTCGGAGTTCCACTCCTGGATCATCGGCCCGAAGGGGGGCGTGGCGAGGAGCCAGCGGTAGGCGCGGTCCGAACCCCGCACGAAGCACGCCGCGGCGAGCAGGAGGAACGGCGTGGTCGGCAGGAGTGGCACGAAGATCCCCACCGCTCCGATCGCGACGAAGGCGAAGCCGAGGGTGATCCAGACGACGCGCATCAAGGGGCCCGGCCGGGCTCGGACCGCGTCGTTCGCTGCGGGAGAATCGGGGTGGGGAGATTCCAAGCCGCGCAGGGTAACCTCCAGCAGTACGGAGTCGGCGCCCCCCGTGGGCCAAGTGGGGCCGCGGGGGGGGCAGCCGGCAGGGCACACCCCCTCCCTGTCGGGCGCCCCCCTGGGGGTTCCTTTTTGCTCTGGGGGGGGCGCGACTCCGTACTGCTACGATAGGCTGAAGGCGACCCGCCGCTCGCAAGATGACCACGAACAGGCTGCTCACCACCTTCGCGCTGATCTACGCGGCGCTCGTCTTCTACGGCAGCCTCATGCCGTGGGATCTCGACTGGGACCCGGCGGCGGTCTCCGAGCGGCTGGCGCTGGTCTCGGATTCGCTGCCGTTCATGAGCAGGATCCATGTCAGCAAGATCGACATGGTCAGCAACTTCGTCCTCTACGTCCCGCTGGGCTTCCTCGTCGCCTCGAGGATCGCGCTCGGCCAGGGCCGGTCGAGGGGACGAGCGCTCTCCCGGGCGCTGCTCTGGGGCGGGGCGCTGACCCTGGCAGTGGAGGCGATGCAGCTCCTCCTGCCCACTCGAACCACGGACCTGCACGATCTCCTGATGAATACGGCCGGAGCGCTGGCCGGAGGCATCCTCGGCTGGAGCTGCGGCCGGAAGGTCTGGATCGGCTTGCGGAGGCGGGCGAGCCAGGAAGCGAGCAAGCACCCGGTCTCGATCGGCGCGGTGCTGCTGATGGTGCTCCTGGTCGCCGACGCGTTCTTCCCCTACTACCCGACGCTTGACGTGTCGGCGGTGATGAGGAGCGTGCGGGTCACCCTGAGCCACGGCTTCACCGGGGGCTTCGCCCTGCACTCGTGGTCTCACTGGTTGGTTATCCAGGTCGGGGTGTACGCCGTGCTCGCCGCCCTGCTGTCCGCCTGGGTCGGCGCGCGGGATGAGAAGCGCTGGCGGCGGGGAGCGCTCTGGGCCTTCCTCTTCGCGGTGGCGCTGGAGCTCGGCAAGACCTTCATCGTCTCGCGACACACCAACCTGGCCAACGTCATCGTGGCCGGCGTGGGCTGCGCGATCGGGCTCGCCGGATACGCCGCACTCCGGGGACGACTCTCCCGTCGACGCACGCTCCTCCTGGCCGGCTCGCTCCTCGCCCTGTTCGTCATCTACCTCGAGTGGGAGCCCTTCGACTTCACCTGGGATCCGGCGGCGATGAGCGGCAAGGTCCCCTCGGGAGCGGAGTGGCTGCCACTCTACCACTACGCGATCAGCGGACGCGGCGAGAAGGTCTTCCTCTTCGTCAGGACCATCACGCTGCTCGCGGCCTTGACCGTCTGCCTCCGGCTGAGCACTCCTTCGCCCTCGCCCCGCACCGACGTGATCCGGGCGACCCTCCTGACCGGCGGCTTCGGCCTGCTGCTGGAGCTGGGTCAGTTCCTGATTCCCGGGCGGGTCCCCTCGGTGACCGACGTACTCTGCTTCGCCACGGGGGGAGCGATCGGGGCGCTTTGTGCCAATGCGTGGGAGCAGCGACAACGACGCTCGCGCCCTGGAACTGGAGAATCTCGATGATTTCATGCTGTCTGCTACTTCCGCTCCTCGCATCCACTCCGTTCATCGAACCACCTCCCGAGGCGAGGCGAGTCGAGGTCCTCGCTCACTACCGCCCCGGCGAACAGGGCGGGATCAGCTTCGCCGCCGGGCCTGACACACTCGACTGTCGGAGCGGAGTCGGTCCCGAGCTGAAGATGGCGGGCGGCCCCGTCTTCTTCGCCGACGCGCCGGGGAAAGCGCGCGCTCGCGGGGAAGGGTGCCTGCGCTTCGACGGAGAGGACGATCGCTATGGTGCCGAGCAGGCGGTCGGCAACGCGGGCGACGACTTCGTGCTCGAGGCCTGGGCCCGCGCGCTCTCGAGTGACGACCCCGGGCTGCACGGGGTGGTGTCGAACGGCGATGGAGCGGTGGGCTACACCATCGCGCAGCAGGGCCCGCGCTGGGTCGCCTTCGTCGGCGGTGTCGGCGCGTTCGAGATGGGCAACGTCGCGCGCGATACCTGGGTGCACCTGGCCCTGGTCGCGGAGGGAAGCGACTGCTCGCTCCACGTCGACGGTCGACGCGTCGGGAGTTTCCAGCGAGCCGCGCGACTCGCCCCGCGCTTCACCATCGGCGACATGGGGCACGGCAAGGAAACTTTCCACGGGGATGTCTACGAGGTGCGGCTCTGCCGCATCGCCGGCGGCCCCTTCGACCCCGAAGCGCTGCTCCTCGACCGCGAGGCCGCGCGGGTGGCGCGGGAGCGGGACGAGCAGCGACAGCGCTCGCTGGTGGAGGGCCTCACTCGCCGCCGTCCGGGCGTTCGCGTCATCCAGAAGGAGATCGAGGAGCAGCCCGCCGGTGTCGACTGGCTCGTGCAGCGCGTCGTGCGACCGGTCGAGCTCCTGGTGCGACCCGCGGAGGATGGGAAGTCGGCGAAGCTGGTGCTCACCAACGGCCTGATCAGCCGCACCTTTCATCTCGGCGAAGGCTTCGCCTGCTACGGCTATCGCAACCTCTCGAGCGGCGCCGAGTTCATCCGGGCCATCAAGCCGGAAGCGCGCCTGCAGCTCGACGGTCGCTGGTACGACGTCGGCGGGCTGAAGGGCCAGATCGAGAAGGCCTACACCTACGAAAGCTGGCTGCCCGACCTCTACCCCGATCCCGGCGCGTTCGTCCTGACCGGCATCGACGTTGGCGAGCCGATCGCGCGCTACCCCTGGCAGCCGAAGTTCAACGCGGTCCCCGCGCCGTGGCCGCCGCGCGGGCTGCGCGTCGACTGCCACTATCGGGCGCCGGCCAATGCCGCTGCCGACCACGCCGAGGTGAGGGTCACCGTTCACTACGAGATGTACGAGGGGCTGCCCGTCGTCGCCAAGTCGCTGACGGTGAAGAACGGCGGGACGGAGACGGTCGTCGTCGAGAAGACGTGGTGCGAGGTGCTCGCCGTCACGCAGGACCAGGTCGATCGGCTGCACTCGGAGAGCGACTACTCGTTTGCCCTCGCCTACGCGCACCCCGAGGGGAGCGCGCTCCTGCACTTCACCGGAACGTTCAAGGACTACATCGGTTTCGGCGGCACGACGGCCTGGGAGGTCGATCCCGAGTACACGAGCTGGGCCACGGCGAATCCGACCGAGGACACGTTTCTCGGTTTCCAGCACCGCAACCTGATGACCAGCCGGTTGCCGATCGGGCCGGCTGAGCACCTCGAGCCCGGGGCGGAGCATCGCTCCTTCACCACCTTCGAGCTGCTGCAGGACTCCGACGACCGCGAGCGGCGCGCGCTGGCTCACCGGCGGATGTACCGGGTACTGGCGCCGCAGGTGACCGAGTCGTTGCTCGGAGCCGCGACATCGTCACGGGACGAGGCACTGCTGAAGAGCCTGATCGACCAGATGGCGGAGCTCGGCTTCGAGCTCCTGCTCCTCCACCCGCCGGGAGTCTCCCACGACAACCTCGACCCGGACTACGTCACCTTCTGGAAGGGGATCGCCGATTACGCGAAGGAGCGCGGGATCGTCATGGGCGGCTACGAGCTGGTGATCGCCTCGCGCGGTCGCGGCGCCGCGCACGACTGCATCCGCCCCGACACGGGGAAACCCGGCACGGTCTTCGGACAGAGCCTGTGCCTCGCCACCGAGTTCGGCGCCGACTACCTGCGGAAGACGCTCGAATTCCTCGACCGCACGGGTTTCATGAGCTGGGCCGCCGACGGGCCGTACCACGGGGATGTGTGCGCCTCGGGCGAGCACGCCCACCACGCGGGGATCGCCGACTCGCGCTTTCAGCAGTGGCGGATGCAGACGGAGATGCTGCACGAACTCCAGCGCCGGAACACCTTCGTCTCGATCCCCGAGTGGTACTTTCTCAATGGGCAGGTGTCGACCGGGATGGGCTACCGCGAGGCGGCGGCGAACCTGTCGCCGCAGCAGCAGCTCCTGCTGAATCGCCAGTACATCTACGACGGCACCTGGCACAAGATCCCCACCATGGGTTGGATCGGCGTTCAGCTCGTCGGCTTCTACACCAGCGACCCGTCGGTGGGGCTCGAGCCACTGGTCGAGCACCTCGCCCTGTACGAGCGCAATCTGGTGCAGTGCCTAGGCGCCGGAGCGATGACGGTGGTGCGCGGCAACCGGCTGTACGACACTTCGGAGACGAAGTCGATGGTCGAGAAGTGGGCGCGCTGGTTCCGGAAGTACCGCCCGATCTTGACCAGTGATTTGATCCACATCACGCGCCCCACGGGCCGCGGTCTGGACGCCATGCTGCACGTGAATCCCGAGCTGGAGACGCGGGGGCTGGCCGTGGTCTTCAATCCGACCCAGCGGCGGATCGAGCGCGAGCTGAAGGTCCCGCTCTACTATGCCGGCCTGACGGAATCGGTCGGGGTGCGTGAACGAGAGGGTCCGCTTCACCGACGTGAGCTCGATTCGCGGGGCACGCTCCAGTTGCCCGTCACGCTGGAGCCCGGGGCGTTCACCTGGTTCGTTTTCGAGCGGTGATTGGAGTCGCTAGAATGGCCGCGGTAGATCCTCGAGACCTCCGCTGCGAGAGTTGAGCGTGAGGCGCGTGGCGTTCGCCGAAGGCGGACGCCACGCCGGCATTGGTACACTCCCCCACGCCAGCGGCGAACGCCCTACCGGAAACGGGCCCATCCCCTCCGCCATCCGCTCCGTGCGCTCCGAGAAAAACGCCAGCTCCTCCACCCGCGACTCCGCGAAGAAATCAAATTCCAGCTGTTCCCCCGCCGGGCCGCCCGCCCCAAAAGAGG
>CAZCAC010000090.1:0-34711 GCA_964496575.1 uncultured Planctomycetaceae bacterium | reverse complement strand
TCTCACTCAGGGCGGGTGGTCGCGAAGCCCCTCGATCTCCTGCCCAGCCACCGTCGGCGTCGGCCTTCATAGCTACAGCTACAGGTCGACGACGGCGGTCGCCGGGGGCTGGGCAGGTGATCGACGGGGCTGAGCCCCCTCCTGCTCAGTTGCCGGAGCCAGAGCGCCGAGGCTTTGGGGCGTCCCGTGCCCACTTGGGGCACGCGGACCTCCCCGTTCGCCTGCGGCGAACGCCACGCCGGCACCGGGACCTCCCCGTCCGCCTGCGGCGAACGCCAAACCGCCACCGAACATCCCCGCCCGCCCCGGCGAACGCGGGCGGCCGCATCCGGCGCACTCCCGGGTAACCCTACTTCGCGATCGCCTCCATGCTCCCCTTGATCTTGAAGATCGACGGCGCCGCGATCCGGTCACTCACCGCCAGCGAGCCGACCAGCGGGCGGGCGTAGTTCCTGAACTCCGTCGTCACCATGTTGCCGGCCTCGTTCAGGTAGCTGTCGGGCATAGTCTTGGTCTTCGCCGCCACGTCCTCGAGACCGATCAACTCGTACTCGACCGCATAGTCCCCCACTCGCTTGATCGCGACCGACCCGTCCACGTTGTGCCAGAACGAGAACTGAACCGCCTTCTCGCCGACCTCGCGAGCCTCGTGCGCGTCCACCTCCGAGTGACAGCCCAGGAATGACCGCTGCAGATAACCCAGCGTATCCGCCCGGACCCGCTTGATGTCCGTCTTGGCCCTCACCAGGTCCGCCAGGACATCACCCAGCGCACCCGTCCCCGACAGCTGCACGTTCCCGTGAGCGTCCTTCTCGACATCCCCGGTCTTCAGCGTCGTCACGATCGGCTGCCCGTCCAGGCCGCAAATCCCTTCCGAGGCCGCGATCACGCACCGACCGTGCTCCTCGTAGACTACCTGCACGTCCTCGACGAATTGCTCCGGATCGAAGGCCCTCTCCGGGACGTACACCAGGTGCGGTCCATCCTCGGGGAACTTCTTCGCCAGCGCCGAGGCCGCGGTCAGGAACCCCGCATGCCGCCCCATCACGATCCCGATGTAGACCCCCGGGATCGCCCGGTTGTCCAGGTTCACGCCGGCGAAGGCCTGCGCGACGAACTTGGCCGCCGAACCGTAGCCCGGGCAGTGATCGGTGCCGACGAGATCGTTGTCGATCGTCTTGGGGACGTGAATCGTCCGCAGCTCGTAGCCGACCTCCTTGGCCTGCTCGTTGACGATGTGACACGTGTCCGCGGAGTCGTTGCCGCCGATGTAGAAGAAGTAGCGGATCTCGTGCGCGAGCATCACCGCGAACATCCGGCGGCAGTACTCCTCGTCCGGCTTGTCCCGGGTCGAGCCCAGCGCCGAGGCCGGGGTCTTGGCGACCTGCTCGAGGTTGTGCGTGGTCGCCTGCGTGAGGTCGATGAAGTCCTCGTTCTGGATGCCGGCCACGCCGTGCTTGGCGCCGTAGACCTTGGTGATCTCGGGGAACTTCCTGGCCTCCAGGACGGCTCCGACCAGGCTCTGATTGATGACGGCGGTCGGGCCGCCACCCTGGGCGACGAGGGCTTTTCCGGACAGTTTGGCCATGGGATGCTCCGAGGATCGATTGAAGGGGGGGAAAGGCGGGGCCGTGGCCCCGAATGGCGTTACGGCCCCTGGCGGGGCCGGGCGGGAAGTTTAGGGTCCTCCCCCACCGCGAATCCAGGTGAGCGGGCGCAGATTTGGCCATCTCACCTCCCACCGGGCCCCCGAGCCGGCCCAAAGAGGGCGAGGACGCTCAGTTGAACGGGGATCCGCTTCCGATAGAAGTGAGTCGACGCCGCCATCTCCGCGCCCTGCCCCACCGACCGCCAGGACCAATCCATGCCGACCCAGGACCAGCTCACCATCAGGACCCTCGGCGAAGCCCGGTACCCCAGCCCGCTGAAGCTCTCGACCACTCGGGATGACGAGGTCGCGGACTTCGTGCCCGACGACGCACGGGTCCTGATGAACATCGAGACCCGGGTCGGCCAGCAGGTCGACACCAGCCTCCTCTTCGAGAAGGCGGGGCCCCGACCGAAGATCTACTTCGACCCGAGCAAGACCCGGGCCGGGATCGTCACCTGCGGTGGGCTCTGTCCCGGTCTCAACAACGTGATCCGCGGCCTGGTCCTCGAGCTCCACCACAACTACAAGGTGCGCGAGGTCCTCGGCTACCGCTACGGCTACGAGGGACTCAATCGCGAGCGCGGCGTCAAGCCGGTCACCCTCCATCTCGGCGACGTCACCGACATCCACAAGCAGGGCGGCAGCATCCTGGGCACCTCGCGCGGCAGCGAGGACCCCAAGGTGATCGTCAACACGCTCGAGGCGCACGACGTGCAGATCCTCTTCTGCGTCGGCGGCGACGGCACGCTCCGCGGCGCCCACAAGCTCTGCGAGGAGATCGCCGAGCGCGGCAGCAACATTGCGGTCGTCGGCATCCCCAAGACGATCGACAACGACATCGGCTGCGTCGACAAGACCTTCGGCTTCGACACCGCCGTCGAGATCGCCCGCCAGGCGATCGACGGGGCCCACACCGAGGCGCTGAGCGCGCGCAACGGAATCGGCCTGGTGAAGGTGATGGGACGGGACGTCGGTTTCATCGCCGCGGCCGCGACGCTGGCCAGCCTCGACGTCAACTTCTGCCTCGTCCCGGAGGTACGCTTCGACCTCGACGGTCCCAAGGGCCTCCTCCTCACGCTCGAGCGCCGGCTGCGCGATCGGAGACACGCCATGATCGTGGTCGCGGAGGGATGTGCATCGTCGATGGTCGACGAGAACGCCGAGCGGGACGCGTCGGGCAACATTCGCTTCGGCAGCACCAGCCTCGACATCGGCAGGTACCTGGAGCGACGGATGAAGGACTACTTCAAGGAGATCGACATGCCGGTCACCCTGAAGTACATCGACCCGAGCTACATGATCCGCAGCGTGCCCGCGAACGCGAACGACTCGATCTTCTGCGACATGCTCGCCCGCCGAGCGGTCCACGCCGGAATGGCCGGCAAGACCGACCTGGTGATCGGCCGCAACTTCAACGTGCTCACCCACGTGCCGCTGGAGATGGCGACCTACGTGGAGAAGCGGATCGACCCCAACGGCCCGCTGTGGCTGGCGGTCACCGAGACGACCGGGCAGCCGACGATGACCAACACGCCCAACGGCTGCCCCGTGCCCGGCTGAGCCGCCGGGCGAGGCGCCTACCGTCCCTCGCGCGGCCTCGGACCCCCGGGCGCGAAGCCCTCGCGGACCTCTCGGATGATGATGACCTCCTCGTCCGGGCCTGGGGGCGGGGCGTCGGGCCGACTGATCACCCGGACCTTCCGCAACGGCATGGTCAGATCACAGTACGCCTGAACGGAGTAGTCGGAGAGGACCGCACCCCCGAGGATCGCCGGACCGCTCCGAGCGGGCTCGACCCACACCGGCAGCCGCGGGGCGATCGGTCTCCCGACGGGCGTGGACATGAGCCTGACGTTCACGCTTTTGAAGTACTCCTCGCTCGCTTCGGTGGCCCGCTCCCACTCGTCGTAGTGGTGGAATAGCGGCGAGTAGCGAACCTGGAGGAAGACGAAGACGAGCAGCAGCGGCAACCCGGCTCGCGCCCGCAGCCTCGTCGATGGATCGCTCCCTCGCGCCACCTGCAGGAGGAGCTCGAGCACGCCCCCGGTGAGGAGGCAGAGCCCCGCGACCGGCAGGAAGAAGTACCAGCGCTCGATTCGGCCGGTCATGCCGTAGACGAGACACAGGCCCAGGAACCAGGTCGAGGCAAAGGCGATCGCGCGCAGCGGAGACGCATCCATCGGCCGGTCCGCGCCGGTCCGGGAGAGCATCCACGCTCGGAGCGAGAGGGAGACGACGAAGAGCGCGAGCAACCCGGCAAGCACCAGGAGCGACGTGCGGAATCCGGCCCAGCTCCCGGGCGCGAGGAGCACGAGGACGAGCTGCGTCGAGAGATCGAGGGCTCCGGGTTGCGTGGCCATGGGCGGCGCCGGCCCCGGCCCGCCGATCCCGCCGAGCACGGCGAAGCGGATCCCCACGAGGATCGCGATCATCACCGCGTGCGCGGCGATCGCGCGCAGCGCGTGGATCGTCCGCTCGCGCGCGCCACTCCTGGTCGAGTACAGCCAGACCGCGACGAAGCTGAACGCCGGCATCACCAGCGCCGTCTCCTTGGAGAGCACCGCGCAGCCCATCCACAGCGCGGGTTTCCAGGGCCAGCGGCGCACGAGCTGCTTCTCCCCGAGCTGTGAATACAGCGAGAGGAAGGCGAAGAGCGCGCAGAGCAGCTCTGGACGCCTCGGCGAAACGGGCAGGACCTCGAACTGCGACTCGTGCAGGAGCAGCATGAGGAGCGCGAGCAGCGGCCCGTAGACCGCGGCCCCGCCGCACAGCCGACCCGCGAGGAAGAACATGGCCACCGCCGCCGCCCCGAAGAGCAGCACGTTGGTCAGCTGGTAGCCCATCGGCTCCAGCCCGGAGATCGCGTAGTCGACGGCGAAGGTGAGATTCAGGAGCGGCCGGTAGTAATCCCCCGAGTAGCGCCCATCCATCAGCTCCTCGGTGAAGGTGCCGATGAAGTCGCCGAAGCTCTCGATTCGCGAGGTCAGGATGATCGGGTAGCTGTCGTGCCCCATCAGCCCGAGGCTCCGCGTCTGCAGGAAGAGCAGGAGGCCGACGAGAATCGTCAACCCGATCGCGATCGCCGGGGCCGCGGCGCGTACCCGGGAGCTCGGTCGATCGGTGGTCGGGGTGTCGTTCGGGGAGGGATCGGCCGGCATCAGGGTTCGGTTCTGGTCGCGGGGGCTGGGTCGTATCCTCCCCGGATCATACGGTGTATCCTCCGGCGATGAAGATGCGATCGTGGGTTCGCGCCATGGGTGGCGCGCTGTTCCTCTGCTCGGGGCCGGGCCTGCTCTGGTGCTCCTGCGGCGACTCGCCGGCGGAGCCGGAGCAGCACATCGATCGCCCCAACATCCTCTGGGTCGTCTGGGACACGGTCCGCGCGGATCGCCTCGGACTCTACGGGCACGACCGCAACACGACGCCGTTCCTCGACCGGTGGTCAAGGGAGGCGCGCGTCTTCGACAACTGCCTCTCCACCGGCGGCTCGACGGTGCCTTCGCACGGCTCGATGTTCACCGCCAAGCTGCCCAGCCGCCACGGCGCGCGGGAGGGTCACCTGTGGCTCGATGACCGGCACGAGACGATCGCCGAGCTGCTCGGCGAGGCCGGCTACCAGACCTGGCTCTGGTCCGCCAATCCGCACATCTCCAAAGAGGAGAACTTCCACCAGGGGTTCGACGAGGTGGAGCACCCCTGGGACGCGGCGAGCCAGAAGCGCGCCTACGAGATCGTGACGGAGAAGCTGCGAGGCGATCGCAGCTCGGAGCTCCCGATGCGCATCAAGCAGAAGCAGATCGGTCCGTGGGTACTCAAGGCCGCGGGAGAGCTGGCCGAGGAGGGGCTGACGCGCTGGCTGAAGGGTCGCGATGGGAAGCGCCCCTTCTTCGCCTTCATCAACTACATGGAGGCGCACCGTCCGCTCCTGCCGCCGCGCGAGTACCGCGAGCGAATGATGTCTCCGGAGGACGTCGCGCGCTCCTACACCATCGACCGCTCGTGGGTGCCGCTGTGGCGCTACAACTTCGGCCTGCACGAGTACACGCGGGACGAGCTGCGGGTGATGGCGGGGACCTACGACGCAGCGCTCGCCGAGCTCGACGGCCTTCTCGAGTCGCTGATCGAATCGCTCCGCGCGAGCGGTGACCTGGAGGACACGATCGTCGTGCTCACCGCCGACCACGGCGAGCACCTCGGCGAGCATCACCTGCTCGACCACCAGTACTCGTTGTACCAGGACCTGATCCGGGTGCCGCTGATCCTCTACGCGGAGGGCGTCGTCGAGCCGGGACGCGACCGGCGCGAGGTCTCCAACTACGACGTCTTCCCGACCTTGCTGGAGCTGGCCGGGCTCGAGCCGCCCGAGAGCCTCTACACGTCGGCGGCGAGCCTGCTCGACCCCACCCCGGCGCGCCGCCGCATCGCCGAGATCCCCGCGATCTTCAGCGAGCCGTTCCCGATCATTCAGCAGATGAACCCCGGGTTCGACCCCAAACCGTTCGCGCGGCGGCTGCGGGCGATGATGCAGGGCGACCACAAGCTGATCTGGGGCGAGGACGGCCGGCACGAGCTGTACGACCTGAAGAAGGACCCGTGGGAGCGGGTGAACCTGATCGAGTCCGACCCCGAGCGCGCGAAGAGAATGCTCGGACAGCTCGGGAAGCTGGCGGAGGTGCTCGACGCGCCGCTGCCGGAGTCCGACGGGAACTACCAGCCGAGCGCGGAGCACATCAGGATGCTCCAGGGGCTGGGGTACGCCGGAGGAGACGACGAAGAAGACCAGTGAGAACGGGGCCGCTCACTCGAGGACCAGCCCGTCTCTTCACCATTCGCCAGGTTACGGCCAGACGCGGCTCAGCGGGTCATTCATCCGAGGCGTATTCCTTCCACATCTCCGCCACCCAGCCCGCTTCGGCGTCGCCACGGTGGACCCACAGTCGATAGCGCAGGGTCACTCGCTTCTTCGGCGGCAGCGTCGTCGCCTCGACCCCGGGCCAGGCGACGTTCAGGACACCGTAGTGGCGCAGCGTCCAGGGCGGCGGAAAGTCGGGGTGCTCGGGGTGGCACAGGATGGCGATCCCCGAGAGCTCGTCGCGACCGCCGAAGCGCGCGGAGAGGTCGGCCCACGGGTGCTTCACGCTGTCGCCGTCCTTCGCCTTCCCCTTGTCGGTGAAGAGGACCGTGTCCTTCCGCGGCGCGAAACGCAGGTTGAGGCCGCCGTAACCCTTCTTCGCCGCGCCCTGCAAGGTGATCGCGGCGCCCTGCACCTCGATCCGGTACTCGACGTCGATCGCGCGGCCCAGGTCGCTCGAGGGATGAACGTGATAGCTGATCTTCTCGTGCGCGACCACCGTCCCGTCGGTGAGCGTCCAGTCGTTCGCCACGCCGAGGTGCGCGCCGGTCTCGTCGACACGCCGCTCGAGCCAGCGATCGAAGAGCTGCCGGATGCCCTGGATGTGCCACAGCTCCACCCCCTGCTCCCCGACCTTCATCCGAGGCCACATCATCGAGAGCCCCCGATGGTGGTAGTGGTCGGCGGGGAAGTCGTCGGTCAGCATCTCGCCGTCGAGGCCGAAGATGGGGTGCAGGTACGACGAGCGCTTCCGGTCGGCGGCGACACCCTCGGGGAGCTGATCCCCGTACCGGTAGGCGAACACGGGCCGACCCTGCTCGGTGAGCTCGAGCGCGCCCTGCTCGGGATCGTCGGTGAACTCGAAAGCCGGCGGCTCCGGCTCGTCCTGGGTCGCGTTGCACCCCGAAGCGCAGAGCAGCGCCAGGGACACGAGTTGAATCGTGAGCATCATCGTTCGTCTCCTGTCCTCCACCACGTTGTGGACCCTAGCACGCCGATCACTTTCCCTTGCCGCCTTTCTCCCTCTCGTACTCGCGTCGCTCCTTCCGGCTCATGTACTCGGGCACCGGCGGCACGACCCTGCTGTACAGCCACTCGGCGAAGAGCGGGTCGAGGCTCTCGCCGTTCGCGCGGTTGCAGTAGGCGACGAAGTCCTCGGTCGTCGCCGTGCCGTTGAAGTGCTCCTTCACCCAGCCCTGCAGGATCTCGAAGAACTTCTTCTGCCCCACCTCCTGGCGCAGGGCGTGCAGCACCAGCGGTCCGCGGACGTAGGTCGGGCCGGCGAAGAGCCAGCGCACACCGGGCGTGGGCGGAGGACCGATCGAGGCACGGCGCGCGTAGCGGTAGTTGCTCTTGACCTCGTTCTCCAGCGCCTGGCTGCCTTCGTTGTGCTCGCGCCACATCCACTCGGCGTACACCGCGAAACCCTCGTTGAGCCACATGTCCTGCCATCGCGCCGGGCTGACGCAGTCGCCGAACCACATGTGGGCCATCTCGTGAGCCACGGTCTCCTCGCCGCTGTACCGGCTGTAGACGGGGATCGTCTGCGTCTCCAGCGCGCCGCCGATCGTCTCGTACGAGAGTACGCCGCCGTACGCTTCGAAGGGATAGGGACCGAAGTGCTTGGCGAAGAACTTCAGCATCTCCGGGGTGCGCTCGAAGACCTTCAGCTCCTTCTTCGAGGCACCGATCGGGTAGTAGAGGCGCAGCGGGATCCCCCACGGTCCCTTCTTCACCTCCACCTTGAAGGGAGCGATGTCGATCGTCGCCAGATAGGTGGCCATCGGATCGCTGGCCTTCCACAGATAGGTCTTCGAGTCGCCCTCCTCCTTCTCCTCGACGAGCAGGCCGTTGGCCGCCACGACGTACACCTCGGGCACGCGCACCCGGAAGGTGAAGGTCGCCTTGTCGGTCGGGTGGTCGTTGCAGGGCAACCACCCCGCCGCACCGATGCACTCGCTGAGGATGTAGATCCCGGAGTTGGTCTTGAACCAGCCGGTCCCCTCGAAGCCCAGTATCTCGACGGAAGGGTCGGGAGCGGGCGCGGGGATCCCGGAGTACTTCACCGTCACCACGAAGGCCCGGTCCTTCGCGATAGGCCCCGCGGGTTCGATGATGAGCTCGCGGCCTTCGCGCCGGAACTTCGCCGGCTCGCCGTCGACGTCGATCGCTTCCACCTTCAGGCCGACGAAGTCGAGGTTGAAGGAGGAGAGCGCGTGAATCGCGACGGCCTCTATCTTCACCACCGCCTCGACCGCGCCCTTCTCCATCTCGACGTCCAGGGCGACGTCGTAGTGCTGCACGTCGTACCCACCGTTGCCGACACCCGGGTAGTAGGGGTCGCCGACGCCGGCGGCGCCCGGAC
The DNA here is from genome assembly GCA_964496575.1 of uncultured Planctomycetaceae bacterium. GTDB lineage: Bacteria > Planctomycetota > UBA1135 > UBA1135 > CAZCAC01. Next base: position 25,843 of record CAZCAC010000090.1, on the reverse strand, counting down.
GCGGAGCGCTCGGCTCCGCAGTCGGTGCCCCCTGCTGGAGGGTTGCGGGGAGGGCGAGCCAGAGAGCGGCGGCGAGGGTCGGCGTGATCATCCACCCAGCCTAGTGCGTCGGCGCGGCGGTGGGGCGCCGTTTCCCCCCTTTGGAGCCGCTCGTGCGTACCCCGAACACAGAATCCTCGGCTCAGCCCTCCACCGGCCAGAGAGCCTTCGCCCGCGTCGCGGCGCGGACGGGATCGCGACCGATCGCGGTCTCGTCGGAGAGCACGATTCCCGCGTAGCCGCGCCGGGCGAGGTCGTGCAGGTGGCACACCTCGGAGCGAGTCGGTTCGGCGTGCCCGGTCAGGTGCTCCAGCACCTGCCCCGCCATCAGCACGGGACGCGGGAGCGTGTCGGGGCGGAAGCCGCTCACCCACCGGCCCAGCTCCGCCGCGCCGAGCTGCGCGCCGAGGTCACCGCGGCAGATCCAGAGCGCGTCGACCACCTCGCACAGCTCGTCGAGCGCCTCGAGCGCGCCGCGCCGCTCCACCTTGCCGATCAGGGCGAGTCCGGGGGCGCGGCGCCCGACCCACTCCGCCTCCGAACCGTCGAGCATGAAGGAGATCGCCACGGCGATCCGCTCGTGCCGCGCGGCCACCTCGAGGTGCTCGACGTCGACGGCAGAGAGGTCGTCGAGCCGGACCGGGTGCTCGAGCAGGTTGACGCCCTTGCGCGGGCGAATCACGCCGGAGCTCGTGCAGCGGGCTTCCAGCGTCGCTCCCCCGATCGCCCTCACTCGCAGGCGGAGGCGGTCGTCGTCACAGCTGAGCGTCTGCCCCGGCTCGACCGAGCGGAACAGCTCCGCGTGCGGCAGCGGCAGCACATCCTCGTCGACCGGGTCGAGGGCGAAGCGCACGAGGTCCCCCTCCCGCAGCTCGCGCTCGTCGAAGGTGCCCAGGCGCATCTTCGCCCCTTGCAGGTCGATCACGATCGGCAATTCCGGCCGCGCCCGGCGCGCACGGGCGATCGCGGCGTCGAGCTCCGCCGGCGAGAGGTGCGACGCGTTCAGTCGAAACGCGCTCGAGCCCGCTTCGGCGAGCGCCGACTCGACTCCGAACGAGGCGGGCCCGAGGGTGACCACCAGGGGGGTGCGGACGAGCGAGACGCAGGCGTTGCGGGAAGAGGAGGTCACGGTTCTCGGGGTGGTCGGGGGAAGGCGGGCCCAGAGGGTAGATCACCGACTCCGGCGGTCCAGTATTCCCGCACGCCGGACGCGGGAAGACGGCGCGATTCGTGAGGCGAACCAAAGCGTCTCGAAATTACTCCCTAGAGCTGTGGCCAGTACGCACCACGTCGGAGCGCGAATCGTTTATCGCTGGAAGCGATCCCTTTTTTTGCCGCGTTTGTACGCCGTTTTGGCGACGAGGAGTCTTGAGGATGTCCCACTATCGATGTAGGAATACATTCCCTCCATGACTTACCCTGTAGGTTTGGTAGGAATAGAATCCGATAGGATTGGACGAGCTTGACAATGCCGCGATGCCTTCGGGAGTGCACTGCTCCCGCTCGCCGATCCTTCACCCAAACCAGGGCCCGACCGGGCAGGGGCCGATGGCGAACCCCTGGCTCGGTTTCTCTCTTTCTCGCCGCGACTCACCTCATGCCGGAACAGGTCACCATCAGCGACGCGACCGTGCGCGTCGTCCGCGAGGACATCACGCTCTACGAGATCGACGCTTTCGTCTACTACGCAACGTCCGACCTGGCCCTCGGCACAGGGTTCGGCAACGCCATCGCGGTTCGAGGCGGACCGAAGGTTCAGCAGGAGCTCAACGAGCTCGGTCCGGTCGAGACCTGCGGCGTCGTCGCCAGCGGATCCGGAAAGCTGCCGGCGGAGTACATCCTCCACGCGGTCGGCCCCAAGTTCCAGGAGCCGGACTTCGAGGAGAAGCTCGTCAAGACGATCTTCAACACCTTGAAGCTCGCCGACGAGAAGGGGATTCCCCGCGTCGCCTTCCCGGCGATGGCCCGCGGATTCTACGGCTTCCCGCTGCCCGACAGCGCTCGGGTCACGGTGAAGGCGATCAAAGACTACCTCGCCAACGGGAAGACGGGGGTCCGGGAGGTGGTCATCTGCGTGAACGACCACAACGAAGTCAAGGCGTTCGAAGGCCAGCTCTAGAGCACAGGAACAAGAGGACACGACGATGAGCGATTTCCTGCACTTCTCCGCACACACGCTCCAGGAGGTGGCCCTGGTCATCATGGCCCTGGTCTACACCACCCGCCTGATCTGGTTCTTCCGCTTCAAGCAGGGGCGCGACCGGCAGCCGAAGACCGGCGACCAGACGCTGACCAACCCGAAGAAGGGGAGCATCTACTCGATCGGCGTCGTGGCGATGCCCTGGGCGATGGAGAGCAGCCGGCGCAATCTCGGCTTCTACATCCAGTTCGTCATCTTCCACCTCGGTGTGGTCGCGGCGATCCTGATGTCCTTCCTGATCCCCTACTGGCCCGCATCGATGGACTCGTCAGTGGTGGTGCTGCTGCTGCAGATCATCATCGGCGGCGCCTTCCTGGTCGCCTGCCGCCGCATCATCCGCCGGGTGACCGACACGATGATGAAGAGCATCAGCTCGCCCGACGACTACTTCAGCCTGATCCTCCTGACCGTCTGGTTCCTCAGCGCGTTCTTCGCCGCTCCTCGGGGCGGGACGACCGGCTACGAGGCCGGGGAAGGATGGCTGCTGATGTTCTTCCTGATGACGGCCTTCTTCCTGCTGTACGTGCCGTTCAGCAAGATCTCGCACTACCTGTACTACCCGTTCACCCGCTACTACCTCGGACGGACGCTGGGCCACCGTGGAGTGCTCCCCATGACCCGCGGCAACGCCACCCGGAGTTGACCTTCACCCCACGAGACCCACGAACGAACGGAAAGGCTATATAAGATGAGCAAGAACAAGGAACGCCACTACAAGGCAGAGAAGGTCATCGAGCGGATGGGGATGAAACTGAACCGGCAGATCGTCGGTTCCCTCGCCGCCTGCGTGCACTGCGGCAGCTGCGTCGACTCCTGCCACTATGTCCTGGCCAACCCGGGCGATGAGACCTATGCGCCGCCGTACAAGGCGGACAAGATCCGCAAGCTGTTCAAGCACCATTTCGACTGGACCGGTCGCGTCTTCCCCTGGTGGGTCAAGGGCGGCAGCGTCTACACCGAGGAGGAGCTCGAGGAGCTCAAGGACACCGTCTTCGGCAAGTGCACCAACTGCCGACGCTGCACCCTGAACTGCCCGATGGGCGTCGACCACGCGACCTTCAACCGCATGGCGCGCGGGCTGCTCGTCTCCGTGGGCGTCATGCCCGAGGGCGTCGCCGTGGTCAGCAAGGACCAGTGGGAGCTCGGCAACCAGATGGGCGTCCTCAAGGAGGACTACATCGAGACGCTGGAATGGATGTCCGAGGAGCTCGTCGACGAGGTCGGTGACGAGAACGCCGAGATCCCGATCGACGCGCCCGGCAAGGACATCATGTACACGATCAACCCGCGGGAGGCGAAGTACGACCCGCGGACCATCGCCGACGCGGCCAAGATCTTCTGGGCCGCCGGCGAGAGCTACATGATGCCGACCGAAGGCTGGGACATGACCAACTTCGGCCTCTTCTCCGGTGACGACGACCTCGGCGGATCGGTCGCCCGGCGCGTCTACGAGAAGGCGATCGAGACCGGAGTCAAGAAGGTGGTGATCTCCGAGTGCGGCCACGGCTACCGCTCGACCGCCTGCGAGGGCCCGAACTGGGCGGGGATGGACATCCCCTTCGAGTTCGAGAGCTCCGTGCTCACCATGATCAACTACATCAAGGAGGGGCGGATCAAAGTCGACAAGTCGAAGAACTCGACGCCGGTCACCTTCCACGACTCCTGCAACAACGCGCGCAGCTGCGGTCTCTGGGAAGAGCCTCGCGAGCTGCTCAACATGGTCTGCGAGGACTTCCGCGAGATGTACCCCAACCGCGCCGAGAACTACTGCTGCACCGGTGGCGGTGGTGCGATGTCGATGTCCGAGTACGCGGCGCGGCGCCTGAAGTCGGGCGAGATCAAGGCCAACCAGCTCAAGGAGACCGGTGCCAGCATCGTCGTCACCTCGTGCCACAACTGCGTGGACGGGTTGGCCGACGTGGTCAAGCACTACAAGCTCGGCATGGAGGTGACCCAGCTGGTGAACCTGGTGGCCAACGCCCTGGTAATCGAAGAGAAGCCGGAAGACGCTCCGGTCGAGGCCCCCGCCGAGGCTGCCCCGGTCGAGGCCCCCGTGGCCCCCGAGGCCGACGTCCTCGAAGGCCGCAAGATCCTGATCATCGACGACGAGCCGGACATCTGCGTGTTCCTCGCCACGGTGCTCGAGGACAACGGCGCGACCGTCCTGCAGGCGCAGAACGGCGACGACGGCATCGCCCTGGCCCGCTCCGAGAAGCCGGACCTGATCACCCTCGACCTCTCGATGCCCGGCCGCGACGGCGGCGAGGTTTTCGAGGCCCTGAGGGGCGATCCCGAGCTCGGCGAGACTCCGGTCTGTATCATCACCGGCAAGCCGGAGCTCCGGCGACTGATCTACGACCGCGAGGTGCGCCGCCCCGAGGGCTACCTCGACAAACCCGTCGACGAGGAGACCCTCCTGGTCAACGTGCGCAAGATCCTGGAACTGGCCAGGAAGTAGGTGTCAATGGTGGGCAACGGAGCGGACCTGGACAAGCTGCCGTTTCGAGAGTACTTCGAAGCGCTCCCCTGTTACCTGACGGTGCAGGACCGAGACCTCAGGGTCATCCACGCCAACCGTCGGTTCATCGAGGACTTCGGGGACTACGAGGGGCGGCACTGCTACCAGCTCTACAAGTCCCGCTCCGAGCCCTGTGAGGTGTGCCCCGCCGCTCTCTCCTTCCGGGAGGGGCGGCGGCACAGCAGCGAGGAGCACGTCAGGACGAAGGACGGCCGGGAGATCTCGGTCATCGTCTACACCACTCCGATCCGCGACGAGTCGGGAGAGATCACCTCGGTGATCGAGCTCTCGGCGGACATCACCGCGATCAAGATGCTGCAGCGGCGGCTCCGCGAGAGCCGGGAGCGGTACCGGACGCTCTTCAACGAGGTGCCCTGCTACATCTCGATCCAGGACACGAACCTGCGTATCACCGAGGCGAACCGCCTCTTCAAGGAGACCTTCGGCGACGATCTCGGCTGCCAGTGCTACGAGATCTACAAGCACCGCGGCGAGCAGTGCATCCCCTGCGCGGTCCAGGAGACCTTCCGCGACGGCGAGGTCCATCACTCCGAGGAGGTGGTCACCTCCGAGAAGGGCGACAGCATCAACACGCTGGTCTACACCGCGCCGATCCGCGACGCCGCGGGGAACATCTCGCGGGTGATGGAGATGAGCGCGGACATCACCCCGATCCGCGAGCTGCAGTCGCAGCTGGAGTCGATCGGCCTCCTGATCAGCTCGGTTTCGCACGGCGTCAAGGGGCTGCTCAACGGGCTCGACGGCGGGATGTACCTGCTGAAGACGGGAATCGCCAAGGAGAAGAAGGCGCGCCAGGAGCAGGGGCTGGAGATGGTCGAGCGCAACGTCGACCGGATCCGCGCGATGGTGCTCAACATCCTCTACTACGCAAAGGAACGTACTCCCAACCTGGAGCCGGTTCCCGCCATCCCGCTCGCCGAGGAGGTCGTCTCGGTGCAGCAGTCGCGGGCGGCGGAGCTGAAGGTCGAGGTGGAGACCGATTTCGACCCCGAGATCGGCGAATTCGACGCGGACCGCCTGGCCGTTCGCTCACTCCTGATCAACCTGCTGGAGAACTCGCTCGACGCGTGTCGGGTCGACGACAAGAAGTCTGAGCACAAGGTCGTATTCCGCTGCAGCGGTCAATCCGATAGCGTCACCTTCGAGCTGAGCGACGACGGCATCGGCATGGATCGCGAGACTCGCGAGAAGGCCTTCAGCCTCTTCTTCACCTCCAAGGGGGTGAAGGGCACGGGGCTGGGACTCTTCATCGCGAACAAGATCGCGAACGCCCACGGCGGGCGGCTGGAGCTGGAGTCGGAGCTCGGACATGGCACTCGCATCGCCGTCGTCCTTCCGCGGAAGCCCGTGCTGAAGGAGGCCGACGAGCGGGACGAACAGGTGATCGCAGAGGATTAGACAGAGCAATGACGGATGGCAAGAAGACGGTCCTGGTCGTCGACGACGAACCGGACACCGTGGCGTTCCTGACCACACTCCTGGAAGACAACGGTTTCGCCACGATCTCGGCGGGCGACGGAGCCCAGGCGCGCGCCATCCTGGAGGAGCAACGCCCCGACCTGATCTCCCTGGACATCACCATGCCGGAGAAGAGCGGGGTCCGCCTCTACCGCGAGCTGCGCGATAGCGAGAAGCTCAAAGACATCCCGATCATCATCGTGACGGGCGTGTCCGACGACTTCGAGAGGTTCATCTCCTCCCGCAAGCAGGTCCCGCCGCCGGACGGCTACGTGCCCAAGCCGATCGACCAGGCACGCTTCATCGAGCTGGCCAGAGAGCTGGCGTAGTACGCTAGTACGGAACCAGGTTCATTTTCACACACTTCCCGAGACCGGGGCGCTTCGCGCCCCGGTCTCGGGAAGTGTGTGAAAATGAACCTGGTTCCGTACTACCGCGCCTCGCCTCCGCTGTCGAGGTTCTCGGGGGTGAACAGGCGCGTGCCGAGGATGATCTGCTTCTCGACCGTCTCGCCGGCGAGGAGCTTCAGTCCATTCTCGATGGCGAGATCGGCGCAGGTGTTGTACTCGAAGGTCGCGTCGAGGATCCCGCTGCGCACCGCCTCGAGCCCCTCGTGCGGGAGAGCGTCGACGCCGACGAAGAGCATCTCCTCCTCGCGTCCCAGATCCTTGGCCGCGTTGTAGGCGGCGATCGCAGCGGGATCGTTGGCGCCGTAGACGAGCTGGATGCTGCCGGGGTCGGGGTTGCGCTGAAGGGCGGCGAGCATCTTCTCGCGCGCCTTCTCGCTCAGCCACTCCATGTCGGCCTCGTAGACGATCTCGATCTCGGTCCCCTCGAGGGCCTTGCGAAACGGCAGGGACCGGTGCCCGGAGGGGACGCTCGAGGAGAGCCCCTTCAGCTCGACGACGTTGCCCTTGCCGCCGAGCTGCTCCACGACCCACTTGCCCACCTCAGCGCCGATCTTCTCGTTGTCGGCGCCGATGAAGCACGTGTACTTCTCGCCGTCGACGGCGCGGTCGAGCACGATCACCGGAATCCCGGCGTCGTGGGCCTCGGCGACCGCCGCGGTGAGGCTGGTGTCCTTGGGCGAGATGATCAGGAGATCGACCTCCTGGGTGATGAACTCCTTGACGTGGGCGATCTGCTGGATCGCCTCGTTCTGGGCGTCCTTCATGATCAGCTTGATCTCGGCGTGCCTGGCTGCGTTCTCCTTGATGTCGGTGTCCATCTGCTGCCGCCACGGCTCGGCGCGGTTGCACTGCGAGTAGCCGACCAGCCACTTGTACTCCTGGCCCCCGCCGCAGCCGAGAGTGAGAAGCGCGAGGAGCGCCGCCGCGATCGTGAATCGAATCAAACCCATCTCAGTCTCATCCTCCAGAGCTCGAAGCCGCGATGCCGGAACGGGCCACACGATAGCACCGCGGGGCCTTCGACCGCGAGAGGTGGACGACGTTCAGATGTGAACGGCGACGGAACCGGCCCGGAGGCGCTCCTCAGACCCTGGACGACGCGAACTCCTCCAGCGCCGCGCTCAAGTACGTGACCGCCTTCTCCCGGTACTTCCAGGACTTGGTGAACGCCGGCAGCCGGCTCAGCCAGTGGGAGTTGGGCCCGGCGCCGGTGCCGCGCTCGCGGGAGAGATCGATCGTCCGCGGGAGCAGCTTCTTCCCGAGCGTCTCGATGCAGACGCGAATCTCCGCCAGCGACGAGAACTCGAAGATGAAGCCGTCGAGCTCGACCTTGAACAGGGGATACCCCTTCCCGGGCACGACCGGTTGTTTGGGCGGATCGAACTCCTGTCCGTCCTGCGCGGGTCCATCGTCGATCAGGTGGTGGACCCAGTAGGTCATCGGGCAGCGCGGGCGGGTCTCCTGGTACTCGATCCAGTGACGTTTCATGATCTGCAGTGGCCTCCCTCTCGACTACGAGGTCATACACTGCCGCAAAGCTCGACGCACCGCCACCCCCGGATCCGCGCTCCAAGGGCGTGCTCCTGATCCCGAGCCGAACGGTAGGCGATCTCGATGGTCAGCTCCTCGCCGATCGGTTCGATGAGGATCTCGTCGACCTCGGCGTGGGGCCAGACGTCGGCGGCACCCTCGATCGGCGGGCTGTACGCCTTGTCCGGCCCGCCGGGCTCGGGGTAGCCACCGAAGTGCTTGATGAGGCGCTCCTCGCTCTGGAGTCGATTGATGAGCGCGCCGATTCGGTTGGCCTCGGACTCGCGCCTCTCGGGCCCCTCCATCTCTTCCGTTTCCAGAACATCGATCTCTCCCGGGAGAATCCTGGGCTCTGATCAGGCTCCGTCCGGCTCGATCAGCATCCACTCATAGGCCGGTTGCACGAGAACATCGTCCGCGATCTCGGCGGGAGCGCCATCCTGGGTGAGGGTGATGAGTCGCTTCTTCGCACGAGGATGTTGCTCGCCGGCTTCTCGTAGCGCCCGCAGCTCCCGGCCGGCGGTGTCGGGATCGCTGGCATCGGCACAGACCTGGACCAGTTCCTCGTTTCCCTCCGCGTCGCGGGCCAGGAAATCGACTTCGTACCCCGACGGTGTGCGGACATAGGTCACTCCACATCGACGGCGCTCCAGCTCGATGAGCACGGCGGTCTCGAGAGCGTGTCCGGTGTTGCTTCGTCCGCTGCGGTCGAATACGGAGATCAGGCCCGGGTCGACGGGATAGGCCTTGCGAGGATTGACCATGCGCTGGCGCTCGGAGGTCGCCTCCATCCAGACGATGCGCACCAGAAAGCAGTCCTCGAGATGAGTGAGCAACTGGTGAATGGTGTCTTTCGAGATGGCGATTCCCTGGCTCTTGAGCCCGGCGTAGAACTTCTCGACGCTGAAGGTAGCCGCCGCGTTGCCGAGCAGGTGGCGCACCAGCCAGCGCAGCCCCGTCACGTTGCTCACCTTGTGGCGTTCGACCACGTCGCGCAACATCGCAACATCCACGTAGTCCCTCAGCAGCTGATACCTCGAGGCAACGCCCAAGCCTTGCGCTTCGGGGAATCCGCCGGCGACGAGCCAATCCGCGAACGCCCGCTCGGTCCGTGCTCGTTCCAGGGGCGCCAGGAAGCCGGGGTCAGTAGGAGTGTCACGGCCCTGGTGACGCAGCGCCTCGGCGAAGCTGAATGGGTAGAGCGGAACCTCCCAGGCCCGCCCACGCAGGGCGGTGGCGACCTCCCGGGACAGGAGCGCGGCAGAGGATCCGGTGACGATCACCTCACTGCCGCTCATGTCGAGCAGTCGCCGGACGAAGCGTTCCCAGCCCGGCACGACCTGGATCTCATCGAAGCACCAGGTGACCGTTGTGCGCTCGGAGAGCTCCGGGTGGCGGCGGTGGTACTCTTCGACGAGAAAACCGAGCTGGCTCCCGCTCAGGTCGGCGAGCCTCTCGTCCTCGAAGTTCAGATAGGGCAGGACTTCACGGGGCATGCCCCGCTCCAGCCGCTCCCGCCGCAGCTGGTGGGAGAAGGTGGTCTTCCCCACCCGGCGCATGCCGACCACGGCCGTGGCCTTGCCCGTCAGCCCGACGGCACCGAACACCCTGCGCGGCGTGCCCTCCGGTAGGGGGCCCGTCAACGAATCTGCCAGCTTGGTGGTCAGGACCTGCTTCAACTCCGTGGGTATCGTGCCGCTCATCCAATTTCACCTTCTGGCAAGGTCAAAATATCGACTATTTCGCCCGCGCACAAGGCGAATAATCCCAAATACTGGCCGTTCCCCGAGGAGATATCGTCGAAACCTGGGCTGAGGCTTGCTCGCCGGAGCCGTGGTCCGATTGCGGCAGTGCCAGCGCGAGTTGCCACTTCGACCGCACGCCGATCAAGGACTACTCGATCCTCTCCAGGGTCACCACGTGCTCGACGAACTTGCTCTTGGGCACGTGGATCGGGGTTGGATCGATCGGCTCGAAGCCATCGATGGGATCGATCCGGATCACGTAGTCCCCGGGGAGGAGGTCATCGATCCTGCCGTTGGGAAGGAACAGGTCGACCTCGCCCTCGTAACCATCGATGTGGAACTGCTCCTTGATCGAGTCGAAAGAGAGCGACCGCCCGTCTTCCTGCACCAGCACGATGATCCCACACGCCCGCTCCAGGTGGACGGTGATCTCCGCGGCCTCGGCGTTGATCTCATATGATTGCCGCTGGGACCAGTACGGGCCATCGCTATGGCAACCCAGTTCCACGCGCCCCGCGGGTGCGACGAATCGATAGCCCTCTATCTCCTTATCGTACTCCGCGACCTCGAAGCTCCCGCCGCTGATCTCCTCGGGGTACTCGGGGTGCCAGGAGACGTTCCAGCTCGAACCGGGCACTACTGGCTTCCCCGTGTCTCCTTCAAGGACGTGAACCACTACGGCAATTGGCTCTCCAATATCAATGTGAGCATCCAATAGCCCGGTGACTGGAACGCGGATTACCTGCATGAGGTGGAAGGGATCGATCTCGGTCTCGAAACGCCCTGGTACGACCAATCCAGCAGACCAGCGATAGAGCCCTTCTTTCTCCGGTACCGGCTTCATCTTCGACAGGTCGATGCGAATACTGTCATCGGCACTGGCACCGGGGATATCCATCGGTTTCAGAGTCATGGAGAGGAGGACCTTCCCCCAAGCCGGCGGCAGGAAGAGCGTCCCCGCGAGAAGTGCGGGGGGATCGAGCTCCGGAAGCGGTTTCAGATCGACGATCGCATGGGACCGTCGCCCGGCCTTCAGATCCACCGTTGCCCACCCCAGGATGGCCCGGTTGTCCTCCCACCAATCCCCGACCTCGACAGTGGCCGTTACCTGCCCCGCGTCCAGCCCGGTGATCACGATCGGTCCCTCGATTTCGCCGAGGTTCTGTTCCATGAGGACTCTCCCCTCCAGCTGGGGATTCTCCCTCAACCTGTAGAGGTGAGTCCTCCAATCCGTCAGGACCGCATCATCCTTCCCGGGCTTCTCCCTCTCGATCTTGCGGATGATCTCCACCGCCTCGTTCTCGTTCGCCTCGACTGAACTCGGGGAACTGCGAATGCGCAGCTTCGGGCCGCCTTCCTGCCCCTTCCCACCCTTGGTGGGTTGCGGGCGGTTCACCAGGGTAATCGAGAGTTCAGCGGCGGGCTGCAGTGCGATTGTCCGCTCCTTGTCGACGCTGAGATCAGCCCTGGCCGCAATCCAGGCGTATCCCGGAGAGCGCACCCAGAGTGGGACCCTCGCGCTGTCGTGACTGCTCGGGGAATAACAGATCTCGAGAGGATCGAGTCGCACGGGCGAGGAAGCGCCGGACAAGATCCTCGGGGTCAACGGGGATGAAGCAGCGGACGGCTTCACCGCCGAACGTAGCAGCTCTCCCGGATGGGGATTGTCATGTCGGTTCCAGTCTGACCCGATCAGGACCTCGAGCGGCGAGAGTGGGACGCCGGACGATGCATCCACGACGTGCAACAGAGGGCTCGTGAGCCAGCTGGCGCGTACCTCCAGAACCTCTTCTGAATCTACCGGGTAGTGCATCTCCTCCCCGACGACGGCTGCGCGCCCTCCGAGGATCAGGTCGGTGAAGCCGAGGTGATCATTCGCCTTCATCTTGACCTTGAATCGACCGGCGGTGACCTCGACAGGCGGTCCCAGTGAGCCCTCCCAGGACAGGACACGGATCTCCCGGTAGAACCTCGGTCTGAAGGACCCGTCCTTCGCACGGTGCTCGACGCCCTGCGCGTCGACGACGACAATCTCTCCCTGAATGGTGACCTTCTCGCTCTCGCTCGGCTTGACCAGGTTCTCAGCCTGATCCGGTGCCGAGTCGATCTCCCGCCGAGCCGATACCGATTCGCTCACGGGCTGCGGCGAGGCATCGACGGTGGCGAGTGAGGGCCCGTGTTCCCGAGACCATAGTGGCTCAGGGACGGACAACCCTTCCGTGTCGGTAGCGATCGCCGCGTTCTTCTCTCCCCCCTCCGGAGCCGCGCCGAGCCAAACAAGTACTGCCACCATGGCGACAACCGCTGCCCCCAGGGCCACCTTCACCACGAACAGCCAGCCGAGGGTAGTTGCAGCGGCAGTAGCGGAAAGCCCCCCTTCCCGCGACAACGGCAGCACGACTGCCATCCAACTCGCTCGATCACCGCCATGTTCGCTGTCCAATCGGGCTCGCAGCATCTCTAGCCCCCGGGACAACCGAGTACCAACCGCACTCGGCGATGCGCCGACCTTCTCGGCGACCTGGGCGGTGGTCAGACCCTCGACGAAGCGCAGGATCACGACTTCGCGATACGGAGAGTCCAGCCCCAGGACGGCGTCCATGAGGTGCTGACGCAGCTCAGCTCGCTCGACGGCCTCCGCTGCCGATGGAAGTCGTTCGGGCCGTGCCGCCTCCTTCTCGCGGGTGGCTCGGTGTCTCTCCCCCCTGATCGAGCTGGAGGCCAGATTCCGCGCCACTTTGGCCAACCAGGCCCGTAGTGCGGGTCGTTCAACGGCCCTCCGCGGCGGCTTCTCCACCGCCGTGAGGAGTGTGTCCTGGGTCAGCTCCTCGGCCCGGTGCGAGTCCTGGACCAGCCCCCTGGCCAGGGTGTGAAGCCAGCCTGTCTGCTCGAGCAGGACGGTGGCGTCGATCTTCCCGTGCTCTTGGCTCATCTCGGTAGAGGAGACGCAGTGGAACTCCAATCGTCACAGATTCGCCCTGATCAGGCCATACAAGAGGCATCCGTTGCCACCTCGAGTACTGAATCGCACGAGTTCAATCCGCTTTCTCCTTGCTATCACCGGCGAACGAGACGGCCCAGAGATGACGGGTAGAACTCGTACGACTCAGTACAGCCGGTATCTTCCCACGGTACACCGTAAGGAATCCCCGCGGAGGTGTACCCGGCGATGAACGAGAAGTCGTCGTCGGACTCGATGAGGTCGTCCAAGGGCTCCTCCTGGGTGAGCTTGGCCCGCCTTGTACACCGAGCGCGAGCGCTGGCGTGGAGTCTCTCGATGTAACCCGGGTCGAGCGCGACACCGAGCATCTGAAGCTCCCTTGCGGCGCAGATCAGGTCCACGCCGAACCACCTGGCATAGCCCCGCACGACCTTCTTGCCGGGGTATTTCTCGAGCCAGGATACGGCCGCCTGCAAACGGGCTGGTCGCTACATCCGCTTGCGGCGCGGCGACAGCGGTTTGCGTTTCTTCTTTCGCTTGCTCACGGTATGGCTCGCAGGGTGGTCAGCCAGCTTTCACTCCTTCCGCAAGCTCTGCACCAGCACCGCCAGCACGATGATGCCGCCGGTGATCATCAGCTGCTGCGGCGTATCGACCCCGTTGATGTCGAGGATCTTCCTCAGGTAGCCGATCGTCAGCGCGCCCAGCACGGTCAGCACGATGCCGCCGCGGCCGCCCATCAGCGAGGTGCCACCGACGACGACCATCGCGATCGCGGTCAGCTCGTAGCCCACGCCCGCATCGGGATTGCCCTGGCGTTCGACGGCGGCGAAGAGCACGCCAGCGAGCCCCGAGAACGCACCGCAGAGCACGTAGGCGAGGATCTTGGTCCACTTCACCGGCACACCCGAGAGGCGCGCCGCCTCCTCGTTGTCGCCGATCGCGTAGACGTACCGGCCGAAGCGCAACGAGCGCAGGAAGAACGCCGTCACCGCCACGCAGCCCAGGAAGAGGAAGACACTGATCGAGACGTCGACGCCGAAGATCGGCAGCTTGGAGTTCAGCGCCTCCACCGAGGCCGGCGGCGGCAGCTTCTGCACCTTCACCCCGCCGGTCAGCATCTTGGCCAGCCCCCGCGCCGAGGCCATCATCGCCAGCGTGGCGATGAAGGGCTGCAGGCGCAGCAGCGCGACCAGGCCGCCGGAGACGAGGCCGCAGCTCGCCCCCACCAGCACCGCCAGCGGCACCGCCGCCCACCCCGACATCTCCGCGTCCATCGCACACAACGCGAAGACTACTCCCGACAGGGCGGCGAGCGAGCCGACGGACAGGTCGATCCCGGCGGTGATGATCACGATCGTCATCCCGCACGCCAGGATCCCGTAGCCCGACACCGCCCACAGCGCCAGCGCGTGCGTGTCCGGCTTGAAGAAGAGGCCGTTCGCGTTGAAGATCGATCCGACCAGCAGCACCACCGCCAGGGCGGCGAAGGCGAACGCGACCTCGCGGGTCACCGGGAGAGAGCGCTTCGGACTCATGCTCATGCAGGGACTTCCTCCGTCTCACGCCCACCGAACGCGGCGGCGATCACCCGCTCCGGCGTGGCTTCGGCCCGGTCGAGCTCCGCGGTCAACCGGCCGCGGTGCAACACGATCACCCGATCGGAGAGACCGAGCAGCTCGGGCAGCTCGCTGCTCACCAGCAGGACCCCCATCCCCGCCGCCGTCCACCGGTTGACGAGGTCGTAGATCTCCTGCTTCGCGCCGACATCGATCCCCCGCGTCGGCTCGTCCAGGAGCAGCACGCGCGGCTCCGTCTCGATCCACTTCGCCAGCGCGACCTTCTGCTGGTTCCCCCCCGACAGCGTCCCGACCTCCTGGCCGGCGCCGCGGCAGCGGATCCCCAGCGCGTCGATCGCCCGGCTCGCGCTCTCCGCCTCGAGAGAACGACGCCGAATACCGCCCGGCGACAGGCGGGGCAGCGCCGCCAGCGTCGCGTTCTCGGCGATCGACAGCGACAGGCACAGCCCCGTCCGCTTCCGATCGCTGGTGAGCAGCGCGATCCCCTCCGCCATCGCCTTCCGCGGCGAGCTGATCTTCACCGGCCGGCCCCGTACGAAGAGCCCCTCGAACTCCGCCCGGCTATCGCCGAAGAGCGCGTGCAGGAGCTCGCTCACCCCCGAGCCCGCCAGCCCCGCGACGCCCAGGACCTCGCCGGCCCGCAGCGAGAAGCCCACGTGGTCGAGCGTCAGGCCCACCGACCGCTTCACCGTCACCGCCTCGACCCGCAGCAGCTCCTCCCCCGGCGCCACCGTCTTCCGGTTGATCTGCTCGTCGAGTGACCGGCCCACCATCGCCTTGACCAGCTCCGCGCGATCGAGCTCCAGCGCCGGCGCCGTCACGATCTTCCGGCCGTCGCGCAGCACCGTGATTCGATCCGCCAGAGTGTAGATCTCCTCCATCCGGTGCGAGATGTAGATGATCCCGCGTCCGCCCGCGCGCAGCTCGTCGATCAGCTCGAAGAGGCGCTCCGCCTCGGGTTTCGGCAACGAGCTCGTCGGCTCGTCCATCGCGATGATCCGCGCGTCCTGCCCCAGCGCCTTGGCGATCTCAACCAGCTGCCTGGCCGCGACGCGCAAGGACGCGACCGTCCGCCGCGGATCGACGTCGAGGCCGACCTTTCCCAGGAGCTCCCGCGCTCGCTCGCGCTGCGCCTTGCCGTTCACGATTCCGAGCGGCCCCCGCAGCTCGCGTCCGAGGAACAGGTTGTCCTCGATCGAGAGCGCCGGCGCCAGCGACAGCTCCTGGTGGATCACCGCCACGCCGGCGCGCGCGGCGTCCTGCACCGAGCGGAAACGCCGCTCTCGACCGTCGACCTCGACCGTCCCCTCCGACGCGGCGTGCACCCCGCCGAGGATCTTGATCAACGTCGACTTCCCCGCGCCGTTCTCCCCGGCGAGGACGTGCACCTCGCCGGGCAGGAGATCGAAGTCGATCTCCTGCAGGACGGCGTGGCCGGCGAAGCTCTTGCCGACCCCGGTGAGGCTCGCGAGCACCGCGCTATTCTCCGGCCGGAGTCAGCCGGACGCAGTCGAGCCCGAAGTAGGCGCGCGTCCCCTCGGAAGCGGGGTTCCCCCCCACCACCTCGGCGCGCAGGACCAGCTCTCCGTCCACCGCCGTGAACTCGCCGAGCTCGAGCGGCCCCGTCGAGTCCACCTTGCGCTCGACTCGATTGAAGAGGTCGACACCGAGCCCGGTCGACTCACCGTTGACCGAGAAGAGCACGATCCCGTAGTCCCAGGAGCGCGTCGCGAAGACCTCGAGCTTCACCGGCCCTTCGCCTTCGACGGGAATCGCCAGCTCGACGAAGTCCCCCACCTGCTGGCCCTGCACCCACAGGTGCTTGTCGCCGGACCACACGCTCTCGAAACCGCCCTGCGGTCCTATGGTGATCCCTTCGCTCCGCCCGACGATCTCCAGCCCCTCGCACTCGACCGCGCCCTCCACCCGGAACGGCGGCGGCAGCGGCGGAGGATCGAGCAGGCCGCGCGTGGCCTCCTCCGGCAGCGGCTCGCGGTTGTTCGTCGATCCGGGCAGCGCGTAGAAGTAGGTCGTCGCCGCGTAGCCCTCGTCGCACTCCTTCCAGTGCCACACCTCCATGTCGAACTTGAAGTGCTTCTCGAAAGGAATCGCATCGAGCGCGCGCACTCTGGAGACCAGCGTGTGCCCGTAGTTCCCCGGCCCGTCGCAGCGCGGCTGGTTGTGGAAGGGCGCGAAGAACGACTCGTTGCAGCACCACGCGTAGCCGTAGTAGTCCTCCGTTCCGGTCCCGAAGTGCGACGGGAACTCCTCGTCGTCGACCCAGATCTTCTCGTCGCCTTCTCCCCACCACGTCGTGTTCGGGTTCGCCACGGCGAGGTTGTCGCCGACGAAGACGCCCTTGCCCTCGATCTCGACGTAGTTCCAGTCGTGCATCGGGCGCGTGTGGATCGGGTTCTCCTGGCGCCACGTCGCGTGGAAGTGCATCGAGCGGTCGTCCCACTCCCACTCGGACGTGGCCTCAAAGGCGAGATGCGCCGTTACTTCGGTCTTCCCGAAATTCAGTACTCGCACGTCGACAGTCTCGCGGTAGGGCATCACCCAGCGACAGACCATGCAACCGTTTTCGCGCACTGTCCGCCACCAGTCACGGTTGGCCGCGACCCCCGCTCCGGATCCGAAGAAGTCACCGACCGGACACCAGACCGTCTCCTCGCCGTCGAAGGCGATGCTCAGCACTGTGGTCCGTAGCGCCTGCTCGACATCCTCCGCGTACAGTCGCATGGTGATGCTCTTCAGCGCGCGAGGGCCTGGAGGCAGCTTCACCTCACCCCGCCCGCCCGGTGCGACCAGTACTTCCACCGGCCCCAGCGGCTTCTCGAGTAGTGTTGTATCCGCCTCGACCAGCTCCTTCTGCACCTTCTCCAGGAGATCGCCAGCCTTCTCCAGCGAGTCCGCAGCGAACGACTCGACCACCGTCCCCTCCGCGTAGGTCCGGTAGTTGATCTGGTAGTAGAAGTCTCCCGCGTCGCTGGTGATCTTGACGTGCTTCGCGTACGGAATCGGCAGGTAGAGGTTCCACCCCCTCGAGCGCTGCGCCGACAGCGGCTGCCCGATCGCCCCGCCCCCGCCGAGCAGCTCGGTCATCTCGCCCGAGAGTACCGGTTCCACCGCCCCGTCGACGTAGACGCGCATTACCCCCGCGGGGTTCGCCGACCAGATGCGAACCACCGCGCCGGGACCGTCGGCGTCCATCATCACGTACTCCTTCCGGTCGCCGACCTCCTCGACGCGTAGGTAGTGCCCGCGGTCGCCGTTGGCGAACCACGTATCGCTCTCCTCGGGGGAGACCGACGCAGGGTCGTAGCTGGAGAACTGCCGGCAGGTGTAGCTCGGGTCCGGATAGCGAGCGAGCGCCTCGCGGTCGAGCATCTCCCGCAGGAGCGACTCGTACCCGACCGTTGGCTCCTGCGCCTCCAGAGGGCTACCGAGACCGAAGAACAGCGCGAGAGCGACGATTCCTGTGCACCTCATCATCAGACCACCCTGATTGCAGTCAGCTGGGCTGCGTACCTTAACCTGGAGTTGACAGCCGTACGGCGTCAGACACTTATTTTCGAGCGCGGGACGGCGGGTCGGGCTCCGGCGGGGCGCCGCGCGAAGTGTGTTAATGTGTGTCACAACCGCGAGCAGCGCGTTCACAACTGAACAGGGCGGATGGGGTATCCTGTGCGAGTCTGACAATTCTCCCCCGGGCCAATCGACGATCCCCGTCCTGAGGAACCACCATGAGCCAGCGCAGAACCCTCACCCGCCGGCAGTTCGTGCAACGAGCCGGCGCCACCATCGCGGCGCCGTACGTGCTGCCTTCCCTGGCCACCGCCACGAGCGGCTTGCAGCGCCCCCCCGCCAACTATCGGATCACCATGGGCATCGTCGGTTGCGGCGGCATGGGCCGCGGGGACCTCGGTCAGTTCCTCCGCATCCCCGAAGTGCAGGTGGTCGCCGTCGCCGACCCCGACATCGTCCAGCGCACCGCCGCGCAGAAGTCGGCCGAAGCGAGGTACGCCGAGGAGACGGCGAGCGGGACGTACAAGGGGTGCGCCTCGTACAACGACTTCCGCGAGCTCCTCGCCCGCGACGACATCGACACCATCGTCCAGGCGACCCCCGACCACTGGCACGCGCTGGTTGTCACCAAGGCGGCGCGCGCCGGCAAGGATATCTACGGCCAGAAGCCGCTCAGCCTGACCATCCAGCAGGGGCGCGTGATGAGCGATACCGTCGCCCGCTACGGCCGCGTCTTCCAGACCGGCAGCCAGCAGCGCTCCGGCGGCCAGTTCCAGAAGGCCTGCGAGCTGGTGCGCAACGGCCGCCTCGGCAAGGTGCACACCGTCACCTGCGGATTGCCCGGCGGCAGCACCACCAAGAACCAGCCGACCCTGCCGGTCCCCGACGGCTTCGACTACGACCTGTGGCTCGGCCCCGCTCCCGCGGAGCCGTACTGCGACCAGCGCACGCACTGGAACTTCCGCTGGATCCTCGACTACTCCGGCGGCCAGGTGACCGACTGGGGCGCGCACCATATCGACATCGCGCACTGGGGGCTCGGACTGGCCCGGACGGGACCGATCTCCGTGGAGGGTGTCGGCGAGTTCCCCGAGGACGGCCTGTGGGACGCGGCGACCAACTACCGCTTCGTCGCGAAGTACGAGACCGGCGTCGAGATCGTCTGCACCAACAAGTTCGAGAACGGCGTCAAGTGGGAGGGCGAGAACGGCTGGATCTTCGTCAGCCGCGGGCGCATCGACGCGGGCCCGAAGTCGCTCCTCGACGAGCAGATCGGAGCCGGCGAAATCCGGCTGACGCACGCCGACGGCAGCCACCACAAGAACTTCATCGAGTGCGTCAAGACGCGCCGCGAACCGATCGCGCCGATCGAGGAGGCGCACCGCACCATCACCGTCGCGCACCTCGGCAACATCGCCATGCAGCTCGGACGCAAGGTGGAGTGGGATCCACGGAAGGAGCGGTTCAAGGACGACCCGCAATCGGAACGGATGCGCGATCGGGCGATGCGCGAGCCCTGGAGGTTGTAGGCACCATGAAGAACATCGACAACAGCATGAAGCAGTGGCTGAAGCGCGGCGCGATCGCCGCGACGATCGCCGGCGCCCTCCTGGTCTCGACCGCTCACGCGGGTGTCGAGACGCTCCGCGGATCCGCCGTCGCCGAGGCGACCCAGGCCG
The DNA here is from genome assembly GCA_964496575.1 of uncultured Planctomycetaceae bacterium. Classification (GTDB taxonomy): domain Bacteria; phylum Planctomycetota; class UBA1135; order UBA1135; genus CAZCAC01. The sequence continues at coordinate 6,194 of CAZCAC010000090.1, read as the reverse complement.
ACGTCTGGAAGCGGGCGGCCGAGTACGAGCCCGGCACGAGCCGGGTCGCTCTCACCGAGATCGAGGGACTGGTGCGCGAGGCCCTGAAGGGCGGCCCGCGCCGGAGCAAGAGGGTGGCCATGGGCCTCGCGCGCCTCGTGGAGAGCGGTGAGGCCACGACCGCCGCGCGCTCGTTCGCCTGCCGGCAGCTGGCGAGGATCGGCTCGAAGGAGTCCGTGCCGGCGCTGGCCGGGCTCCTCACCGACGCGTCGCTCGCCCACATGGCGCGCTACGCGCTCCAGCGGATCCCCGACGAGGAGGCGGGAGACGCGCTGCGCGATGCTCTCGGTCAGACCGACGGCGTGCTGCGGATCGGGATCATCAACTCCCTCGGCGCACGCCGCGATCGATCCGCCGTGTCGATCGTCTCCGATCTGCTCGTCGAGGCGGATCGCGACACTGCGGTGGCGATCATCGAGATGCTCGGCGAGGTCGGGGACAAGTCCGCGGCCAGGGTCCTGACGCAGCTGGCGGACGCTCGGGGAGCCACCGGCGCGAAGGCGCCGACCGATCTCCTCGCCGACGCAGTGCTCCGCTGCGCGGACACGCTGGCCTCGGAGGCAAGCGTCACCGTGGCCCGAGATCTCTACGCCCTCGCCGGCCGCGAAGGGCACCACACCCACGTGCGGATCGCCGGCCTGCGCGGGCTGGCCCACCTCCAACCGGTCGAGACCGCTCCGGTCGTCGCCGACCTGCTCACCTCCGCGGACCCCGCCTGGAGCGGCGCCGCGCGGCAGCTGATCGTCGAGGTGGGTGGAGCGGAAGCCACGCTGGCCTACGCGGGCCTGCTCGCCGCGGCCGACGGGGAGCAGCGGCTGCTCCTGATCGAGGCGATCGCCGAGCGGGGCGACCCCAACGCCGCGCCCGAGGTGATGGCGTTGATGCTCGGTGAAGATCGCGAGGTCATCACCGCCGCGATCCGCGCCCTCGGTTCGGTCGGTGACGACAGCTGCGTGTCCTCGCTGGCGCTGCTCGCCTCCGCCGGGAGCGAGGACGCCCGCCACAGCCTGAGCTCGATGCGGACGCCGAACGTGAACGCGGCGATCGGCGCGGCACTCCTGACCGAGCCGGTCTCCGAGGTCCGCGTGGAGCTGGCCCTCGCGCTCGGCGCCCGGCGCGCCACGGAACAGGTGAAGGCGCTGCTCACCGCGGCGAAAGACGACAAGTTCCGCGACGTCCGCATGGCGGCCATCTCGTCGATCGGCACCCTCGCCGGCCCCGAGCACCTGTCGGAGATGCTCGTCATCGCGACCGAGGTCACCGACCGCAAGGAGGCGGCGTCGGCGATCGACGCGGTGGTCGCGATCGGTGAGCGCGCGGGCGACGTCGACGCCTGCACCGGGCCGGTGATCGCCTCCCTGGTCATGGCCGGTGAGCAGAGCCGCATCCCGCCGCTGCTGCGCATCCTCGGACGCTTCGGCGGCGAGAGGGCCCTGGTCGCGGTCAGCCGCTATGTCTACGCGGAAGGCGAGACCGGCGCGGCCGCGCGCGAGGCGATCGCGCAGTGGCCCGACGCCGTGGCGGCGGAGACGCTGCTCGACCTCGCCGGGCGAACGACGGACCCCGCGGTGCGCCAGGCGGCGTTCCGCGGCTTCGTGGGCACCGCTTCGAAGCCGGGGGGGCGCTCCCCCGAGGCCACGGTGAAGCTCTTCCGCCAATCGCTCGAGCTGGCGCAGAGCGACGAGCTGAAGAAGTGCGCGCTGGAGGGGATCGCGAGCCTCTCGCACCCCGACGCGCTCTTCCTGGCCGGATCCCACCTCCAGAGCGAGGCGACCCGTCGCGAAGCGGCGCTCGCGCTGGTCACCGTCGCCCACACCGTAGGCGACCGGCACCAGGATGCAGCGCGTGGAGCGGTCGAGCGGGCGGTGAAGGCGTGCCCCGAGGACGACGAGATCCGCCGGCGGGCCGGCGCGGCGCTCGATCGGATCGAGCGCTTCGAGGACTACGTCACCATCTGGCACTTCGCCGGCCCCTACAAGAAGAAGGACACCGACGGCACCGCGATCTTCGGCGTCGCCTTCCCGCCCGAGCCGGGTGGACCCGAGGGCGAGGTCGAGTGGCGGGAAGTTCCCGGTGTGGCGATCGTCGAACCGGGCAAGATCGACCTGAACAAGATCGAGGGCGCGAGCAACACCTGCGGCTACCTCAGGACCCGGATCGTCGCCGAAAAGGGGTGCACGGCGAAGCTGGAGATCGGCAGTGACGACGGCGTCATCGTCTGGTTGAACGGCGAGCGGGTGCACGCCAAGAACGCGATGCGCGGGCTGTCCCTCGGCTCCGACGTCGTGAACGTGGAGCTGCGCGAGGGCGAGAACGAGTTGCTCCTCAAGATCACCCAGGGGGGTGGCGGCTGGGAGGCGGCGGTCCGGATTCGCTCCGAGGCGGGCGAGCACCTCGACGGTATCCAGGTCGTCCACCCGAGGTAGCATCCGAGCCACCCACCGACTGACCGACAGGAGGTCACACGTGATTCCCGCTGTCCACATCGTCTCGCTCTGGACCCTGGCCGCCCCGCCTACAACGCCGCTCGTCCCACCCGAGGCCGAGGAGGTCGTCGTCGAGATGACCTCGGTCTCGGTCTTCGAGCTCGGCCGGGAGGCGGACTTCATCGGTGGCGAGGGCTCGTCCGGCGCACTCGAACCCTCCGAGGAGATCACGGGCTACCCCGAGCTCGTGTCGGGAGCGCCGCTCTACGGAGCGGTCAACTTCTCCTCGGCCAATCACGAGGGTGGGGAGTACTTCTGGGTGCTCGACGAATCGGACGGGACCGGCACGGGGTACGACCTCCTCTACCTCGACCGCGATCTCGATCTCGACCTCGCTCGCGAGGAGCCGCTGAAGCGCCTGGAGGACCCGCCGGTGTCGGCGATCGACCGCTACAGCAGTATCGTCCAGCAGGCGTGCTTCGAGCTCCTCGAGATCCCCTGCCACTTCGGCGAGGCGGGGGAGCGCCCGGTCGAGGTGATGCCTCGACTGACCATCCGCGAGTACGACGACGGCGAGCGGATCTACCGCGACCTCGCGTTCATCGGCACGCGCGCCTGGAGGGGGAGTTTCGAGGTGGGCGGCGACGAGTTCGTCGTCCACCTGGGCCACGATCGCACCGCCGTCCGTCCCTTTGACGGCCCTCAGACCGCCATGTTCCTGTCCCGGCGGAGCGAGCGCAGCTCCTTGACCTCCTGGCTGGGCGGCAATCGACTGAGCGCGATGCACGAGCTCGGCGGTACCTTCTACGGTTTCGCCGCCGACCCGACCGGCGAGCGGCTGATCGTGCGACCCTACGGCGGCGCGCTCGGCGAGTTCGCAATTGGCGCGGGTGGGCGAGAGCTGGAGACGATGAAGGCCCAGGGGTCGCTGCGCAGTGCCGAGCACGCCGTGGCGATCGGGTCGGAAGCGGGCAGCGGTTGGCCCGAGCCGGTGGAGCGGTGCCGGATCCCGGTCGGGGACTACTACCCCTACTACCTGACGATCCAGTTCGGGGAGCTCTCGATCCAGATCTCGAACAACTACCACTCCGACGGCGGGGAGCGAGGGGTCCGCGGTGGGCCGGTCTTCGGCTTCGAGATCCGCGAGAACCGTCCCTTCACCCTCGATTTCGGCAATGAGCCAGACGTGATCTTCGCCTCCCCGAGGCGCGATCTGCGCCTGAAACCGGGCGAGACCCTCGAAGTCTCCGCGGTGCTGGTCGATCCGGAGCTCGACATCATGATCCGGGACCTGGATGACGAATCGGAGCGCGTGGAGGAGGTCGTCGAGTTCGCCGATGGGGAGACGCAACTCATGACGACGAGCCTCTCGCTGGAGCCTCGCGTGATCATCACCCGCAAGAACGGCGAGAAGCTCGCCGAGGGCGATATGCCCTTCGGCTGAAGCGGCACCTGCGGGTACTCATGGGTAGTACCGGAAGACATCGAACTGAATGGCGACGAGGAGACCCTCGACATCTTCGTGCTCTACGACACGCGGGCGCTGTACGGGAAGGTCCGTGGGCACCGGGAGGTGACGATCGTCAGGGAATAGGCGTCCAGCGCGGTCCCTCGCCAGATCATCACCATCCGGAAGGCATCCGGCTCGCCGTTCCGGGGTAGGATCGGCGAGCCCCACCGACTCGACCCCAAGGAGGTCCGAACCGTGGTTCCCGTTCTCTCGCTGATCTCGCTCTGGCCCCTCGCCGCGTCCCTCCCGCCTCCAGTCGCCCCACCGGAGGCCGAGGAGATCGTCGTCGAGCTGACCCCGGTCTCGGCGTTCGACATCAGCGTTCGAGGTGACTTCATCGGTGGGCAGGACGGTGGCTGCACGACCGAGCCGTGGGCGGGGGTCACCCGCTACCCGGCCTTCGAGTCGAGCGCCCCGCTCTACGGAGCCGTGAGATTCCCGGGCCTGCCCACCGAGGAGGGGGCCGAGGCCCGTGTCTTTTGCGCCATCGACGAGTCGCAGGGAACCGGCACGGGGTACGACCGGCTCTATCTCGACCTCGACCGGGACCTCGATCTCGCGAACGGGGAGCCGCTGGAGCTGTGGAAGTACCCTCCGGCCGGGGCCAAGCGGCGCTGGGACGACATCGTGCAGCAGGCGTGCTTCGACACCTTCGAGGTTCCGTGCGACTACGGCGAAGCGGGGATCCTACCGGTGGAGGTCCTGCCGCGACTGGTCATCGAGGACTACGAAGGGACGATCTACCGCAGCCTCGACTTCATCGGGACCCGGGCCTGGGTGGGCGAGATCGAGGTCGGCGGCAACGAGTTCGACCTCCGCCTCGGCCACGCCCACTCCGCCGTCCGACGCTTCGACGATCCCTTCACGAAGCTGCTGCTCACGAAGAAGAGCGAGAAGCGGTCGCGGATCGGCTGGTGGGGAGGCGATCAGGTCAACGCCCTGCACGAGATCGACGGGACGCTCTTCGCGTTCACCCCCAGCCCGACGGGTGACGAGCTGACGGCGAGACCCTACGCCGGAGCGTTTGGGGAGCTCGCGATCGGCGCCGGCGGGCGAGAGCTCTCTTCGATGACGGTCTACGGGTCACTGCGCGGCGAGGAGCACTCGGTCGCGGTCGGCGAGATGGCGAGCAGCGGCTGGCCCGGCGCGGTGGAGCGCTGTCGAATCCCGGTCGGCGACTACCTCCCCGCCAGCCTGTCGATCCGGTTCGGCGACCTCTCCATCCACGTCTCCGACAACTACCACGTCGATGGCGGGCCGCGGAAAGGGACCGACAGGCGGGTCTACGGGATCGAGATCCGCGAGGATCGCCCCTTCACCCTCGACTTCCACACCGAGCCGACCGTGCTCTTCGCCTCGCCGGAGCGCGAGCTGCGGCTGAAGCCCGGCGACACGCTCGAGGTCGCGGCGGTCCTGGTCGACCCCGAGCTCGACATCATGATCCGCGGTCTCGACGACAACTCGCAGCAGGTGGAGGAGACCGTCGACTACGGCGACGGCGAGACCCGCACCTACACGACGGCGCTCTCCCTCGACCCCCGGGTGATCGTCACCCGCAAGAACGGCGAGAAGCTCGCCGAGGGCGACATGCCCTTCGGCTGAGACGGCACCTGCGGGTACTCATGGGAAGTACCGGAGACCATCGAGCTGAGCGGCGCCGAGGAGACCTTCGACATCTTCGTGCTCTACGACACGAAGGCGCTGTACGGGAAGATCCGCGGACACCGGGAGGTGACGATCGTCAGGGAGTAAGGGTCGGGGGGCTCAGTCCATCGACACCGGCTCCGCCCCTCCCCCGCGGATGGTGATCGTCCCGTCCCAGCGATAGGCGGCCGCATCGGTGCTCGCCTGTCGATCGGCGAGGTCGAAGGTCACCTCGTACGCTCCCTCGGTGAGCCCCGGCACGGAGTAGCGGCGACCACCCGCCTCGACCCGGACCCCGCACGCCTCGGCGGTCGGGCCGTCGGGGTAGGTGGTGGTGAGCTCGCGGGCGGAGACGTCCGTAGCGTCGCTGCTCGGGGTGAGCGACAACCGGACCTCTCCCCGACTCGGGATCACCAGCGAGGCCGGGAGCTCGACGACCAGGCTCCCCGTCGCCGGGGACGAGACCGGCGGAGCGTTCTCTCCCGCGGAAACGGCCAGCTGGCGGTCGAACCACGGGAATTCAGTCAGGTACCGCCCGCATAGCGGGCGGCTTGAGGAAGGCCCCTCGAAGGGGC
>CAZCAC010000089.1:0-34961 GCA_964496575.1 uncultured Planctomycetaceae bacterium | reverse complement strand
TCTCTGTGTCCTCTGTGTCCTCTGTGGTTAAATCTCTGGCTCTGGCTCTGGCTCTGGCTCTCTGTCCTCTCTGGTTGATCTCTGGTCCTGCTACCGGTTAGTCGAAATCGAACGACCACATATCCACCTCGGGATCGAGCTCCTTGGCCAGCTCCTTGAGCCGCTTCGACTCGTCCTCGTCCTTCTTCTCGAGAAGCCGCCCCAGCTCGTAGTAGTAGGTCCCGACCAGCGGATCCAGCTCGATCGCCTTTCGCCACAGCTTCTCCGCCTTGCTCTTGTCCTCCGGCCGGATCATCTTGGCGTAGCGGTGCAGGCCGTGGGCGCTCATGCCGCCCGCCTCGTAGGCCTCGCCGAAGAGGCGCTTGGCCTGGATGGGCTTGCCGTCGCGGTACGCGGCGACCGCCGCCTTCTCCAGGCCGGCAGTGCTGCTCACCTCCAGGGTGTTTTCGATGTAGTCGTACCACTCCTTCTCGAGCGCCTCGAAGGCCTTGTCGTCCTTCAGCTTGAAACACTCCTTGAAGTAGCGCAGCGACTCCTCGGGGGAGATCTCCTTGAGGTTGAAGGCTCCGCCGACGACGCGCTTGACCTTCTTGGAGGTGGCGATCCCGGTGAAGTACTTCTGAAACCCCTTCTTGTACTTGGGGGTCTCCATCAGGAAGTGCACCAGCGTCCACCCCCAGGTGTAGTCGGTGTAGGCGCGCTCGGTGATCACCTTGTCCAGCTCGAGGTACTTGCCCAGGCTGATGTCGCTCTTGACCTCGGTGAGGCGTCCCTCCTGGACCATGCCGATCTCGAGCTTCTTCTTGACCGGGTCCCACAGCGCGCCGCCGTAGTACTCGGCCATTCCCTCGCCCGGCCAGTGCGGGTACCTGAAGTCCGGGTCGATCAGCTTCTGCATGTAGTGGCTGGCCTCGTGGAAGAGCACCATCTCGGTGGTGTCGGGGTCCAGCCGATCGTAGAAGCAATTGAGGTCGTAGTCCCCGAGGAACATGAAATAGGCCAGCGCTCCGCCGCCCGCGCCGGAGGTGCGGTTGAACTCCTTCCGGTCGCCATAGAAGTTGATCATCATCTTGGCCTTGCGCTTGTCGCGCTTGGCCCTCCAATCCTTGCTGAAGATCTGGTAGTAGGCCTCCAGGCTCGCCGAGTACCGATCCCAGACGTGGCGGGGAATGGTGAAGGCCCAGCGGAAGTTCTTGGTCTCTTCCTGATAGCGGTTGCCCCAGCGGGAGTGCGCCTTGGTCTCCTCGACCACCTTGCGCTGCTCGGCCAGGATCTTCTCGATCTTCTTCTGCCGCTGGGCGGGCTTCATCCATTTGCCCTGGAAGGGCACCAGCCCCTTCTCGAACTTCTTCTTCTCCTCGTCCGTGGTCGGGACGAAGTCGTCCTGCCCCTCGATGACGACGGTCTGGATCAGCTCCTGGCCGACGGTGACGTCACCATTCTCGAAGTGGACCAGGACGTGGCCCTCCTTCTGCTCCATCTTCGGACCGTCGACGATGCGGCCGTCCTTGAGCAGCAGCATGTCGGCCGAAGCGACGCTCGCCAGGACGGCCACGGCACAGACCAGGCGCAGAGCTCCCGAGCAGTTCATCGTTTCTCCTCCAGACTGGCGGCTAGCTGACGAACGCGAAGTAGCCCTTCTCGAAGGCCTTCCAGTCCGCCTCGGTCCACTTGCCGAAGACCCGCTCGTAGATGTCGTCCATCGTCGCCTTCTCTCGGGAGCGCCACTGCTCGGCGCGCTTCTTGGCGCGCTCGGCCTCCTCTTCCTCGGTCTCCGGTGCCTTGTCGGGCTTGGAGTCGTCGTCCTCCTTCTTCTTCTCCTCCTCGATCACGTCCTTCAGCGCCAGGAAGTAGATCTCGATCAGATCCCGCGCCTGCTTGGTCTTCCGCGCCTCGGGGGACATCAGGTAGCGGACCAGCATCACCGCCTGGTTCCGCCGGCCCCAGTAGCTGCCGCCGTCCGAGCTCGAGAACTCCTCCCGGGTCATCCTGAGCAGCTCGCGCGGACTGGCGGCGTTGCCCTGGGCGACCGCCAGGCGCGCCTCGTCGCGGCTCCAGTCGTCGGCCCGGAACTGGAGCTTGTTGCCCTTGGCCCGGGCACCCTCGACATACTCGTAGATGCCGCTGCGCAGCCACTCGGGCAGCGCCCAGGAGAGCTCTCGATCGCAATCGGTGATCCAGTGGTTGAAGAGGCGGCGATTGACGTAGCCGATCTCGTAGCCGATGAAGCCGCTCTCGTCCTTGTGAGTGACGATCTCGTCCCCGTTGGTGAACCACCCTCCGCCGCCGCTCCGGACGCCGCGGCTGAAAGCACCCTCTTCGTCCTGGTTTTCACAGATCCGGATGATCGGCGCGCGGACGTACTCTCCGTCACTGATGTAGGGGAACGTCTTGTCGAGCCACTTCAGGAAGACCTTGGCATGGCTCCCGACCCGCTTCGCGTACTTCTTGTCGGTGTGGCTGAGGATCAGGAGGTTCTTGTCCTTGGTGTGGTCCCAGTCCTTCGGCAGCTGGCGAATCGCCCGCTCGTGCAGCTGCTTCTGGGACTCCATCCGCTTGCTGCGGCGCTCCTTCGGGTCGCCCTCGGTCATGTCGCGGATGGTGATCCACATGCTCCCCTCGGTCTTCCCGCTGGTGGGCAGATTGCCCTCGGTGCGCTCCACCTCCTTGAAGGACTTGAAGGAGCGATCCATGATCCGCTTCAGCTTCTTGTACTCCCCTTCCAGCACCTCGATCTGCATCGCGAAATCGATGTCCTCGGTGTGGTAGATCCAGGTGATGATCCGCTTGGGGCCGTTGCGGGAGAGCTTCTCGACCTTGACCGTGTAGACGGTGACCTCGAGATCGCCGACCTTCTTCTCCTCGGTCTTGTCGACGTAGAAGCCCCCCCCGGAGTAGGTCCGGTCGAGGAAGTCCTCGTAGCTCTTGTAGGGGTTGTTGATCTCGATGACCGTGACCTTGCCCTTCTCGGACTCCTCCTCCGTGACCTCCTCCTCGCGCTTCTTCATGTTCTCCTTGATGAAGGCGATCATGAGCAGCTCCGGAGTGTGCTCCGTGGTCCACTTGGTGTCCGGATCGGTGTAGAAGTAGGACTTGTCGGAGACGTACTTCGCGGTGAGCCACGCCTCGTCCGTCTTCATCGCGATGTTGCTCCATTTCTTCGGCGGAGCGAAGCTGAAGCCGAAGCGGCGGTCGACGTGGTTCGAGGACTTCTGCGTCACCGGGGCGGCGACCGCGGCGGGGCCGGGAGCCGGCGATCCGGCGCTGGCGGCCTCCGGAGGGGCGGCGACGAGGGCGAGAGTGCTCAGGGCTATGGCGAGGCGCATTTCCTTCTCCTCCTGACGACTGGCTCAGCTTGGTTCAGAGATCGGGAGGAGACCCGTCACGACGCCCCTCCCGATGCATGGTACGTACTCTGGTATATTTCCTGCGTAGGAGACGGCATTCAATTACGCTCGTATTTGAACTCCTCCGAGAATCTTTTCCGAAACCCCACGGATCCGGCGGAGTTCCGGATCTGGACGCCGGGAGATCGACGCGGCCCCGGAGAATCCTCACCCGGATCCGAGCGAGAACGCCGTCGGAGCCCCCCTGAGGCCGGTCGCAGGTTGCCTCGGCGTGTGGAGGGGTAGAATGGGTCTCCCCCAGCATGACGACGACGGGCCCCCTGCAGTTCCTGGACGACGGCCCCTTCGACCAGGTCGAGCGCGCCACCATCCGCGCCGTCCACGGCGCCGTCGCCGCGGTCGAGGGGACCGAGGAGCTGCTGCTCAGCGTGGAGCGGAACGTCGACCTGCTCGACCAGCTCGGGGCGCTGCTGGGGCGGTATCCCTCCCTGTTCGAGGCGCAGTCCCTCGGGCGCCGCCAGCGAGATCGCTCCTCGCTGGTCGACCGGCTGAGCGCCAGCAACCTCTCGAACTTCGAGATGTTCCTCCCCACGCGAGCCCTGCTCGGGCGCGCGCTGGTGATGGCGGAGATGAACTTCTACCGCCTCCTGCGCTTCGTCTGCCAGGAAGCGCTCCAGGACACCGAGGCGGGGATCTACCTCCCGCGGATCGAGCAGCACCTCTGCCAGTGCATCTACATCCGCCTCGCCGGGGAGCTCCTGACCAACATCGCCTCGGACGAGAGCGTGGAGCGGGCCGAGCGCAAGAAGGCGGTGCTGGCCCTCCTCCTGATCTGGGATCGCTCGGCCTACCGCCTGACCCGCCTGCTGCCGGTCCTGCACGCGACCTGGGAGGCGCGGCGCCGGGTGGTCGTCGCCGGCGGCACGCTCCTCGGCACGACCGAGATCTTCCAGCTGCTCCAGGCGGGGTGCGACCGGCGCTTCGTCGACCTCCTGATCCGCCCCGAGCGCACCATGGACGAGGCCACCGCGTTCCGGGAGTTCCTCTTCGGCGCGACCACCGAGGAGCTGGAGCAGCTCCAGGAGCGGCTGATGAGCTCGGCGGAGGGCACCATCTCGATCGGCGAGCTGACCACGATCGGCGCCGGTCGCCGCATCATGGATCGGAGCGCGGACCCGGCCCTGGCGATGTTCGAGTTCTTCCTCGCGCGACACCTGCAGGCGTGCGCGCGGCGGCAGGCGGCGCTCCCCGGCCCCAAGCGGACCGCCGAGGAGTACGTGATGCTGCACTACCTCGCCACGCTCTCCCCCGATCAGATCACAGCGCCCTAGCCCGGAAACGGATCCCCTCGCTTCCTCGCTGCCCGCCGGGCCTCGCGCCGGTAGACTCTGCGCCCCATGGGCATCTTCGGCACGATTCTCGGCGGGACGATCGGCTTCGCCCTGGGCGGACCGCTCGCCGCCATCCTCGGCGCGGCGATCGGGTCCCAGGTCGGCGTGGGGTCGCGGCCCGCTCCGGGCGGCCCGCGCCAGCAGCGGCTGGGCCTGAACGAGACCTACACCGCCTTCGCCGTCGCCGTGACCAGTCTCGCGGCCAAGGTGGCCAAGGCCGACGGCCGGGTGACCCAGGACGAGATCGGCGCCTTCGACGCCTTCCTCCGCGACTCGCTGCGGATGTCGATCGGGGAGCGCCAGCAGGCGGCGCGGATCTTCAACGCTGCTCGCGACAGCGCCACCCCGGCCTCGGAGTTCGCCCTCCAGGTGGGGGCGCTCCTCCGCCGCGAGCCCGATCGGCTGCGCGACATCGTCACCGTGCTCCTCGTCATCGCCGTCGCCGATGGACACCTCCACCCGGCCGAGGAAGCGGAGATCCGCGGGATCGCCCGCGACATGGGCCTCTCCGCGGCGGACTACGACTCCTGCCGCGCCACCTGCCTCGCGGCGACCGGGGCCGAGGACACCTCCCCCTACGAGGTCCTGGGGGTCGCCCCCACCGCCACCGACGAGGAGGTGCGCTCCGCCCACCGCCGGCTGGTGCGCGAGTACCACCCCGACGTCCTGCGCTCCAAGGGGCTCCCCGACGACTTCACCGAGTTCGCCAACGAGAAGATGAGCGCGATCAGCGACGCCTGGTCGCGCATCCGCAAGGAACGGGGAATGTAACCCTCCTCCCCGCCCCTCCGCTGCCCCCCGGAGGAGACTATACTCGGTCCTCGTCTCTAGCCCTTTGCCCTGGAAGTCGACATGAAGTGCTCAGCCGTCCTGTTCTGGCTGGTGGCGTTCCTCACCCTCGCCGCCCCCGCCGCGACCGCTCAATCGCGGGAGAAGCTCCCGGACCCCGTGGTCACTCGCGAGACCGCCAAGGACGCCAAGGGGCTGGAGCAGTGGAAGGACGTCAACCCCGAGTGCCCGACCTGCCGCAAGGCCAAGATCCTCGAGTGCCGCGGGTGCAAGGGGGCGAACCTCCCGAACTGCGCCGAGTGCGGCGGGAAGAAGAAGGCCAAGTGCCGCACCTGCGCGGGCACCGGGCGCGCGCCGGATCCCCTGAAGGAGATGGCCTGCATCTACTGCAAGGGCAGCGCCTGGTACGACTGCGGCCTCTGCGGCACCGACGGGATCATCCAGGTCAAGGACCAGGACGACGTCAAGTGCGGCTGCTGCAAGGGCAAGGGGTTCTTCGCGTGCACGGTCTGCAAGGGCAAGCGGCGCCTGCCGTCGGTCCGGGTCAAGCGCAAGGACCCGGGCAAGGCCAAGCTGAAGGACCTCTCGGCGACGCAGGCGGACCTCAGGGCGGGTCTCGCCGCGCTCGAGGCGTGGGAGCCGAGCGATACCGTCTCGAAGAACCTGAAGTCGCTCGCGGCGCTCCTGGCCAAGCCCGCCAAGAGCCTCCCCCCGCTCAAGGACATGCAGAAGCTGCTCGAGCAGTCGCTCAAGGGGATCACCCGGGCCGGCTCGATGTACCAGGGGTACGAGGCGAATCTCAGCCACCAGTTCCTCGTCTTCAAGGACCGCAGCGTCTACCTGATCAAGTACCAGCTCGAGGTGCTCGCGCTGTGCATCGCTCGCCTCGAACGCAACGAGAAGATCAAATCCGCCGGGAAGTGACCCAGTGAACTCGATGAAGACCCCCCTCCTCCGCAGCTCACGCCTTCGCGGGCTCGCCCTCGCTCTTCCCCTCCTCTCGATCCTCGGGGTCTTCACCCCGGGATACGCGCAGTCGCCGGTCACCGAGGTGATCGAGCGCGCTTCTCCGACGCTGGCCACGGTCTGGGTCCTCTTCGCCAAGGGCGAGACCACCAAGGACCCGACCCCCTTCGACGACGACTTCGTCCGGATCCAGCGCCCCGGCACCGGCGTGGTCGTGAGCCCGGATGGGCTGGTCCTGACCAACGATCACCTCATCGCCGAGACGGTCGCCGAGGACGGATCGGAGAGCGACGAGTTCTTCCTCACCGTGCTCCTCGGGATGCGCTCGATGACGGCGAAGGTGGTCGCCCGAGACCAGCGTCTCGACCTGGCGCTCCTGCAGCTCGAGCTCTTCGGCGGCGAGGTCCTGCCCTACATCCCGATCACCCGCCTCGAGGGCAAGAGGATCGGTGAGCGCGTCGTGGCGATGAGCCGCCCTGCCCCCGCCTCGCACTACGCCTTCGCCGGGACACTCGCATTCTCCGGCGGCCCCGTGCTGCTCCGCGAGGCGACGCTCGAGGCGAGTGAGCACGTGCTCAGCGACACGCGCTTCCACGACAACCTCGACGGCGGGCCGCTGCTCGACGCGGCCGGCCGGATGCTGGGGCTCCACAACAGCTCCCACATCGAGGCGCTCCCCGAGAACTTCGAGGAGGAGAAGGAGGGCGAGGAGAAGAAGGTGAACGAGGACTACGCGGTGATCGTCTGCAGCGACGCGATCCTCGAGGCCTTCGGCGAGTGGCTGAGCGAAGGGACCGCTCCCCCCGTCGCCCCGGAACAAGCGGCCGCCGAGCCCGCGCCCGCGGCGATCGAGACGGTCGCGGGGAGCGTCGTCGGAGTCTGGGCCGGCGGCGAGGACTACCCGCCGGAGCGGGCCCCCAGGGATCCGCACGCCCTGCGGATCTCCGAGCGACTCGGCTCGGGGGTGATCGTCGACGCGAAGGGGTTGATCCTGACCACCTCGACGCTCTTCGAGGGGGAGAACGAGACCGCCGTGATCCGCCTCGCCGACGGGACCGAGTACCCCGCCAAGCTCCTGGAGATCAGCCACCTCGAGCAGATCGCGCTGCTCCTCGCCGAGCTGCCGGAGGGGGTCGCGCTGCCTGCGGCGGAGCTCTCGAACCCGGCCCAGTCGATGCCCGGGGAGCTCGTCGCGGTCGTCGGCCGCCCCTTCGGAGGCACGCCGGTGACCACCGTCGGCGTGCTCTCCGTCGCCGAGCGGAAGATCAGCAGCCCGTGGGCCTCGATGCTCGCCGCGATGGGCAAGGAGGTCCCCGCCGAGTCGGGACACTTCGTGCAGGTCGCCTCCTGGATCCACTCCGGGGTCTGGGGGGGCGCGCTGGTCGATCGCGACGGGAAGCTGCTCGGCGTCGCCGTGAAGCAGCCCGAGGCGACCAAGGGCCCCTTCGGCGAGAGCTACCTCGGCTTCGCCGCGTCGATCGCCCGGGCCCGCTCCACCTTCGCCGAGGCGTGGGCGGCGTACGCCCCCGAGAGCGCCGGGGAGATCCCGGCCTGCAGCGAGGAACAGCTCGCGGCTCGCCGCACCGGCGCGGTCGGGGTGGTCGAGGCGACGATGGGCTCCCTGATCAACATCCACGTCCAGAAGGCGGTCAAGAAGGAGTCCAAGGGCTTCGATCCCTTCGGTGGCGGCTCCGAAGAGACGGGGTGGCAGCTCCAGAGCATGGGCTCCGGCGTGGTCATCGACGAGACCGGCCTCGCGATCTCCAACTGGCACGTCGTCGACGGGGCGATGTTCCGCGAAGGCCGCGGCCAGAACCCCGACTACCGGATCGAGGTGAGCTTGCCCGACGGCCGCAGCTTCATCGCCGACGTGCTCAGCACCTCGCGCGACGACGACCTGTCACTGCTCCAGCTGAAGCTCGAACCGGGGGAGAAGCTGGTCCCGGTGCCGATGGCCGACTCGAACGACCTCGAGTACGGTCAGCCGGTGGTCGCGATCGGCAACCCCCACGGCCTCGCCGACACGGTCAGCGCGGGGATCATCAGCGGCCTGGACGAGAACGTCATGATCCGTGGCCGGCTGCGAAAGTACTACGGCATGGTGATGACCGACGCGGCGATCAACCCCGGGAACTCGGGCGGCGCGCTGCTCGACCTCAACGGGCACCTCATCGGCATCAACAGCGCGGGGAGCACCGGCCGGGGTCTGGCGATCCCGGTCAACCGGGCGCGCGATGTCTTCAGCGACAAGCTCCTCTCCGCGGAGAAGATGCGGAGCGTCTACCTCGGCCTGAGGGTCGAGGAGAAGCGCGGAAAGCTCGTCGTCGAGGAAGTCGAGTCCCCGAGCCCGGCGAGGGACGCGGGGATCGAGGAGGACGACATCCTGCTGAAGGTCGGCGGCGAGGCCCTCGCGAAGGGCCTCAGCCTCGCCCAGGCCCGGCTGAAGATGACCGCCGGCGTCCCGGTGCCGTTCGTCCTCGAGCGCGACGGCGAGGAGCTCACCCTCGAGGTGACCCCGCTCTCCTTCGAGGCCTGGACGATCTTCCGCCAGTGCGGGATCGAGGTCGTGGAGGTCGACTACGCCGTGGAGACCGCGCTGGTCCGCGACGCCTCCGTCGCGCTGTACCAGGCCTACACCGGAAACACCTCGGGGATTCCGAAGCAGCTGATGAACGGCGCGCTGCGCGTCGTCCGCGCGTACTCGATCGACGACGACCACGACCTCGAGGTGCTGCCCGACGACCTCGTCCTGGGGATGAACGTCGTCACCCGCACGATCACCGGCGAGCAGAACGAGCTGGTCCGCTTCGAGAACATCACGCAGCTCCACGACGCCCTCGCTCCCCGGGCGACCAAGGAGGGCGAGTGGTGCGAGTGCTGGCTCCTGCGCGACGGCGTGGTGATCACCACCAAGGTGTTCGCCAAGAGGGCGCTTCGGAGTTACTGAGCGAAGGAGGGGACGGAGAGCACAGAGGCTTCACACAGAGAGCGCGGAGAGCGCAGAGATCAGAAGCAGGCAGGTATCAGAAGGCAGGTTCGCTTCAGCTGCGAGCGCTTCATTCAGCCTTCTGATACCTGTCTGCTTCTGATCTCTGCGCTCTCCGCGCTCTCTGTGTGAAGCCTCTGCGCTCTCCGTTCCCTCCGTGGCCTTCGGAATCAGGTCTTGAACTTCTTCTCGACCTTCTGGTAGTGCCCGTCGGTCTCGAAGGTCCAGATCACCTCGACCTCGACGCCCTTGCGTAGCGGCTTGATCGGATAGAAGACCACCATCCCGGCTGCCGAGGTGCGGCGGTTGAAGCCGCCGTCGGCGTGGTGGAGGATCCCCTCGACCTCCTTACCGAGGATCGTCACCTTGCACTTGTAGGTGCTCGGGTTGCCGGCGAGACCACCGTTGCCGAACTGGTGCAGGGAAATCGGGTAGCCGACCTCGGTCGCCTCCCCCAGGCCGTTCTTCTCGAGGAGGTCCTGGAGCTCGGGGCCGAGCTCCGCCACCTTTACCTTGGTCGGGTAGGCCTCGCGGCTCCCCACCGGGTAAGCGACCATCCCGCCCGAGCCGGCCGGCGCCCGACCGACGCCCCGGATGCAGTCCATGACCAGGATGCCGTCCTGCGAGTACAGGCCGATCATCTTCAGCCGATTGCTGATGAGGGCATCGCGGTAGCCGGGGTAGTCTCGCCACTTCTTGAACACCGCCTTCGGCTTGCCCGCGTCGGTGCAGATCAGCGCCATCTGGGCGAACATGTCACCGAGGTGCGAGCCGCCCTCCAGCTCGATGTTCTGCATCTGCTCGCGCCCCGGACCCCGTTCCTCCTCGTTCAAAAGCAGGTACTCGACGTGCTCGCGGCAGCGCCCCGAATAGGCGTCGCTCCAGCTCACGGGCGGCGTGCCATCGATCACGTCCTGGCGCGCCTTGTTGAAGGCCTCGAGCCACTTCTTGACGTCCTTGCTCACCGAGCTGAGCGGGGGAGTCTTGGCCTGGATCGCCTTCATCACCGGGCTCGCCCCGGTCCAGAAGTCCTTCCACTCCTTCTCCAGCTGCGCGATCGAGAGGCCGTCGTGCTGCTCGGTGAACTTCTCCTCGACGGTGATCGGGTGACGCTGGTCCTGCATACGGTTGAGGTCCAGCAAGAGGCTCGGGTCGCGCCGCACCAGGTAGTCACAGAACGACCACGACTTGATCCGCGCGTCGTCGGGGAACTTGTCGGCGGTGATCAGCGGCAGCTTCGCCGCCGGCGTCCCCTCGCTCAGCTGCCAGGCCTGCTCCAGCGCGAGGTCCTTCCAGGTGTCCATGTTCGGGGAGTACTTGTCGAGATCCTCCTCCCCAGTGGTGGTCCGCAGCTGGGTCTCCCGGTCGACGAGGAAGCGCCGGTTGTTGTTGAACATCATCCCGACGAACGTGTGGCCGATCCCCTCCTGCAGCGCGTCGGCGTTGAAACCGGAATACGCTCTGGCGACGTTGCGCACCGCCGAGTCGTAGATCCCCTGCTCATTCTGCGGGGCGGAGATCTTCAGGTAGAGGCGATTGTCATTGTCGACCAGCTGCGACCCGCTGGTCTGTTCGATGATGAATTGTAGCCGGGCCGGATCGAACAGCTCCGCGTTGGCCTGGAGCACCTGGACGTAGGTGTCCTTGTCCTTGAACATCGCCCAGTCGCGGATCCAGTACTTCGGGTCGTCGCGGAACCCCTTGAACCCGTCGTAGGCGACTTCCAGCACCCGGATCGCACGCTCGGCGTAGCGCCCGGCCTCCTGCAGGAGCTCCGGCTCGAAGTCCCCGCGGATGGTGAAGTGCTCGGTGGTCACGGTGACGTACTTCACCTTCGCCTTCTCGAGGAACTCGTGCTTCGACTCCGTGTCGACCTCGGAGACCTCGTAGTCCTGGCGCGCCTGCACCTCGACGGCGTCCGCGATCGTGATCGACCGCTTGTAGAGCGTCTGCTCGAGGTCGGTCCCGGTCAGGCCGGCGACCTCCCTGTGCTCCAGCGCCTTCTGCGCCTCCTCGTCGTCGGCGTTGAAGAAGATGACCTTCTCGAAGTGGCGCCGGGCCATGTCGGTCCGCCCTGCCTTCTCGTACTGCTGGGCCATCTTCTTGTGCTCGCCGGCGATCTTCTCCGAGACCTTGTCCCACTGCTTCTGCAGCTTCTTCGCCGCGGCGGGATCGGGCTTGTCCTCCTTCTTGTAGACGAACCCGGGCTTCATGCTCCAGGCGTCCCCCACCTTCTCGTAGCCCAGCGCCTTGCGCGCCTTCGCGTGGTCGGGCTCGTACTCGCTGAGCAGCATCAACCACACGTTCTTGGCGATCTTGGGGAAGCCGGCCTTGTAGGCGTCCTCGGCGTAGTCGTGGAGGCGGTCCGCCTGCTTCTCGAGGAACTTCACCTCCTCCTTGGACTGGGAGAAGGCGACGGGGAGGATCAGCAGCAGGGAGAACAGAAAGAGGAGGGGGCGGAGCATGGCGGGCTCGATATCGGCGGTTGTGGGGAGCTCGAGGGCTGGGCGACGCGTGGGCCGCATTACAGACTCGGCCGTATTCTCCAGAAATCCAGGGCGATGACCAGAGCATTTACATGCACGTGAAGAGCGCCCCGCCCCCGGGACGCTCTCTCACTCGCCAGGGGGCGTTTCGCAGCGGAACCCCCCTCGCCTGGCCGTGCGGTGGCCCCTCGCCGATCAGTCGATCGACCGGACCCGGGTCACCCCGAGCATCTTCTCGATCGCCTTCATCCGGCGGCCGAGGAAGGGCACGTGCTCGATCCGGGCCACGACCTGGTTCTCCCGGCGGATCACCAGCGTGCCGCCGCCGAAGGTCAGGAGCAGCTCGAGCACGTCGGGGATCTCGCGGGTCACGGTGCTGCCCTGTCGCGGGATCGACTGATCACGTCCCCACGGCTGGATGTAGTGGGTGAACTCGTTCGGCTCGAGGCGCCAGTAGTTCAGCCTCGGCTGGAGCAGTCCGAGGATCATGAAGAACCACAGGAAGCCGGCGATCACGAAGTAGGCGTGGGTGCTGTAGAGGAGCTCCCAGCCGCCGATCCAACCCCCGAGGCTGGAGACGAAGCCCATCTCCTTCTGACCCGATATGTACAGCAGGAGCCCGATCACCACGATCCCCAGGATCGCGATGATGAACTTCTTCTGGGACAGGTCGGTGACGATCACCAGCAGGTTGAAGGCGAGCGCGCCGGTCGCCCACCAGCCGAGCGTCCCGGACATGTAGTCCGAGCCCGAGTGCATCGCCTGGAGGATGCCGCAGATCATGAAGATGAACAGCGACGGCCAGAAGTAGATGATCATCGGAAAACTGGCCACCGGGACGGCGCGCTTGTCCTGATCGAGACCCTTCGGGTAGTAGATCTCCCAGATCGACTCCTTCTTCAGCCCGGTGGTCTTCTCCGGCTGCTCCTCGGGGGGGGTGGGGGGATTGTCCGTCACTTCTGACATGGCTGCCTCACGTGGGTTCGTTGGCGGTTCGAGTCGGGCCCTCGGGCGGCTGGAATCCTAGCACGGATCGCCCCCGGGCTCTCCAGCCCGGATTCGCGTTGGTGATGAGGGCCGGCGAAAAGACCGTCGCCATCGCGATTCGCTGCAACCGCCCCGGTATTCGGCGCGACCTCGCCGCTTTTTTGCCCGCTCCGGGCGAGCCGCCAGGGGCGTGGAGTCCTGCTCGCGCCCCGGGTGTGCCGCAGGATCGGGAGCCAGGGGTCACGGATCGGTAAGAACCGCCCCTCGCGGGGCTCCGACCCGATTCGGCTCGACCCGGGTGGGCGGGGACGCACCTACAATCGAAGCCTCGAAACCGCTGCATTCTCTCAACGACCGGAGTCCCGAGCATGATCCCCCGCGCCTTCAAGCTCTTCGGTGTGTCGCTCAGTTTCTGTGCCCTCTCGTGTGCGCTCGGAGCCGCTCGAGGCGACGACCCCGCGAGCCTCGCCCCGGTCGATCCCCTCGACCACGAGGGGCTCACCTCGGCGATGAAGTCGCTGGCCGAGCGCTCCGGCGAGCTGGTGAGCTACCTCGAGGTGGGCACCTCGCGCGCCGGTCGCGAGATCGGCGCGCTGCGGATCGCCGCCGGAGAGCTCGAGCCGGGGCGGCCGGCGATCCTCCTGGTCGGGAACGTCGACGGGGCGCACGTCTACACCAGCGCGCTCGCTCTCGGCCACGCCCACTCGCTCGTCGCCGATCACGGAGCTGACGAGTCGGTCACGGCCTTTCTCGAGAGCACGACGCTGTACGTCGTCCCGCGCGCCGACCCCGACGCCGCGGAGGCGCGCTTCGAGAGGCCGCTCTTCGAACGAGAGAGCAGCGGCCGGGGAGTCGACAACGACCGCGACGGCCGCGAGGGCGAGGACGCTCCGGGTGACGTGAACGGCGACGGGCTGGTGACCTGGATGCGCGTGCTCGATCCCGAGGGCGAGTGGCTCGAGGACCCCGCCGATCCTCGCATCCTCGTGGAAGCGAAGAGAGACCGGGGCGAGCGCGGGAAGTGGAAGCTCTGGCGCGAGGGGCGCGACACCGACGGCGACGAGGCGGTCGCCGAGGATCCGCCCCTCGACGGCGTGATCAACCGCAACTTCTCCCACCGCTGGACCGCGCACGAGGCGCGCGGCGGGACTTATCCGACCAGCGAGCCGGCGGCGCGGGCGCTGGCCGAGTTCGTGCTGAACCACCGCGACATCGCCGCCGTCCTGACCTACGGCGCGGCGACGAATCTCGAGGAGCGCGAGAGCCGATCGTCACGAGGCGAGGGCGACGAGGAGCCTCGCGGCAGATCGCGCGGCAGCTCGCGGGGCAGCGGTGCGGAGGAGCCGGAGGGGACCCTCGAGGGTGACCACGCGCTCTACTCCGAGCTCTGCCGCCGCTACGAGGAGCTCACCGGTCGCGAGCCGGCCGGCGAGGAGGACGAGGAGGCCGCCTTCCACGCCTGGGCGTATCATCACCGCGGCCTGCTCTCGGTGGCGGTGAATCCCTGGACGATCCCGCTCGAGGAGGAGCGCGACCGGCGGCGCGGTGATCCGGGCCCCGAGGAGGAGGAGAGCTCCGGGGAGGACGAGGCGGAACGAGAGGAGGCTCCCGAGCCCTCCGACGACGCGCGGCGGCTCGCGTGGCTCGAGGCCAACGGACGTCCCGGCGCCCACCTCGGCTGGCGCGCGTTCCAGCACCCCGAGCTGGGTCCGGTGGAGATCGGCGGCTTCGCCCCCTACGCGCTGATCGAGCCCCCACCCGGGGTGGCCGACGGGCTCGCCGGCGGCGAGCGCGCCTTCCTGCTCGAGCTGGGCCGCGTGCTGCCGAGGATCGTCATCGCCGAGGCGGTGGCCGAAGAGCTCTCCGACGGGCTGTACGAGCTGCGCGTCACGCTGGAGAACGACGCCATGGTGCCGATCCCCATCGAGGCGGCGCGCCGGACGCGTCACGTGCGCGGCGCGCGGGTGAAGCTCGAGCTGCCCGACGGAGCGACCCTGCTCTCGGGGAACGCCCTCGAGGTGGTGACCACGCTTCCCGCGTCGGGCGGTCGGGCGGAAGAGCGCTGGCTGGTTCGAACCGACTCGGTCGGCTCGATCTCGGTGCTCGTCGAATCGGACAACGCGGGCTCGGCTCGCACGAGAATCGAAGTGGAGGTGCGCTGATGTTCGCCCTGACCCTCACCCTCGCTCTCACCCTCCCCCTCACCTCGCCGCAGGACGAGGGCGGTTTCCCCGGAACCGGCGTCGGCCACCAGCCGCGGGTGGAGATCCCGTGGAACCGCTACTACGACGTCGGCGAGATCTACGCGCTCCTCGACCGGCTGGCCGCGGAGTGGCCCGATCTCCTCTCGCACGAGGTGATCGGCCACAGCGTCGAGGGACGCGAGATCCGCGTCTACACCCTGAACGACCCGGAGAGTGGCCCGGCGGGCTCCAAGCCGGCGATGTGGATCGACGCCAACGTGCACGGCAACGAGGTCCAGGGATCGGAGGTGATCGTCTACACCGCCTGGTACCTGCTGGAGAACCGCGGGCACCTCGAGCGCGTCGACGAGCTGTTCGAGAACGGCGCGTTCTACCTCCTGCCGATCGTGAACCCCGACGGGCGGGATCACTGGATCTACGACGGGCACAGCGGCTCGTCGTCACGCACCGGCTACGAGCCGGTCGACAACGATCGCGACGGTCTCTTCGACGAGGACGGCTACGACGACCTCGACGGCGACGGGCACATCGTCTCGATGCGCAAGTACGTGCCCGGTGAGGGGACGCACCGCCTCGACCCCGATGACCCGCGGATCATGGTCCCCGTGCCGGAGAACAGCGCTGGCGACCGCGGGGACTGGCTGCTGGTCGGGCGCGAGGGGATCGACAACGACGGCGACGGGCGCATCAACGAGGACGGCGCGGGCGGCTACGACATGAACCGCGCGTGGCCTTCGGTGTGGCGCCCCGATCACGTCCAGTACGGCGCCGGCCCGATCCCGCTGTACTGGCCGGAGACGCGCTGCATCGCGGAATACCTGCTGGCGCACCCCGAGATCGCCGGTGTGCAGTCGTTCCACAACGCCGGGGGCATGATCCTCCGGGGACCGGGGACCGAGAGCTTCGGCGAGTACCCGTGGCGCGACCTGCGCGTCTACGACGAGCTCGGCGCCGAGGGCGAGAAGATGCTGCCCTTCTACGGCTACTACATCCTGTGGGACGACCTTTACACCGTCTTCGGCGGCTTCTGCACCTGGGCGTACGAGGGGCTGGGAATCATCTCCTTCACCAACGAGCTGTGGGCGAGCTCGCGTCTTTTCCCCGACAAGCCGCCGCGGGCCAGCATCGACTGGAGCGACCCGGAAGCGCGGCGCAGGGCCCGGGAAGCGCGCACGCTCGAGCGCACCTGGTTCGACGACAACCTGCTCCTCGGGGGAGGCTTCATCGACTGGCACCCGTACGACCACCCGCTGTTCGGCGAGGTCGAGATCGGCGGCTTCCGCAAGGACGTCGGCCGCGTGCCCCCCACCTTCCTGATCGAGGAGATGCTGCACCGCAACGCCCTGTTCTGCATCTCGCACGCGGCGGCGATGCCGAAGGTGGTGATCGAGGACGCCGAGGTCGAGGCGCTGGGCGACGGACTCCACGCGATCGACGTGATCTTCCGCAACCGGCACCTGATCCCCACGCGCACCGCGCGGGCCGCCGAGATGGGCATCGGGACCCCCGATCTCCTCACCCTCTCCGGCCCCGGGATCGAGGTGCTCGCCGGCGGGGTGCGCAGCGACCGCTGGCGCCCGGCGCGGATCGAGCTGGCCGCGCGCGAGCCCTGGCGCCTGGTTCGCGAGAGCGGCATCGACGGCCGTGGCGAGGTTCACGTTCGCTGGATCGTGCGGGGGAGTGGGGAAGTAACCGTCGGCTGGAGTGGACAAAAGGGACGGGACGTGCAAGAGACTATCGCTGTGCCTTAGTCGGGCTGGGTTTCGGGAATCCAGATAAACACAGAGGCACAGAGCCTCACAGAGACCAGAGACCAGAAGAAGATAGGTAACAGAAGAAGCAGCAGAAGAAGATATCGGCTTCGCCGATATCTTCTTCTGCTGCTTCTTCTTCTGATATCTATCTTCTTCTGGTTTCTGGTCTCTCGTTTCTGGTTTCTGGTCTCTGTGAGGCTCTGTGTCTCTGTGCCTCTGTGTTTATCTGGATTCCCCTACCCCAGAACCCCCGCGATGCTCGCGAGGCGAATGGCGTCAGCCGGTCATCAGCTCCAGTTCCGGCCCCTCCTGGCCCCACCCGACAAACGATACTCGCGGTTCAGGAGGTCACCCTCAACGCTCGAAGAATGGACGCAAAACGCCCCCCGCAAACCGCCCCACGGGATACGCTGGACTCACCGCCCGTCTTGGGCGGCCTGCCCTCGGTTCCACATCAACACGTGAGGTTGGAAGTCATGCGTTCGAAATCTCTGTGCTCGGTGCTCGGACTCCTCCTGGCCGCGCTCCTCCCCGGAAGCGCCGATGCTCAGTCCTGCGGCAATCTCTACGACCTCAACGGCCTGGCCGGCGACGACGTGGCCCCGTTCACTCCCCTCGACGGCCAGGACGGCTGGACCGCGGAGTCCTACAACGTCGCAGTCGACTGCGGCGTGACCGCGACCCTGGGTTACGACGGGACCCAGGCGCTCCGTTTCGAGGCGTCTGGTCCCGGCTTCGGTTGCGATGCCTCGCGGCTGAACGATGCGAACTACGCGATCCCGACCTTCACCGGCAGCGAGACCTCGGCCTTCTACCAGGCCGACTTCGGCGTCGGCTACTGGGGCAACTCCTCCGGGCCCGCCTACGACCTGGACGGCAACGGCAAGGTCCGCGGCAGTGAAGCGGGCGAGCGCGGCCCGCGTCTCCTCGTCGGCTCCCACGCCAACGTCGGGGTGACCGTGGTCTCCGCCGCCGGCAACAAGACGACGGTTCCGCTGAGCGACGCCGGGGGCTCGGGCGGAGGCGACTGGCTGAGGCTGCGGCTGGTCATGGATCTCACGGCCAACGCGGGCAGCGGGTCGGGCAGCGTCGACTACATGAACCTGACCAACGGCGAGACGAGCTGGACGCCGATCGCCGGGCTGCAAGGCGTCGACCTCGAGCTGTCCCCCGGCTCCGGGGACGCGGCCGACCCGGTCAACTGGAACGGCGTCTGGTTGCACTTCGAGGGCGCGACCAACCAGCTCGACAACATCGAGGTCGGCCTCCAGTCCTGCGACTTCGGCGGGGCGTACTGCTTCGGTGACGGCTCTGGCACGCCGTGCCCCTGTGGCAACCTCAACGACGGCTCGCTCCCCACCGCCGGCTGCGCGAATGGGCAGTACGCCTCCGGCGCGATGTTGAGCGCCAGCGGCTCCGCCAGCGTCACGGGCGACACCCTGGTGCTGGTCGGTCAGCACACCGAGAACAACCAGAGCGGGTTGTACTTCCAGGCGAACAACGACCTCAGCCCCGGGAACATCTGGGGGGACGGGCTGCAGTGCGCCGGGGGTCAGCTGAAGCGGCTCGGCGTTCGGTTCTCCGACGCGACGGGTTACTCCGACACCTCCGCGTGGACGACGCCGATCTCGGTGAAGGCGGGCAACGTCACGGCCGGGGACACCAAGTACTACCAGCTCTGGTACCGCAACCCGGACAATTCGCCCTGCAGTGCCGAGTTCAACGCCTCCAACGGCTACGCCATCACCTGGGCGCCTTGATCTTCGCGGTACAGTAGCTGACCTGGAGCCCTCGGGCTGCTCTCCGGGCATCTCGCTGCGATGATCCGGATGTGGAATCGCCGCGATTCCCAGGTGGGCACCGATGAGCCGTGATTCCGGGGAATGTGTCCACCCGGCGTCGGTCGATCCGCTGTTCGATTCTCGAATCAGGTTCGACCGGAAAGAGAATCGTGCCTCCGCCCGACTCGTCGGTCAGTTTTTCCGCTTAGCACTCGTATCCTCCCTGCGAGGAGGCCCCCAATGCGGCGCGGGCCCTCCGGCTATTCCCTCCTGCCGCTCGAACACCGGAGGATCGTGGTCGTACGCGAGCTGAGAAACCTGGACAGTGAGTCCTTCACGGGGATCATCGAGGACCTCTTCGACGGCCTGTACATGGTCGACCGGGACCGGAAGGTCACGTACTGGAACCCGGCCGCCGAGCGCATCTCCGGCTTTGGCGCCGACGAGGTGATCGGCCGGTGCTGCTCGGACAATCTCCTGACCCACGTCGACGACTCGGGTCGCTGCCATTGCCACGGTAGGTGCCCGTTCGAGGCGACCATGAAGGAAAGCCGTCCCCGAGAGCTGGAGATGATCCTCCGGCACAAGGACGGGCACCGAATTCCGGTCCTGACCCGGGTCAGCCCGCTGACCGATCGGTACGGGAAGGTGCTGGGTGCAGTCGAGCTGTTCACCGACCTCACCGGCCAGCGAGCCACCGCGCAGCGAATCCAGGAGCTGGAGCGGATCGCGCTGCTCGATGGTCTGACGCGCCTGGCGAACCGACACTACCTGGAGCGGGAGATCCAGCGCCGCTTCGCGGAGCTGAGCCGCTTCGGTCTTTCCTTCGGCCTGCTCTTCTTCGACATCGACCACTTCAAGCGGTTCAACGACGCGCACGGGCATGTGCTCGGTGACCGGGTGCTGCAGTTCGTGGCCAAGACCCTGGTGACGAACTCCCGGCCCTTCGACCTGATCGGGCGCTGGGGCGGTGACGAGCTCGTCGGAGTGATCAATGCCGCCAGCGAGGAAGTCCTGACCGACCTCGGCGAACGTCTCCGCGCCCTGGTCGAGCAGTCCTATCTGCTCGACGGACAGGAGAGGCTGCAGGTCACCGTCTCCATCGGGGCCACGCTCGCCCGGAAAGGTGAGTCCGAGGAGTCGTTGCTGAAGCGCGCAGACGCGCTGCTGTACGAGAGCAAGCGGCGAGGACGAGATCGCTTGACGCTGGGCTGAGGCACCGGCGTCAGTCGTCCAGACCCAGCTCCGTCACCTCGCCGTCGACCGCGGTGAACTCCAGCTCGACGGCGTTTCCGGGGAGGCCGATTCGCAGCACGTATTCACCGGGATCGATCGGGTCGGTGGTCTGGAAGGCACCACCATCCGACTCACGGAAGTTGGTCCAGACCGTCCAACCCTCCGGCGTCCGGAGGCTCAGGTGGCGGGTCTCGAGCCCCGCTCCGAGCACGCGCACGTGGGCACCCGGCCCCACCTCGTGGACGTGGTGGACCTCGGCCCGCGCCGGCAGGTGGAGCTCGAAGCGGGTCGTCCGCCACGGCGCCCCGACTCCGCGCCTGCCGCTCGGCAGCAACCGGCACCAGTAGCGCCCGGGCTGCAACCCTTCGATCCGGAACTCGCCCATCTCCGGCTCCAGCCAGTCGGAGAAGCCGCTCAGCTGAGCCTGCCGCTGCCTCCCTGCCCCGTCGGGTCGTACCGTGCCCTCAGGCCAGGGCCACAGCGAGACGTTGGTCGAACCCACCGGGCCGTCGTCCAGCCGCCTCACCTGCAATCGTAGCGTCACCGGCGTCCCGCCGGGTTGGAGCTCGACGGGGGTGAAGGCCTCCTCGCCGTTCAAGAACTCCGCGGCGTTGAGCGCTTCGTGAGGCAGCCAGCCCGGCGCGGAGAAGACCACCCAGCAGTCGAGCTCCATCCCCTTGCCGATGGCGATCCGGGCCCTGCCCCGTTCGTCGGTCTCGAGCCGGCCGCCGAGCGCCATCCCCCCCGAGCGCGGCTCCCACACCAGGTTCCCGACGGCACGGCCGAGCGGCTGCCCGTCTCCAAGCACCTGGAATCCGGCGAGGTCGGGACGGGGATCGAGCGCGACGCCGATCGCCGGCGCCCTCACCTTCAAGCCGCCGATCGAGTCGCCCTGCAATCCACCCCCCTCGAAGAGAGCGACCGGAATCGCCTCTTCACCGCCGGACGAGCGGTTGCCGTACTCGGTGCTGGTGAGCTCGTACTCCGCCTGGGCGAGCCCCTGGAACAGGAAGCTCCCCCCGCCCACGGTTCGCTCGACGACGCTCTGGAGCTCGAAAGCCTCGTCGATCCACTTCAGGCTGGTGGTCCGCCCGTCGTAGTTCAGGTGGTACTCGAATTCAGCGGCGCCAACGAGCGACGCCCGCACCCCGTACCTGATCCGTGCACCCGGGACCTCGAGCACCTCGCCGGCGATGCTCTCCCCTGCGGAGAGCTCGATGGGCGGGAGCTGCAGGCTCCGTCCGAGCTCGATCTCCAGCACCTGCGACGCGGGGCGCAGCACCGGGGCCCGGTGGACGTCCGTTCCGGCCACGAGCACGACCCGACCCGCCCGGGACACGCTGACCACGAATTGCCCCTCGCGATCACAGGTGACGTGCTGCCTCGCCGACGGCAACGGGGCGCCGCCGAAGCGGGCGCTGAAGTCACTGTCGAAACCGAACAGCGCCACGTGGATCGGGCGCCGACGAACGCCCTCCGGCAACACCACGCGCCCCTCGATCGTCGTTCCCACCGGTTCGAGGCAGAGATCCAATTCGATCTCCACGCGCTCCCCCTCGAGGTAGCGCTGGAAGAGTCGGGGATCGAGCTCGAGACGCCGCGCCAGCGGCAGGAATCGGTCGTGCCGTCCGAGAAGCTCGAGGGCCTCGATCGGCTGCTCGGGGTCGTAGATCGCCTCGAAGTCCTTGTCGCCGAGGTGCTCGACCTCGGCGGTGACCTCACCGCGCTCGAAGAGCTCGGTCAGGTCGACCTCGAAAGGGCGGCCCAGCGCGAGTTCGGCCTGGAGCGGCGGCTCGAGCGCGAGCTGGAGGTTGTTCTCCTCGACCTCGTCGTCACCGACCCACGGGTGTCTCCGAGCGCTGTCGACGACCAACCTGAGCGGGTCTGCCGTCTCCACCTCACCGCCGCCCAATCGGCCCACCAGCCAGATCCCGGGTTCTGGATCGGGATCGGAACCGTCCGGCGCTGGAGCTACGGCCACTTCCTCTCGTCCCGGGCTCTCCGGTATCTCGGCCACCGCGACGGTTTCGCCCGGCGTCGGCGCCTCCGCGTCAGCGAGTTCCACCATCGCCTCGGCCGCCGGCGGCTCGCTCGCCGGCCCCTTCGGCGGCTCCTCCGCGCGCAGCCCCCAGAAGATGCCCAGCAGCACCAGCAGAGCGGCGGCGGCGACCGCGACGTACTTCCAGCTCATGATCACTCCTCCAAGCTCGGTCAACGAAGTGGCCCCCGGGGAAACGGCGGCGGGCCCCGGCAGCGGACTCAACGCGGCGAGGGCGAGACACCAGGTCGCGCGGTCCCCGTAGTCGCGGTCGAGCTTCTCCCGCAGCAGCCGGTGCGCGCGCTTCAGCCGCGTGCGCACGGTTTCCAGCGGAGCCCCGCTTCGCAGCGCGATCTCCGCCAACGGAAGCCCGCGGTAGTAGCGCAAGAGGATCACGTCGCGGAGCACGGGGTCGAGGGATAGCACGGCGGCCACCACGCACTGCTGCGACTCGAGCTCCTCGGCCTCGCGGTCCGCCGGGCGAACCTCCTCGCGCGGCTCAGCACCGGCCTCGCGGATCCGTATCCGCGACTCGGCGCGCCGCCGGGTGAACGCCAGCGAGCGCAGCACGCCCGCCAGCCACGACCGCGGCCGCTCGATCGCGCCTGGAGCCTGCCGCAGCGCGACCAGCCAGGTCTCCTGCGCCAGCTCGTCCGCCTCGTTCTCGTCGGCGACCAGCGTCCGCGCCAGGCGCCGGACGAAGTGGCCGTGATCGAGCAGCGCTCTTTCGGTCCAGGTGTTCACGTCGCTTCCCATCGGGTCCGGGGAGGCCTCTCGGTGCCTCTGCCCAGGGGTGCCGCCGCAGGCCCGGGAGGGTTGGAGGAAATGGAGGATTCCGGGGGAAGGAGGGCCAGTGTACGCGAGTCGCCGCCGGAGACGATCCGGATCGGACTCCGCGTCACCGAGGCGATCCTCCCGGCGGGCCGGTGCCGGACTCCGCCGCCCGCTGCGCCTGGCGCAGCTGCTCGAGCTGCCGGGTGAGAGACGCGACCATCGAGTCGTTGCCCAGCTTCCGGGCCAGCGAGATCAGCTCCTCGGTCAGGGCGATCGCCTCCGGGTAGCGGCCGTGACGCCGGAGGAGGTAGGCCTTCAGGCTGAGCAGGTCGGGATCCCCGCCGGCGGCGCGGACCAGGTCGTCGACGACCGCGATCGACCGATCCGCGGGCAGCGGTCCCAGCACCTTGCCGAGCTCGTTCAAGACGCCGCGACGGGAGGCGGGATCGGCGGCGCCGTCGAACGCCGCGAGCAGCCGGGCGATCGCCTCCGCCGTCTTGCCCTCACCGATCAGGAGCTTGGCCAGCAGCAGGTTCGAGCGCAGGTCGTTGGCGTCGAGCTTCACCGCGCGCTCGGCCCACTCCCGGGCCCTCTCATCATCGCCCAGCGCCTGGTAGATCGGACCGACCATCGCCACGGAAGCCGGGTAGCCGTCCTCCAGCTCGTTGGCGCGCAGGGCGTGCGGCAGGGCGGCGCGCGGATCGCCGAGCAGGAAGAGCACCGAGGCGAGGTTGACGTGCACCATGAAGTGCGTGTCGTGCAGCTCCACTGACCGCTCGAGCAGCTCGCGCGCCTCGCGCAGGTCCGCCTGCACCTCCTCGGAGTCGAACGCCGCGCCGCCCTGCAGGGCGCGCCGCATCAGGGTCGCCGCGAGCTGGTGCTGCACCAGCCAGGCGCCCTCGTTGTGAGCGAGGGTGTGGCGGTAGAGCGCCTCGGCGCTGCGGAAGTTGTACGACTGGACCGCGGTCAGCGCCGTGCTCACCGCGAGCATCGCCCCCGCGACGATCCAGCGCATTCGCGTGGACCTGATCAGGTAGCCGACGACCGCCGCGAAGAGGGCGAGGATCCCGAGGCTCGGCAGGTAGCAGAAGTGGTCCGCCACGAAGGAGAAGAGCATCGGGTAGTAGATGATCAGCCCCAGTGCCGGGAAGAGCGTGCCGGCGAAGTAGGCGATCGACAGGGCCAGGCCGCGGTTTCCCTTGCGGTAGAAGAGGATCGCGCCGACCGCCACCCCGAGCACCGCCAGTACCGACCACCACTGCAACAGCTCCCCGGGCCGGATGTCCCAGCGCGGATAGCAGAAGAGCATCGGCCAGGGAACGAGGAGCTTCCACGGGTAGAAGAGCAGGACCCTCGTCGAGATCAGGAGGCGGTCGGGGTAGCTGTACTCGAACTCGGGGCCGGTCGCGTTGACGTTGCCGTGGTGCTCGAAGTGCGAGGTGAGGAGCGCGAGGCCGATCCCGACGACGAAGAGCGGCAGCAGCGGCGCGAGCCGGCGGAGATCGATCCTGTCGCGCTTGAAGAGCATCGCCAGGATCAGCGCCGCGGGCAGCGTGCAGGCGATCGTCTTGGAGAGCAGCGCGAGCACGAAGAGCAGGAGGGCCAGCGCGTAGAGCCCCACGGGGAGGCCCCCCGCGTCGCGCGACTCCTCCGAGCTCCAGCGCTCGTCGAAGCGCAGGTAGACGTACGCCGCCAGCAGGTAGAAGAACGCCGACAGGAGGTTCTTGATCTCCATCGCCCACGCCGCCGTCTCGACGTGCATCGGCGTGACCGCGAAGAGCGCCCCGATCAGCCACGCCCAGTGAACCCGCAGGCGGGCGAAGACCAGCCAGACCAGGAGCGCGTTGACGATGTGGACGATCAGGTTGACCCGGTGGTAGCCGCCAGGATCCAGCTCGAAAAACTGGAACATCCCCCACAGCGCGGTGAAGGCGACGGGGTAGTACTGCGGCGTGTTGGGGCGCAGCTTCGGCTCCGTCTCGATCGTCCAGATGTCGGCCAGCCCGGAGCTGTCGCGCAGCACGGCGTTGTCGATGACGTGCGCGTCGTCGTCCCAGATGAACTCGCCCGGGAGCGAGGGCAGGTAGGCGGTCAC
The DNA here is from genome assembly GCA_964496575.1 of uncultured Planctomycetaceae bacterium. Taxonomy (GTDB): domain Bacteria; phylum Planctomycetota; class UBA1135; order UBA1135; genus CAZCAC01. Next base: position 10,127 of record CAZCAC010000089.1, on the reverse strand, counting down.
CGCCAGGGCGATGAGGATCAGGGCCAGCGCCCAGCGCGGGACGCCGTACTCATTCTCGGGGGTCTTCATCGGAGGGGCCATACGGCGTCAGACACTTTCTTCCCGATCTCCTTCGGCGACGCAAGAGCTGCCGGAGGGAATCGGGAGGATAGTGTCTGACACCGTACGGTACGCGAGGGCAACGCGCCTACTCCTCGGTGAAGGGGATCTCGAGGCATAACCGCTTCCCGGCCGGAAACGTCGCCCGGAGGATGTTCCCGTGGTGCCGGTGAGTGATGGTGTGGGGTTCCAAAACGATGAAGCCGACGCTCTCGATCTCCCCGGGGAGGTAGACGGTGATCTCCTGCTCGACCTCCGACCGCAGGATCACCCGCAGCCACCCCTTCTTCCACTCCAGCCTCTCGATCTCAACCTGGCCGCGACACAGCACTCCCTCGATCACCCCCGTCGGCCACGCCTCCGGCAGCGCCGGCAACAGCTCGATCCGCCCCGGCTCCGACTGCACCAGCATCTTGATGATCACCGCCGGCATCCCGCCGCTGATGTCCATGTTGAACAGCGACTTGTGGTTGTGCATCGAGGCGAGGTTGTTCAGCCAGTAGCGCTCGACGAGGTGCTCGAGGCAGCGGTAGGCGAGCTCGCCCTCGCCGAGGCTCGCCGCCGCCAGGCCGAGCTGGACCAGCCCGAAGGACATGAACCCCGAGCTCTTCTTCCAGTGCCGGTCGAGCTTGATCTCGATGATCTTGCGGAAGGCGGCGGCCAGCTCGGGATCCTCCCGGATCCGCTCGGGATCGCCGTCGAAGAGCGGGTAGAGCTGGGAGGAGTGCCGGTGGCCGAGGTTGTCCGCCAGCTTCGGCGTACACCACTCCTGGAGCACCCCGTCCTCGCTGATCACGTAGTCGGGCAGCCGGGCGATCAGCGACTCCCACACGGGGATCTTCTCCGCGTTCACCCCGAGCTCCCGCGAGGCGGCGATCGTGTTGGTCAGGAGCTCCCGCGCCGCGGAGACGTCCATCGTCGCGTTGAAGGTGCCCTGCGACCGGGTGTTGCCCGGCGTGTTCTCGGGCGACTGCGTCGGGGAGAAGACGAGCTTGCCGTCCGGCCCCTCGTAGAGATAGTCCTCGAAGAAGAGCGCGGCCTTCTCCATGAAGGGCAGCGCGTGCCTGGCGAGGAACTCGCGATCGCCCGTGTACAGGTAGTAGTCGTAGAAGAAGTGCGCCGCCCACGCCGCGCCCCCCACCCAGAAGCCGCCGGCGAAGGTCGGCGCCAGGGCGTTGTTGAAGCCGTTGGTGGTCGACCGCGAGGGCAGCACGACCCCGCGGCACCCGAACATGTGCTCCGCGTTGATCTCCAGCCACGGCACGATCGACTCGATGTAGCTCGTGTAGGCGAGCATCAGCTCCGGCGTGTTCCCCATCAGCATCGCGGCGAGCGCCGAGGGCACGTTGCCGTTGTGAGTGAAGTCGCTCGCCCAGCCGGGGCTGTAGGTGCCGCCCCACACGCCTTGCAGCGTCGGCGGCAGCTCGCCGGTGCAGGAGATGATGTTGTAGCGGGCGGCGTCGAACTCCTTCTCGATCAGGGCGAGGTAGCGCTGCCAGGCGCTGCTCTTCACGGTCGGCGCTTCGGGAGCCGGCCGGTTCTCCGCACCGACGTCGAGAAGCGACTCGACGTTGATGTCGTGGGATCCGCCCCCACCGAGGTCGAGCCTCATGCGGTTGAAGAGCTCGCCGTGGAGCTCGCCGTGGTCCTTCCGTAGCACCTCGTAGTCGCGGGGCAGCGAGTCGAGCTGTTCGATCATCGCCTCGCGCGGCCACTGCTCGAGGTCCCAGGCCACCTCGATGTCCAGGAGCACGAGTACGCGCGCGGCCCCTTCGACGACCAGCTCGCTCCCGTCGGCGCGGACCTTCCCACCCTCGGGGAAGACCCGCACGACCCCGTCCAGGCCTTGGATGCTGCCGGGGTAGGCGCTGGTGAAGCGGTTGCGCCAGGTGAGGCCCTCCGGCGTCGCCTCGATCTCGATGTCGGTCACGAAGTCCTCGAAGATGTGCTTCGAGCGCTCTCGGGTCCGCTGGTCGAGCTTCTCTTCGGGCCGGCGCGGCTCCAGGGCGAGCCGGCAGTCGACCGCCTTCCCGCGGAGGTCCAGAACGGTCACCCCGTGCTCGCGGGAGACGAAGAGACTCCGGACGTGGTAGCCCCGGTCGTCGTCCCAGCGCACGATCGCCTCGCCGGTCGTGAAGTCGACGGCCCGGAAGTAATCGCGGACCTCCCCCGCCTCCGGCGTCCGGATCCGCAGGTCGAAGGCCGGCACGAACGGATCGGGGTACATGAACGAGCTCTGCTCGGAGAAGTCGAAGGCGAGCTGCGTTGCCTGCCGGTACAGCCCGCGATCAATCAGCTGGCGGATCTCGAAGAGCCGGTTTCCCTTGTCCGGCGGCTGGTGCGGCGGGCCCTGCGGCAGGAACAGCCGCTCGTGCGTGAAGACGATCGTCTCGTCCTGCGGGCGACCGAAGACGTTGGCCCCGATCGTGCCATTGCCGCTGATCAGCCCCTCCTCCCAGGTCGTCGCCGGCGTGGTGCTGATGAAACCGCGCTCGGGAATCGGGAACTCCCTCACCAGCGCGGCGATCTCCTGCGCCGGCGCGGTTGTCAGGAATACGGCAGAAACGGCGGCCACGAGGGCGATCTGGCGGACCGAACGGGCACGGCGCAGCACAAGACACATGTTCATGAGAGTTCCTGAGTGGGGACGGTCCCATTGTAGGCCCTGCCCGGGGGCCCGAACACATCGGAGTGAGAGGTCGCCAATCCGGGTCATCCCGACCACGGTTTCGAAAGTCCCGTTTCCCCGGACCATTGGCTCCTGGGCTCTCGTAACCCAAGATGTCGGGCTCGCCTCGCCGCGCCAACGATCCCCACGACCCCCGGAGCTTCGGTATCACCCGCGAAGAGGACCGAAGGGAGACCAAGAGATGATCTTCGAAGAGTTCAAGGAACAGCTACCCGACCCCGACCCGCAGCAGACCGGTGACTGGATCGAGTCGCTGAACGACGTCGTCGAGACCGACGGGCCGACTCGCGCCCAGTTCCTGCTCTACAAGGTCCTCAAGCGCGCGCGGCAGCTGAACCTCGGCTTGCCGCCGACCACGCAGACGCGCTACATCAACACGATCAGCCCCGAGCAGGAGCCGGAGTTCCCCGGCGACGAGCAGATGGAGCGGCGCATCCGGCGGCTGATCCGCTGGAACGCGGTGGCGATGGTGACGCGCGCCAACAACGCCTACCCAGGCCTCGGCGGTCACCTCTCCTCCTACGCCTCCGCGGCGAGCCTCTACGAGGTCGGCTTCAACCACTTCTTCCGCGGCAAGGACCACCCCGGCGGCGGCGACCTCGTCAGCTTTCAAGGGCACGCGGCGCCGGGGATCTACGCGCGCGCCTTCCTCGAGGGACGCCTCTCCGAGACGAAGCTCGACGAGTTCCGGCGCGAGGCCGGCGGCGGCGGCTGCTCGAGCTACCCGCACCCGCGGTTGATGCCCGACTTCTGGGAGTTCCCGACGGTGTCGATGGGGCTCTCGCCGCTGAACGCGATCTACCAGGCGCGCTTCCTGCGCTACCTGCACGCGCGCGGGCTCGCCGACACGAGCGATAGGCGCGTGTGGGCCTTCCTCGGCGACGGCGAGACCGACGAGCCGGAGTCGCTCGCCGCGCTGACCCTCGCCGCGCGCGAGGGGCTCGACAACCTGACCTTCGTGGTCAACTGCAACCTCCAGCGTCTCGACGGACCCGTGCGCGGCAACGGCAAGATCGTGCAGGAGCTGGAGGCGGTCTTCCGCGGCGCGGGCTGGCAGGTGATCAAGGTCATCTGGGGCACCGAGTGGGACGAGCTGTTGAAGAGGGACGACGACGGCCTGCTCGTCGCCCGGATGAACGAGGTCCTCGACGGAGACTTCCAGCGCTACCCCTCCGAATCGGGCGCGGAGGTGCGCGAGCACTTCTTCGGCGCGAACGAGGGCTTGCGGAAGCTGGTCGAGCCCCTGACCGACTCCCAGATCGAGCACCTGCGCCGCGGCGGACACGACTACCGCAAGCTGTACGCGGCGTACAAGGCGGCGACCGAGGTGAAGGGCCAGCCGACGGTGATCCTGACCAAGACGGTCAAGGGCTGGACCCTGGGTGACGAGGTCGAGGGGCGCAACGTCACGCACCAGGTGAAGAAGCTCTCCGAGGAGGAGCTCAAGGTCTTCCGCGACCGCCTCGAGCTGCCGATCGCCGACGACGACATCGCGCAGCCGCCCTTCTACCACCCCGGCCCCGACAGCGAGGAGGTCAGGTACCTGCTGGAGCGTCGCGAGGCGCTCGGCGGGGTGATGCCGCGGCGGGTGGTGCAGTCGGTTCCGGTGGAGCTGCCGCGGGAGAAAGTCTTCACCGAGTTCCACGCCGGCACCGAGGCGGCCGGTGTCGAGGCGTCGACGACCATGGCCTTCGCCCGGATGCTGCGCAACATGATCGCGGACGAGAACTTCGGCGCCCGCGTGGTGCCGATCGTGCCCGACGAGGCGCGCACCTTCGGCATGGACCCGCTCTTCACCGAGTTCAAGATTTACTCGGCGCTCGGCCAGCGCTACACGCCGGTCGACGAGGAGTTCCTGCTCACCTACCGCGAGAGCGAGACGGGTCAGATCCTCGAGGAGGGGATCACCGAGGCGGGCGCGATGGCCTCCTTCACCGCCGCGGGCACCAGCTACGCGACCAATGCGCAGCCGATGGTTCCCTTCTACATCTTCTACTCGATGTTCGGTTTCCAGCGGATCGGCGACTCGATCTGGGCCTTCGCGGATCAGCGGGGCCGCGGCTTCCTGCTCGGCGCCACGGCCGGCCGGACGACGCTGAATGGCGAGGGCCTTCAGCACCAGGACGGCCACAGCTTGCTGACCGCGTCGACGGTCCCCTCGTGCCGCGCCTACGACCCCGCGTTCGCCTACGAGGTCGCGGTCTTGATCGAGGAGGGCTTGAAGGAGATGGTCGAGCGCGAGCAGGACGTCTTCTACTACCTCGCGCTCTACAACGAACCGTTCGTGATGCCGGCGATGCCCGAGGGTTCGCGCGAGGGGATCATCCGCGGGATGTACCGCCTGCGGGAAGCACCGGCCCAGGGAAGGCACAAGGCGCAGCTCCTCGGCTCGGGCCCGATCCTCCGCAACGTGCTGGCCGCGCAGGAGCTCCTCGCCGAGAAGTACGACGTCGCGGCCGAGGTGTGGAGCGTGACGAGCTACGGCGAGCTGCGCCGCGACGCCCTCGATGCCGAGGACCATGCCCTGAAGCACCCCGGCGGGGCGCGGACCCCGTACGTCACCGAGTGCCTCGAGTCGGGCGAGGGCCCGGTCATCGCCGCGAGCGACTTCATCAAGTCGGTCCCCGAGCTCGTCTCTCGCTGGGTCCCCCGCCGCTTCAGCGTGCTGGGCACTGACGGCTACGGCCGGAGCGATACGCGGGAGGCGCTGCGGAGCTTCTTCGAGATCGACACCGAGCACATCGTCCTGGCGACCCTGTCGGCGCTGGCCAGGGATGGAGCGCTCCCCGCTTCGATCGTGGAACGGGCGCGGGAGGAGCTCGGGATAGGCGAGGTGAAGCCAAACCGCGATCTGTTGGGGGGATGATGCGCAAGACGAATAGCGGCGCTATTCGTCAATCCGGTAGGCGACTTCCCCCCCCACGATGGTGTAGACCACCTCCGTACCCAGGATCTCCTCCTCCGGTACCGCGGTGATGTCCCGGGAGAGCACCACGATGTCGGCGAGCTTGCCGACCATGATGGAGCCCTTCAGCTTCTCCTCGAAACCCGAGTACGCCGCGTCCAGGGTGTAGGAGCGCAGGGCCTCCATCCGGCTCAGCCGCTGTTCGCCGTAGAAGACCACACCGTCCGCCCGCCGCCGCGAGACGGTCGAGTAGTAGCAGGGAATGGGATCGACGTCCTCGACCGGCGCGTCGGTGCCGTTGGCGATCACCGCGCCCACGTTCAGGAGGTCGCGCCAGACGTACGCCCCGGTCCGCGCCCGCTCCTCGTCCAGGCGCGCGACGACGTACGGCGCGTCGGAGGTGCAGTGCACCCCCTGCATCGCCGCGATCACGCCGAGCTCGGCGAAGCGCGGCACGTCCGCGGGATCGAGGTGCTGGGCGTGCTCGATCCGCCAGCGTAGCTCTGTCCCGTTCGGGACCTCCGAGAAGACCCGTTCGTACAGGTCGAGCGTCTCGCGGTTGCCGCGGTCGCCGATCGCGTGCGTGCACAGCTGGTAGCCGTGCTCGAGCGCCAGATACGCCGTCTCCTCGAGCTCCTCGAGCGGGGCCACGTTCAGCCCGCAGCTCTCCGGCATGTCGCCGTACGGCTCGAGCAGCCAGGCACCGTGCGCCCCCAGCGCGCCGTCGATGTACTGCTTGATTGCGCGGACGGTGAGGCGCTCGTCGCCGTAGCCGATCATCCGGTGCTCGGCCAGCCCCTCGGCGAGGCGCGCGTTCGAGGTGCGCAGCATGATCCACAGCCGCACGCCCATCGAGCCCTCGTCGACCATCTCCCGGTACAGCTCGACGTCGCCGAAGGTGGAGCCGGCGTCGTAGATGGTGGTCACGCCCTTGGCGAGCAGCTCCTCGATCGACAGCTCCGCGCGCCGCCGGTCGGGCACCGGGGTCGCGCCCTTCGCCGCCGCGCCCAGGAGTCCCGAGGCGGTCTCGCGAAAGTGCCCCGTCGGATTCCCCGCGGCGTCGCGGATCACCTCGCCGCCCGATGGATCGGGCGTGTCGGCGTCGATGCCGCACATCTCCATCGCCCGTCCGTTGGCGAAGCTCGCGTGCCCGCTGGCATGGCGCAGGATCACCGGATTGTCAGGTGAGACGGCGCTGAGCGAGTGATGCAGCGGAACGCCGTCGACGTTCGGTTCGGGGGTACTGTCCCACTTCTCCTGGTGCCAGCCGCGCCCGCGGATCAGCTGGCCGTCCTCGGCTTCGAGGGCGGCGGCGGCAACCATCGCGACGATCTCGTCCCAGCTCGACGCCGTCGTCAGGTCGAGCTGCAGCTGGGCATCGCCGATCGAGAGGAAGTGTGCGTGGGCCTCGATGAAGCCGGGGATGGCGAGGCGCTGCTCGAGGTCGATCACCTCCGTCCCCGGCCCGATCAGCGGCCGGATCTCCGCGTCGCTGCCCACGGCGATGATCCGGTCTCCTTCGACCGCCAGCGCCTGCGCCTCGGGAACATCGTCGTCGACGGTGACGATTCGCCCCCCCATCAGGACGAGGTCGGCGTGGCCAGGAGCGCCGCCTTCCGTACTGGCGCAGCCGGTGAGGAGCAGCGCGAGTGAGGCGGCGGAGAGGAGCAGACGCTGGAATCGGATCGATCGGGTCACTTCGGAGCTCCGGGTCGGGATCGCTGGGAGGACTGCAATTGCAAACTCTGGCGCCTCCGGAAGCAACGGTGCTAGGCTCGAGCCCCCTTTCCCCTCTCCCCGAACCACTGCCGACATGCTCTCGACCTCCCTCGTCCTCCTTCCGCTGATCCTCCAGGGCGCCCCCGCCGAGGCCGAAGACTGGCCCCAGTGGCGCGGGCCGCGACGCGACGGCACGTGGGCGGAGACGGGCCTCGTCGAGGCCTTTCCCGCGGAGCGGCTGGAGCTCCGCTGGCGCGCGCCGATCGGCGCCGGGTACAGCGGTCCGACCGTGTGGGGCGGCCGCGTCTACGTCTCCGACCGACTCACCGAGGAGGAGGAGGTCGAGCGGGTCCACTGCTTCGACTGGAAGAGCGGTGAGGTGCTCTGGAGCCACACCTACGCCTGCGACTACGGCCGCATCAGCTACGACGCGGGGCCGCGCTGCTCGGTGCTCGTTCACGGGGCCAAGGCCTACAGCCTGGGTACCGCCGGTCACCTGTTCTGCTTCCACGCCGCAAAAGGGGACGTGCTCTGGAAGCACGACCTGAACGAGGAGTACGACATCCAGATGCCGATCTGGGGGATCGCCGCCTCGCCGGTGGTCGAGGACGACTTGCTCATCGTGCCCGCCTCGGGAATGGACGCGTACCTCGTCGCGTTCGACCTGGAGAAGGGCGAGGAGCGCTGGCGCTCGCTCTCCGACCGCGGCAACTACTCCGCGCCGATCGTCATCGATCACGCCGGCGAGCGCATCCTGGTCTGCATGACCGGCGATCGCATCGTCGGGGTGAGTCCGAAGACGGGCGAGCTGTGCTGGGAGTATCCGTTCAAGCCGAGGAACATGCCGCTGGGCGTCGCGGCGCCGGTGCACCACGAGGACCTCCTCCTGTTCACCGCCTTCTACGACGGCGCCCTGGCCCTAGCCCTCGACCCGGACGAGCTCGAGGTCGAGAAGCTGTGGCGGCGCCGCGGCCAGAACGAGATCAAGACCGACGCCCTGCAGGGCATCATCTCCACGCCCCTGATTCTCGGAGAGCACATCTACGGCGTGGACAGCTACGGCCAGCTGCGCTGCTTGCGCCTCGCCGACGGGGAGCGCGTGTGGGAGGACCTGACCGCGACCCCCAAGGCGCGCTGGTCCAACATCCACTTCGTCCAGAACGGCGACCGCACCTGGATGTTCAACGAGCGCGGCGAGCTCCTGATCGGGGAGCTCTCCCCCGAGGGTTTCCGGGAGCTCTCCCGGGCCAGGCTGATCGAGCCGACGCTCGCCCAGCTCGACCGCCGCGGCGGCGTCTGCTGGTCGCACCCGGCGTTCGCCTACGGTCACGTCTTCGCTCGCAACGACGAGGTGCTCGTCTGCGCGGACCTCCGCGCGGAGTAGTCACTCCGCCCCCCCGTGCCCCCGAAACCGCCAGCAAAGGAGGCGATCATGGCCGCGAAGGTCAACCTGGAACAGTGCTTCGCGAAGGTCACCCGGACCTTCACCCCGAAGATCATCGGCGAGTTGAATGGCCAGCACGTCAAGGTGGCGCTCCTGGAAGGGGACAAGGTCCCGCTCCACGTACACGAGCGCGAGGATGAGCTCTTCTGGGTCGTCGAGGGAGTCCTCGACGTGGAGGTCGAGGGCGAGGTGACGACGCTGCAGCCCGGCGAATTCTGCATCGTCGAGCGCGGCCGCGAGCACCGCGTGATCCCGCGGGAGCCGGTCAAGCTGGTGCTCTTCGAGCCGGCGGGGATTCACCACACCGGTGAGGTGCAGGCGGAGATCACCGTCGAGAAGTACGAGTGGCTGGAATGATCGTTGTCTGGAGGTGACACGAGTCGGCCTCCACGGCGCAGTGCCGCGGAGGCCGAGTTCGCCGGTGTCGCACCGGCCACCGGGAATCTACGAACCCATGCGCTTGATCGTGATCTCGGCTGCACCGCCACGCCAGTCGTACGTGGCCGGTGCCAGGCCGCCGGTGCCCTGGACGCCCTCGTGGATGCGGACGTAGTCTTCGGCGGGCGTGGGATCGTGCGCACCACCCATGCCGCAGGGGGGACCGGGGATGAACATGCAATCCTCGGAGTTGAACTCGCTGCCCGCGTCGTAGACGCGCGCCAGCTGACGGGAAGTCCCGAGGGGCGTCACCGCGTCACGGATGGCGAAGAAGCCGTCGTTGGTCGAGACGAGCATGCCAGCGACGCTGATGTAGGGGTGGTACTGGTCGGCGGCGATCACCACCGTGGTCGATTCGCCGGGCATCAGGAGCCCGCCGCTGTCGTTGGTGTGGAAGGTGCCGGAATGGGCCTTGACGGCCGCGTCGAGGAGGCTCGGATCCCCTTCCTCGGCGAGGTGGGCGAGCTCCATCGAGGCGGGCTCGCCGAGCTCGAACAGACTGAAGGTCCCGTCGTGGGTGATGACCAGCGCCGGGGCGAAGATCTGACCCTTGGTGACGTTGGTGATCGTCACCTCGAACCGTTCGGAGTCGCTGTCGGGCGCGGGCGCGGCACCGGCGCTGGCCCAGATGGTGATGGCAGTGGCGAGACCGCAGGCCGTGATGGTGAGGGTGCGAATCGAGTTCATCGGGTATTCCTTGTCGGAAGAGTGCCTCGGGCGAGGCGGTTCGTTCGTGTTTCCCGATCATCGGTCCGATCGCGTTTTCATTCCTCACGAGGAGATCACGATTGAATGGAGTCTTCGCGTCGATGGAGGGAAGCCCCGATCCGGGT
>CAZCAC010000088.1:0-35000 GCA_964496575.1 uncultured Planctomycetaceae bacterium | reverse complement strand
GTCAGTACTCCTCTTCTCGTAGGTGGCGAGCCCCGGGCCCCGTTGCGAGCGGGGGACTCCAAGACACCTTCCAGGAGAGAACGGAATCCCGTTTTCCGCAAGGGGCTCCTCACCGGACTCTCCCGGGGTGGCTCCGATCCGGGCGTCGGGGCCGCGACATCACTTCCGTTCCGCCACGAGCAAGTCCACCATCCGCCCGTAGCTCTTCACGCCCGCCTCCTGGCCCTGGGAGCGCAGGTAGGCGTCGTTGGTCGCCGTGGAGAAGTCCATCCACGGCCCGCGCTGCGAGCTCCAGAACTCGTGGCTCACCCGGCGGTCCTCGCGCCCCCGCGGCCCGAGCCGACCGAGCAGCGTGCCCGCCGCCGCGGGATCGACGCTGGCCAGCGCCACCAGCACCTCGCCCAGCGCCACCATCGACGCCGAGTACTCGAACCCCGCGTCCCCGCTGCGCCGGCACGCCTGCCAGGCGATGCAGTGCGCCTCGTCCTCGCGCGCGAAACCCTTCAGGTGAGCGATCTCGTGACCCGCCGCGAACGGCCGCGACCACGCCGGGATGTCGCGGTTGAGGTGCGCCTCCGCCGTGAAGGGCGAGTAGATCCCCGAGATCCCCCCCGCGGAGAGGATCGGCGAGATCCACGGCTCGCGGAGCAGCGGCGCCCCGGCCCGCAGCGTCGGCACCTCCTCCCCCAGCGCCTCGTAGCCGGCGAGGAGCGCCGGATCGACGCCCCCCGGCCCCGCTTCCAGCTCGAGGTCGGCGTCCGTGATCACCTCGCCGAGGCGGTTGCACTCGAGGACCAGCCAGCTCCCCAGGTCGATCAGCTCCTCGCGCGTCACCGGCGCCACCTCCAGCCCGGCGTGCCAGGCGTACGGGCGCCGCGCGTGGTTGAAGCCCCAGACCAGGAGAAAGACGAAGTAGCCGAAGCCGGCCCAGGTGATCGCGCGCGTCGATCCGCGGAGAAGGAGGTTCCGGACGGGCCGCCGCCGCAGGAGCGCCAGCCGGGCCGCGGAGACGACGAGCCACAAGACCCACACCCCGAGCACGAAGAGGAGCAGCTCCGCCAGCGAGACCGGCGACACCCCGGAGACGGCGCGCAGGACGTCCCGCACCGCCGGGAAGATCCCCTCCGAGTAGAAGCGCTCCACGAGCTCGGGGCGCGAGGAAACCCCACGCAGGGTGAGCCACCCGAGGACAGCGAGCCCCACCGCGACCGCGCACCGGCGCCAGCGCACCGGTCGCGCGCCCTCGATCGGCTCCGCTCCGCTCGAGCGAGTCACTACCGCACGATCCCCATGATCGGCAGCCGGCGCACCCCTTCATCGGGGATGTCGGTCTCCACCACCACGAAGCCGCGGATCAGGCCCAGATAGTCTCCGCTCTCTCCCTCGACCAGGATCCGCATCCCGCCACCCGGCGCCGCCTCGACGCGCGCCTCCATCCCCGGCGGCTGCGAGTTGTCGACCCGCAGCTCGGTCACCTCGAAGTCACGTCCCGAGTCGCTCCGGAGCTGCGCCTCGTAGAAGATCCTCCCCCCCGGCGCCACCCGCCCCACGGTGAGGAGCTGCGGGGTGATCCGCAGGTCGCCGAGCAGGGAGGCGCTGACGTGGAGGTAGACGGTGTGCTCCACCGGCTCGGTCATCCCCTCCATCCGGCCGCGGATCCGCGCGTTCGCCTGGCCGATGTAGGAGCCCCAGCTGATCGTGTCCTCGAGGGTCACCTCGACGATCACGCCCCCCTCCGCGGTCCGGCCGGCGTCGCGGGCGGTCATCTTGGGAGTGCCCGAGGCGACGCTGATCAGCTCGAAGTCCGGATCGACGCAGGTGAGGGTCGCCGTGGCGGTGTGCACCTCGCCGAGCTCCAGCTCCCCGAGCCGCAGGGAGGTCGGCTGGAAGCTCGCGAAGGGACGGATCTGCGCGCGCACGGTGAGCATCGTCATCGGCGCCCCGACCGAGTTGGTCGTCACCGCGATCGACTTCGCCTGGTGACCGAAACCCTTCAGGTTCCAGATCACCTCGATCGCGTCCTTCTCCCCCGGCTCGAAGCGATTGCGCTCGAGCTCGACCGGCGTACAGCCGCAGCTCGGCTTGACGTCGGTGATCAGGAGCGGCTCGGTCCCGACGTTCTCGAACTCGAAGCGGCTCTCGAGCGTCTCGAAGTCCCACACCTCGCCGAAGTCGATGGTGTCGCTCTCGAAGCGGATGCTCGCGCCACTCACGGGGACGGGCGGCTCCGGTTCCGGCGCGGACGGCGCGACCGGTGCGGCCACCGGGGATTCCACTTCCACGTTGTCGGTCGCCTCGTTCCCGCAGGCCGCGATGAAGAGTGGAAGAAGGAGTAACAAGGAGAAGCGCAGGCTCATGTGGTCGGTCTCGCTCGAGTCGTCCGCGGTCGGGTGCGCGGGTCGTACGCGTCTCGAGGCGAACTGCGACGAGCGGCGTCACGGAATCGGGAATGATACGTGGAAGTCCGACGCGAGGCTTCGGGTCGCGCTTCAGTTTTCTTATACATGGTGAGGTTCTGGCAGGTGAAAACTAGGTGACGTTCCACTGGAGGGGAGGAACATGAATACGAAAGGCCTTGGCAGGCGGTTGCTTTCGTTCCGGGCATTTGCGATCGCCATTCTGGCGCTCAATGCTATCGGACTGTACTGGATCAGGAGCGAGGTTCGGGCCGGGAGCTCGACCGGGGTGTGGGTCGAGCGCGTCTCCCCGACGGAGAGCGCGGAGAAGGCCGACGAGCTGTCGCTGGTCTTCAGCCGGGCGGTGGCGGCCCTCGACAAGGTCGGCGAGCCGCTGGCTGAGAGCCCGTTCCAGCTCGAACCGCGCCAGGAAGGGCACTGGCGCTGGCGGCGCCCCGACCGCCTGTGCTTCGTGCTCCGGGAGAAGCTCCCCCGCGGACACGTCTTCACCCTCTCCGCCACCCCCCGCTTCGAGGCCCTGACCGGGCTCGCGCTGGAGGGGCAGGAGCGCTTCGAGCTGCGCACCACCCCGCTCCAGGTGCGCTCGGTACGGGTCGAGGGCGTCGAGGGTGAGCTCGCCACGCTGGCGTTCCGCTTCGACCAGCGGGTCGCCCCCGCCGACCTCCTAGAGCACCTCGAGGTCCACGGGATCCCCCGGACGGGTACCGTGCCGGAACCCGGGGAGGCCCCGCTGGAGGTCACCGCCCACGGGACCCGCGCCAGCGAGCGCCTCTCGGCCCTGGTGCGACGGGGCGACGAGCCCTGCCTGCAGGTGACGCTGCGGCCGGGGCTCGCCGGGGACCAGGCCGAGCGGGGGCTCGAGCGGACCGGATTCTGGGACCTCGAGCTCCCCGATCGCTTCAGCGTCCTCTCCGCCGACGCCCGGGCCTCGAGCCGGGAGAATCGCTGCACCGTGGTGATCCGCTTCTCCGAGCGACTCGCCCACGAGCAGGAGCTGCCTCCGCTGGAGTTCGACCCGCCGGTGGAGGGGGTCGAGCGCCACGTCAGCGGGCGCAGCATCGTCGCCGAGGGCCCCTTCGAGTGCGGGCGCAGCTACCGGGTGAGGGTCGGCCCGACGATCCTCTCGCGGCACGGCAAGACGCTGGGGCAGGGGCGGGAGCTCACCTTCGAGATCCCCGCGCGGGAGCCGGCCCTCTTCTTCCCCCTCGACCGCGGGATCCTCTCCCCCGAGGGGAACCTCGAGCTGGCGATGTGCGTGACCAACCTCACCGGGATCGAGCTCGCCGCCTCGCGCGTCCACGAGAACAACCTCGTCGCCTACCTGAACGGGAGCGACAAGCGCTACACCTCGCGCGACCTCGGGAAGAAGAAGATCGCGCTGGAGCTGCCGCCGAACCAGGTGCACACGACGCTGATCGACCTCGACACGTTCCTCGCGAGCCCGGTCGGCATCTACCGGATCGAGGCCCGGGCGACCGACGAGTACTGGACCCGTGACTGGTCGCTGGTCCGGATCACGGACATCTCCCTGAACGTCAAGCGGGAGCGCCACGGACTCCTGGTCTGGGCCACCTCCCTCCGGGACGCCACGCCGATGGCGGGAGTCGTCGTCGAGGCGCGCACGTCGAACAACCAGATCCTCGGCGGCGCGCTGAGCGACGAGGACGGCCTGGCGCGCCTCCTGCTCCCCGACGACCATCCCGACGGCGACGTCTACGTGGTGACGGCGCGGAACGGCCTCGACTCGACCTTCCTGACGCCGGGGCGCCGCAGCTGGGTCTTCGACGGGGTGAACACCTCGGGGCGACCGCCGGATCTGGAGCTGGATTGCCTCTTCTACGCCGAGCGCGGGGTCTACCGCCCCGGCGACGAGGTCCACCTGACCGGCATCCTGCGCGACGGCGAGGGCGGGATTCCCACGGGCGAGCTGCCGCTGAACTTCACCGTCACCCGTCCCGACGGCCAGGAGATCGTGCGCACCGCGCTCGAGGGGCCGATCGACGCTCAGGGTCTCTTCCACGTCGACTTCGAGACCGATCCGCTGGGGCAGACGGGAGGCTACCGCTTCGCGGTGACGCGCGCCGGGGAGTCGCGCGAGGTGGGCGGCACCACTGCGCTGGTGGAGGCGTTCGTACCGGCGCGAATCGAGGTCGGGGCGGAGGTGACCGAGGCCGAGGACGCCGCGCTCGCGATCGAGGTCGACGCCCGCTACCTCTTCGGGCGCCCCGCCGCGGGGTTGCCGGTGACGGTGCTGCCGTACTGGCGGCGCGTCGACTTCACCTCGAAGGCCTATCCCGGCTTCCGCTTCGACGAGGAGCACCCCCACCCCTCGCGGGGCGGCGACCGGGTCGAGGCCAGCCTCGACGAGGAGGGGCACGCACGCCTCCTCGTGGCGGCTCCCGAGGGACGCTCGCCCGGCCTGTGGCGGGCGAGCTTGAACGCGACGGTGACCGAGCCGGGGAGCCGGTCGGTCTCCCGCCGCGCGACCGGGGAGTGGGACGCCGCGGCGCGCCACCTCGGCCTGCGCTGTGCGGCCGGGCAGAGCGTCGAGGTCGGCGCGACCTTCGACCTCGAGTGGATGCTGGTCGCTCCCGACGACACCGCCGCGCCGCCCGCAGAGACGCGGATCGAGCTGATCCGGCTCGAGTACGGGTACCGGAAGGAGCGCGTCAACGGCCGGATGGTCTGGCGCTCGGAAGAGACGGAGCTCGTCATCGATCGGCGCGAGCCGGGCCTGGCCGCGTCCGGTCGCCTCCAGCTCAGCTGCCCCGAGTGGGGCCGCTACCGCGTGGTCGGCACCGACCTCGAGACCGGCGTCGAGACCCATCTAGACCTCTACACCAGGAGTCGGGGCGGGCTCGCCTTTCACGAGATGGGCGGGGAAGGGCCGGAGTCGCTCACCCTCGAGCTCGAGGCTGCCTCCTACGTCCCCGGCGAGACCGCCATCGTGCGCGTCGGCGGGTCCTTCGCGGGGACGCTGCTCCTGACGCTAGAGACCGACGAGGTGCTCGAGAGCCGGGTGCTCCCCTTCGAAGGAGGCGCGGCCGAGGTCGAGATCCTCGTGCCCGAGGGGCTGCGCGGCGGCGCGTTCGTCTGCGGCAGCCTGATCCGCGCGATCGACCCGACGGAGTCGACCTGGCTCCCCCACCGCGCCCGTGGTCTCGTGCGCCTCGACACCGACCATACCGCGCACCGCGCGCCGATCGAGCTCGAGGTGCCCGAGCACGCGCGACCGGGGGAGGCGATCGCGGTGACGGTCCAGGGCGAACCGCGCGCCGACGGGGCGCTGGCCGCGCGGCTGCACCTGTGGGCGGTCGACGAAGGGATCCTGCAGGCGACCGAGCACTCCGTACCCGACCCGCACGCGCACTTCTTCGCCCGGCGGCGCGCCGGGGTGTCGACCGCCGACGGCTACGGCGACCTGTTGCCCGACCACCGGCAGCCGGCGACGCTGGCGCGCATCGGTGGCGACGAGGATACGCGCGCGGAGCGGCGGCGGCGGGGGCCGCAGCCGACGAAGCGGCGCGAAGCCGCGGTGGTCTGGCGGAAGGCCGTCGAGCTCGGCTACGACGGCCGCGCCGAGGTGCCACTGGAGATGCCGCAGCTGCGCGGAGCCATGCGGCTGATGGTGGTGGTGGTCGACGGCGACCGCTACGGCTCGGCGGAGCAGCGGATCGAGCTCTCCACGCCGATCGTCGTCGCGGCCTCCACGCCGCGCTTCCTCACCTCCAACGACCGGTTCAAGATTCCGGTGCGGGTCACCAACACGACCGCGGACGTGAAACACCTCGACCTCGACGCCGTCGTGGAGGGCTCGCTGGAGCTCACCGCCCCCGAGGGCCTGACCGGCATCGAGCTCGCCCCCGGCGGCGAGGAGGTTCTGTGGTTCGGCGCGCGCGCGACCGTGCTGGGTCCGATCGACCTGCGCTTCACCGCGCGCGGTGAGGGGATCCTCGAGGTCGAGAGCCAGCACGTCGACGTCGTGCCGAGCGCGCCGCTGCACCAGAGCTCGCAGCTGGTGACCCTGCGCGGCGGCGAGCGCGCCATGTTCGATCCCACCGAGGAGCTCCACATCGATGGGCTCGACGCGCGCCTGGAGATCAGCGCCGCCCCGGCCGTCGAGCTGCGGCCGGCGCTGCAGGCCCTGTTGCGCTACCCCTACGGCTGCGTCGAGCAGACCACCAGCCGCCTCTTCGCCATCGTGCACGCCGGGCCGCTGCTCGGGGACGACAGTGGAGAAGGGGGCACCTCGCCGGTGGCGCGCGACATGGTCGAAGCCGGGCTCGGCCGACTGCGCACGATGCAGACGCGCAGCGGCGGACTCGCGTACTGGCCCTACGGCAAGCACCCGAACCTCTGGGGCACGGCGTACGCCGCGAGCTTCCTGGTCGAGGCCCGGCGCGGCGGATACGAGCTGGAACGAGGTTTCATCGAGCCGCTGCTCGACTACCTCTCCGAGGAGCTGCGCGAGGGAAACTCGGGGCCCGACGAGAAGGCTCTCTTCTGCCGCGTGCTGGCCGCGTTCGACCGGCCGCACCAGGGGTGGAACGCGCGCCTCTCCGAGGAGCTGGAGAAGCTCGACACCTGCGGCCGGGCGAATCTCGCCGGCGCGTGGCTGGAGAGTGGACGGCGCGACCGCGCGCTGGAGTGCCTGCCCGAGGGCACCATCGAGCGCGTCGCGCGGCCGGCCACCTCGGGGCGGATCACCTCCGGGGTGCGACAGAAGGGCGCGCTGCTCGCCGTGCTGCTGGACCTCGATCACGACCACCCCTGGATCGATGCCCTGGTGGCGGGCTTGATGGCCGAGCGCGAGAACGGGCGCTGGCGCAATACGCTGGAGAACTCGACGGCGCTCTGCGCGCTGGCGCGCTACCAGCTGGTCCAGGCCCCTCCCGGCGACTTCCGCGGCCGCGTCCGGCTGCCGGACGGCGAGGTGCTCGAGTTCGACTCGAGCGCGCCGGCGGTCTTCCGCCTCGACGAGCCCGACGGCCCGCTGGAGATCGAGCTCGAGGGTGATGGCCCGGCGCACGTCCTGCTCGATTGCGAGGGGTTCGCCCTCGAGGAGCTGGAACCCTACGACGAGGGGCTGGTCGTGCGGCGACGCTGGTTGAGCCCGGAGGGCGCGGACCTGGCCGGCGAGACGCTGAACGTCGGCGACCTCGTGATCGTCGAGGTGAGCGTGAAGGCGCCGGAGCTGGATCGTCGCGAGCGGGTCCGCAACCTCGCCGTCGTCGATCCCCTACCCCCGGGGCTCGAGGTCGAAAACCCGCGTCTGGCGAGCAGCGCTTCGGTGCCCGGCCCCAGCAGCGGAAGGGCCGATCGCGTCGAGTTCCTCGACGACCGCGTGCTGATCTTCACCGGTGCGTCGCGGGACGAGGAGCGGTACCGGTACGCGCTGCGAGCCAGCGCGGTCGGCACCTTCACCATACCGCCGATCCAGGCCTCCTCGATGTACGACCCGGGGTTCGCCTCGCTCGGCGAGACGGGCACGGTGAGGATCGAGGAGTGACGCGGCGGCGGTGGATCCGGCGCTGGGCGATCCGGGGGGGCGTCGCGCTGCTCCTCTGCGGGGGAAGCGTTCGCGGCGCCTTCGAGTGGCTCGACCGGGCCTATCCCTTCCCGGTCGAGACCCTCGAGGCGGCCCCCGCCAGCCCGATGATCCTCGCCCGCGACGGGCGCACGCTGATCAGCCGGGTCGGCCGGGACGAGCAGTGGCGCAGGCCGGTGACGCTGGATGAGATCAGCCCCTGGCTCGCCGAGGCGACGATCGCGGTCGAGGACCAGCGCTTCCTCGAGCACGGCGGCGTCGACTTCCTGGCCGTCGCGCGAGCCGCGTCGCAGAACGCCGTGGGCGGGCGCGTGGTCTCCGGGGCCAGCACGCTCTCGATGCAGGTGTGCAAGATGGTCGAGCCTCGGCCGCGAACGCTTCGATCCAAGGTGATCGAGGTCTTTCGGGCGATGCAGCTGGAGCGTCTCTACAGCAAGAAGGAGATCCTCGAGCTGTACCTCAACCTCGCGCCCTACGGCGGCAACCTGCGCGGCGCGGAGTGCGGTGCGCAGTTCCATTTCGGCAAGCACGCCGCCGACCTCTCGCTGGAGGAGGCGGCGCTGCTCGCCGGGATCCCGCAATCCCCCACCGCGCTGCACCCCGCTCGTCACCTCGAGCGCGCGCTGAAGCGGCGCGACCGGGTCTTCGACGCGCTCGAGGAGCAGGGGTGCATCGGCGCCATCGAGCGACGGCGAGCGGAGGCGACGCCGCTCGAGGTGCGCCGCGCACCGCGCTTCCACCGCGCCGAGCACTTCGCCGCGATGGCGCTCGCGCGGCGTCCCGGCGGAGGTACGACCACGCTGGACCTCCACCGGCAGGTGATCGCCGAGGAAGAGGTCGAGCGGCTGTCACTCTCGCTGCCGCGCGGCGCCGACGTCGCGGTGGTCGTGATCGGCCTCGAGCGCGGCGACCTCCTGGCCCTGGTCGGCTCGGCGGACCCGAGCGATCCGATCGACGGCCAGGTCAACGGCGCGACCGCGCGCCGCTCGCCGGGCTCGACGTTGAAGCCGTTCGTCTACGCCGCCGCCTTCGAGGCGGGGATCGCCGATGGCGCGACGGTCGTCTCCGACGCTCCGCTCGACTTCGGCGGCTGGGAGCCGGCCAACTTCGACGACGCCTTCGCCGGCGAGGTGACGGTGACCGAGGCGCTGCGCCGCTCACTCAATCGGCCGGCGCTCCGGACGGCCCGCGCGGCGGGCCTCTTCCGGGTGCTCGGCGTGCTCGACGCGTGCGGGATCACCCTGCCCGCCAGCACGGCTCGCGGCAGCGGCCTGGCGCTGGTCACCGGCGCGTGCGAGGCGCGACTGCTCGACATCACCAACGCGTACGCGACGCTGGGACGCGACGGGATCTACCTGCCGGTGCGCCTCTTCACCGATGAGGCGGAGTCGGTTCCGGTGAGAGTCCTGCGCGCAGAGACCTGCGAGGGGTTGCACGCGATCCTCGACAGCGAGGAGCGCGTTCCCGGCTCCGACCCACACGCCCCGCACTTCTGCTGGAAGACCGGGACCAGCTCCGGCCACCGCGACGCCTGGGCGGTCGGCCACTCGGGCGAGCTGGCGATCGGCGTCTGGGTGGGCAACTTCTCCGGCGCCGGCGACCGCGCCTTCATCGGCAGCGAGGCCGCCGAACCGCTCTTGTGGCGGTTGTTCGAGACGCTGGGGCACTGAACCGTCTTCCGCAGCACGGAATCGCCGGTTCCAGTCCGTCGATGCGGCCGCCCCGTGACGCGCCAGGAAGTGCGGTGGCGGGTTCGAGCAGATCGGCTACGATGGTGGGTACGCACGTCCCGGTTCCCGGACCGGCTGGGAGAGACGCAGCGGGCACGGTGGACCGAGAGTGGGCACATCCCGATCGACGGTTGCCGACACCTGCCGGAGGAGAAAGATGCTGGTCAACGACGCCTGGGCCCCGTTTGTGCTGTTCGTCTGCTGCCTCGCGCCGGTCGGTCGGGGAGAGCAGCCCGAAGCTCTCTCCACCGAGGAATGGGCGCAACTGCGGTCCGCGTACGAAGCGGGTCACCACGCCGTCCACCGCGTCGAGGGAGGATTCCAGGCCGAGAACCCCGGACAGCGGTGGACGACGTTCTTCGATGGGCGCGGCTTCCGCACGGAGCCGGACTCGGGCACCTGGAGCTGGGGGCTGGAGCTCGAGTGCTACGGGTTCGCCGGTAGTGAGCGAGACATCAGTGGCGCCGCGCGAGTGCACACCGAAGGTGGACGCGTCGTCTACGACTGGGGCGGAGCGCTCGAGGAGTGGTACGTCAACGACTCGCGAGGCCTCGAGCACGGCTACACCATCCACCGGCGGCCTCGGCGAGGATGCGCGGACGAAGCGGGGCCCTTGACCTTCACGCTCGCCGTGCGCGGCGCGCTGTGTCCGGAAGTGGCGCCGGATGGTCGCGACGTGAGCTTCCGGCACGAATCTGGCGTGACCGTGCTCACCTACGCCGGGTTGAGCGTCTTCGATGCCGATGACGAGGCGATACCCGCGAGCTTCGTCCGCGTCGGGAAGCGGCTTCGCCTCCGCATCGACGAACGCGGGGCGCGCTACCCCCTGACGATCGATCCCCTGGCGCAGCAGGCCTACATCAAGGCCTCCAACACCGGCACGTCCGACTTCTTCGGCCACTCGGTGGCCGTTTCGGGCGACCTGGCCGTGATCGGGGCGCCCTTCGAATTCAGCAACGCCACCGGCGTCGACGGGGACCAGAGCGACAACAGCGCCTACCAGGCCGGCGCGGCCTACGTGTTCGTGCGCCACGGAGCGAGCTGGAGCCAGCAAGCCTACCTCAAGGCCTCGAACACCGACGCCGGCGACCAGTTCGGCTTCACCGTGACCGTGTCGGGCGACACCGTCGTGGTCGGCGCCCCCCTGGAGGCCAGTAGCGCTACCGGGGTGAACGGCGACCAGAGTGACAACAGCGCCGTGAACGCGGGCGCGGTCTACGTGTTCACGCGCAGCGGAATGAGCTGGAGCCAGGAGGCCTACCTCAAGGCCTCCAACACCGAGATGTACGACCGGTTCGGCTTCTCCGTGGCGATCTGCGGCGACACCATCGTGGTCGGAGCGATCGACGAGTCCAGCAGCGCGACCGGCGTGAACGGAGACCAGAGCGACAACGGCACGACGGCGTCGGGCGCGGCGTACGTGTTCCAGCGGAGCGGGACGACCTGGAGCCAGGAGGCCTACCTCAAGGCTTCCAATCCCGACCCGGGCGATTTCTTCGGCTACTCCCTGGCGATCTCCGGCGACACGGTGGTCGTCGCGGCGAACGAGGAGGACAGCAGCGCGACCGGCGTGAACGGCATCCAGATCGACAACGCCGCACCGAACGCCGGCGCGACCTATGCCTTCGTCGGACCGGGCCTTCTCGGGACCGTCGTCAATCCGGCGAATGGACACACCTACCACCTCCTGGAGCACTCCAGCTGGCTCGAGGCGGAGATCGCCGGCCAGACTCTCGGTGGACACCTGGTCGCGAGCAACGACCAGGCGGAGAACGACTGGCTGGTCGGGACCTTCGGGGAGTTTCCCCCCGGCAGCTTCAACGATCTCCTGATCGGGTACCACGATTCCGGGAGCGAGGGAACCTGGGTGTGGACGAATGGGGATACCTCCGGCTACTGGGACTGGGCCCCCGGCCAGCCCAACGGAGGCTCGAGCCAGAACTTCGCGCTGATTCGCTACCTCACCGGGCTGGGAAGGTGGCACGACTACGACGGGGTCGACACCCCCGAGCGGCACGGTGTGGTCGAGGTGGTTACCGAACCCGGTCTCGGCTACTGCTTCGGCGACGCCGGCTCCGGCACCGCCTGCCCGTGCAGCAACGACAACGACGGGAGCGTGCCGGGCTCCGGCTGCGCCAACGGGGCATTCAGCTCCGGCGCCAAGCTGACCGGGACCGGGACCGCCAGCGTCAGCGGTGACACGCTGCAGCTCGCGAGCTCCGGCCTCGACCCGAGCAACGCCGGCCTCTACTTCCAGGCGAACAACGCCATCAACGGAGGCGACGGCATCCACTTCGGCGACGGCCTGCGTTGTGCCGGGGGCGGGTTGATCCGCTTGCAGGTTCGCTTCTCCGACGGCGCCGGCACGTCGAGCACGACGATCGGCATCGCCGCGAAGGGCGCCGTCTCTGCGGGCGACGTCCGGCGCTACCAGTGCTGGTACCGCGACACGTCCGGAGGCCAGCCGTGTGGTGTCGGGGTGAACGACTTCAACCTGTCGAACGGGTACGAGATCACCTGGCTCCCGTAACGGTCCGGGTCGAACCGTCGAGGGGTGGTGATTCTCGCCCGTCACCGCACCTCCGCGAGGGATTCGTTGCCGCGGCGGTCCTTCCCTGGGATGATGAGGCCGTCCGTAGCCACGAGGTTCCCAGCCATGATCAACCAGCGCTCTCTCGCCGCGGCCGTCGTCGTCGCCGGCCTCTCCCCCTTCGTCCACGCCGACGTGCGCCTGCCCGCGGTGATCTCCGAGCACCTCGTGCTGCAGCGCGAGAGCACCGTGCCCCTCTGGGGGTGGGCGGAGCCGGGCGAGAGGGTGACGGTGACCGCCGGGTGGAGCGGCGAGGTGGTGAGGACGCGCGCCGACCGCGGGGGAGAGTGGCGCATCGAGGTGAAGACCGGCGCCGCGGGCGGCCCCCACACCCTCTCCTTCCAGGGGAAGAACCGGATCGAGCTCGAGGACGTCCTCCTCGGCGAGGTCTGGGTCTGCTCCGGACAGTCGAACATGGAGTGGACGATCGACAAGTGCTCCCCGGTCTACGACGACCTCATACCCGGAGCGGATCACCCGCGGCTTCGCGTCTTCGAAGTGGCGCGGCTCCTGGCCACCACGCCGCAGGTGGACTGCGACGGGACGTGGCAGGCCGTCACCCCGCGGATGTTCGGCTCCGTCACCGCGGTCGGTTTCTTCTACGGACGCGAGCTCCTGAACGAGCTCGACGTGCCGATCGGCCTGATCAGCACCAACTGGGGCGGCACGCGCGCCGAGGCGTGGACCAGCGACGAGACGCTGCGCAGCTGGAGGGACTTCGCCGAGCGCCGTGAGATCGTGCGCGCGCAGGCCGCCAATCCGTCCGAACCCGGAGAGGATCGGCGCACGGCCATCGAGGCGTGGTGGGAGAAGCTGGGGACCATCGATCCCGGCTCGCACGACGGCTGGAAGGACGCGAGCTTCGACGACTCGTCGTGGCGCACCCAAACGGTGCCCAGCAACTGGCAGGGCACCGACCTCGCCGGTTTCGACGGGATCGTCTGGATGCGGCGCGAGGTCCAGCTCCCCTCGAGCTGGGTCGGGCAGAAGCTGTATCTCGATCTCGGTCCGATCGACGATCAGGACACCACCTATTTCAACGGGGCGAAGGTCGGCGGCCTGCAGAACGAAGGCCACTGGACCACGCACCGTCGCTACGAGGTCCCCGCCGAGCTGGTCCGCGCCGGCGAGAACGTGATCGCCGTTCGCGTCTACGACTCCGGCGGCGCGGGCGGCCTCCACGGCGACTCGCGTGTGATGGAGCTCTCCGCCGAGCGCTTCTCCCGCTCGATCCCCCTGGCCGGCGACTGGAGCTACCGCGAGGGAGTCGCCCGGGCGCAGCTGCCCGATTGGCCGCGCTCCACCGGGCTCGACCAGCACTATCCCTCCGTCCTCTTCAACGGGATGATCGCCCCGCTCCTCCCCTACGCGATCCGCGGCGCGATCTGGTACCAGGGCGAGTCGAACCGCACGCAGGCGTACCAGTACCGCGAGCTCTTCCCGGCGATGATCGAGGACTGGCGAGCGCACTGGGGCCAGGGGGAGTTCCCGTTCTACTTCGTGCAGATCGCGCCCTACGGCTACGGCGGCGACGTCGGCGAGGCGGCGGAGCTGCGCGAGGCGCAGATGATGACCCTGCGGACGCCGAACACCGGCATGGCGGTGACGATGGACATCGGCGATCCCGCGGACATCCACCCGCGGAAGAAGCTCGAGGTGGGTCAGCGGCTCGCTCGCTGGGCGCTGGCGAAGACCTATGGAAAGAGGATCGAGGTGTGGTCCGGACCGCTCTACCGCGGGATGGCGCTGGAGGACGAGGCGATCCGCCTGTACTTCGAACACGTCGGCGGCGGACTCTCCACCGGAGGCGAGGCGCCGAGCTGCTTCACCATCGCCGGCGCCGATCGGGTCTTCCACCCCGCGAGGGCACGGATCGACGGCAGAACGATCGTGGTGAGCAACGAGGCGGTGCCCGCTCCGGTGGCGGTGCGCTTCGCCTGGGGTGCCGCGGACGAGCCGAACCTGAAGAACGTCGAGGGTTTGCCCGCTTCCTCCTTCCGCACCGACGACTGGCCCGGGGTCACCCGGCGTCGTTGAAGCGTATCCTCTCCGATCCCCTCCCTGCCCCCCACCGCGTGCACCAATCCCCTCGCCGGCTGTCCGTCCGTCCCCGCTTCTTCCTCTCGCTCACCCTGCTCGCCACGCTCGCCTTCAGCGGCTGTGCTCATACCGGCGTCGACGTGAGGTTGCCGAAGCGAGCGGTCACCGTCTACGCCGGCCGGTACTCCGACAGCGCGCTGACCGAGGAGATCCTGATCTCGAAGCGCCCCGGGTTCGAGAGCTCCGAGATGGGCGCCATCGCGTACTCCCAGGCGTTTCACCGCTTCTGGGATGGAGGCGGCCAGTGGGAGTGGGAGGGGCAGCTCACCAAGCACGCCGGGCAGCAGACCAACTGGGAGCTCAACGGCCTGGTCACCGGGCGCTGGATGCGCTACCCCTGGAGCGAGTGGGTGCGCACCTCCGCGGCGGTCGGCAACGGACTCTCCTGGGCGTCCGAGATCCCCGACGTCGAGGAGTCGAGTCACACCAATACCGGTGCGAGCCAGCTGCTCTACTACATCCTGCTGGAGCTCACCGCCGGCGTGCCGAAGTGGAAGCACTGGGACGCGGTACTGCGCATCCATCACCGCTCGGGAGTCTTCGGGCTCTTCGACGGCGTGGACGGGGGCTCGAACATCATCTGCGGCGGGCTGAAGTTCAGCTTCTGATCTGCCCCGGTACGGAGTCTGGTACGGAGTCAGGGGAAGATGCGCCGCCACTCCTCCTTCATGTCCACCACCACCCAGCCGCGGCTCTCGGCCTCATCGAGCCCCCGATCGAGTCGGCCGACGTGGGAGTCGCGATCGTATGCCCACTCCCGCTCGCCGTCGGTGTGATGGATGATCACGCCGAGCCGAGCCCCGGCTCCCGACGTCGTCCACTCCAGCATCTGGAAGTCACCGTCGGAGTTGCCGAAGGCGGCGATCGGCCGGCGACCGAGGCGGGTGTGGATACCCACCGGCTTGCCCTCCTTGTCGTCGATGAAGTCGAGCTCGGGCAATCTCACGAGCTCCGGCTCGCCATTGCGCACGCGGTACTCGACCGCGAGCCGCGAGCCCACCACCTGCTCGGGGGGGATCCCGTAGACCGGCTCGGTCCAGGGGCGCATGAACTCGACGCCTCCCCCCGACACGATGTACGTCTCGAAGCCGTGGTCGCGCAGGTAGTCGAGAAGCTCGAGCATCGGCTGGTAGACCATCTCGGTGAAGCGCCGGCCCGTCGTCGGGTGCCGGGCCGCGTCGATCCAGTCGCTGGCGATGGTCTCGAACTCCTCGGTGGTCATGCCCGCGTGGGTGACCGCGAGGATCTCCAGCAGGCCTTTCTCGCCCGCGGCGGCCAGCGCCTCCCGGTCGTCCTCGAGCACCGCCTGGAACGGCTGCTGCGTCGCCCACTCGGGGTGCTCTGCCGCCATCGCCTTGACGCGATCGATGGCGAAGAGGAGCTGGGTGTACATGGGTTGCTCGGACCACAGGCAACCGTCGTTGTCGAAGACGGCGAAGCGCTCGGGCTCGGGTACGTGGTCGGGGCTCGCGGGGTCGGTGACCCGCTCGACGAACTCGGTGATGGCCTGTCTCGCCGGACCGTCGTTCCACGAGGGAAGCGCCTCGGAGATCGCTCGAGGTGACGGCTCCAGGTCACCCTGCGAGGCACACCCCGCGTGAACGACGCCGAGCACGACGACGAGCACCAGGTGCAAGAACGGGTATCCGTGGCTTCGACGCATCGCTCTCCTCTCGTCCAGATGGTGGTTCGAAGATCCCGGGGCGCTTCATCGTCGAGGCGACCCGTGACCGTCACATCCTACTGAACCGCCGGGCCGGTCGTGACCGTCGCCCGCCCCTTCCGGAGACGGCTTCCGCGGGGCGATGCACTACGGCGTCCTGGCCGCGACGCGACGACCATCGACGTACAGGACCTGGCGGCCCGTTGTTCCATCGGCGACGGCGGCGACGTGCACCCACTCTCCGCGCGGCACCACGTCGCGCGCGGAGAGGTGCGGATCGCCGGTGATCAGGCGCAAGGCCCCTTCGGGGTGCAGGTCGAAGGTGATGCCGTTGGCGGAGCCCGCCCGGCACTTGTCCACGATGCGCCCCACGGGCCTGGAAGGCTTGACCCAGGCCTCCACGGAGAAACCGCTCGAAAGGTCCAGATCGCGCGAGTCAGTCACCTCGAAGAAGGCACTACCGTCCAGCGCGGCGCCGGCGGGTGAGTACTCCACCTCGCCCACGGCCTCGGCCTGCAGCTCTCCATCACCGCGCACGACCCGCAGGCCCGCTGCGTCGGCCCGATACGAGACGATCAGTCCGGGAAGGTCGTCAGTGAGCTCCTCCGCCGAGGCCAGGGCGGCGACGGCCTCGTCGGTCAGCGGGGTGTGGAAGATCGAGAGGCGGCGGATGGTACCGACGAACCGGCTGCCACCCTCGCTGTCGGCTCCGAAGCGCACGGGGAGCGCGTTCCTCCGGATCGCCCAGCGACCGGGAACGACGATCGGCCAGGCGACATTCGCCGGAGGATGGGAACCATCGGCAGGGCGGTCGAACGTGGCGGTGATCGTCTCGCCCCGGCGCAGGTCGATCAGGAAATCGTCGCCGACCATCTCCACCTCCGGCCGGCTCCAGGTGGGCGTCCGGCCCTCGAAGTTGTCGCGGATCCGCAGCGGACCGTCGCGGCCCGCCGTCAGCGTGAGCCAGGTCGTGGCGTTGTTCTCACGCTTCGCGGAGACGCGGTGGCCACCCTCGGTGCGCAGATCCTCGAACGACACGGTGTGCCATCGCCAGGGAACCGCCGGGAAGATGCGGATCACCTCGCTGTCCAGCCGCCCCGGCGTGGGGCTCCAGCTCTGCAACAGCATCTCGTGGACCGCGTTCATGGCCAGGAAGTTGCCCTCGAGGGTGAACGGCCGGTAGGTGAAGCCGGAGAAGCCCGAGCGGGTCTGGTCGCCGTTCACGTGGAAGCCGTTGCGGAGGATGAACGCCCGGGCGTAGATATCCAGGAACCGTACGGCCTCCTCCGCGCGCCCCACCCGGGCGCGCAGGGCGCTCATCCACGAGAAGCTGTACCCGGTCCACCCCTGCGTTCCGAATCGGTCCCACTCGCGCAAGGTGGCGTCGATCATCCGCCGGTCGCGATCGCCGCCGTCCGCGGTGATCAGGTTGAACGGGTGCAGGGCCATGAGGTTCGACAGGTGGCGGTGGCTGCTGGGCAGGTCCTCGTTCGCGCACAGCTTCAGCGTGCCGTCCTCGCGGACGTGGTAGGAACCGAGCCGCTCGGCCAGCGCCGTCCATTCGGCGGCCTCCGCGGTCTCGTCCAGCGCCTCGGCCATCTCCCCCAGGGAGAGGAACAGCATCGCCAGGCACATCAGATCGTAGTTGCTGTTCGGCTCCAGCCAGGCCCGCTGCGAGTTGTCGAAGATCTCCGGTGAAGAAGAGAGCGGCAGCACGAGCCGGCCGTCTTCGCCGGGACGCAGCAGCTCTTCCATGCACTCCCCCACCTCACGGCACCACGGGTAGGCCCGCTCGCGGAGGAACTCGTCGTCCATCGTGTAGCGCCAGTGCAGATAGAAGAGGTGGGCGCTCCAGGCCGACATCGTGGGCGACAGGCTGTACATCACCCAGCCCGCCAGCGGCTCGCCCGCCAGCGTCATCACGCCCGGTGCCGCCGCGCCCTCGGTGCCGTAGAACTCTCGGGCGAAGCGCCGGAAGCGAGGCAGGCGGTCCCACAGGAAGTCCAGGTAGCAGGCGCCTTCGTCGAAGTGCCCGGCGCCCTGGTAACCCATGTAGGTCATCTGCGTGTTCAGGTCGTTGTGGTAGTCCCCCTTCCACGGCGGCAGGCTGCCCGAGTCCGCCGTCCACACCCCTTGCAGCGGCATCGGCACGGCCCCGCGACGGGACGCCGCGCCGTAGAAGTACCGGACCAGGTAGTAGTGCTGGAGGATGTGCGGATCGGGCACGTGGAGGCTCGACGCCTCCCAGAAGGTCCTCCACCACGCCTCGTGCTCGGCTCGCTTCGTGGCGAAGCCCGCCTTCAGCGCTCCCACGATCCGCGAGCGGGCCAGCGCCAGCGGATCTGCTGCGTCGCTCGTGGAGGTCACGGTCACGGCGTACAGCGTCTCCTCGCCCGCGCGGCGGTGGCCGATCGCGACGACGAACCGCAGCCCGTCCGCCGCTTCCTGCTCGAACCATTGCAGCGGTCCGGCTTCACCGGTCGCGGGAGCCTCGTAGCCCAGCTGCGCGAGCGAGGCCGGCGGCATCAGCCTCACGGCTTCGGGGGCCGGGCCGGGCACGCGCAGCAGGGCGAGGTGCTCGGCCGCGCTGAAGAAGGTCTCGATCGTCCCGCCGCCGGCCATCGTGGTGAGC
The DNA here is from genome assembly GCA_964496575.1 of uncultured Planctomycetaceae bacterium. GTDB lineage: Bacteria > Planctomycetota > UBA1135 > UBA1135 > CAZCAC01. Next base: position 16,320 of record CAZCAC010000088.1, on the reverse strand, counting down.
CCGCGGGCGGCCGACAGGTCTAGGCGGAAGGACTCGAGGATCGCTCCTCCTCCCAGATCGAATTCGATCCGCCCGGCGGGGATCTTGGTCGGGTGTTTGTCGTGGTAGGCCCGATCGAACTCGCGCCTGACGTAGTCCATGTCCTGTGCGCGCACGTGCTCGATCAGGTTCGCGTAGGTGAAGAGCTCCCAGTTCATCCCCTTCGCCGGGCGCTCGTCCCAGAGGTCGCCTCGATCCAGCGATAGCCGCAGCGTGCTGCCCTCCCCCCAGAGGAGGCCGCCCATCAGGCCGTTGCCCAGGGGCAGGGCCTCGTCCCACGTACCGATCGGCGCGGTGAGCTGTAGGTCGAGCTCCGGGCCGGGCAGGCGCGCGTCCTGCTCGTCGTTCGCGGCGAGGATCGTCACCGGGAACAGCAGAGTGGCCAGCGGGATCAGGCTTCTTCGACGGTGAGTTGCGTACCCGTTCATGTTCTGCTCCTCCGCTGTTCTCCGGCGTTGCTCCGGGGCCAGTCTTCCGGCGGTTCCGCCTCTTTTCCAGCACCTCCGGGTGGAACCGACCGGCGGGGAGCATTGCCGCGGCGACCGATCCCTGGGATCATGCGCTGCACCCCCGTTCGAGGATTCCCGCCGATGACCAAGCCCCTTCTCCCCAGCGCCCTCCTCCTCACGCTGGTGATCGGCGGATGCGCCCACACCAGCGTCGACGTGCGATTGCCCAAGCGCGCGGTCACCGCCTACGTCGGCCGTTACTCCGACAACTCCCTGCCGGAGGAGATCGCGATCTCGAGGCCGATCCACTTCGAGAGCAGCGAGCTCTACGCGCTGGCCTACTCCCAGGCCTTCCACCGCTTCTGGGACGGCGGCGGCCAGTGGGAGTGGGAGGCGCAGGTCGCGAAGCACCAGGGGCGGCAGACCCACTGGGAGCTGAACGGCCTCGTCGCGGCGCGCTGGATGCGCTACCCGTGGAGCGAGTGGGTGCGCACCTCGGTGGCGATCGGCGACGGACTCTCCTGGGCCTCCGAGATCCCCGAGATCGAGGCGGCGAGCCACACCAACACCGGCTCGGCGCAGCTCCTGAACTACCTCCTGATCGAGATCGCCGCCGGAGTGCCGAAGTGGCGGCACTGGGACCTCGTCTTCCGCATCCACCACCGCTCGGGGATCTACGGGATCTTCGACGGAGTGGACGGGGGATCGAACACGCTGTGCCTCGGATTGAAGTTCCGGTTCTGACACGGGCTCCCCGACGAAGGTACGCTGTGGCCCCCAGAGACCCCCGACCCGCGCGCCAGAGAACCATGCCCGACTCGACGAATCCCTCCCGTCCCCTTCCCCGCCGCGAGCTCCTCGAACACGCCCTCGGAGCCCTTGGCGCCGTCGGCCTCGCGGGTGCGCTCGGTTCCTGTGCGAGCACGCCCGAGGGAGCCGGCGAGAAGCCACGAGGACCGCTGATCGGCAAGGGGGCCCGCATTCTCTTCCAGGGGGACTCGATCACCGACGCGGGGCGCAGCCGCGACGCGGCGTCGATCCCCAACGAGCAGCCGGGGATGGGGAACGGTTACGCGTGGCTGGCGGCGGCACAGCTCCTGACCACGTGTCCCGATCAGAAGCTGGAGATCTTCAACCGCGGCATCAGCGGCCACAAGGTGTTCCAGCTCGCCGAGCGCTGGGAGGCGGACTGCCTCGAGCTGAAGCCCGACCTGCTCAGCATCCTGATCGGCGTCAACGACATCTGGCACTCCTTCGGCGGTGGCTACGACGGCACCGTCGAGGTGTACGAGCGCGACTACGACGCGCTGCTGCGGCGGACGCGGGAGGCGCTGCCGGAGGTGAAGCTGGTCCTCTGCGAGCCGTTCGTCCTGCGCTGCGGCGCGGTGAGCGACAGCTGGTTCCCGCTCTTCGACGAGTACCGCGCCGCCGCCGCCCGCGTGGCGCGAGCGCACGGCGACGTCTGGGTCCCATTCCAGACGGCCTTCGACGAGGCGGTGAAGTACGCGCCGCCCGAGCACTGGGCGGGCGACGGCGTGCATCCTTCGGCGGCGGGCGCATCGCTGATGGCCTGGAGCTGGCTGAGGGCGGTGGGGGTCTGACCGCGGTCCACTGCGGCTTCGACGACCTCCGCGGCTCGACGATCGAGATCGCGCTCTGGCCGTAGCGGCCCGCGGTCAGGATCCGCCGCTCGCGATGCGGCGCCTCTTGAACGCCTCGAAGCTCCGGCCGAAGAGCTGCAGCCCCGCCGCGACGAGGATCGCCGGAGTGGCCGGAACGGCCATCAGGGGGAGTGCCCGCCAGTAGTCGGGGCCGAAGGACTCGTGGCGCGCGGCCACGTCGATGATGAAGATGAGGATCGGCGGCGCGACGGCGAACAGCAGGACGACGGTCGTCCAGAGCACTCGGGGCGAGAAGTGGCGCGGCTGGCGCGTGATCAGTCCCGCCGTCCACCAGAGCGCCGGCCCCAGGAGCAGGAACGGCCCGCAGAGGAACGTACCGGTCAGGTTGTCGAACCCGCCGCTCCACTTCACCAGCACCAGGGGCAACCCGAGGATCGAGACGACGATCGAGGCCTTGACCACTCGCTCGATCCACCGCATTCGCGGCTCCAGGGTCCAGTAGACCGCGTGATCGACCTGGACGTGAACGCGCCCGCACCGCTCGCAGCGCTGGGACGGGCCGGGCTTCGACTCGAGCGGTCCGTAGCAGTACAGGCAGTAGTGCGCTCGCTGGATGTCTTCCCTGTCGGGCACGGTCATCTCTCGTCTGCGGCCCTGATCGTGACTCGCTCGCCACCGACTGGCAACGAGGAAAGGCGGGAGCCGGGTAGGGCCGCGGTACGACCGGCAGTGGCTCCCATTCAACCCCGGGTTCGGAGGAGTGGCGGCGGGAGCGGGCGCAGGCGCGTATCCTGGGGAGCTCCCGTCCCCTCGGCCATCCGCCGCGCCACCCGATGATCACCGCCCTCACCCTGACGTTGCTCTCTTTTGCGAACCAGAACGCCGCGTCACCCGCGCCGGAGGTGATCTCCCTCCACGGACCGTGGGGCGTGCGGCTCGATCCCGAGGACGTCGGCGTCCGCGAGGGGTGGGCGACGGCCGATTTCGAGGAGCGGATCGTGCTGCCCGCCTCCCTCCCCGAGGCGGGCTTCGGGGAAGCGCCGACGAAGGACTCGCCGTGGATCGGCAACGTGCGGCAGGAGGAGCTGGTGCGCCCTCGCTACCAGCGCTACCTCGGCGACGACGACTTCCACATGCCCTTCTGGTTGACGCCGAAGCGAATGTACGTCGGCGCGGCGTGGTACCGGCGGGAGATCGAGATCCCCGAGGGCTGGTACGGGAAGCGAGTCACGCTGACGCTGGAGCGGCCGCACTGGGAGACGACGGTCTGGCTCGACGGGTACGAGGTCGGCACGAGCCGGTCGCTGTCGACGCCACACGTCTACGAGCTGAACCTGGGTCTGGGCCAGCCCCCGGGGAAGTACCAGCTGGCGATCCGCGTCGACAACCGGATGGTGCTGAACGTCGGGCCCAACTCGCACAGCGTCTCCGATCACACGCAGTCGAACTGGAACGGGATCGTCGGTCGGATCGAGCTCCGCGCGCGGCCGGAAAAGACGGTCGAGAACCTGCAGGTCTTCCCCGCGCGCGACGGCCGCTCGGTACGGGTCACGGGCCGGACGCTGAGCGACTGGCCGATACCGGTGACGGGCCAGCTGCACCTCCGGGTCGAGCACGCGGGCCGACAGCTCGGCGCGCTCACGTCGTTCGTCGAGCTCCCGGGGTCCAGCGGCTCGTTCGAGCTCACGGTCCCCCTCGAGCGCGAGGCGCCGCGCTGGGACGAGTTCGCGCCGGAGCTGTGCACCCTGACGGTCGCCTCCGGACCAGAGGATGAGGGACCGGTCCTCGAGCGGATCTCCTTCGGCTTCCGCCACGTCGAGACGCGAGGCACACGGATCGTCCTGAACGATCGTCCGATCTTCCTGCGCGGAACGCTCGAGTGCTGCATCTTCCCGCGCACCGGCTACCCCCCCACCGACATCGCGTCGTGGGAGCGGATCATCGGCGTCTGCAAGAGCCACGGGCTCAACCACATGCGCTTCCACTCGTGGTGCCCGCCCGAGGCGGCGTTCACCGCGGCGGATCGGCTGGGGTTCTACCTCCAGGTCGAGTGCTCCACCTGGCCCAACCAGGGCGTGCAGCTCGGCCTCGGCCAGCCGATCGACGAGTGGCTCTACGCCGAGGGGGAGCGGATCATCGAGGCGTACGGCAACCATCCCTCCTTCCTGCTCCTCGCCTCGGGCAACGAGCCGGCGGGGTCCGGGGGCGGCGGCGTCTACCTCGCGCCGTGGGTGGAGCACTTCCAGCGCGACGAGCGGCGGCTGGTGACTTCCGCGTCGGGGTGGCCGCTGATCGAGGAGAGCGACTTCCACGTCACCCCCGCGCCGCGCATCCAGGGCTGGGGTCAGGGGCTGCGCAGCAAGATCAACGCGGAGCCGCCGGAGACGGTCAGCGACTACCGCGACTACGTCGCGCGCTACCCCGAGCAGCCGGTGGTCAGCCACGAGATCGGCCAGTGGTGTGTCTACCCCGACCTGACCGAGGTCGAGAAATACACCGGCGTGCTGCAGGCGCGCAACTTCGAGGTCTTCCGCGGGCTGCTCGAGGACGCGGGGATGCAGGACCAGGCGCGCGACTTCCTGCTCGCTTCGGGGAAGCTGCAGACGCTCGGCTACAAGGCGGACATCGAGGCGGCGCTGCGCACGCCCGGCTTCGGTGGCTTTCAGCTGCTCGACCTGCACGACTTTCCCGGGCAGGGCACGGCGCTGGTCGGCGTGCTCGATCCCTTCTGGGACTCGAAGCCGTACGTGAGCCCCGAGGAGTTCCGCCGCTTCTCTTCGCCGATCACGCCGCTGGTCCGGCTGGAGAAGCGGGTGTTCTTCCAGGACGAAGAACTGGAGGCCCGGATCGAGATCGCACAGTTCGGTGCGGCGGACCTGGAGGATGCCGTTGTCCGCTGGCGGCTCGAACAGGACGGCGAGATCCTCGCCTCGAGAGCGCTCCCGGCGCGGTCGCTGGCAGCGGGTGAGCTTCACGAGCTCGGCTCGATCGCGGTATCGCTGGCGAAGGTGAGGGCCCCCGGGGCGATCCGCCTGGTGGTCGGCGTCGAGGGCACCGAGGCCGAGAACGACTGGAGGCTGTGGGTCTACCCCCGCGAGGTTTCCACAACCGGCGGACCGCGGGTCACCCGCACGTTCGACCGGGACGCCGTCATCAACCTGGTGATGGGTGGCTCGGTGTTACTGCTCGTCCCCCCCACCGCGGTGCGGACCGACGTCGCGCTGGGCTTCTCCCCGATCTTCTGGAACACCGCGTGGACCGGTGGTCAGCCGCCGCACACGCTCGGCGTGCTCTGCGACCCCGAGCACCCGGCGCTGGCGGGCTTTCCGACCGACTTCCACAGCGACTGGCAGTGGTGGGAGCTGATTCACGGCGCGGCGCCAATGGAGCTCGACCGGATGCCGGAGGGACTGCGTCCGATCGTGCAGGTCGTGCCCGACTGGTTCGATCCGAAGCGGCTGGGGCTCGCCTTCGAGGCTCGCGTCGAGAACGGGCGCCTGCTGGTGGTCTCGATGGATCTCGAGCGCGACCTCCACGAGAGGCCGGTCGCGCGGCAGCTGCGGCGCAGCCTGCTCGACTACATGAGCTCCGAAGCCTTCGCGCCGGAGCACAAGGTCCACTGGACGGCGATCGACACGCTGCTCCGCCCCCGGCCGGCGGCCCTGCGCGCCGGCGCGACGGTCAGCGCGGACAGCGCGCACGCGGCGCATCCCCCCCGGTACGCGATCGACGGCCGCCCGGAGACGATCTGGCACAGCGACTGGGAGGGGGAACCGGCGCCGATGCCGCACTGGCTGACCCTGGTCTTCCCCAAGCCGGTTCCGCTGTCGGGGCTCACCTACCTGCCGCGGCAGGACATGCCCAACGGCCGCGTCGCCCGGTACGAGGTCGAGATCAGCCGGAACGCCACGAGGTGGACGCCGATGGCCGCGGGGGTCTGGAGCGACGGCACCGAGCTGCGGACGGTTCGGTTCGACGGCACCTTGAAGGCCCGCTTCCTGCGCCTGCGCGTGCTCTCCGAGGTGAACGGTCAGCCCTACGCCTCGGCGGCGGAGGTCCAGCCGCTGCTCGAGGCACGGAAGGGGGAGGCCCCCACGCGCGACGACGACGGCTGATCGGCTTGCGGATCCGCGACCTTCCCGGTAGCCTCCGCTCGATCGGCCGCGTCTCCGGCGTGGTCGAATCGGGGCCCTTAGCTCAGTTGGTCAGAGCAGTTGACTCATAATCAATTGGTCGTTGGTTCAAGTCCAACAGGGCCCACCAGTGCCACGGCGGGCACCCCTGGTCGGTCGAGAAGGATCCGTGTGCAGGAGATCTTCCCCACTCAGGCGCAGAGGCCGCGGGACTCCCGGCTAGGAGCCGGCCCCAGCTCGGCATCACGGCGGGCTAACCCTGATCAGGGCGTGCTGCTCGTACATATCGGCGACACGGATTCTTCAGGACCGTTACGCTGGAGTCGAGGGCCAGTTCCGCCTGGCGGGACACCCTTCTTTCACAACTCTTCCCTACCAAGGAGATCCCAGAAGATGTTGTCACTTATCCGGACTTCCTGCGCAGCTCCCGCTCTCGTCGTGGTGCTGTTCGCCACGACTGCCGGCGGCCAGACCTTCGTCGAGACTTTCGATACCTATCCAGCGGGTCCACTCGAGGGCATCTTCCACGCCAGTGGCGCCAAGTGGCACGGCTGGGGTAACACGCACTCGTACCTCTCTCTGGTCTCGCCCACCTACGCGGAAACCGCCCCACACTCCGCCGAGATGGTCGTCGGGTGCGACACGGTGCTCGACTTCGATGACATGACGGCCGGGAATCCCATGACCGCTGGTCGCTGGGAGATGACGGCCGACTTCTACATCCCCGGCACCTTCACCGGCGAGACGTACTTCATCGTCATGAACGAGTACAACAAGGCGCCGTACTCGATCATGCAGTGGGCACTCCAGCTGAAGTTCAGCGGGGTGACCGGCTTTGCGACCTGTGACTGCGGCGGCAACAGCAGCCTCAGCGCTCCCATGATCTGGGACCAGTGGATCACGTGCAAGTGGGACATCGACCTCGACGCGGACTGGGCCACCATCTACTACGACACCGGTGGCCTCAACCAGAGCCACAGCTGGGCCTGGCACCGCGGAGCCACTGGAGGCGACAACTTCCTGGTCCTGGGGGTCGACGCGATCGACCTGTACCCCGATGGGGGTGTCGTCCCGGTCGGCGCTTCCGTCTACATCGACAACATCGAGATCGTCCCGTACGGCGGGGTCGTGGAGCCGGGCACGCAGTACTGCGACGGCAAGACGACTTCGGGCAACCCCTGCCCATGCGCCAACGACAACGACGGCAGCTCGGGAGCGATTGCCGGGTGCCAGAACAGCCACACCACCGGCGGTGCAGTCCTGAGCGCCTCCGGCCAGGCCAGCCTGAGCAACGACACCCTCGTGTTCAACGTGACCGGCATGGAGCCGTCGAACTCCGTGATGTTCTTCCAGGCGATCAACAACCAGGACGGCGCGGGCCTCTCGCTCGGCGACGGCATTCGCTGCGCCGGCGGCAACCTGAAGCGCCTGAAGGTCAAGATCGCCGACGCCGTTGGCAACGCCACGTCCGCGCCCAGCGTGATCTCCGTCCGCTCGGCGCAGCTCGGCGACACCCTCCTGGCCGGCGACACGCGCTACTACCAGGTCTGGGGCCGTGACACCGTCGCGCCGGCCTGCGGACTCGGCGTCAACGACTCCACCACCTCGAACGGCTACGAGATCACCTGGTTGCCGTAGATATGGATGGACCGGTCAACACCTGGTTGACGGGTCACATTCCGAGTATCCGACGAGCCGGCTGCGGGAGGCCCCGCGGCCGGCCATTTCGTTCGAAGGGCGTGCTCAGCGCGTCACCACCGGACAGGCCACCCGATGCCCCGGTGCCACCTCGACCAGCTCGGGCAGCGCCTCCGCGCAGCCCTTCTCGGCCAGCGGGCAGCGCGTCCGGAACGGGCAGCCGGAGGGCTTGTCGACCGGGCTCGGCACCTCCCCCTCCAGCGTGATGCGCTCGGGGCGCGAGCGACTCGGATCGGGAAGCGGAACCGCGGAGAGCAGGGCCCGGGTGTAGGGGTGTACCGGGTCGTGGTAGAGCTCGAGGGCGTCGCCGATCTCCATCACGCAGCCGAGGTACATCACCGCGATGCGGTGGCTGATGTGCTCGACCACCGACAGATCGTGACCGATGAAGAGGTAGGTCAGCCCGAACTCCTCCTGGAGGTCCTGCATCAGGTTGATCACCTGCGCCTGGATCGAGACGTCCAGCGCCGACACCGGCTCGTCGGCGATCACCAGGCGCGGGTTGGTCGCCAGCGCGCGCGCGATGCCGACGCGCTGCCGCTGGCCGCCGCTGAACTCGTGCGGGTAGCGGTACATCTGCTCGCCGGTCAGACCGACCTTCTCCAGGAGCCAGGCGACCTTCTCCTCCCGCTCGGCGCGCGGCAGGTGATTTTGGTGAACCAGGAGCGGCTCGGCGATGATGTCCCCGACCGGCCAGCGGGGATTCAGCGAGGACTGCGGATCCTGGTAGATCATCGAGATGTCGGCGCGCACGGGCCGCATCTCGCCGCGGGAGAGGCCGACCAGATCGCGCCTCCCACCCGATCGTTCGTGCAACCAGATCCGACCCGAGTGGATCGGAACCAGGCCGAGCATCGCCTTGCCGACGGTGGTCTTCCCACATCCCGACTCGCCGACCAGGCCGAGGGTCTCGCCCTCGTGGACGGTCAAGCTGACCCCGTCGACCGCCTTCACGTCACCGACGTGGCGCAACAGGAAGCCGGCGTGGATCGGATACCAGACCTTGAGCGCCTCGAGCTCGATCAGCTCCCGCTGGTCACCCGCGACCGTCTCGGCGAAACGGGGCTCGCTCACCGCTCGCCTCCATTCTCTCGCTCGACCAGGTGACAGCGGCAGAAGTGACCCGGGCGCACCTCGAGCAGCGCCGGTTCTTCGCGCTCGCAACGGTCGACTCGCTCGGTGCAGCGCTCCGAGAACTTGCAGCCTTCCGGCATGTCCAGGATGCTCGGCACGATCCCCGGAATCGTCTGGAGCCGGGCCTTCTCCTCGCGACCCGGCCTCGGCAGCGACAGCATCAGGCCGCGGGTGTAGGGGTGCAGCGGCTCGGCGAACAGCGGCCCCACCTCCGCCACCTCCTGGATCTTGCCGCCGTACATCACCGCCACCCGTTGACACGTCTCGGCGACCACCGCTAGATCGTGAGTGATCAGGAGGATCGACGCGTCGCCGGTCCGATGACGGACCTCGAGCATCAGGTCGAGGATCTGCGCCTGGATCGTCACGTCGAGCGCGGTCGTCGGCTCGTCCGCGATCAGGAGCCCAGGGTGCATCACCAGCGCCATGGCGATCATCACCCGCTGCCGCATCCCGCCGGAGAACTGGTGCGGGTAGTTCTTGAGGCGCGCCATCCCGTCGGAGATCCCGACCAGCTCGAGGATCTCGGCGGCGCGCTCGCGCAGCTGCTGCTTGTTCAGCTGCGAGTGGAAGCGGATCGCCTCGCAGAGCTGGAAACCGATGGTGAAGACCGGGTTCAACGCGGTCATCGGCTCCTGGAAGATCATCGAGATGTCCCGGCCGCGAAGCTCGTGCATCTCGTCGATCGAGAGCGCGAGCAGGTCGCGGCCACGAAAACGGATCGAGCCCTCGACGATCTCGCCCGGGGGATTGGGAATCAGCCTCATCACCGACAGCGCGGTCACCGACTTCCCGCTGCCCGACTCGCCGACCAGGCCGAAGACCTCGTTCTCGTAGATGTCGAAGCTGACCCCGTCGACCGCCCTGGCCGTACGCCCGTCGACGTCGAACCAGGTTCGGAGACCCTCGATCTCCAGCAACTTCTTCTTCGTGGACTCCGTCATGCCGCTACCGAAGCCTCGAGAAGACCTTGGGATCGAATGCCTCGCGCACCGCCTCCCCCACCATCACCACCATGAACAGCGTCGCGGCGAGCGCGACCACGGGCACGGTGACGAGGTGCGGGTAGTGAACGAAGTTCTCCAGCCCCGTGCGCAGGAGCGCTCCCCAGCTCGGCGTGCCGCTGGGCAGACCGAAAGCGAGGTAGTCGAGGCTCACCAGGATGGTGATGTTGGCGACGATCCCGAAGGGCGCGAAGGTCACCACCGGCACCAGCGAGTTGGGGAGGATGTGCCGGGTGATGATCTTCCAATCGGAGACGCCCGCTCCGATCGCCGCCTGGACGTAGTCCTTGGCCTTCTCGCGGTAGAACTCACCGCGCACGTAGAAGGTGATCCCCACCCAGCTGCGCAGGATGATCAGGAGAGCCGCCAGCACGAGGAAGGTCGGCGTGATCAAGGAGCCGATCAGCATGATGGTGAAGAGGAAGGGAATGCTGCCCCAGATCTCCACCAGGCGCTGGGTGATGATGTCGACCCAGCCGCCGAAGTAGCCCTGGATGCCACCGACCACCACGCCGAACACCTCGCCGCACAGGGACACCAGGAGGGCGAAGGTGAGCGAAATGCGGAAGCCGTAGACCAGCAGGACCAGCACGTCGCGCCCCGAGGGCGTCGTGCCCAGGGGGATCTCCTGGGTGAGGTCCGGTGAGTTGGGAGGGCTCTTGTCCAGGTCGAGCCGAAAGGAGTCGGGCGAGAACGAGTAGAGCGTGGGCAAGATGGCCGCGCGCCCCTCCTCGAACCAGGCCTTCGACTGGACGACCGTCGCATACTGCCTCTCCCGCATCTCGAGCGACACGCGGCGCTGCTCGTACCTCGACCGCACGAACTCGGTAGCCTCGGGTCCGGGAGGCTCGAGCTTCTCGAAGCGCTCTTTGGCCTGCTCGTACCGATCCCTCGCCTCCTCGATGGAGGCGTCCAGGACGCTGGTGTCCTCGCAGGCCCGGGTGAAGAGCTCGTAGTCGACCTCCGAGTTGCCCGCCTGACCGAAGTCGCGCTTCGGATTGAAGCTGCTGAGGTCGGCGAAGAAGAGCGCCTTGTCGGCCCAATCCTTAACCGCCGGGCAGGACCAGCTGGAGCCGTAGCGGATGAAGAGCGGCTTGTCGTTGACGATCACCTCGAGGAAGAGGGAGATGACGAAGAGGGTGGCGAGGACCAGGAAGGACCAGTAGCCGCGCTTGATCCGCTTGAAGCGGGCGATCCGCTTGGACGCGATCGGGGTCAACCTCAAGCGGAAGCCCATCAGCCGGCCGAGGCGCACTGCCAGCCAGGGGATCCCCTTCCGGGTCAGGAGCCAGCCCAGCACCAGGATGAGCCCCAGGTAGATCACCGTTCCGATCGGTCCCATCCTCCCCCCTCAGCTGAAACGGACCCGGGGATCGACCAGCGCCAGAACCAGGTCCGAGATGATGTTCCCGGTCAGGCGGAGGAGGATGGCGATGGTGAGGAGGCCCATCAGGACCGGGTAGTCCCGGCCGATCAGGGAGTCGTAGCCCAGGAGCCCCATCCCCGGGATGTTGCAGGTCTTCTCGATCAGGAAGGAACCGGCGAGGATCAGGCCGATGGCGTGGCCGACCCCGATGCAGATCGGGATCATCGAGTTGCGCAGCGCGTGCACGAAGATGACCCGCTTCTCCGCGAGCCCCTTGGCGAAGGCGGTCCGGACGTAGTCGCTGCCGAGGTTCTCGAGCAGGCTGTTCTTCATCAGGATCGTCATCGCCGCGAAGCTGGCCATCATGTAGGCGACCACGGGGACGACGGTGTGCGAGATCTGGTCCTTGACACACCACCACGTCTCCCCCGCCGCCCACATCTCGTCCCAGTTCTCCGAGCGGAACTCGCCCAGCGGGAACAGGTTCACGCCGAAGTGGTCCGTGGCGAAGAGGAGCATCAGCGCGAGCGCCGCGACGAAACCGGGCACCGAGTAGCCGAGGAAGACCACGACCGAGGTCACGGTATCGAAGGCGCTGCGGTGCTTCAGCGCCTTGAACACCCCCAGCGGGATGCAGACCAGCCAGGAGGCGAGGTAGCCGATCAGGCCGAAGTAGATCGAGATGGGAAAGCGCTCGACGATCGTCGCCAGCACCGGCTTGCCGTAGCGATACGACTTCCCGAAATCCCCCTCGACGATGCCGCTGAGTCTTCCCTCCTTCTGCTCGTCTGGCCAGAGTCCCAGCCAGATCAGGTAGCCGAGCGGGATCGGCTTGTCGAGCTTGTAGTACTTCTGGAGCCCTTCCAGCGCAGCGGGGGTCAGATCGAACTCCTCGCCCAGGTCGGTCGCTCCGGCACCTCCGCCCGCTTCCTGCGCGGCTGCACCGATCAGCTGCATCCGGGCGCGCTCGATCGGGCCGCCGGGGGTGACCCGGATGATCGCGTAGACGAGGAAGGTGATGAACAGGAACGTGACCGGCACCAGAGCCAGGCGCCGGACGAAGTAGCTCACCATGCCGTGCACGGGGTCCGTCCTCGCTCGAAGAGGGGAGCGGCGGGCAGCGAGGGCTCACAGCGAAGCGCCGCTGCCCCGGCGCCTACTTCTTCTTCCACTGCGCCCAGGGTTTCTGGAAGACGATCCCCTGCGACAGCTTCTTGCCCTCCTTCATCGCCCGGTCCAGCTCGTCGATCTTCTCCAGGTCCCACCACCAGTAGGTCAGGATCTGCTCGTCGAGGTTGTCGCCGATCCTCGTCCAGTAGGTCTTGGGGTGCCCGAAGCGGTTCCAGTAGAGGATCCTCTCGAAGGTGGAGTACCAGCCGAGCGCGTAGGGGTGTTCCTGGTAGATGAGCTCGTCGATCTTGCGGGTGATCTCCTTCTGCCGCTTCAGATCGAAGGTGTGGTCGTACTCCTCGAGCAGCGCATCCACCTCGGCGCTCTCGAAGCCGGTGATGTTGTTGTTCTGCTTCTTGGCGGCGAGCTCCGAGGAGAAGGCGGTCTGCGGGTTGGGGAAGCGCAGCGCGCTCCAGCCCTGGTAGTGGATCTTGAACTGCCGCTCGCCGACCTTCTTGATCACCTGGGCGTAGTCGATCAGTCTCAGATCGAACTTGATGCCGGCGTCCTCGAAGTCCTTCTTGACCACCAGCCAGATCCGCTCCCAGGCCGGCCATCCGTAGACGAAGGTCAGCTCGAAGCGCTCACCATCCGGCCCCACCAGGTAGCCGTCGTCGTCGCGCTCGCGATACCCCGCCTCCCAGAGCAGCTCCTCCGCCTTGTCCCGATCGAATTCGATCTTCTCGTTGTTCGCCCCGTTCCCCCAGTCGCGGCCGGGGATGTAGGAGTCGAGCATCTCGTACTCGTCGAAGAAGAGCTCCCGGTTCAGCTTCTTCCGATTGAACAGGTGGGCGACGGCCTTGCGCACCCGGATGTCGTCGAAGGGCGGGACGCGCATGTTCATGGCCATCCCCGAGTACCCCCGTGGTGCGTCGTTGTAGATCTTGCGGCGCTGGACCCAACCCATGACCACGGCGTCCTCGCCGGGGACCTCCTCGACCCAGCGTTGCGACCGCACCAGCCCGAAGTGGTCGAACTCGCCGAGGAGGAACTTCTGGTAGTGCAGCTCCTGCTCGAGCACCACGGTCCACTTCAGCTTGCCGAAGTTGTACGAGTGCTTCGCCCAGCGCTCATTCCTGGCCCACCAGTCGTCGCGCCTGGTCAGGGTCAGCGACTGTCCCTCCTTCACGTCCCCTTCCCGCAGCTCGTAGGGGCCCGAGCCGGGGATGAAGGTCCAGTTGTATCTCTCGATGTATTCCGCCCCGGGGAGCAGATCGAGCATCTCCCCTTCGAGCAACTCCCCTTCCTCCTTCGGGACCGTGATGGACTCGGTGGGGTAGATCTCGATTCCGCTGAAGTAGAAGAAGAGGCGCCAGTTGAGCTTCTTGGTGGTCACCTTGATGGTGTGCTCGTCGACGATCACCGGCTCCTCGAAGTCGTCGAACACCATCTCGTTGGAGGGGTCGTTGCGATCCGGCTCCACCTTGTGCCGCCAGGAGTAGTAGACGTCCTCGGCGTCGACCGCGGAACCGTCGGAGAAGCGCGCCTTCTCATCGATCCGGAACCAGAAGGTCTGCCGCTCGTTCTCGAAGTCGGTCTGGATCCGCCACTCCCTGGCCAGCCTCGGAATCAGCTCCTCGGTGTCCTTGTGGATGTCGACCAGCCCCTCGTAGATCAGACTGTGAAGGATGCGCGTCTGGACCAGCCGCGAGTCGGGTCCGTCGACGCGGAGCGTCGGAGGGAAGCTGCTCCACTTCAGCCTCAGCGGGCGATCGGGGAGATTGCGCTGCGCAGCCGGGCTCCCGGAGATCGGGTAGTCGTCCCCGGCATCGACCCAGCCGGTGTCCTCGCTGGCCCTGGCGGAGGCGGCCTCCTCGTCGTCGGGCTGCGCTCCCAGGGGCGCCGTGCTCCCGAAAGCGACGAGTCCCAGCGATGCCGTGAAAGTCAACCAGCTCCGCGTCAGCGAGCGAAAACACTCCAGTCGCCGTGATGTCATCGGATTCCTCCGGTACCGGGTCCTTACGTGGGCGGGAGTCGCGTGGAAGGCAGCGTGTTCAGGTTAGAGGGAGCCCCCACGGGGTCAAGGGAGAGTGCTCGCAATCCCCTGAGCCGGGGAGGTTTACGCCTTCCAGCGATCGGGAGCAGCCCCCCGGTCGCGCCGCGGAGGTGATACCCTGCGGGGCCCGAGGAGTAACCTCGGGCTCGGGAGGTCATCGCCGCCGCGGGCGCGGGCGAGGCGTCGCTGCGCCGAGGTTTCTCCGTCCTCCCGAAACGTCCGAACCGATCCCCTGTTGGAAGTGGAGACCATCACCCTGGATTCGCCCATGTTGCTATCGTTCCCCCTGTTCCTGTCGCTCTCGCTGCTCGGCTGCACGTCGGTCCAGGAAGAGACCGCCGAGCCTCCGGCGCCCGCCCCCGAGCGCGAGTTCCTGGCTCACCCCAGCCCCGCCGCGAACTCCCAGTTCGGGTACGCGGTGGTGACCCTCGACTTCGACGGCGACGGCGAGCGGGACGTGGCGGCTTCCGCGCCGGGGGAAGGAGCGATCTACGTATTCCTCGGCCCCGACCTCGAGGAGTCGAAGCGCTTCCAGTGCCCGGGGGCAAAGCCCACGGACCTGTTCGGCGAAGCCCTCGCTGCGGGCCCCCTCGACGAGTTCCCCGGTGACGAGGTCCTGGTCGGCGCACCGGGGACGCGGATCGGGGAGGAGAAGAATGTCGGACGCCTCTGGATCGTCTCGGCGCGAGAGGATCTCCGGCGACCGATTCCGATCGGACTGGGCGCGGACGCCCCACCCACCCGCCTCGGCTCCAGCGTGGCCGTCGGGGACTTCGACGGCGACGGGCGCGCGGACATCGCCGCGGGAGGTCCGAAGGCGCGGATCGAGGGCGAGCCTTCCGGCGCGGTGTTCGTCTTCTCGCTCGCGCGCCGCAAACGATGGCGGATCGACAACCCGATCGGCAGCTGGAAGAACGGCAATTTCGGACACGTCCTCGCCACCGCGGACGCGAACGGCGACGGCCAGGACGACCTCTTCGTCTCCGCCCTGGGCAACCGCAGCGCCGCGGGCGTGCGTCTGGCGGGCCAGTGCTACGTCCTGCTCGGACCGCTCCCGGATGAAGGGGAGCTCCCCCCGGAGCGAGTCGTGGTGATCGAGGATCCGACCGCGGTGAAGGGCGACGGCTCGCGCTTCGGCATGTCGATCGACGCGGGCGACGTCGACGGCGACGGCAACGCGGACTTCCTGATCGGCGCGCCGCGCAAGAACGGCGGCGGCGTTCTCGACGCGGGGCAGGGGTTCCTGTTCTTCGGCCCCGACTTCTCGCCGGAGCGGCACGAGATCTTCCTGAGGCCGGATGCGAAGCCGGACGACATCCTCGGCTTCAAGTCGCTGGTCGCCAACGTGGTCGGCGACGAGCGGAACGACGTGATCATCGCGTCGCTGGCCAAGGACAACCCGCGGGCGGTCGTCGTCTGGGACGGTGCCGATCTGAAAGGAGAGCCGGTGGTGATCGTCGAGCCCAAGGGGGGCAGTGCGCACTACCTGCGCGGTATGGCGGTCGGTGCGCGGCGCGAGAACGGCCGCGACGAGCTGGTGCTCGGTGATCCCGAGAACCCGGCGAAGAAGAAGCGCAACGTCGGGCGGATCCTGGTCGAACGGTATTGAAGAGGCTAGGAAAACCAGAGAAACAAGCGCTAAGCGCCTCGTTGGCGTCACGGCAGCACCACGTTCCGGGCAACCAGAATTTAACCACAGAGGACACAGA
>CAZCAC010000087.1:0-35665 GCA_964496575.1 uncultured Planctomycetaceae bacterium | reverse complement strand
CGATGGGCGTTGCGATCAGACGCTGGCGACCGGTCGACCTCCTCCGGTGGAGGGTGGGACCACCGCCCGAGCGCCGAGTCCAGTGAACGACGCCAGTGCTCATGAATACGAAGCCGAACGGCGCGGTGCACCGCTCGGCTTCGCCGATACATACCCCGGGGGAGAGCCCAGACCCGGGGTTGGCTGAGTCGCCCGGGGGAGACTACTTGTTGTCGCCGTCCTTCGGAGGATCGGAGGGTCCGTCGCCGTCGCCGTACACGTTGTCGGGGATCAACGATCCGTTGATCCTCACCCCGCATTCGAAGGGCAGGTCCGCGACGCCCCAGTTGCCGACGTGCTCGACCAGGACGGCGTAGATCGAGGGATCCTCGATCGTCTCCCTGGTGGAGTATGCGAAGCAACCCTGGATGCAGATCCAGCCGGCGTTGCGGTAGCCCGGATCCGGGATGCCGAGGATCTCGTCCGGGTCGTCGCTGACGAGGTCCTCCAGCCAGTCGTTGGCGAAGCCGAAGCTCATGTCGAGCAGGTTCGGCTTGTCCCAGCAGTGGAAGGTGTAGACGCCGCTGAACTCTTCCTCGTTGTCGTTGTAGTAGAGGAAGCACGCTTCGGTGTCGAACAGCTTGCCGCCGCTGAGGGCGATCAGGATCATCTCACTGTGAATCGTCCCGGGGCCGGCCTCGAAGTCCTGACCGAGGAAGCGCGGGATGGTGATCACGTCGGGCGCACCCGCGTACTCGACGTTGTTGAGGTCGCGGTTGCCGTCCTCGTCGACGTCGGTCGGCGTCCCGTCGACGCCGGTCAGACCGCGGAAGGCCACCGGGTTGATGCCGTAGTCGAAGGTGTCGAGCCCGCTGATCACCAGCAGGCTGCCGATCAGGTGGTTCCAGACGATCGGTTCGTGGGTGACCGGATCCTGGGCATAGACGTACACGTACCCGCGGTTGTGCTCGGGGCTGTGCACGTTGGTGAGCACCGTGAGAGTGTCACAGGGGGTCAGGACCGCGTTCTTGTCGAACTCGTCGCAACCGTCTTCGTCGATGTACACGTAGTGGACCTCGACGTCTCCGCCACCGGAGTCGATGCAGTCGACGTTGGTCACGGTCAGCACCGAGATGTCGCCGTCGCGGTTGTCGAACTCGGGGAAGAGCAGGAGGCTACCGGGCACGCGGTAGTGATCGGAGGGGCTCAGGCAGAGGCAGCCCTCCGGATCGTCGGGAATGCCGTCGAAGCAGTAGTGGTAGGTCACCTCCACGAGCTGGGTGGTGGTGTTGGAGTACTGCTTCAACACGTCCCCGCAGCCCGTTCCGTCGGTGTCCTGAGCGGCCGACGCGGTATCGAACGTGACGTTGCCGGCGCCGATCCAGTTCGGAGAGAGGTCTCCATCCTGGACCCGGAAGCTGACACAGGCACTCTCCGAGTCCGGCGACGGGAGGTTCCAGGTGTACTCCTCACCGGGGTCCAGGGTTCCGGTGGAACCCGATTCGTTCACGGACGCCTCGACGGCCGGCGTGTTGACATCCGTGTTCGCCTCGATGCCGGTGACGATCTCGTACGCCCAGGTACCACCACAGGGGTTCGTGGGGTTCTGGTTCTTGAAGTACACCAGCGCGGTGTTGATGGTGGTCGTGACCTGCAACTCGACCGCGACCAGCTCGATCTCGGCCGTGGTCACGCCGTGCAGGGCAGCGTACGTGGCCGGGTTGAACTGAGGCACCTCGAGTTGGATGTTGGCGGGGAATGGCGCGGGTTGCGGACCGTACGAGTCCGACTCCGTCACCGGCACCCCCTTCATCCACCCCGCTACCGTGCATTGCGCATTGACGGGGCAGGACCCCTGCGCGGCCACCTGGGAGCTCACCCCAGCGATCAAAGCGGCGGTCGCCGCAAAGCGAGCGATGAACTTGATGCTGTTCATGACCCTGTTGTTCTCCTCCAGTAGTTACTTTCGGGAGCCCGACACCGGTGCGGCGCTGAATTTGGCTCTCCTTGGTCGATGTCGTACTCCTTCCGAAACGGCTCTCCCGCCCTCTCCATGGGATTCGCCGTCACGGACGGTTCCGATCCGACGACTGGTAACAATGATTGCGGTGTGGAGGGGGCGTCCCGGGGCTTGAAAGCCCGCGAGCCGTAATGGATGGTCGCACAGCACCGGGGGGCAGTCAAGGAGTGCCTCCACGTATTCCGCACTCCTAGAAACTCTCGCGGTCAGCGGATTGCGGGGCGGAATACGACCCGGTTGTTCCCTTACCTGGACTACCCCGGCGAGCCTCATTGCGACATCCTAAATGAGATCCCATCCGAGCTTCCTAACCCTTCTGCGACGGGGCGTTTGGGTGGAAGCTCGACGGTGTTGTCGAGGCCGAATGTGGCCCAGTTATAGGAATGCCTATTTTGTGGTAGCGCGCCGGATCCGGGCCCCGCGAGACGCGTGGGGATCGGGGCCTTTTTTCCAATCCCGCCCCGGCGCGGGCCCCCCGGCGCTTCACACCCTCTCCCGGGGAACCAGCCCACCCCATTCTCGCCCCGGGAGGGGTCCACGGCTCGCGGGGAGCGACGAGGGCCGTATCCTAACCGGCGATGTGCGCCCCCTCCCCCACCCGAGAGCGGTGGCGATCCCCAGAGGTCGCCGCGCGCTACGCGACCGGGCGCTTCGCCACCGCGCGAGCACGCGAGCGCGATCCGCGCCTGGTGAGGCGGCTCCTGCGCCGGGCCGGAGAGGACCTCGCCGGCGCGCGAGTGCTCGATGTCCCCTGCGGCACGGGGCGGCTGGCGCCCCTCTTCGCGGAGAGTCGTTCGACCCTCGGCGCGGACGTCTCGGTCGAGATGCTGCGCCTCGCCCCGCCACCCCGCGTCGTCGCGGACGCCGCCTCGCTCCCGTTCGCCGACGGCTCCTTCGAGCTGGTCGTCTGCTGTCGCCTGCTGCACCACCTCGACCCGGTCGCGGAGCTCCCGGCAGTGATCGCGGAGCTGGTGCGAGTCAGCTCGGGTCTCGTCCTCGCCTCCTTCTGGGACTCGGCCTCCCTCCCCGCCTGGCGGCGACGGCTCGGTCGGCGCGCGCGCTCGGCCCGCCGACCGATCGCGAAGCGAGAGCTGGAGTCGTGCTTCGACGCGGCGGGCGCGCGCGTCGTCGACTACGCCCACTCCGCGCGTTTCCTCTCGATGCAGGCGTTCGCGGCTGCCCGGGTCGGAGGTTGAGCGTGGTGCACGAGACCGCGACGAAGGTGGCGGGAGGCGACCGACTCCACCTGGTCGCCCCGACCCGAGAGCTCGCCGCTGAAGCGCTCGAGCGGATCGCCCCGCTGGTCCGAGAGCGCGGCACCCACGGCGAGTGGATCGACTTCGCCGACGGACGAGCGTGGTTGAAGGCGGAACCGCTGCGCGGGCGTGCCCGACTCCGGCACGCGCTGCGCGCGTCCCTCCTGCGACGCCCGCTGCCGCGCCTCGCCGAGTACGAGAACCTCCGCTGGCTGCGCGAGCGCCTCTTCCAGGCCCCGCGGCCGCTGGCGGCGGGAGCCGCGTGCGCGGCGTGGAGCGCGCGCTGGCAGTTCCTCCTGACCCGCGAGGTCTCCGAGACGTCGACGCTCGGCCACTACCTCGGTGAGGGTACGGAGGATCCGACCGAGGTCCTCGACGAGCTGGCCGGCGAGGTCGCCCGGATGCACGCGCTGCACTTCATCCACCGCGACCTCTACCCGCGCAACCTCCTGGTGAAGCGGAAGGACGCCTCACCCGCGCGGCGGATCGTCTTCCTGGACGCCTGGCGAGGAGGCGCGCGCCTGCAGCTGCGCGGCGCCGCCTACGACCTCGGTTGCTTCTTCCTGCACGCACCGGAGTGGCTCTCACCCCGGCGACTGCGACGCTTCTTCGAGCACTACCTCGAACATCGCAGCGTCCAGGGCAAGCCGGTCCGACCCGACCCCCTGCGGCGCGCCGTGATCGCCGAACGCGCCGCCCAGTTCGCCCGTCTGGCGCGAAAACCGCACCTGCGTCGCGGTCGCCCGCTGCCGCCAGAGCGGTGGACGCTCGACTGACTGGCGTTCAGCCCGAGATCGCCACCATGTACACGTAGCGCACCAGGAAGAGGAGCGAGAAGAGGTGGACCAATGGCGAGGTCCCCCGCGCCCGGCCGGCGAAGAGCGCGATCACCGAGGTGGCGATGCAACCCCAGGCGATGCCGTCGGTGATCGAGAAGGAGAGCGGCATGATCAAGAGCGTCAGGAACGGCGGAATGGCTCGCGCCGGGTCCTTCCAGTCGACCTCGCGCAGCCCGCTCATCATCATCGAGCCGATCAGGACGAGGACCGGCGCGATCACCGGATAGAACACCACGGGGGCGCCGCCACCAGCGGGAACGCCGCCGGCGATGGTGGTGACCAGCGGCGAGAAGACCAGCGCGCCGAGCAGGCACAGTCCGGTGACCACCGCAGTCAGACCCGTGCGGCCCCCGGCGGAGATGCCGCCCGCGCTCTCGATGTAGACGGTGACGGTGCTGGTCCCGAGCAACGAACCGGCCGTGGTTCCCACCGCGTCCGCCAGGAACGCCGCGCGCGCCTTCGGCAACTTCCCGTCCCGCATCAACCCCGCGTGGCGACCGAGCCCGAGGAGCGAGCCCACCGTGTCGAAGAGGTCGAGCAGGAGGAAGATGCAGATCACCGCCAGCCAGTCGGTCCAGGGTCGGTCGAAGAGTCCTGCGAGGTCGAGCTGGAACGCGGCGGTCGGATCCGGCGGAGCCCCGACGATGCCGTGGAAGACGACGAGCGGGCTCTCCAGCTCGAAGGCGTGCGTGGCGAAGAGCCCGGCCAGGGCGGTGCAGAAGAGCCCGATCAGGATCGCGCCGGGCACCTTCCGGGCCAGCAGCACGATGTGCACGCAGAGGCCGAAGATCGCGAGCAGGGCGACCGGCGAGGCGAGGGGCGCGAGCTGGATGTAGGTCGCCTCGCTGGCGGTGACGAGACCGCCGAACTCGAGACCCACCAACGCGATGAGGAGCCCGATCCCGGCCGCGATCCCCGCGCCCAGTTCCTTGGGGATCGCGTACATCACCCGCTCGCGCCAGGAGCTCCACGAGAGCGCCAGGAAGACCACGCCGGCGATCAGGTTCGCCGCCAGCGCCTCCTGCCAGCTGAACCCCATCAGCAGGCAGACGGTGAAGACGAAGAAGAGGTTGTGCCCCATCGCCGGCGCGAGCGCCATCGGGTAGTTCGCGGCGAGCCCCATCAGGAAGCACGCGAGCGCCGAGGCGACGCAGGTGGCGAACAGCACGCCCCCGGCGTCCATCCCCGACGCGGGATGGGACAGGATCGCGGGCTGGACGAAGAGGATGTACGAGAGGGTCGAGAAGGTCACCAGGCCGGCGATCACTTCCCGGGAGACGGTGGTCCCGCGCTCGCGCAGCGAGAACAGGCGATCGAGGAGTCCCATGGCCCGAGAATAGCGAATCCGCGGGCCCCAAATCGCCTTCCCCTCGCCTCGTCGGCTATCCTCCGCGAATGAAGCAGCTCTACTCCGCCTGGCCCGTCCTCGTCTCGCTCCTGTTCGCCTCCTGCTCCGGCCTCGGGGTGCGCGGCTCCGACTACCGCCTCTACGAGGCCCCATCCGGCGAGGAGATCGAGCTCGACGCGATCGTCGCCGACCTCGCCACGCGCGACGTGGTCTTCCTCGGCGAGGAGCACGACAACGACGTGGGCCACCAGCTCCAGCTGTGGACGGTCCGGCAGCTGTACCGAGCGAGGCCGAACCTGGTGATCTCGCTGGAGCAATTCGAGGCGGACGTCCAGGAGCGGCTCGACCTCTATCTCGGCGGGGCGATCTGCGAGGCGGAGTTCCTGGCCGAGGCCCGGCCCTGGGGCAACTACGCGGCCCACTACCGACCGGTGGTCGAGTTCGCGCGCGAGCGCAACCTCCCCGTCATCGCCGCCAACATCCCGCGCCCGCTGGCCAGTCGCGTCGCCAAGCGCGGCCTCGACGCGGTGGGTGGCGAGCGCTTCGCACCCTGGTTCGTCTGGATCGACGAGCCGGAGTACCGGCGCCTCTTCGCCGAGGCGATGGGGCGCGGACACGCGATGGGCGGCGAGGTCGACGAGGGGCTCGAGCGCTGGTTCACCGCGCAGTGCATCAAGGACGAGAAGATGGCGCAGAGCATCGCCGGCGTGCTCGCCTCGGCGGGCGAAGAGGCGCCGCTGGTCGTGCACCTCTGCGGCAAGTTCCACTCCGACTACCACCTCGGCACCGTCTCCCGCCTGAAGCGCTACCGCCCAGGCGTCGACGTCGCGGTCGTCTCGATGCAGTCCGACGACGAGCTCTGGCGCGACCTGACCGAGGACGAGCGTCGGGTCGGCGAGTACCTCTGGGTCGTTCCCCCTCAGGATCGCTAGGAGTACGACTCCGTACTTTTAGTAGAGGTAGCGCTCGCTGCGCTCGGCGGTCTCGACCAGGGGATCCAGGTGATGGACCTCGCCGCGCCAGAGCTTCAGCTCATCGACGCCGCGCCGGGCGTACGCG
The DNA here is from genome assembly GCA_964496575.1 of uncultured Planctomycetaceae bacterium. Classification (GTDB taxonomy): domain Bacteria; phylum Planctomycetota; class UBA1135; order UBA1135; genus CAZCAC01. The sequence continues at coordinate 29,164 of CAZCAC010000087.1, read as the reverse complement.
GTCGTGTTCGACTCGATGTACTCCACGCTTCCGTTGGGTAGCGATCGCATCAACGCCCCGCCGTCGAGGATGCACAGGCAGGTGCCGCCCTCGACGAGGTCGACGCCGAGCGAACGCGACTCCCCCTTCATCACGATCTCAGCGTCGGGTGTGATGACGGTGATGCGCCCTTCGTGCGTCCCCTTGATCGAGACGTAGACACCGCCCGACTCGAGCTCCAGGACGAGGTCGCCGTTCCCGGAGCGAGGGCGGAACCTCACCTTGCTGTTCCCCGGCAGCTCCAGCAGGACGCCTTCGCCGATCCAGACCATGCTCAGCTGCTCGGTGCTCGTCTCCAGGCAGCAGCCGCCGTGCTCCAGGGTGTGCATCAGGCTCCGGGAGTCCTCGAAGGGAACCGCTTCGCCGTCGATCACCAGCGTCGCCCCGGGCGTGTAGTCGACCACGCGCACCGTGGTGGGACCGAAGACCCCCCACGGTCCGAACAGGAGGAACAGGGCCGCCGCGGCGGTGGCCAAGGCGACCACCACGCGGCGGAAGCTGTATATCGGAGTCCGCCGGACGCGCAGCGCGCCGCGGATGAACGCCTCGCGCAGGGCGGCGCGGAACTCCGGGCGCGCGGGGGCGGGGCGCCATTCGGAGAGGCGCTCCTCCACCGCCCGCTGTTCGTCGTCGCTGAGCAGCCGCTCCGACTCTCCGGTCACGAAGCGCGCCGCCAGCTGCGCCCGGAACTCCTCCCGGGCGGGCGCCGGCTGCCACGCGTCGAGCGCCCGGCGCAGCTCGGCGGGCAGCTCCTCTTCGTGTTCGTGGTCGCGTTCCGGCTCGGTCATGCCTCACCTCCCATCGGCGCGAGACCGCGTCCGGCGAGCAGCTTGCGCAGCTCCTCCAGGGCGCGGGAGTACCGCTTCCGGACCGCCGCCTCGTTGCGGTCGACGATCTCGCCGATCGCGTGGAACGAGAGCCCCTCGTAGTAGCGCAGGATCAGGGTCGAGCGCATCGACTCGGGCAGCTTCTCCACCGCGTCGGCGATCAGCTCGGAGAGATCGGCGGCCTGCAGCTCCTGGTCGGGGCCGCGCTCCTCGGAGGTCGCCCGCCCACCTTGCTCGTCCTCGTCGATGTCGATCTCGCGGAGGCTCGACTGGTGCGCCCGGCTGCGCCAGTAGTCGCGCACCTTGTTGGTGGCGATGGTGAACACCCAGGGCCGCAGCGCCCGCGACGGATCGTAGCCGTCGAGGTTCCGATGCAGGTGCAGGAAGACCTCCTGGGTCAGGTCCTCCGCGAGGTGCTCCTCGCCGACCATGCGCCGGACGTAGCCGTAGAGGCGGTCGAAGTAGGTCTCGTAGAAGATGGTCAAGGCTTCGGGATCCCGCGAGGGCAGACGTTCCCGGATGGACCGGGGCAGATCCTCGAACTCCGCCCGCTCGGCCCCCTGCCGGGGTGTATCACCGCTGGTCGGCTCGATTCCCACCAGTCGTGCTCCTGCTCCTTCGATCCTCGACGTCGATTCGTGACCTCCGATCGCGGGAATCCGACCTCGATTCCGGCGAAAGGGCCCGGCGAAGCATAGAGCCCTGGTGGGAGCGAAGCCACCCGACAGCGGGAGAGCGCCTCTGGAGGCCCCCGGATGTGGAGAAACGGCTCCGTCGCGCTGCCGTGCCCTGGTAGATTCGCGGGCATGTACGGACTTCGGCGAAAGCTCCTCCCGGCGACGCTCCTCCTCCCGGGGCTCTTCGCCTGCGCGGGCCCCGGTTTCCAGGCGGAGGCGCTCTACGGCGAGATGAGACCCGCCGAATGGCACCTGCACACGACCGATCCGCGCGAGGCTCAGGAGCTCACCTCCGTGCACGCTCGCCGCGTCGGCGCGAGGATCGCCATCGGCGGCCCCGATTTCTCGGCGCGCGGCTACGCGCAGTTCTACGGCGAGACGCTGGAGGTCCACACGAGCTCGGGACGGGGCGACTTCGACAACGTCGGGGTGGGCCTCGGCGCCCTCGGCCGCCAGCGGCTCACCACCGGAGAGCCCGACGAGGTGATCTGGATCCTACCGTACCGGATCGGTCTGAATTACTCGCGCGGGGATGGCCGCGGCCAGGCGACCCCCACCGGGACCTTCGGCGACCTCGAGTACTTCGAGTGGGTTGCGGACCTCGGCGTGGGGATCTCCCTCCATCACCTCGACCTGGTCGCCGGCGGCGCGCTCCGTCGCCTCGACGGCAAGGCGGAGGTTCGGGACGGCGCAGCGCTCTACCGCGACGGCCTGCGCGGCACCAACTTCGGGCCGTATATCTCTCTCGCCTACGACATCCCCGAGCTACCCTGGAAGCTCGAGGCCCGCGCCGGCTTCGGAGACCTCGAAGAGGTTCGTTTCACCGCCGGCCTCTTCTACTGAGTATCGAATCCCATGCCCATCTACGAGTACGTCTGCGCCGACTGCGGACATCCCTTCGAAGCGCTGCTCTTCGGATCGGAACGAGCGGAGTGTCCCGAGTGCGGCAGCGCGAAGCTCGAGAAGCAGCTCTCGGTGTTCGCGGTCAGCGACGAGGGGGCGCCGCCGCCGAACCCCTGTGACTCCTGCCCGCAGTCGGGTGGGGGCCCGGGGGCGTGCGGGATGATGGGCTGATCATTCCGCGACGACACCGTCGCCGCGGCCATTCAGCGCCGCAGTGAGTCGCGCAGCGACTTCGGCTGCCCGTCGATCGCTCCCTGAGGCAGGGGGATGAACAGCTCGCGCTTCCCGTCGATCTCCACCGGAATTCCCTTCTGGATCAGCTCGGTGCCCCAGCGCACGCTGTAGCGCCAGACCCCCTCGGGAAGGCCGTCGATGCGCAGCGGCTCGCCGACCGGCAGGGTGACCGCGTCCGGCTTGCCGTTGACCACGTACTCCACCGGCAGCGCCTGGTGCCGGGTCGAGGTCTCGATCACCAGGCTGCCTCTTCCCCCCTCCGCGGGTTTCAGGACGAGGTCGACCTCCCGCTCGCCCTCCTGGACCACGCGCCCCGCCCAGCTCTGGCCGTCGGGAGCGCGCGCGGTGAGGTAGCGGGTCAGGGCGATCTCCTCCGCCGCGGAGAACTGGAAGCGTCCATCCGCGCCGGTGAAGACCTGCTGCACCGCCGGCGGAACCTGGCCGAGGATCTCCATCTCGATCGTCGCCCGGCCGAACTCCCCGCCGAGGGCGTGCTGGGTGGCCAGGGTGACGTCGGGCGCTTCCAGCCGGACCAGCGCGCGCTCCACCGGCACCCCCTTCAGGGTCACGTGGCCGGAGAGGATCGGCGCCGCCTTGAGGTTGAAGGTAGCGTGCTTGCGCTGCCCCGCGACCAGGCTGATCGTCTGGGTCTTCGGCTGGACGATCGCGCCCGGCACGAACAGCTGCAACCGGACCCGGCCGGCGGGCAGGTCCTCGATCTCGATCGTCTCGCCGGCGTAGATCGTGGCGGGGCTCTTCAGGTGCCACGGATAGGTGCGCGCCTTGTCCCCCGCGAGCGGCCGCGGCTCCAGCGCACCGGAGAGGATCAGGGTGCCGGGGCCGCCCGTCCCGAGTCGATCGGCGACCGCGATGGAGAGCGTCGCGGCCGGGCGCAACACGTACTTGAGCTTGCCCAGCGCGATGGTGGTGCCCGCGGTGATGTAGCTCATCTCGCGCACGCTCGCGTAGCCGGGCTTGGAGATGTAGACGGGGACCTTGCCCGAGGTCATGCGGATGAAGCGGAAGATCCCCTGCTCGTCGGTCTGCGTCTTCTGTCCGTCCATGCGGACCTCGGCGAACGGCAGCGGGTTGTTCCGTTCGTCGCGCACCTGGCCGTAGACCACCGCCGGCCGGCCGAAGCCGACGGGCAGCTCCGACAGCCGCTTCGCGCGCAGGAGCACCTCGCGCTCCGCGCCGGGGACCCCGGCGCCGGTGATGGCGACCAGCGACAGTCCCGGGTACAGGTCGTTCGCGCCGAACGCGCCGCGGGAGTCGGTCTCGAGGACGCGCCCGCGGTTGGGACCGGCGATGAACTCGACCGCGCCGCTCACGCCGCGCCCGTCCGAGCGGTGCGCCGTGCCGCGCAGCCTGGCCGTCGCCGCGCTGCCCAGCGCGGGCAGCCCCTCGGCGGAGAGGCGTCCGGTGGCCTCGAGCAGCTCGAAATCGATCTCGAGCGGGATCACCACCGTGGTCCGCGCCTCCTCGGGAATCCCCTCGTCCACGTCCGACTCCGCGACTCGCGGCAGCTGCTCGAGGACCCGCTCGGGCTCCACCGGGGTCGAGGGTCCGGGGAGCAGCTCCTCGTCGAGATCCGGGCGACTCGTGCCCGGCCCCGACTGGAGCGCGAGCCACAGGCCGCCGCCGAGGACGGCGACCACCAGGAGGATCGAGATCAGGAGGATTCGTTGGGTCATGCTCGAGGTTGGATTGCCGCCTACACCAGTCGCACCGGAGGCGCCCTCATGCAAGCGGCGATCCGACAAAGCGAAGCGCGGTTGCCGCCGGTCGCGGTGGGCACCACAATGCGCGCCCCTTCGACGCCCAACGATGTCCTCCCTTCCCACCATCCCCCGCATTCGCCTCCTGGCCCTCGGCCTCGCGCTGCTCCCGCTCGCCGCCTGCTCGGAGGAGGTCGAATCGCCGGAGGTGCCGGAGGAGCGTGCGGTTTCCGCACCCGGGAGTGCGCGCTCCGGTGCGCCCCTGCCCGCCCTGGCGACCCGCCTCGAGCTCCCCGTCACCGGCAAGCCGGAGGGGGTGCTGGCGCACGATCTCGACGGCGACGGGCGGGACGAGCTCCTGGCGCTGTCCTTGACCCCCGGGGTCCTGTCGCTCTTCACGCACCTGCCGGGCGGGTGGGACCTCTCCTCGGCGCGGCTCGAAATCCCGGTTGGCGACTACGCGCTGGGACCGGTCCGGGCGGGCCGGGTGGAGGGTCGCGAGCGGATCGCGGTCGCCTCGCGCGCCGATCACGAGCTGCTCCTGATCGACCCGCTCGCCGCCGAGGGGAGCCGTCTCGTCGCCCGCCACGCCCTCGAGGCCGCCCCACGCGCGCTCGCTTCCGGCGACCTCGCCGCCGACGGATCGATCGAGGTGGTGGTGGTCGACGCCGCCGGGTCGATCCTGATCCACTCGGCGGACGGCGTGCTGCGCAGGGTGGAGACCGCGTCGAGGCTGGCCAGCTGCGTCCACGTGTTCGGCGACGGCGAGGGGCTGGTGGTCGGGGACCAGGGTTCCAGAACGTTGAGCTTCCACCACCGGAGCGAGAGCGGCGAGCTGGCGCTGGCGGGCGAGCTCCAGCTGAGCGGAATGCCCCGGGCCTTCGCCGAGCTCGACGTCGATCACGACGGCGATGCCGAGCTCCTGGTCGCCGGCGGGGATCGCTCGGCCTGGGTGCTCGGCGCGGGAGCGGCGGGCGGCGCGCGAAGCTGGTCGAAGGACGAGCAGCCGATCGAACGGGAGCTGGAGGCGATCCCGCTCGCGGCGACCACCGGCGAGTTCTCCGCGAAGGGCGTGGAGGAGGTCGCGGTGCTCTGTCACCTCGAGCTCTGCTACCTGGTGCTCCGTGGGCTCGACGGGAAGGGCGGCGGCGGTTTCAGCGAGTACGCCGGTCAGGCTCCCTGGGACATCGACAGCGGGGATTTCAACGGCGACGGGCTCGCGGACCTCTCGATCGCCAACCGCGACGCGGCGCGAGTCGGCCTCTACTACGGCGCGCCCGCGGGTGGGTTCCGCGAGGCGGAGCGGCTGAAGACGGGGCGCGCACCGCACTCGGTCACGGCGGCGGACTTCGACGGAGACGGAGACGTCGACCTGGCGGTGATCAACGCCCTCGAGGACTCGCTGGTGTTCCTGTACCGCGAGGCGTCGGGGTGGAAGAGGTCCTCACCTCGTGGCGCGGGACCGGGAGCGAACCACGTGCGCGCCTGGAACGTCGCGGACGAGGTGGCCGCGAGAGTGGTCTGGACCAGCAGCGACGCGCGAGGCTCGCGGGTGTGCATCGCTCCCGTCGAGGGGGCGAGCCTCGAGAGCGCGACGATCCTCGAGGTGGGCAGCTCGGCCGCCGACCTCTTGCTCACCGACCTCGGCTCCGGCGGCCCTCCGAGTGCGTACGTCGCGGATTTCGACGGCAGCGCGCTGCGCCGCGTCCCGCTGCCGCCGCCGACCGGGTCGAGTCCCGTGCCCGCGGTAGAGTCCCTCGAGCTCCCCGGCGGCCCCACCGCGCTGGCCGAGATCCTCCTCCAGGGGAAGGCTCACCTCGCCGTCACCTACAGCGGCGACGGCGGAGTGGCCGGAGTCGTGCTGGTGCGGGAGGGAGACGGGGGAGCACTCGAGCTCGCCGACCGGCTGGAGCTGCCGCGCCCCCCCGCGTCGATCGCCGCCGCGGACGTCGACGGCGACGGGGCGAGCGACCTGGTGATCCTCTACGGGCCCTCCAAGGGCGACAGTCGGGGTCGCGTGCAGGTCTGGCTCCGGCGAGCCGGCGCCGAGCGCTGGGCGCCGCTCCCCCTCGTCGTGACCGGCCAGCGCCCCTACGATCTGGCGGCGGGTGACCTGAACGGCGACGGTCGTGCGGACGTGGTCGTCTCCGCACAGAGCAGCCACAACGTGAACCTGTGGCTCGCGGCGTCCGGCGACCAGCCGGGGCTGCGCCGGCAAGCCGACCTCGGCGTGGGGATGGGTTGCCTCGACGTCTCGATCGTCGACCTCGACGGCGACGGGGCGAGGGAGATCGTGGTCGCCAACGCGTTCAGCCACGACGTCTCGATCGTCGGTACGGAGTCGAAGTAGATCGACTCGCGCTACTCCGATTCGTGTTGGTTGGACCGGAAGAGCCACCGGAACAGCATCTTCACCGGATCGTGGAGGCTGAACATGATGATCATGGGAATCCCGACGCACAAGGGCAGAGCGCGGTAGTCCCGTACGATTCCACGTGAGACGCAGTAATAGACCGTCGCGGCGACCACGCCCAGGACCACTGCGCCGAAGACGAGCTTCTCGATGCGCCGTGCGCGCGCGGCGAGGGCGATCAGGCGCCAGCGCTCCTCCCGGGTCATCTCCTCGCGGGCGGGCTTCCGGCGTCTCCTTGGCGGGCGATTCTTCATCGTAGAGCCTCGCTGGTCGGGTGGGCCTCGACCTGAACCACCTGCTGCTACGCGGTCGTCGCCTCTCGCATTCACTCCTCCCGAGACGGAGTCGGGGTGAGATCAGTCGCGAACGGAGATCTCCGAACGCGACGGCTCCCCCGCCTTCCCGCGATCCTCCCACTCCATCCGCGAGAGGCTGTAGAAGTGCTCGGCGATCTCGCGGTCCCCCTTGGTGATCCGGGTCAGCCCCAGCGGGACCTCGAGGAAGCCGTTGCGCTCCAGCACCTTGACCGAGCCGTGGTTGCCCTCGAAGACCAGCGCGTAGACGAGCTGCGCGCGCAGTCTCTCGAAGGCGAGCCAGGTGATGAGGCCGACCGCCTCGGTGCCGAAACCCCGCCCCCACTTCTCCTCGGCGACCCAGTAGCCGAGGTCCCCCTGGAACGCGTGACCTGCGAAGCGCACGCCGATCGAGCCGCTGTAGAGGCCCGTCTCGCGATCCTCGATGGCGAAGTGGTAGTTCTCGCCGCCCTCCTCGAACTGGACCCAGTTCTGGAACCAGGGGATCAGCTCCTCCTCCGTCTGCGGCCCCTCCCAGATCAGCCAGTCGGTGATCTCGGTGCGGTGGTGGATCAGCGGAAAGGCGATCGGCACGTCCTCCACCTCGAGGGGACGCAGCACGATCCGCTGCCCCTCGAGACGCGCGTATTCGAGCACGGGCATCTTGATCGTCACCGCGGACACCTCACTCCGAGAGCCGCCCCAGCATCTCCACCAGGCCCACGGCGAGGCGCAACGAGCCGCCCGCCGGGTTGGCCCCGGCGACGCGCCGGCGTCCGATCAGGAAGCCGTGGTTCTCCCGGTACTGCTCCACCGAGCTGCGCATCACAGCGGTGAACATCGCCCGGGTCTCCTCGTCGCGCAGCCCGAGGTCCTCCTGATAGACCAGCGCCATCCCGTACAGGAAGTTCTGCGGCATCCCGGGGAGGTCGCCGACCTGCAGCCCCGCCTTCGGATCGAAGCCGTAGACGGTCACGTCGCCCCAGGCGCCGTTCTCGTACTGCTGACCCTTGAAGTACAGGCGCACCGCCGCGCGCATCAGCGTCGAGACCTCGGGGAGGAGCTCCGGCTCGAGGACCGCCAGCTCGGTCACGATCTTCCAGCAGCGAACCTGGTCGGCGGCGATGTTGCCGCCCAGGCGCAGGGCGTCCGTCCACAACGGGAGATAGTAGTCATGACCGCCGCGCACCACGCGCCGGAAGGTAGGCTCCTCCGGCCACGCCCGGTACATCGTCAGCGCGCGCGCGCCGTAGTGGCCGTAGTTGTCGTCGAGCCCCGGATCGACCGCGTCCCAGGTCCCCGGCCAGAGCCAGGTGTACTCGAAGGTGATCACCGCGTCCCGCGCCACCTCGAGGAAGCGGGGGTCGGCGTGAAACGTCCCGAGGCGGGCGAGTTGCGCGGGCGCGTCGAGGCGGCGCAGGTGCGGGTACTGGTGGAACGGCTCGCCGTCTCCGGGGCGGTAGCCCCCGGAGACCTGGCCATCGGGCAGGACGCCTCTCCCGAGCACGTGCTCGCCGATCTTCTTCGCCTGGGCCAGGGCGGGCTCGCGCCAGCGCTCGGGGCCTTTCTCCGCGAGATCGTGCAGGAAGTCGAGCGGCAGGAAGACCTCCATCGGTTTGTTGTCGCGTCCCTCCCGCCGCTTCGGATTCCACATGCGCGGCAAACCGGTCTCTGGGTTGAAACAATGCGCGAACCAGCTCTCGAGGAAGCGCTCGTTCAGCTCGATCCAGCGCGGCTCCGGCTCGGACCACGTCGCCTCGACCAGGAGGGAGAAGGCCGGGTGGAGGCCGCCGCCGCGCGTGTAGAGGCGCTCGCCGGTGACGACGTCCTGGATGAAGCGGGCGAAGCCGTTCTCGTGATCGATCAGGTGCTCGTCCCAGAGCTCGACGATCCCGCGCAGGAGAGCGAGGATCTCCGCGCGCAGCTCCTCCTCCGAGGGGCAGGGCAGGTGGACGCGTCCCTCCAGGTCGGTCCACCAGGCGGGGCCGGCCCCGGCGGGCGCGGAGAGCTCGAGGATGAGGCGCGGGATCGGCTCGGTGAAGGCCGCGGTGTCGCCGCGCACGACGATCCCCTCGGCAGCGAGTCGCTCGCGAGCCTCGTGCAGCTCGCCGAGGGTGAGCTCGAAGGGGCGCCCGATCCCCTCCGGAGCTCCGCCGCCGTCGATCTCGACGCGGACCACTCGACCACCGCCGTCCGTGATCCTGAGCACGCCGACCCCCTCGACGCGACCGGCGATCGTCGTCCGGGCCGCGAGGGGGTGGTAGGCGGCCAGCGGCTGGACCGCGGGGAACTCGGCGGTCGTCCTCAGCCAGTAGGAGTCACCTCGCCGGGCCACCGGCTTCGCCCCGCGCACGGTCTTCCACCAGGGAACGCGCGGAATCCGGTGAATCGCCGGATCGAGTTGCTCGGCGAAGTCGCCGTTGTCGAGGAGCTGCACCTCGGTGGTCTCCTCCGCGCGGACGCCTCCGGAGAGAGCGACGGCGAGGAGGAGCCAGACGACGGTACGCGGGGGGCGCGGCGAGAGCCTCATCGGTCCGCGGGTGGGCGCGGATCCCGCCCCTCGAAGGTCTCGGCGCCCCACGCCTCCTCGAGCAGATGGACCGCGTCGTCGAGGCGATCGACGGGGACCAGGAGGACGTTCAACCCCACCGCCCCGGGACCCTCGAGGACCCTCAGCATCGAGACCCGATCGGAGGAGCCGACGGCGACGGGGATCCCGTCGCCCTCGAGGAGGCCCCGCCCCAGCTCGAGCTCGACGTTTTCGTTGGGGATGAGCAGCGGGACGAACTCGGGTACCTCGGGCTCCGCCGGCGGCGGCACCCACGGTTCGAAGGCGTCCTCGCCCCACGCCTCGGTGAAGATCTCCACCGCCTCGTCGTGTCGATCCGCCGGGACGAGGACCAGGTGCAGCCCTTCGGCCGAAGCGCCGGCGACGACCTCCAGCATCTCGACCCGATCGGAGGCCCCGATGGCGTACGGGATCTCCGCTCCGTCGAGCAGCCCCTTGGCCAGCTCCAGCTCCAGCTTGTCGTGAGGAACGAGCAGCGGCACGAATGCGTTGGTATCGGTCACGATCGGGCCTCCTCTCAGGGTCGGGTGGCGGGTGAAGAACGCAGGATAGCCTCGGGGCCGCCGGGGCGCGAACTACTACTCCGTGCGCAGGGCGTCGATCGGGTCCATCGCGGCGGCGCGGCGCGCGGGCAGGATCCCGGAGGCGAGCCCGGTGACCAGGCTCACGCCGAGCGCGGCGACGACGTACTCCGGCGGGGTCCCGAGGGGGAGGGCGGGGAGGCCGAGGCGGATCAGCGCGACCAGACCCAGCCCCCCGGCCACGCCGAGGAGGCCGCCGGCGAGGCCGAGCACGACGGCTTCGGCCATGAAGAGGCCGAGGACCTGGTGCGAGGTGGCGCCGAGGGCCTTGAGGAGGCCGATCTCGGAGGTCCGCTCGCCGACGGAAATCCACATCATGGTCAGGATGCCGATCGCCCCGACCAGGAGAGAGATCGCGCCGATCCCGCCGACGGAGACGGTGATCACGTCCATCACGTTGCCGAACACGCTGAGCATCGCCTCCTGGGTGGTGACGGTGAAGTCCTCGCGACCGGCGTGTCGCTCGGTGAGCAGGGCGGTGATGTCGTCGACGACGCGCTTCGTCGACGCCCCCTCGGCGTAGGAGAGGTCGATCTCGGTCAGCTCCGCCATGTTGAAGAGAGACAGCGCAGTGGCGACCGGGATGTAGGCGACGTCGTCGATGTCGGTGCCGAGGATCTGCCCCTTGGGAGCCATGACGCCGACGACGCGCAGGCGCCGCCCGGCGATGCGAACGAACTCGCCGAGAGGGTTCTCGTCGCCGAACAGCTCGCTCTTCAGCTTGGGGCCGAGCACGGTCACCGTGGAGGCGCGCCGCGGATCGGTCTCGGGCAGGAACTCGCCGTAGCCGAGGTCGAAGCGCCACAGCTCGGGCATGTCGGAGGTGACGCCGTAGACGAAGACGCTGCGACCGAGACCGCGCGCCTCGACGCGGGCCTGTCCGATGACCAGGGGGACGACGAGCTCGACGCCGGGGATGCGCTCGAGGGCCTCCGAGTCGTCGATGGTGAGCTTCTGGGTGGTGCCGCCCATCACCCCGGGGATGCCGAAGGTCTCGGACTTGCCGGGGTTGATGCCGATGATGTGCGTGCCGAACTGGCTGAACTCACCGAGGATGTAGCGGCGGGTGCCCTCACCGACGGAGGTGAGCAACACGACCGCCGCGATGCCGATAGAGATGCCGAGGATCGAGAGGAGGGAGCGCTGCCGGTGGCCGGTGAGGGCGCCGAAGGCCAGGCGGAGGGTCTCGTTCATCGCTACTTCCTCCCGAGGGCCGCCACCGGATCCAGCTTCGTCGCCTTGCTCGCCGGCATCACGCCGAAGACCAGGCCGACGCCGAGGGAGACCACCAGCGCCGCCACCACCGCCCAGACCGGCGGCGTCACCTCGAAGCTCGGGAAGGCGAGCCGCAGGGCTCTCGCCGCTCCCCAGGCCAGGGCCAGGCCGAAGGTGCCGCCGGCGAAGGAGATGAGCGCCGCCTCGCAGAGGAAGACCATCCGCACCGCACCGCGGCGCGCGCCGACCGCTCGCAGGAGGCCCACCTCGGAGGTCCGCTCGGAGACCGAGACGAGCATCACGTTCATGATTCCGATCCCCGCGACGGACAGCGAGACTCCGGCGATCGCCGCCAGGGCCAGGGTGAGGACGCCCAGGATCGCCGAGAGGGTCCCCGACACCGAGTCCTGCGTGATGCAGGTGAAGTCCTCCTCGCCGTGCCGCTCGATCAGGATCTCCACGACCCGGTCCTTCGTCGCCTCCATGTCGGCGCGCTCGGAGACCTGGATCAGGATCCGGAAGAGGCTCGACTCGTTGTACATGCGCATCGCCGTGGTCACCGGGACCAGCGCCGCCTGGCCGACGTCGAGGCCCAGCTGGGTGCCGCGCTGCTGCAGGACGCCGATGACGCGCATGCGCACGTCGCCCACGCGAACCACTCCGCCGACCGCCTCCTCGCCGGGGAAGAGATCCTCGGCGAGCTCCCGGCCGAGCACGATCACCGGCTTCGAGCGCTCCCAGTCGAGCTCGGGCAGGTTGGAGCCACGGTGGATGTCGAGCTTGCGCGCGGCGATGAAGTCGTTCGTGCCGCCGAGCACGTACACCTGCTTGCGGCGCTCGCGATTCGCCACCGTCTCGCTGCCCAGCGAGATCGGCACCACCAGCTCCGCCCCTCGCACCGACCGGAGGATCTCCTCGGCGTCCTTCAGGGTCAGGTCGTTCGGCGTGCCGCCCAGCCCCGGCATCCCCCCCGCCGTATCGGTGTGGCCGGGGATCACGATCAGGAGGTTGGTGCCGAGCGAGCGGAACTGCTCGTCGACGTAGCGCCTCGCTCCCTCCCCCAGCGAGGTCAGCAGCACCACCGCCGCGACCCCGATCGCCACGCCCAGCGTGGAGAGCGACGTGCGCAGGCGATGCCGGAAGAGCGCGGTCATCGCGAAGAGGATCCCGTCGAGTAGCTTCACGACTCCTCCTCGTCACTCGCCGTGTGGCCCGCGCCGAAGAGCTGCTCGAGCCCCTCGATCTCGGAGCCCTTCCACTCGCGCTCGATCCGCCCGTCGCCGAGCACGATCACCCGGTCCGCGCGGCGCGCCACGTCGGGGTCGTGGGTCACCACCACCAGCGTCAGGCCGCCGGTATTCATCGAGTCGAGCAGCGCGAGGACCTGCTCCCCCGAGCGCGAGTCGAGGTTGCCGGTCGGTTCGTCGGCCAGGAGCAGGTTCGGCCCCATCACCGTCGAGCGGGCGATCGCCACGCGCTGCCGCTGGCCGCCGGACATCTCCGACGGCCGGTGGCGCATCCGGTTGCCGAGGTCGACCGCCTCGAGCGCCTCGCTCGCCCGCCGCCGGCGTTCCCGCCGCGGCACACCGGCGAAGACCATCGGCAGCTCGACGTTGGCCAGCGCGTCGAGGCGCGGGATCAGGTGGTAGGCCTGGAAGACGAAGCCGATTCGCTGCTGGCGCACGGCCGAGAGCTCGTCGTCGGAGAGACCGGTGACGTCGCGGCCGTCGAGCAGGTAGCGCCCCGCGGTCGAGCGGTCGAGCAGGCCGATCAGGTTGAGCAGCGTCGATTTCCCCGAACCGGAGGGCCCCATGATGGCGACGTGGTCGCCCGGCTCGACGAAGAGGTCGATCCCGGCCAGGGCGTGCAGCTCCTCCTCGCCCATCCGGTAGGTGCGCCAGATCTGCTCCAGCGAGATCACGGCCGCTACTCCTCGCCCGAGAGCGTCGCCTCGGCCCCGGCCACCACGTCGGTCGAACCGAGCGAGCGCACCACCTGATCCCCGACCTCCAGGCCGCTCTGCACCTCGGTCCAGTTCCAGTTCTTGAGGCCCACGTCGATGTCGCGCTCGACGAGCACGCCCTCCTCGAAGAGCAGCACGCGACCGCCTTCGAGCAGCGTCGAGGTCGGCAGGCGCAGCACGTCACCCGCGACTTCCAGGATCACCTCGACGTCTGCCGAGGTCCCCGGCAGGAGCGCCTTCGAGAACTCCACGTCCTCGAGCACCACCTCGATCTCGACGGTGCGATTCTGCTCCTCGCGGTCGAGCACGTACGGGGCGATGCGGTCGACGCGCCCGGGGTACTCCTGGCCGGGGTAGGGGTCGATCGTCACCCGGACCTTCTGTCCGACGGCGATCACCGCCGCATCGACCTCGTCCATCGGCGCGCTGATGTAGATCGAGGAGGGATCAATCAGGTCGATCACCGAGGGGATCGGCACGCCCGGCGGCGACGGGGTGACGTACTCGCCGATCTCGACGGAGACCTCGGCGAGGATTCCCGAGAAGGGGGTCCGCATCTCGGCCAGCCCCGCCTGCACCTCGACCAGCTGCACCTCGGCCGACGCCTCGGCGACGCGTGTCTCGGCGGTGCTGCAGGCCATGCGGGCGCTGTCGCGCGCGCTCTCCAGGGCATCGAGCACGTCGGCGGAGATGATCCGCGACTCGTGCAGCTCGCGATTGCGCTCGAGCTCACGCTCGGCGCGCTCGGCGACGAGGCACCGCTCGGCGTGCTGGGCGCGCGCGGAATCGAGACCGCGGCGCGCGCGCTCGAGCCGGGCGTCCTGGACGCTGCGGTCGAGGCGCACGATCAGCTGGCCCTCCTCGACCGAATCGCCCTCGCGGAACGGCAATTCGACCACGCGGCCGGAGATCTCCGGGGAGAGCTGGGAGCGGCGCCGGGCACTGACGGTGCCGGCGCGGGAGTTGGTGATCGTCGACTCCACCGCCCCGCGCTCGACCGAGTAGACCTGGACCTCGACCGGGGCGGGGGTCAGGACGGTCAGCTTGAGCACCACGGCGGCGCCCACCAGCGCGGCGAGGACGAGAATCCGGATCAGCCACTTCATATTGAGGCGCGACAAGGGTTCAGCTCCGGGGGGGAAGAATCCCCGGGTCGGCGGGTCGGAGGGCGAGGCACGGGCAGCACGGGGGTGTGTATGCTCTGGCCCGCCATGCCTGAGCGTACGACGACCGATCCCCCTATTCCCGAGTCTCGCGGCATTCTGCGCCGGGTGCTCGGGGGAACCTCCCTCCTGGTGGCGGGGCGGATCTGGAGCTCGGTCTGCACGTTCGTCTCCTTGTGGCTGCTGGCGGGTCACCTCGAGGGCGGGGCGTTCGGGCGGTACACCTTCTATCTCGCGGTATTCATGCTGCTCGACAGCCTGGTGGACCTCGGCACCGGCTCGATCGCGGTGCAGCGGACGGCGGACGATCCGGAAGCCGTGCCGGGGGTGCTCGGGGCGACGCGGAGGATCCGGGGTCTCGCGAGTCTCTTCGGAGTGCTGCTGGTCGGCGGCGGCGCGTTCGCGCTCGGTGAGCCGGGGGCGCCGTGGATCCTGCTGGCCAGCGTCTACCCGCTGACCCACGTGCTGGAGCTCTCGGCGACGGTCTTCCGCAACCGGATCGCCTGGGGCGTGCCGGTGGCGATCCGCGCGGGTGGGGCGGGGTCGAGCCTCGCGTTCGTGGCTGTAGGGCTGTCCCTCGAGGTCGACGAGCCGGGGTTCTACCTCTGCGCGGTGGCGCTGGGCAGCGCGCTGGCGAACTTCGCGCTGCACTTCGCCGCGCGGCGTCACCTCCGGAACCCGGGCCGGGTCGACTTCGACTGGAAGGCGATCCTCGCGGCGGCGCTGCCGCTGGGCCTGGCGGGGTTGTGCCAGCAGGCGTACTTCTACGTCGACAACGTCTTCGTTCGGGTGCTGGTCGGGTCGGTCGAGGTCGGTCACTACAACGTCGGCGTGCGGATCATGTCGCTGTGCATCATGGTCGCGGTGTACGCGGCGCTGGTGGCCTTGCCGTGGTTCCGGCGGGAGCACGGGAAGGGGGAGCTGGGAGCGGCGGTGGCGCGGCTGGCGCAGCCGCTCTTCGCGGTGGCGGGGCTCGTGACGGGCTTGCTATTGCCGTGGAGCGCGAAGATCCTCCGCCTCTTCGGCGAGCCGTTCGTCGAGGCGGCGACGAGCTTGCAGTGGCTGCTCGGGGCGGCGGCGCTGGTCTATCTCGGCGCGGCGCTGATGACGGCGGTCGTGGCCACGGGAAGGTCGGGGGCGGTGCTGGTGGTGGCGGCGGCGGGGCTCGTGGTGAACCTCGCCGGCAACGCGGCGCTGGTGCCGGGGCTGGGCATCGACGGGGCGGCGATCTCGACCTTCGCCACGGAGGCGGTCGTGGCGCTCGGAGCGCTGGTCGCCTTGTGGAGGAGCGGCGTGCGGGGGCTCGCCGGCGCTGCGGTCTGGCGCTGGAGCGGTGGTCCGGTGCTGTTCGCGGTTGGTTACTTCGCCTCTCGGGCGCTGGCGGCGGCGATCGCCGGGGGGAGTTGAGTCGTGCTCGACGTCGGCATCGACTACCGCTCCGCCCTGGTCAACCGCGAGGGGATCGGCCGCTACACGCGCGAGCTGGTGCGGGCGATGTGCGCCTTGCGACCGGAGATGAAGCTGAAGCTGTTCGGCTACACGCTGGCGGGCAGGCGCTTCGGCGCGGAGGAGCTCGGACTGGATCCGGAGGTGGCGAGACTCCACCGGCTGCGACTGCCGTCGAGGGTGCTGCCGTGGCTGACGCGAAGACTGGGTCGCGGCGTGGACGATCTCGTGGGGGGTTGCGAGGTCTATCACCACACGCAGCCGAACCTGCTCGACGTGCGCGCGGCGCGCGAGGTGGTGACGATCTTCGACTGCATCTACATACTCGACGCGGGGTACATGGATCCGATCGCGGCAGAGCGGATGACGGCCATCGCCATGAAGCAGGTCCAGCGCGCGCAGCGAATCCTGGTGCCGAGCCGGTACGTCGGCGCCGAGGTGGTGATGGCGCTGGGCGCGAATCCGTCGCGGGTGGCAGTGACCGAGCTGGGTTGTGATCACGTGCTGCGGCACCTGCCGGAGGGTGGCGTGGAGCCGGCGAGGGAGCCGTATGTGCTGACGGTGACCCGGGTCGATCCGCGCAAGAACCACGTGCGGATCCTGCGGGCGTTCGAGCTGCTGGTGAAGGAGGGCTTCCCCCATCGGTGGGTGGTGGCCGGGCCGCGGGGCTGGGGGGTGGAGTCGTTCGAGCGGGCGCTTTCCGATTCCCCCGCGCGAGACCGGGTGGAGTTGCGCGATTCGGTCGCCGAGAGCGAGCTCTCGCTCCTCTACGCCCGGGCGGACGCGTTCCTCTTCCCCAGCCTCAACGAGGGTTTCGGGCTGCCGCCGGTGGAGGCGATGGCCTGCGGCTGCCCGGTGGTGACGAGCTGTGTCACCTCGACCGCGGAGATCTGCGAGGACGCGGCGATGCTGGTGGAGCCGACCGACGAGGAGGAGATCTTCGAGGCGGCGCGCAAGGTGCTGGCGGATTCGGAGCTCGCCGAAGAGCTGCGGCGGCGCGGCCGAGAGCGCGCGGCCGAGCTGACCTGGGAGGCGTGCGCGAGGCGGACGCTGGGCGCATACCAGGCGATCGGCAGAGTCCTCTGACCCTGGACTGACCGGGCACGGGAACCGCCGGCGGCGTGGTGTTCACCGCAGACGAACGGACAGATCCCCTGGCCACTGGGCGTTCGCCGCAGGCGGACGGGACGGTCCCGATGCCGGCGTGGCGTTCGCCGCAGGCGGACGCCCCGACGGAATCAGGACCTTCGGTCACGACTCGCAGCGCTCGATCTCGACCCGCGTCGAGAAGTAGGTGATTCCGTCCCCGAGATCGGATCGAGTCGCATCGTTCAGGAGGTTCAGCGGGAAGCCCTCCGGCACGTCCTGCGAGCGCGGCATGCCGTCGACACGAACCAGACCACGCGGGGTGTCGTCGGTCAGCCGCACCGGGAAAGTCAGCTTCCCCAGCTCGTTGGACAGACTCGCGAGGTCCCCCTCACCCATCGACAGCTCGACCGCATCTATCGGATTCAGATAACAACACGGCTGCCCGGCGCGCTCCAGGTGTCGCTCACTCTGACTGTAGGTGCTGTTGTGCGTGTGCTTCGAGGGCGCGCAGACCAGCGAGAAACGCCCCCCACCACCGGTCGCGCGCTCGGGCACCCACGTCGCCATTGGCGGCTGGCCCACCGCCTTCGCACTCTCGCTATGGAGCTCCACCTTCCCGCTCGGCGTCCCCCACCCATCCCGCCGCGGAGCCTCCAGCTTCACCGGTTCGCCCGCGAAGAGCCGCTCCAGCACCCCCTCACCGAAGCGATCGACCGACGCCCGCAACAGCTCCTCGCACAGCCCATCCACATCGGTCTCGTGACACTCCGCCGGCAAGCCCAGCGCCCGGCCCAGCGCCCCGAACGCGGCCACGTTGCTACGCACCTCGCCCCGCGGCGGCACCACCTTGCGCCCGTACTGCACCACCCGGTGCCCGTAGCTCCGGTACACGTCCGAGTGCTCGACGAACATCGTCGCCGGCAGCACGACGTCCGCCTGCCTCGCCGTCTCGGTCAGGAACGCGTCGTGGACCACCAGGAAGAAGTCGTCGCGCGCGAATCCCTTCCGCACCGCCCCACTGTCCGGCAACGTCACCGCGGGGTTGTGCCCCCAGACCAGTCCCGCGCGAAAGCGGCCCGCGCACAGCTCCCGGCCGATCTCCACCTGGTGCACTCGCGGCGGCTCCGGGCCCTCGCGCAGGTCCGGGCGCTCGATCACGTCTTCCGCCAGCCCGAAGAACTCCGCGCTCTCGTAGTGCACCCGATCCGCGTGTCCCAGCACCGCGGCCAGCGAGCAGACCGCCCGCATCCCCATCGCCCCGTTGGTCCGTCGCGTCCACCCCGAGCCGGTCCGCAGGAACGGCTTCCGCGCCCGGTGCAGCACCAGCGCGAGCTCCTCGATCGACTCCGCCGTGACACCGCAGATCCCCGCCGCCTCCTCCACCGAAGGCGCCGTGAGCAGGTGATCCTCGAACGCGTCGGCGCCCCGGCATTGCTCCTCCAGGAAGGCGCGATCGACCCAGCCCCTCTCGAAGACCATCCGCGCCATCGAGAGCGCCAGCGCCGCGTCGGTCCCCGGCCGGATGATCAGCCCCCGCCCGCCCCACTTCTCCAGCGCTCGAATCGTGTCGGTGCGGTAGATGTCGATCGCCAGCACCGGCACGCCCGCCTTCGCCCGGCGCTTCACCATCGGCTGCAGGTGCTGTACCGTTCGCGCGATGTCACTCCCCCACAGGAGGATCGCGTCCGCCTCCTCCGCCTCCTCGATATCGACTCCGATCAGACTCCCGAGCACCGCCGAGTACCCCGCGCTCGAGGTCGACGAGCAGATCCCCGAGTCGTGCAGCGTCCCTCCCAGCGCGTGGACGAGCCTCATCGGATACTGGCGAGCCAGGATCCCCAGTGAGCCCGCGTAGCACAGCGCGAGGAGCTCCTCGCCGGGCAGGCCGGCGAGCTTCTCCGCGATCACGCCGATCGCCTCGTCCCAGCTCGCTTCGCGAAACGACGAGCCCTCCCGCAAGAGCGGCGTGAGCAGCCGATTCTTCGACTGTACCACCTCGTGGACGATCGACGTCTTCGAGCACAACGTCCCCCGCGAGTACGGGTGCGCGGGATTCCCACGCACGCGCTTCAGCGCCCCGCGCTCGTCGGTCTCCACGAGCACGCCGCAGGAGTCGGGACAGTCGAGCGGGCAGGTCGTCGAGTGTGAGGCCATGGCGAGAGACTAGCGAGCCGCCCGGTGACCGGCTACCTCAGTACGGCTCGTACTCGAAGCGCCCTCGCGTCCGCAACTTCACCCGACCCAGACGTCTCCAGGCTGGCAGGATCAGAGCCACCGCCACCACCGCCAGACCGGGAAGAGCGAACGGGATCCGACCGAGCCCCCACTGCGCCACCCCGAGGACGACGGTCACCACCCCGGCGAGGATCACCACGACCGTGTTCGACTGCGCGTCCGACGCCCCGAACTTCGCGGTGAACGGCACGAACCCCCCGAAGCGAGGCAACGCGTAGGCGCCCCCCGCCAGGGCCACCGCGGTCGAGAGGAGCAGACCGACCAGGTCCTCCGGCTCGACCAGCCAGGCGGCGATCGAGACGATCAGGAGCACCGGCAGCACGAGGAAGCGCACGTACACCGCCCGCAGCGCTCCGCGCACGAAGCGCTGACGCTCCTCCCCCGAGAGGATGTCGAGCACGACCGCGGCCTCCCACTTCTCGCTGAAGCGCCCGGTCTCCCAGATCGACGGGACGATGAGGAGCGGCACGTATGGCAGGTAGACGAGCAGCGCGAGGAGCGGGCCCATCCCGGCGTCGGTGCTCCGGATGGTGATCATGAAGAGCGGCATCACCGCCAGCACGCCGAGCGGCATCACGCGCAGCTTGAAGATGCGCTCCGACGCGGACAGGTGGATGAAGAAGTCCCAGCCCGCGCGCTCCAGGCCGCCTCCCGCGAGGCGCGCCCCGAGCCGACCGGTGATGCCGCGACGGCGCGGCCTGCCCCGCGGCGAGCCGCCGGCGGCCTCCATCGTCGCCAGGCGCGTGACGAACCCCCGGCGGGCGAGCAGGGCGCCGAGGATCACCGTCACGGCCGTGGCCACCCACCCGCTCAGGAGGACCCAGCCGTCGAGGCTCCCCCCCGACCCCAGCCCCAGCCGACCGAGCGCGCCGACCGACGCGGGAGGCCAGCCGCCCAGGAACAGGGGATTGGCCATCAGCCACTCGTCGAGCCCCAGCCGGACCAACAGCTGCGGCCCGAGCTGGGTCACCGCGTAGAAGAGCAGGAAGGCGCCCGTCTGCAGGTAGATCATCGCGTCCCGGAAGCGCGACAGGTCGAGCGACTTCAGCGCCACCAGGTAGAGCACCACCACGGCGGAGAGCGCCAGCACCGCCATCTGGAAGAGACCCACCAGCAAGACCAGCGGGTAGAGCACCGACCCGTAGCAAAGAGTCCCCAGGATCAGCGGACCGACTCCCAGGCTGGCCGCCATCGACGAGACGTAGAGCGAGATGTGCGTCACCCGCACCGCGACCACCAGGCGATCGGCGACGGGCAGCGGGGCGAGCAGGGCGACGTCGGTGGTGTCGAGCAGGACCGAGGAGAAGTCGAGCAGGATCGGCAAGACGAGAAAGAAGAGCGCCGCGCTCGCCACGATCGTCAGGAACACACCCGGGTCCTCGATGACGAAGGCGCTGGTGCCGAGCAGCGAGCCGAGCGCCACGTAGAGGGCGAGCATCAGGGCGAGCCCGGTGCGTCCCGCCAGACCGGGACTTCCGTCGCGTCGCTTGCGGCGGCGGTGCTCGAGCAGGAGCTTGGCGCGCAGGAGGTGACCCATCGAGGCGTAGTCGACCCCGAGCCAGCGGTAGAGCCCGCGGAACGGCCTCGTCGCGCCGACCAGGAGGTCCACGTAGCGCGGATCCTCGTCGCCCAGGGGATCGCGCCCCCAGGTGGACAGGTGCCGAGATCTCTGCACGACTCCGCTCACCGCTCAAGCAGCTCCAGCAATCCTTCGATCCGCCCCTCGGGTGACGAGCCGCCGGTCACCTCGCTGAACAGCCCTTCCAGCGACGCCTCGTCCGAGCGGGCGGCGAGCTCCTCGAACGACCCGTCGGCGGCGATCACCCCGCCGCTCAGGATCACGATCCGATCGCAGACCCGCTCGACCACGTCCATCATGTGCGAGCAGTACAGAACCGTCCTCCCCGAGTCGGCGAGCGCGCGGATCAGCCCCTTGATGAAGATCGTCGACTCGACGTCGAGCCCCGACAGGGGCTCGTCGAGGAAGAAGATCTCCGGGTCGTGCAGGAGGGCGCTGCAGAACATCACCTTCTGCCTCATTCCCTTCGAGTAGGTCGACAGGCGGTTGTGGGCGCGATCCCCGAGCTCGAAGACCTCGAGCAGGCCGTCGATCCTCCGCTCGATCAGCCGCTCCTCCAGCCCGTGCAGGCGGCCGACCAGCTGGAGGTACTCGAACGCGGTCAGGCCGTCGTAGAGGATCGCGCTCTCCGGGACGTAGCCGATCCTGGCCTTCACCTCGCGCGGATCGTCGGCGACATCGAGCCCGGCGACCCGCACCTCCCCCTGGTACAGGTCGTCGATCGCGGCGAGGATCTTCACCGTGGTCGTCTTGCCCGCGCCGTTCGGGCCGATGTACCCGAAGACGGTGCCCCGCTCGATCTCGAAGTCGATCCCGCGCAGCACCTCCTTCCCGGGGAAGCTCTTGACCAGGCCGCGGCAGAGGATCGCAGGTCCGGCGGGGTCCGCGCTCAAGAGCCGCTCTCCCCGCCCGGCTCCTCGTCCTCGTCATCGATCAGCGAGGGACGCCGGCGCTGCAGGCCGGGGGCGAGGTCGCGCAGGTAGCCGCGGTCGCTGCGCACGAGACGGTCGCCGTGGTCGAAGACCAGGACCACCCCGTGCAGGTCGAGGTTCATATCGCCGTAGTCGAAGGACGCGGACGCGGTGTCGCCGACGGGCACGCTGACGTTGAACCCCCAGTCGTGCCCCTCGTCCCAGCCGTAGGCGAGGGCGTAGGTGGACGCGCTCGCCTCCCAGACGTACAGCGGGGCGCCGAGCCGCGCGATGCAGCTCTCCAGCGTGTCCACGCCGGGCGTGAGGGCGGTGCTCTCCTCCACGGGAATCGGCTCCTGCACCTGGTAGCGGGTCCACTCGAAGCGCACGCAGGAGGCCAGGCCGCCGGCGAGAAGGAGCGCGAACGGGACGCGAGATCTCATGCGGGGAGCGCTAGAACTCCAGCTCGTACTCGACGTCGTCCGCCTGGAACGTCCCGCCGATGTGCGTCAGTCGGTCCTGCTCGTCGAAGAAGACCCAGATGCGATCCTCCCGGGCGTCGGAGTGGCGCATGTTGAAGAGGATCAGGAAGAGACCGGTGTCCTTGCTGCGCGAGCGGTCGTAGCGCCAGGCGGAGCGACGGCCCAGCTGCACGACGTCGTTCGGAGCGCCCAGCGTGGCCAGCACGTCGTCCGCCGTGCTCTGGCCGGGGACCAGCGTGGTCATCGCTTCCGCGTCGAGCGGCTGGTTGGTCTCCGCGTTCGAGAGCAGGCAGCCGGGAGTGAGGGCGAGCAGCAGCAAGAGGGTGATCAATCGATAGCTCATCACCTCAGCCTAGCCGCTTCACTCGGGCGAGATCCAGCAGCTCCTCTTCCAGGCGGGTCAGCCAGGCCTCCAGTCCCCGCTCGGCCACTCCCGAGCGGACTGTAAAACGATCGGGTTCGGCGCGGCCCAGGCGCTCGAGCCGGCCGGCGATCGCCTCGGCGAGCTCCTTCCTGCCGCCGCGCGCGCGCACCACCACGCCCGCCTCGTCACCGCCGAGCGCGTCCTTCGCCCCCACCGCGTCGGAGACGACGACCGGCGTGCCGCAGCCGAGCGCCTCGAGCACGACCAGCCCACAGGGCTCGCGGCGGCCGGGCAGGACGGCGAGGTCGGCCCCCCCGGCGAGCGCGAGGGAATCGAGGTTCGCGCGCACCGCGGACCGCTCGGCCCCGAGCCCCGCGCGCCGCGCCCGCCTGGCCCAGCTCCGCGGGCGCGGCGTTCCGGCGATCACCAGACGCCAGGGCCTCGAGCGCAGAAGAGCCAGCGCTCGCAGGAGCCGAGGCAGTCCCTTCAGCTTCGGGTTGCGCGCGACGAAGGAGAGGATCGGGCTCCCCTCCTCCTTCCAGCCGAGCTCGTCGAGCAGGATCCCACGCGCCCGCGAGCGCGCGTCGGGGTGGAAGCGCTCGAGGTCGACCCCGTTGGGCACCACCACCAGCCGCCGGGCGCAGGTCGGGTAGAGATCCAGGATCTCCTCGCGCACCAGCTCCGAGACGCACACGATGCGCCGCGCGCCGCCGTCGGCGAGAGCCCGCTGCTCGAGGTCGAGAAAGGTGCGATGGCGCCCCCAGCCCCGCTTGCTCAGGGCGCCCAGCGTCGCCTTGTGCGCCCCCCCGTGCGGCCAGTAGAAGTCGACCTCGGGGAGGTGCCGGACGCCGACGGTCAGGTCGCAGCGATTCGCCGCGGCGGTGGCGAGCATCGCCTGGGCGAGGCGCCGCTCCCGCTTCCCGCGCGTCCAGCCGTGCGTGGTCACCGCGAGGAAGCGCCCCGGCGCGGTCTCTCCGGAGCGCGGCCCGACGGCGCCGATGGCGAGCACCTCGTGCCCGCGCGCCTCCAGCCGCCCGGCGAGCCTCGCCAGCGCCTGCTCCGCCCCGCCGCGCTCCGGCTGCCAGCGATCGATCAGGAAGGCGATCCGCAGCGCGTCGTCCGGGAGGCTCATCGCCCCTCCAGCGGCAGGAGCGCCTCGCGCAGCGCGGCGCGTTCCTTCGAGCGCGCCTCGCTCTGCACGTCGATGACGGTGTTGCGCGAGTCCCACAGGTACGGGTAGCCGAACAGCGCGTAACCGCCGATGCGCTCGCGCGCGCCGGCCATCCGCTCGGCGAGCTTCGCCGGCGCGACCGACGTCGCGTGGAGGCCCATCCGCACGCTCACCTTCGCCCGGCGCGCCCCCCAGTCGTCGAGACGGGCGGTGAAGCGCTCCTCGTCGCCGGCGTAGTTCATCGGGTAGAGGACGTCGACGAGCCCCTCCTCGATCCAGCGCGGCCAGTCCTGGTGGTGCGCGGCGGCGGAGCGGGCCTCGGCGCCGACCGCGGCGGTGAGCCGGGCGCCGGGGCGCACGCGTCGCTGCACCTCGCGGAGCTCGCGCACCAGCCGGGTGACCCGCGCGGCGCGCCACTCGTCCCACGCCGCCGGGTCGTCGTCCGGGGCGAGCCCGCGCTCGCCGCGGAAGAGCGCCAGCGTCCGCTCGTCGCGCGGATAGTCGAGCCCTTTCGGGGTCGCCGGCGGCTCATTGGGGAAGCGGATGTAGTCGAGGTGCAGCCCGTCGACCGCGTAGTTCTCGAGCAGCTCCTCCACGACCGCCACGACGTGCGCGCGCACCTCGGGCAGGCAGGGGTTGAGGCTGATGTAGAAGCGCTCCGAGTACGGCTGTCGAGCCCCCGCCGCGTCGTACCAGAGCCACTCGGGGTGGGCGTTGACGACGTGCGCGGGGTCGGTCGGCGGCTCGTTCCCCCACCACGCCGGCACCGCGTTGACCCACGCCTGCAGGCGCAGGCCGCGCAGGTGCGCGAGCTCCAGCGCCAGCGCCAGCGGGTCGAAGCCGGGATCGGCGCCGCCGAGCTCGGCGGCCCACGGTTCCAGCCTCGAGGGGTAGAAGGTGCTGGCGTTGCCGCGCACCTGGAAGAGCAGCTCGTCGAAGCCCGCGTCGGCGCACTGCGTCACGATCCGCTCGACGTCTCCGGCCGTGCGGTAGTCCCAGCGGGTGATCCACACCGAGCGCGTCGGCTCGGTCGGAACGTCTGCAGTCGGCGAGGCCTGGGGATCGCAGCCGGCGAGGGGCGCGAGGAGGAGGGCGAGGGCGAGTCTCATGCGGAGCGATTCTCCCCTGCCGCGCCGGGGCGCAGCAAGAGCAGGCCGAGGAGGAAGGCGACGAGGCTGCCCAGCGGCATCCACCAGGGGAAGGCGAGGACGCCGCGCACGGCCTCGCCGGTCTCGTCCACGCCGCGCGGGAAGTAGCCCCAGCGGGCGGCCGCCCACAACCCGACGAGGCTGGTGACGAGCACCAGCGTCCGCCCCGGCTCGCCGCGACGCCGGAAGAGCCAGAGCCCGAGGGTGACGCCCCCGAAGGCGATGACCAACGTCTCCGGCGAGTACGCGCCGCCCGCCTCGCGCAGCGCCACGCCCCACGCCTGGTGCGAGGAGACGGCGAAGACCGCGGCGACGGAGATCGGCGCCGACCAGGCGAAGCCGCTCGCGTCGCGCTTCCCGGGGAGGAACGCCAGGGCGAAGCCGGCGATCAGCGCGCCGCCGGTGTAGCCCGCGACGCCGAGCGCGAGGTCGAGGATCGAGCGGTAGGAGCCGGCCAGCACCTCGCACCCCACCGCCGCCGCGCACAGGATCACCGCCCAGAAGAGCACCAGCGCGCGCGAGGTGCGGAGCATCGCCTTCGCCCCGCGCTCGGTCTCGTCGCCTCCCCGCAGCCACAGCGCGGAGAGGGTCGTCTGCGAGAGCGCGGCGAGGATCGAGTCGAGGCTGGAGATCGCCGCGGCGAAGGCCCCGGCGAGGACCAGCCCCTTCAGCCCGGCGGGGATCACCTCGACGATGAAGATCGGGAAGATGCGGTCGGGGCGCTCCTCGAACATCGCGAGCGCCGCGCCCTCGAGCGGGTGGACGCGGTACCAGGCGAAGAGCGCGATGCCGACGATTCCCACCAGGAAGGTCACCACCATCGCCGCGTAGCTCCCCAGCACCGCCAGCCGCGCTTCGCGGACGCTGCGGCAGCAGAAGAGGCGCTGGGCGATCAGCTGGTCGGTGCCGTAGGAGCCGACGCCGCTCCACGACACGGCGATCAGCGCCACCCAGAAGGTGTAGGTCTTCGTCGGGTCGGGATCGAAGTCGAAGAAGCGGAACTTCCCCGCCTCGCGGCCGACCTCCATCGCCTCGGAGAGGCCGCCTTCCAGCCCGAGGGAGACGGTCGTCACCGCGATGGTCACGCCGGCGAGGAAGAGCAGGAAGAGGATCGCGTCGGTCCACACCACCGTGGCGATGCCGCCCATCCACGTCCACAGCACCGCGACGAGACCGATCGCGGTGACCGCGCTGAGGAGCGGCGGCAGCCCCGTCTGCGCCTCGACCCAGGCGAGCTCGCGGTGGAGGATCACCTGGAGGACGACCGCCGTCAGGTACACCCGCGCCGACTGCCCGAGCACCCCGCCGAGGGAGAAGATCACCGTCGTCACCGAGCGCATCCCCCCGCCGAGGCGCGCGGCCATGTACTCGTACGGGCTGAGGATCTCGCGCTCGTAGTAGCGCGGCACCAGGAGCCAGGCGATCAGGGCGCGCGCACCGAGCGAGCCGATCACGCCGAGCTGCAGATAGGTCAGGTTCCCGCCGGCCTTGAAGACCACCGAGGGCAGCGAGATGTAGGTGACCGCGCTGATCTCGGTGGCGACGATCGACGCGCTGACCGCGTACCAGGGCAGCTTACGCCCGCCGAGGAAGAAGTCGCGCAGGCTCGCCTGCTTCCCGGAGAGGCGGTGGCCGACCCAGGTGGTCAGGGCGAGCAGCCCGAGGACGACCGTCCAGTCGAGCCAGTTGAAGGTGCCGGCGAGCTCGCCTCCGGTCTCGGGCATCACCCTCTCCTCCGGGCACTGCGGCGCGCCGCGGCGACCGCGCCCAGCGCCGGCGCGAGGCGCAGCCCCGAGAGTCGGATATGCGGCGGCAGCTCGAGGCCGGAGAGGAGCGTGACCGAGCGCTGGCCGACCACCACCCGCTCCAGCTCGGCCTGGAAGACTCGCCGGTAGTCCGCGGTGCGCCGCTCGACGTACTCGGAGAGGCGGTCGCCGATCTCCGCCATCAGCTCGCGGGCGAGCGGGTCCCCCTCGGCCGCCCGTCGCTCGGGCCAGCCGGCCCCGTCACCTCCGCCGCGCCGCGCCCACTCCTCGTTGAGCCGCCGCGGTGCCAGGAGATCCTCGAAGCTGCGACCGCTGCCGTCCGTGAGCTCCCACGCCCTCCTCAGCTCGCCGCCGAGGGCCACGACCTCCCCGCGCACGATCGCCGCCTCGGCGAGGCCGCTGCCGCCGGCGAGGTACCAGCCGTTCCGGGCTCCACGCAGGGCGCCGCCGTGGCCGTGGAGCTCGCCCAGCGCGCCGGCGGGGCCGTCGCTCGCCATGGTGATCCGATTTGTCCCCAGCCGTTCGCCGAGGACGTCGAGCAGCCCGGGGAGCCGCGGACCGTTGCGCCAGGCCGCGATCCCGCGCCCGTCGGGGGTCCACAGGCCGGGCACGGCGAGCGCGACCCGGGGCTTCGCGGCGCCGGTGAGGGTCTCGATCGCGCCGGCCAGGAGCTCGACCCGGCGGAGCCCCTCCGCCCGCTCCTCGCTCTCGATCGGCGGCGGCCCGTCCTCGAGCTGCTCCGCCAGCGGGAGCGGACGCCAAGCCCCTTCAGGCCACTCGAAGGTGACCGGCTCGCCGGCGGCACGCAGCCCCTCCCCCTCGAGGACGGCGCAGGCCCGCGCGCCGCTGCCGCCGACGTCGACGCCGATCCAGCGGGGGGCCGGAGCATCGGGGTTGGCGGTCTCGGAGGGCGGCATCGACGAAGGGTAGCGAAGCGGAGCGAGAACTCCGACGACGGACCCGCAACACAAGCGGAAGGAAGTAGTATTCTGGATTCCGTGAAGTCCTCCAGCCGAAGCACCGTGGCCACCGAGATCCCCGGCACCTCCCTCCCGACCTTCGTCGTCGACGACCCCCTCGACGCGGCGCGCGCGATCGCCGCCCAGCTCGAGGAGCTCGTCCGCGACGCGGATCGGCCCGTTCTCGGGCTGGCGACGGGCCACACCCCGATCTCGACCTACGAGGAGCTGGTCGCTCTCCACCGCCGCGGGGGCCTCTCCTTCGCCGCGGTGAGCACCTTCAACCTCGACGAGTACCTCGGCCTCCCCCCCGACCACCCGTCGAGCTTCCGGGCCTTCATGCAGCGGCACCTCTTCGACGCGATCGACCTCGACCCCGCCCGGGCCCGCTTCCCCGAGTGCCCCGGCGGCCCGAAGGAGGCGGCGGCGGTCGCCGCGGCGTACGAGGAGACGATCGTGCGCGCCGGTGGGATCGACCTGCAGCTCCTGGGCCTGGGTCGCAACGGCCACGTCGCCTTCAACGAACCCGGCTCGGCGCGCGACTCGCGGACCCGCGTGGTCGAGCTCTCGGAGAGCACGCGCGCCGCCAACGCCCCCGACTTCCCCGAGGGCGAGAGCGTCCCCCGCGCTGCCCTGACGATGGGGATCGCCACCATCTTCGAGGCGAGGCGACTCCGCGTCCTGGCCCTGGGTGCGCACAAGGCGGAGATCGTCCGCCGCACCCTGGAGGGCCCGATCGGCCCCGAGATTCCGGCCACCTTCCTGCGCGAGCACGGCGACGTCGAGCTCTGGATCGACCGGGCGGCCGCGGCGGGGATCACGGGCTGAGCCCCGGGGTACGGCGCGGTTCGCCGGGGGGCAATCGCCGACGGAGCTGGGGAACGGGTCCCAATGCAGGGCTCCTGACACATGCGCCCCGATTCATGCAACCATCCGCTCATGGCTCAGCAGGGAAACGGCGTGTCGGGCTCGCTCCCTGGTCGGTGTCGATCGCGGCCCCCGTCAAAGCGTTGCATACCTTATGACGCACCCCCTCATCGTGAATGAACGGCATTCGGCCAATGCCGCCACTCCACGCACCTATGTCAGGAGCCCTGCAATGGCGGTGAGGGACTCAATGCCGGCGTGGCGGTCGCCGCAGGCGGACGGAACGTGGCCAGGTCCAACGGGGCAGGCGACGCCCCAGGCCTCGGCACTCTGGCTCCGGCAACTGAGCAGGAGGGGGCTCAGCCCCGTCGATCACCTGCCCAGCCCCCGGCGACCGCCGTCGTCGACCTGTAGCTGTGGCTATGAAGGCCGACGCCGACGGTGACGGTGGCTGGGCAGGAGATCGAGGGGCTTCGCGACCACCCGCCCTGAGTGAAAAACGATCGCTTCGCCGAGAAGAGAGAAGACACGATTGTTGAAGACTGTTGAGGC
>CAZCAC010000086.1:15294-35781 GCA_964496575.1 uncultured Planctomycetaceae bacterium | reverse complement strand
GGGGGTGTCGGGTTGGTGGGGGGGGGGGGTTGGCGCGGCCCCCCCCCCCCCCCGGCCCCACTTCGTCCTTCCCGTTCGCCTGCGGCGAGCGCCACGCCCCACGGGCACACCTCCGACCAATCCCCCCTACCGCGCCCCGAGTACCTTCGCGTAGCGATAGTAGACCTCCAGGCTCAAGGTGTTCAGGGCGGTCACATAGACCCGTCCCTCCGTAGCACCCCTCGTCCCCACCGGATCCCACGAACCCCTGGCGCAGCCTTCCCTGCACTGCGACTCAAGCACGGCCCGCTTCAGCGACCGGTTCCAGACCTTCCAGTGCTCGCCGCCCATCTGGTACATCGCGTACGTCCCGTGGCACCAGTAGCGCGGGTCGTTGGTCGACCCGTCGTCGCTCCATACGGGGAGCGCCCCGACGAGCCGATCGGCGTACGCCATCATCTTCGGACGCTTCGCCGGATCCTGCCCCAGGAAGAGGCGACTCAACAGGGCACAGGCGGTCTCCGTCTCGGTCGCACCGGCCTCCCCCTCCGTCAGCTCGTCGAGCCAACCTTCCACGCCGCGGAGCGCCCGGGCGTCGACCTTCAACCCCGCCTCCTCCGCCGACACCAGCGCCATCACGCACCAGCCGGTCAGCGATGCGTCGGCGCGCCACACGCCGTCGACTTCTCGCGAGAGCAAGAGGAACGCGACGGCCTTCTGCGCGGTCCCGCGGATCAGGGGATTCTTCGAGAAGTAGTACGCCTCGCAAAGCGCCACCGTCGCGATGGCGTGGTCGCGCAGGTAGGAGCGCCTGCTCCGGTCGCCGAACAGGCCGGACTCGAAATCCTGCTGCTCCCGCAGCCACTTGATCCCCCGCGTCACGGTCTCCTTGTAGAGCCCCTGACGCGTGGTGTGCCCATCCCCGAGAAAGGCGAGCACGCAGAGCCCGGTGACGCACACGTCGCCGCCCGGCCGCCCGACGCCGTCACACGACAGCCCCGCCGAGCACCGGTCCGCGAACCCGTCGCCACTCCACTTGCCGTCGGGGTCCTGGTGGTTCGCCAGCCACTCCAGCGCATCCTTCATCGGCTGTTCCGTCCCCGATCCGCCAGCGGCGCGCAGCTTGCGCCGGCCGTCGAAGCGTCCGCCGTACTTGGCGCCCCCGCCGATGCCGATGACGTTGTTCAAGGCCCCGTCGTCGAAAGGGGAGTCGGAGAGGAAGTCGGGATCCCCCTCGGAGCTCTCGAAGTCCCGGTCCGCGTCGATCTGGTCGTGGTCGGAGATCTCGGCGTCCTGCAACACCGGCTCCCCCTCCTCCGCGGATTCCCCGCCACCGCCCCGCCTCGATTGTCGAACCCTCTCCAGCGCCCCCTGCAGCGCCTCGGCGTCGCGCGGGTCGATCCGGTGCCTGTCCTCCTCGAGCAGCACCAGAAAGGAGGTGTACGCGCACTGCACGCCGTGCTCGAGGGAGACGTCGATCATCTCCTCGATGATCTCGTCCGCGGTCGAGTACGCGCCGCGGTCGAGCGCGGCGTAGTACGCCTGATCGGAGAGCCCCAGCCGCAAGCGGCGCGCTTCCTCGAGGTAGTCGAGCTTCGCCCGCGCGTGCAGGAACTTCACCGCAGGGCTCCCACCCGGCTCGGCGGAGAACGGCGCGGTACGGGCGAAGGACTGGCTCGAGCCCCCCGCCGTCGCGGAGACCCGCACCTTCCCTTCGCCGGCGCCTCGGTACCGCCCGGTGATCGTCAGCTGCTCCCCCAGGTACAGGTCGGGGAGCGTGCGCGGCAGGATCCCGTAGGTGCGTACGCCGTCGACCGAGAACGTCACGTCGGTGAGCACCGGCGCGGCCGTGCGGGCGAGGAAGGTGGTCAGGCGCGTCGCGATCTCACCCCCCGGCCGGAACAGCTCCGCTCGACCTCGGCCGGCGGCAGCGAGGCCACGCAGCAGGCCGCCGTCCACGTCCTGGCCCACGCCGAAGGGAAACAGGCGCGAGCCGAGCCCGGCGGCGCTCTTCGCCCGGGCGATCAGCCGGGCGGGATCCCGCTCCCCGATCGTCGGCTGTCCGTCGGTGAGCAGGACCACGGTTCGCACCCGCCCCGGGTCCGGCTCGACCCTCGCCGCGGCGACCAGCGCATCACCCAGCGCCGTTCCCCCACGCGCCCGGATCTCGACGACGAACCTCTCGAGCTCCGCCAGGTTCTCCGGCGTCGGGGGCACGGGTGCCTCCGCGAAGGAGCGATGCTCCGAGCTGAAGAGCAGGACGTTCACGCGATCGATCGAGCGCAGGTTCCGCAGGAGCCAGAGCGCGGAGTCCTTTGCCTGGACGATCTTCTCCCCTTTCATGCTCCCCGAGGTATCGATCACCAGGATCACGTCGCGCGGGATCCACTGGTCGGGTCGCGCTTCCGGCGGGGTGATCACCACCTGGAACCAGCCGTCTCCCTCACCCGCGTGATGGGTTCGCAGCGAGAGAGCCGCTCTTCGGCTCGCCACTCTCGCGCTGAGAACGACATCCGCATCCAGGGTCGCGTTCGAGACCTCCATCGCGGCGACCACCTCCCCGGCCAGGATGTGCTCCACCTCCATCGCCTCGGTCGACGCGCTCACCTCGGTGAAGGGCACCGACGAACGGAGCTGCGCCACCATGGCGAAGTCCTGTTCCACCGCGACGACGTCGTCACCGACGGCGAGCGGGTACACGTAGTGGAGCTCGCCCCCCACCAGCGGCACGTGCTCGATCCAGCTGAGCTCGATCACGGTGTCCTCGCCGGGCAGCACCGGGTAGACGGACAGCCGGAACGTGTTCTTGCCGATCTGCTCCACCAGCGCGGGATCGCGCCGGCTGCGCACGATCTCGTCGTAGACGCGACGCGCCCGCTTCCGCTCGGCGAGCAGTCCCTCCAGCCGCACCCCGCCGGTCTCCATGGCGACGTCGATCAGCGCCGCCCCTTCGGGCAGCGGGAAGACGTAGATCGCCTCGAGCTCGCGGCCGTGTGGATTGACGAAGGTCTGCCGCACGGTGGTGCGTGCGAGCCCGTCCTCCACGACCGCCTTCACCCGGTGCCGGGACATACCGATCGGAGGGCTGCCGTCGCGCGGGATCAGGAGACCGCCAGCCTCCGTATCGGGAACGAGAAGCAGAAGTCCAGCCACCAGGCCGAGCGCGATCGATCTCATGCGGGAACCTCCGGGTGAAAGAAGCTGCCCATATCAACGCTCGGTGAGCGAATCGGTTCATGGCCCAGCTCCTGAACGCGAAGGAGGCGGGGGGGCGCGAAACCTCCGCGCCCCCCCTCCGCCGCGTCGAGAACGCGGCCATGGCCACACGACTACCGCGGCCCGGAGACCTTCGCGTATCGGAAGTGAGCCTCCAGGCACAGCGCCCCCAGCGCCGTCGAGTAGAGCCGGCCACCGGAGTAGCCCCACGGACCGATCGGATCCCACGACCCCTTGGCGCATTCGTCCCTGCACTGCGAATCGAGCAGCGCCTTCTTCAGCGCCCGGTTCCAGACCTTCCAGTGTTGGCCACCCATCTGGTACATCGCGTTGCTGCCGTGGTACCAGTAGTAGAAGTCACTGGTCAGGCCGTCCGTATTCCACGTGGGCAGCGACTTGGCGAGCAGGTCGGCGTGCCGGCCCATCACCGTCTCCTTCGCGGGGTCCTGTCCGAGAAGGAACCGACAGAAGAGACCGATCGCCGTCATCGCCTCGGTTCGATCGACCGGGTAGTTGTCGTTCATGTCCGGCACGCGCGCGCTCCGGGAGCCGACCGAGTCGTAGCCCACGCGAGCGGTGCCCCGGTCGGTCACCTCGTCGAACCAGGAGAGCGCGTCGTCGAACGCCTGCTCCTCGACGCTCAGCCCCGCGCCCTGGGCGGACTTGAGCGCCATCACGCACCAGCCGGTCACCGAGGTGTCGTTGTCCCCCACCGGCGGCGAGTCGTAGCGCCAGACGCCGTAAGGGTTCCGCGCTCGCTGGAGGAAGTCGATGGCGAGTTGCGCGACGTCCTTCAGGCTCGGCGACTTGGTGAAGGTGTACAGCTCCGTCAGCGCCAGCGTGGCGATGGCGTGATCGTACATGTAGGTGAAACCGACCTTCTGGCCGATGAGCCCCGTCTTCGGGTCCTGCTGACTCCCGAGCCACTCGAAGCCGCGGCGGAGTCTCTCCTGGTAGAGACCCTGACGCGTCGTGTGCCCGTCGCCCAGGAAGGCGAGCAGGCAGAGCCCCGTGACGCCAACGTCGTTCTGCGCCCCGCCCGGTCCCCCGCAGGGCTCACCAGCGGAGCAGTGCGTCGCGAACCCCGCCGCGGCCCAGCGGCCGTCTTCCTCCTGGTGACCCGCCAGCCACTCGAGCGCGTCCTTGAGCGCCTGCCCCGTGTCCACCGAGCCCACGGCGACCTTCAATCGGCGGGCACCATCGACGCGGCCCCCGAACTTGCCCCCCGCGCCACCGCCGACCCCGACGGCGTCGCCAGGCTTCTTCTCGTCGGAGGGAGAGTCGCCCTGGATGCGCGCGTGGCGGAAGTACGCCTCCATACACAGCGCCCCGAGCGCCGTCGAGTAGATCCGTCCGCCGGAGTACCCCCACGGACCGATCGGGTCCCACGACCCCTTGTGGCAGCCATCCTTGCGCTGCGAATCGAGCAGGGCCTTCTTCATCGCCCCGTTCCAGGTCTTCCAGTGATTGCCGCCCATCTGGTACATCGCGTAGCTGCCGTAGTACCAGTAGTAGAGGTCGTTGGTCATGCCCTGCGGATCCCAGCTGGGCAGCGATCTCGCGAGCAGGTCGGCGTGCCGGCCCATCACCGGCTTGGTCGCGGGGTCCTGCCCGAGCAGGAAGCGACAGAAGAGGCCGATCGCGGTCATCGCCTCGGTCCGATCGACCGGGTAGTTGTCGTTCATCCCCGGCACGCGCGCGCTGCGCGACCCCATCGAGTCGTAGCCGACGCGGCCCGTCGCCGGATCGGTCACCTCGTCGAACCAGTCGAGCGCGTCGTTGAACGCCTGCTCGTCGATCTTCAGTCCCGCCTCGTCGGCCGCCTTCAAGGCCATCACGCACCAGCCGGTGACCGACGTGTCGTTGTCCCCCACCGGCGGCGAGTCGTAGCGCCACACGCCGTAGGGATTGCGCGCGATGACCAGGAACATCACCGCGCGCTGCGCGACCTCCCTCAGCAGCGGCGACTTGCTGAAGTTGTACGCCTCGCAGAGGGCCAGCGTGGCGATCGCGTGGTCGTACATGTAGGAGTGGCCGACCTTCTGGCCGATCAGGCCCGTCGTGGGATCCTGCTGCTGGCGCAGCCACTCGAAGCCCCGCCTCATCAGGTCCTGGTAGAGCCCCGAATTGCTGGTGTGGCCGTCCCCCATGAAGGCGAGGAGGCAGAGCCCCGTGACGCCGATGTCGCTCTCCACCGTACCGGGCCCCCCGCAGGCCTCATCCCCGGAGCAGTGGTCCGCAAACCCCGCCGCGGCCCAGCGACCGTCCACTTCCTGGTGCTTCGCGAGCCACTCCAGCGCGTCCTTCAGCGCCTGCCCGGTCCCGGACCCGCCGGAGGCGCGTAGGTTCCGCCGACCGCCGAAGCGACCGCCGAAGCTGCCGCCCGCGCCGCCGCCGATGCCGATGACATCGTTGAACTCCTCGTCGTCGAAGGGGGAGTCGCCGAGGAAGTCGGGAGCGCCCGGATCGCTCGGAGCTGCGCCGTCGCGACTCCCCAGGACCCGGAACGACGCATCCTCCTCGATATCCTCCTCCTCGAGCTCCTCCCCCGCCCTCCGCGGCACCCGCTCCAGCGCCGCCTGCAGCGCCTCGGCGTCGCGCGGGTCGATCCGGTGCCGGTCCTCCTCGAGCAGCACCAGGAAGGAGGTGTAGGCGCACTGCACGCCGTGTTCCAGGGAGACGTCGATCATCTCGGCGACGATCTCGTCCGTGGTCGAGTACGCGCCGCGGTCGAGCGCGGCGTAGTACGCGTCGTCACCGAGCCCCAGCCGCAGCCGCCGCGCCTCCTCGAGGAAGGTGAGCAGCGCGCGGGCGTGGAGGTGCTTGACCGTGGAGCTGCCCCCCGGCTCGGCCGGGAAGCGCCCGGGACTGGCGAGGCTCTTCTTCGAGCCCCCCATCGTGCCGGAGACGCGCACCGCCCCCTCGCCCCCACCGCAGTAGCGGCCGGTGATGATGAGCTGCTCACCGAGGTAGAGGTCGGGCAGCGTGCGCGGCTGGACCCCGTGGACCTCGACGCCCTCGATCGCGAGCTCGACGTCGGTGAACACCGGCGCGGCGGTCCGGGTGAGGAAGCGGGTCAGCCGCGTCACGATCTCACCGCCGGGGCGGAAGAGCTCCGCCCGACCGCGCCCGGCCGCGGCGAGCCCGCGCAGCAGCGCGCCGTCGACGTCCTCTCCGACGCCGAAGGGGTAGACGCGCAGGCCCCGCTCTCCGGCGGCCTTCGCCACCGCGACCAGCGGTCCGGAGCTCGTCTCTCCGATCGTCGGCTTCCCGTCGCTGAGCAGGACGACGGTGCGGACCCGCCCCGCCGCGGCCTCGACCTTCGTCGCCTCCACGAGCGCGTCCCCCAGCGCGGTGCCTCCCCCCGCCTCGATGCCGCGGACGAACTCCTCGAGCCTGGCGAGGTTGTCCGCCGTGGCCGGGACCGGCTCGGCGGCGAACGCGCGCACGTCGGTGCTGAAGCGCAGCACGTTCACGCGATCGATCGACCTCAGGTTCTCGAGGAGCCAGAGCGCCGAGGCCTTCGCCTGCTCGATCTTCTCCCCCTGCATGCTGCCCGAAGTATCGACGACCAGGATCACGTCGCGCGGGATCCACTGGTCCGGTCGCGCGGTCGGCGGGGTGATCACGGCCTGGAACCAACCATCGCCCTCTCTCGAACGGAACGTGCGCAGGGACAGGTCCGCCTTCTCGCTCGCCACCCCGGCGGTGACGACCAGATCGCGGTCGAGCCTCGCCTCGGTGACCTCCATCGCGACGATCGCCTGACCGGGCGCGGGGCGCACCACCTCCATCGCGGCGCTGGACGCCTTCACCTCGGTGAAAGGCACCGAGGAGCGCAGCTGCACGGCGATGGCGAAGTCCTGCTCGATCGCGACCGTCTTCGCGCCGACGGCCAGCGGGTAGACGTAGTTCAGCTCCCCGCCGATCAGCGGGACGAGGCTGATCCAGGTGAGCTCGACGACCGTGTCCTCGCCGGGCAGCACCGGGTAGACGGAGAGGCGAAAGGTGTTCGCCCCGATCTGCTCGACCAGCGCCGGGTCGCGCTGCCGGCGGACGATCTCGTCGTAGACCTTGCGCGCCCGTTTCCGCTCGGCGAGCAACCCCTCGAGGCGCTGACCGCCGGTCTCCATGGCCACGTCGATCAGCGCCGCTCCTTCGGGGAGCGGGAAGAGGTAGATCGCCTCCAGGGCCCGGCCGTGCGGGTTGACGAAGGTCTGCCGCACCGTCGTCCGCGCGAGGCCGTCCTCGACGACCGCGCTGACCCGATGCGAGCTCATGCCGATCGGCGGGCTGCCGTCGCGGGGGACGAGGAGGCCTCCGGCGGACGCGCTGGGAACGAAGAACAGGGCCACGGCCGCGAGGCAGAAGGCGATCGATCTCATGGGGAGGACCTCCAGGGCGGTTTCGAGAGCTGCGGCCCTGAACGCGAGGGCGGCGGGCCGGTTCACTCCCGGGGAGAAGTTCGTCGCTCCTTCGCCTACAATTCCCCTCCCGGGG
This sequence comes from uncultured Planctomycetaceae bacterium, assembly GCA_964496575.1. GTDB lineage: Bacteria > Planctomycetota > UBA1135 > UBA1135 > CAZCAC01. The sequence continues at coordinate 28,086 of CAZCAC010000086.1, read as the reverse complement.
CCGTCCGAGCCCCGGAACCCGGATGAACCCCGAAGAAGAAGATCCCCCCCTCGCCCTGGAGACCATCGTCCTGATCCGGCGCCACCGCGACGGTGACCGACAGGCGCTGGACGAGCTGTTCCGCCGCTACAGCGAGCGGGTGCGCCGCATCGTGCGGATCCGGATGGGCGCCTTCCTGCGCTCGCGGGCGGAGGTCGAGGACGTCGTGCAGGAGACCCTTCTGCGCGCCTTCCAGGGCCTCGAGGGCTACCAGGAGCGAGAGGACGCGAAGCTGATCGACTGGATGGCCCGGATTGCGGAGAACGCGCTCCGCAATCTGTACCAGCACGAGCACGCGCAGAAGCGCGACGCCGGCCGCGAGGTCGAGATCGAGAAGCTGCGCGCCTCGGGCACCGGCGGCACCAGCCTCGGCTGGGACCTCGTCGCCGAGGCGTCGGCGATCCCCGATCGCGTGTCGAGGGTCGAGATGGAGGAGATCGTCGACGAGTGCCTGGCCACGATGACCGAGGAGCAACGCGAGGTGATCCTCCTGGTCGACTACGCGCAGGGCAGCTGGGAGTTCGTCGCCGAGCAGATCCAGCGTCCCAGCGTCGAGGCCGCTCAGCAGTTCCACCGCCGGTCGCGGGTGGCGCTGTCGGCCAAGGTGGAGCGGCGGCTGCGGCGGTCGTTGTGAGTGCGCCGACGGTCCCTATGCACCATTCCTGAGAAACTCGATCAACAACCTCGCCCCGACCCCGGTCCCACCAGTCCCACCGACATAGTCCCGGGCACCCTGGTTCCAGGCGGTACCCGCGATGTCGAGGTGGCTCCACTCGGTCTCGCCGACGAACTGCTGCAGGAACGCCGCACCAGCGCTCGAGCCGCCGCCCATGTTGGGCGTGCAGATGTTGCGCAGGTCCGCCGGACCCGCCTTGATGTTCTCCGTCCACGACTCGTGCAGCGGCAACGACCACACCTTCTCCCCGCAAGCGTCACCCGCGGTGGTCAGCGCGTCGCGCAAGCGGTCCGTGGTGGCGAACATGCCGGTCATCTCGTGGCCCAGACCGATGATCACCGCGCCGGTTAGCGTGGCGAGGTCGATGATCGTCCGCGGCTTCACCTTCTTGGTCGTGTAGGCGAGCGCGTCGGCGAGGATCAGGCGCCCCTCGGCATCGGTGTTGATCACCTCGACTGTCTGGCCATCCATCGAGCGATGCACGTCGCCGGGCTTGGTTGCCAGGCCGTCGGGCAGGTTCTCCGAGGAGGGCACGATGCCGTGCACCTCGAGCGGGACGTCGATCGCGGTGAGCGCGTGGAACGCACCCAGCACCGCGGCGCCGCCCGACATGTCGTAGCGCATCTCCTCCATCCCCTTGCCGGGCTTGAGGCTGATGCCGCCCGCGTCGAAGGTCAGCCCCTTGCCGACCAGCGCGACCTTGCCCTTCGCCTTGCCCGCCGGCTTGTAGACGAGGTGGATCAGCCGCGCCGGCTCGCGAGAGCCGGCCGAGACGCCCAGCAGGAGGCCCATGCCCAGCTTCTTCATCGCCGCCTCGTCCAGGACCTTGCAGGTGACTCGCGGGCTCTTCCGGGCGATCGCCCGCGCTTGCTCGGCCAGCTTGCGCGGGGGGAGCTGGTTCCCGGCGAGGTTCTGCAGGTCACGAGTGAAGCAGTTCGCCTCGCCCAGGGCGGTGCCGCGCTTCGCTCCTCGCCGGAACGCGGCGTCCCCGGAGAGCGTGCAGGCGCGCTTCAGGCTCAGCGGCTTCGGCGAGCTCTTGCCGCCGGCGTAACGGTAGGCGCCCATCACCATCCCCTCGGCGATCGCGCCGCCGACCGCCTCCGGACCGCCGGCCAGCTTGGCGACCTTCCCGGCGACGAACAGCGTGACGTCCGCGGCGCCCACCGCCTCCGCCTTCTTCACGCCGATCGCGGCGACCCGGCGCAGCTTCTCGCCGTCGATCTCCTTGCCCGGGCCGAGACCGACCAGCAGAACGCGGGTGGCCCCGCCGCTCGTGGCGTCGGCCAGCCTCGCCTGACGGAACTCGCCCTTGAAGTCCTTCAGCGCGGCAGCAGGCAGCTTCACGCCGGTGGGCAGGGACGGTTTGGCGCCCTCCGCGGCGAGGATCACCAGGAGATCGGTGGCGGCCAGGCGGCCGGTGTAGTTCTTGTGGGTCAGCTTCATGCGGTCGGGGGGGAGGAGAAGTGGGAGGGCAGGGGGTCGCTCACATGTCGACGTACTTCGGACCGCCCCCGCCCTCGGGGACGACCCACTCGATGTTCTCGTAGGGGTCGGCGATGTCGCAGGTCTTGCAGTGGACGCAATTGCTCGCGTTGATCATCGGGGTGCCGCGCTCTTCCTCGGCGGGGAACTCGTACACCGCCGCGGGGCAGAAGTGCTCGCAGGGGTTGCCGAACTCGCGCGTGCAGCGCTCGGTGCAGATCGAGGGGTCGAGGACCAGGAGGTGCGGCGGCTGGTCCTCCTCGTGAATCGCTCCCGAGTGGTAGACGTCGGTGAGCTTGTCCATCGCCGTCGTATCGTTGTAGGTCGGCGCGGTCATGCGTGATTCCGACAACGGGCGCGTCGTGCTGAAGTCGGTGTGCCCCTTGCGCCGGGCCACCAGCCCCCGACCGCCGGTGATCTTCTGGACGACGGCGTCGATCATGCCGGCGAACATCCCGCCGTCGAACGCCTGGCGCCAGTTGCGCACCTTCCACAGCTCCTCCTTCGCCCACGACGCCTCGAACAGCTCGGTGTAGCGGGAGAGCTTCGCGGCCGAGGTGTCCGCCGCCTCGATCGCCGCGGCGATCGCCTCGGCGGCGAGCATCCCCGACTTGATCGCGAGGTGGATCCCCTTGAGGGTCGCGGTGTTGAGAAAGCCGGCGGTGTCCCCCACCAGGCAGAAGCCGTCGCCCTGTAGCTTCGGCATGGCGAAGTAGCCGCCCTCGGGCAGCGTCTTGGCGCCGTAGCGCACCACCTTGCCGCCGGCGATCAGGTCGGCGACGAACGGGTGCTGCTTGAACTTGACGAACAGAGCGTGCGGGTCGAGGCGCGCGTCGTGGTGGTCGAGTCCGACGACGAAGCCGAGGTTGATGTGTGTCTCGGAGATGCCGTAGATCCAGCCGCCGCCGTACGCGTCGGAGCCGAGCGGGTAGCCTCCGGCGTGGAACGTCGAGCCGAAGAGCTCCTTGGCGCGCTCCTCGGGGATCTCCCAGATCTCCTTGATCCCGGTGCCGTAGGTCTGCGGGTTCTTGCCCTGGTCCAGCTCGAGCTTCCTGATGAGGTGCTTGGCGAGGTGACCGCGCGTCCCCTCGCCGAAGACTGTGACGCCCGCCTTGACGTCCATGCCCGGCTCGAAGGTCGGCTTCTGCGAGCCATCCTTGGCGACCCCGCTGTCACGCGTCTGCACGCCGATCACCCGGTCGCCGTCGAACAGCGTCTCGGCGGCGGCGAAACCCGCGTAGATCTCCACCCCGGCGGCCTCCGCCTGCTCGGAGAGCCAGCGCACCACCTTGTTCAGGCTGACGATGTAGTTGCCGTGGTTCTTCAGCTGCGGCGGCGTGAGCATCCCGTCGAAGCGGCTGTGCTTGCCGTTCGCCCGCAGGAAGGCCATCGCGTCGTAGGTGACCTCCTTTTCGATCGGAAAGCCCTTCTCCTTCCAGTCGGGCATGAGCTCGGCGATCGCGATCGGGTTCATCACCGCTCCGGAGAGGGTGTGGTGGCCGATCTCCTCCGCCTTGTCGAGCACGAGGATCATCTTGTCCTCGATCCCCTTCTCGGCGAGCAGCTTCGAGAGGTGGATGGCGCAACTCAGCGTCGCGGGCCCCGCGCCCACCAGCAATACGTCGACCTCCAGCTCCTCCCTTTCGACATCGCGGACGTTGAGGTTGTACACCGTGTTCTCGTTCATGGCGTCAGGGGGTCAGGGAAGGAGGAAGCCCCTCCTCGGGCTCCGGAAGGGGCATGGAGTCCCGGGAGGGTAGCAGGACGGGGGGGTGAGGGGCCAGCGGGAACAGCGCCGGTGGGAATGCCCGCGCCGCCGCCGGCGAGGCAGCACACGGCCGATGCGCGGCTCCGATGATCCCGCCCACCGGGGCTCGCCGAACTCACACCATTCCGCGGAAGCGATCGGGATCGAGCAGGAAAGGATTCTGTTGCCGCTCCGTTCCGAAGGTCGAGTTCGGTCCGTGTCCGCAGATGAACGTCACGTCGTCGCCGAGCGGCAACAGCTGCTCCTGGATCGAGCGGATCAAGGTGTCGTAATCGCCCCGCGGAAAATCGGTCCGCCCGATCGAGCCCCAGAAGATGACGTCACCGACCTGCGCCAGGCGATCCTCCGCCGAGAAGAAGACGACGTGCCCCGGCGTGTGCCCGGGGCAGTGAAGGACCTCGAGCTCGCACTCGCCGAAGCGCACGGTGTCTCCACCGGTCAACCAACGGTCGGGGGTCACCGCTTCCGCCGGCGGCAACCCGAACGCCTGGGCGCGATCGGGGAGGTCGTCGAGCCAGAAGCGATCCTCCTCGTGCGGGCCGGTGATCGGCACCTCGAGCTCGCGCGCGAGCTGCGTCGCGCCGCCGGCGTGGTCGACGTGCCCGTGCGTGAGCAGGATCTGCACGAGCTCGATCTCCGCCTCCTCGATCGCCTGCACGATGCGCCCGGTCTCGCCGCCGACGTCGATCACCACCCCCTGGCCGGTGGACTCGCAACGCAGCAAGGTGCAGTTCTGCTGGAACGGAGTGATGGGAACGACGAGGGGCTTGATCATGTCGGCACGGGCTGACGCCCGCAATGCACGCGGTCAACAGACTGTTCAGACCACGATTCTAGAGAACTTCGATGCCCTCCCAGCCTGCTTTCTGCGCGCAGCGCGCAGAAACCGACCACGAGTAGATCAGGAACGGTCTCCGATCCAGTGGTGGCCGCCCTCGTAGACTTCCTTCTTCCACACCGGCAGGCTCTTCTTGAGCTCGTCGATCAGGAAGCGAGCGGCGTCGAACGCGGCGTCGCGGTGCGGGCTGGCCACGGCGATCACCACCGAGCTCTCGCCGACGGCGACAGTGCCGACGCGGTGGACGCAGAGCATCCGCACCTCCCTCTCCTCGATCCCGGCCAGGCGCGCACGGCAGCGCTCGAAGATCCGCTCCATCTCCGGACCGGCCATCTCCTCGAACGCCTCGTAGTCGATCCGCTCCACCTCGCGCTCGCGGTTGGTCTCGCGCACGTTGCCGGCGAACAGGACCACCGCGCCGCAGGAGTCGTGCTCGACGCGCCGGCGGCAGGCCTCCACGTCGATCGGCTCGGCCTGCAGCAGGAAGAGGCCGCGGGCGAGCCGTTCGTCCTCCGTCGCTTCCCCGCCGGAGACCGGCGGCAGCAGGGCGACCTGCTGGCCGTCCGAGAGCTCGGTCTCGTCGGAGACGTACTCGGTATCGATCACCCCGGCGACGTGCGCGAGGGAGCCGAGCTCCGGATGGCGCACCTCCAGCTCGGCCTTCAGCCCCCGCAGGTCGAGGGGTTCGGGAAGCCCATCACAGGCGAGCTCGCTCCGGCCAGCACGCTCCCGCAGGCTGGCGAAGAGCAGGACGCAGAGTTTCATCGCGGCGAGTTCCTTCCAGGCCCCGGCCCTTCCAGGCACGGTGCCCGAGGGCGGGTCGTGCTAGAAAGGCGTGTCGTCGACTTCGAGGTAGTCCGGCTTCGGCTGCCCGTACTCCCCGTTCGGTGCCGATGGAGCTGAGTATCCGCCCCCGCCCTGCTGTTGCTGCTGCGGTTGCTGGTGCTGCTGGCCGCCCTGGCCAGCCCCGCCGCCGCCTTCCTGGCCGCGACCGCCGCCGCCGACGAACTCCCAGCTGTCGCCCACGACGTACAGCTTGCTGCGCTTCTGGCCGCTCTGGTCCTCCCAGGTGTCGAAGCGCAGCGAGCCCTCGATGAACGCGGGCTTGCCCTTGGAGTGGAACTTGGCGAACGCCTCGCCGCGCTTGCCGAAGATGGTGATATCGACGAACGTCGCCTCCTCGCGCCACTCCCCGCTCTGGTCCTTGAAGCGCCGGTTGACCGCCAGACCGAGCTTGCAGATCGCGACGTTGTTTTGCGTGTAGCGAAGTTCGGGGTCCCGGGTGAGGTTCCCCATCAGGATGACCTTGTTGTAGCTCGACATCTCCCGGCTCCTCGGTGTGGTCTTCTTGGGTGGTGGCACGCGCGGCGCGTGCGGCGGCTCGCTCCCCCACGCTCCGGAACCGGAGCCCTGGGGCGAGGCCCAGTCTACCCGCCAACGGGATCCATTTCACCCGCCCTCGACGGGCGTCCCATCGGTGGACACGGCCCCTCTCGACGCCTACGATGCGCTCGTGCCTCGCGGCTTCACCACCCGTACGATGTCCCCCGCCGAACCCGACGACATGCCCGCCAAACCCGCACCGAAGGTCTCCGCCCCTCGCTCCGGCCGGGAACGCCGTCGCTGGCCGCGCGCCAAGGCCGACTGGCCGATCTCCGTCGACCTTCCCGAAGGACGCTTCGAGGCGCGGGTGCGCGACATCTCGCGCGCGGGGGTGTGTTTCTTCCTCGATCGGTCGCTCTCGATGATGACCCGCCTGGAGATCGAGCTGGAGCTGCCGGTGCCGTCTGGAGAGCACCGGGTCCGCGGAGAAGGCGTGGTGGTGCGCTCGGAGAAGATCAGCGAGTTCCTCGATCACTACGAGATCGCCGTGTTCATGCCCGAGCTCTCCACCGAGGACAAGGAAGCGATCGGCGCGTTCGTCGACGACCACCCGCGCATGGACGGATCGCGGCGCAGCTGATCTATTCGGAGTCGGTTTCTGCGCGTTGCGCGCAGAAAGCAGGTTCCATCGGCAACCAGGCTATCGACTACCGTAAACCGACCGGTCGGTTGACCCGTCAGCCCTGCGGGCGTCAGCCCTGCGGGCGTCAGCCCGCGCTACGGCGTCGAGAGGACTTCAGACCACCTCAAGCTCGAGAACTCGGGGGATGCGCGCGAGGTCCTCGTGCAGCCTCGACGAGGGGAAGCCCGCCTCGCGCGCCAGGGCCAGCGCCCGGTCCCCCTGCCCGGCGGCGAGCTCGATCAGCACCGTGCCTCCGGTCGCCACCAGCTCCCGGGCCGCGACGGCGATGCGGCGCACCCACAGGTCGGGATCGTCGCCCTCGACGAAGAGCGCCTCCGCCGGCTCGTGGTCGCGCACCTCGGGGGCGAGCCGCGCGATCTCCTCCGGCAGGACGTACGGCGGATTGGAGACGAGGAGGTCGAAGGGCGCGTGGGGGCGCAGGACGTCGGGCCCGTCGCCGTGGACGAGCTCGAGCGTCGCGTCGAGCTTCCGGGCGTTGGCCCCGGCCCGCTCCAGGGCCCGCGACGAGATGTCGCTGGCCACCACCAGACTCGCCGCGGGGAGCTCCAGCGCGAGGGTGATCGCCAGGCAGCCGCTTCCCGTCCCGAGGTCCGCGACGCGTAGCTCTTCCCGCTCACCCGACGCGAAGCGCTCCCGGGCGAGGTCGACCAGGAGCTCCGTTTCCGGCCTCGGCACCAGCACCCCGGGTCCCACCCCGAACTCGCGGCCGTAGAACTCCTTCTTGCCGGTGATGTAGGCGACCGGCTCGCGCCGCCCGCGCCGCACCAGGTAGTCGCGGGCAGTGTCCACCTCGCTCCCCGACACGGGGCGGTCGAGCTGCAGGAAGAGGCCCAGGCGGTCGAGCCCGAGCGCCTCGGCGACGAGGAGCTCCGACTCCAGACGCGCCTCCTCGATCGCCTTGCGATCGAGGAACGCGCGGGCCATCGAGAGCATCTCGCCCGCGGTCCGCGGCACCTCCGGGCGGGGGCTCACCGAGCTCGACGGGTCAGGACTTGGTACGCGCCGCGCGCGCCGCCTTGCGCGCCTCGAGCGCTTCGGCCTTCTTGCGGTCGCCGTGCGCCTTGGCTTCCTTCAGGGCGACGTACATCGTGTACGCGGCCATCCAGCCCGCGACCGCGACGAGCGCCGCGCCGAGGCCGGCGAGGATCTCCTGGATCGCGATCGACTCGCTCTCGCCGAAGATCTTCACCAGGGCGAACAGACCGCCGAGTCCCGGCGCGAGGAACATCAGCGGGAACATCGGGTTGAACCGGCCGCCGTGCTCGTAGTCGTAGATGTGCGTGAAGGTGAGACCGGCCAGGATCAGGAATCCCTTCTCGGCGAAGGCGGTGTGGTCACCCCAGGACACGATCGGCGCGAAGCCGACCAGGATCAGGACGATGACCACGGCGAAGAGCGGCTTGAAGCTCTTGGCGCCGAGCTTCTGGACGAAGCCCGCCGACTTGGCGCCGTCGCGGTAGAGGTGCGCCTGGTGCCAGGTGTAGAGGCCGGCGGCGATCAGGAGCTTCTCGACGACCACCCACATCCAGGCGGCACCGACGCCACCCCAGGGGAAGAGGCAGCCGATGATCAGCCACCAGGCGGCCTTGCGCAGGAGCAGGGGCGCCTTCTCCATGTCGCGCTTGGGCTTCTCACCCGGTCCGGCCCAGCGCTCCCAGGAGTGCTTCTTGGGACGGGCCTTCCTCGCCTCCCGCTCCTTCTCCATCCGCTCGCGGCGCGAGCCGCCGGCGGAGGATGACTTGATCCCTCCCGGTTTCACCACGGGCCCCTCCGGGTTCACACCAGGACTGGCGGCCGCGGCGACCGGAGCGGCCACCGCGGGGGCGGCGGCAGCCGGAGTGGCCGGCTCGACCGGCTCGACCGGCGCGGCCGGGGCGGCCGGGGCGGGCTCGGCCGCGGGCTCCACCAGCGCGTCCATCTCGTCGGTGGTCAGACCATCCCCCGCTTCCAGCTCCTCCAGGACCGCCGAGGGCTCGCTGAACTCCTCGGACTCGGTGTCCCGCTCCACCTCGATCGCGGGCACCCGCTCGGGCAGCGGCAGGTCCTCCAGGGGCTCGAGATCCTCGGCGATCGGCTCGAGGTCGGCCACGATCGGCTCGTCTCCCTCCTCGATCGGATCGATCTCGAGGGGCTCCAGGTCGTCGAATTCGTGAAGAATGTCCTGGGTGTCGCGGTCGGTCATGGCCTGGGGGGGAAAGGGAACCTCTCTCCGATCCGGGGTTGGGGGGAGAAGGGGTCGGTTCGGAGATGTCAATCGTCGCCGAGCCTACCCCGGCGCGCAGTGGAGGGCTACAGATTGGCGATTCTCTCCTCTCGATCGAGGCGCTCCAGCGCCTCCAGGAGGGAATCCAGTTTCCCTCCGACGACCTGCTCGAGGGAGTGGTTCTCGGAGAGGCGATGGTCGGAGATGCGGTTCTGGGGCCAGTTGTAGGTCCGGACGCGGGCGCTGCGGTCCCCGGTGCCCACCTGGCTCTTGCGCGCCGCGGCGCGCTCCTCGTGCAGACGCCGCTGCTCGGCGTCGAGCAGGCGCGAGGCGAGGATGCGCATCGCCTTGGCCCTGTTCTTGTGCTGCGACTTCTCGTCCTGGCACTGGACGACGGTATTCGTCGGCAGGTGGGTGATCCGCACCGCCGAGCTGGTCTTGTTGACCGACTGCCCGCCCGGCCCGCCGGCGCGCATCGTATCGATCCGGAGGTCCTCGTCGCGGATGTCGACCTCCGCCGCCTCGGCCTCGGGCAGCACGGCGACGGTCGCCGCGGAGGTGTGGATCCGCCCCTGCGACTCGGTCTGCGGGACCCGCTGCACGCGGTGGCCGCCCGATTCGTAGCGAAGGAGTCGCCAGACCCCCTCCCCCTCGACGGCGAAGGTGATCTCCTTCAGGCCGCCGACCTCCGAGGGAGTGGCGTCGAGCTCCTCGATCTTCCACTTCTTCGTCTCGAAGAAGCGGCGGTACATCCGGTTCAGGTCGCCGACGAACAGCGTCGCCTCGTCCCCGCCGGTCCCGGCGCGGATCTCCACGATCACCTTGCTGCGAAAGTCGTCCTTCTCGGTGACGAGCGCGGCCTTGATGTCCTCGTAGAGCGTCCCCGCCTCGGTCTCGACCTCGACCAGGTCGGCCCGGGCCAGCTCGAGGAACTCCTCGTCGGACCCCCCCTCTTCGAGGATCGAGTTCGCCTCGGTCTCCCGCTCGGCGAGCTCGGTGAGCCGCTGGTGAAGGGAGTGAGAGGCCTCCAGCTGCCCCCTTTCGCGCATCAGCTCCGCGGAGCGCTTCCCGTCCGCCGCGATCTCGGGGGTCGAGAGCAGCTCGGTCAATTCATCGAAGCGCTCGGCGCGCTCGCGCAGCTTCTCGACGATCGCCGGAGCGAATTCCATGAACAGCGGTGGTACGCGCCTCTCGGGCGCGGAGGTGGGGCGGATCCCCAGCGGTCCGCGGAGGACGGACTACTTCTTGGCGCCTTCGAGCCCGGTCTTTCCGAACTTCTTCATGAACCGGTCGACGCGACCGGCGGCATCGACGAACTTCTGCTTGCCCGAGTAGAAGGGGTGGCACTGGCCGCAGATCTCGATGCGCATCTCCTTGACGGTTGCCCGAGTCACGAACTCGTTGCCGCAACCGCAGCGGACCTTGCATTGGTGGTACTTGGGGTGCACATCCGGTTTCATCGGAATACTGCCTGTGTGTTTCTGCTGAAGGCGAGGGGTTTCTTCCGTGGGCCTGTATCGGGTTTCTTCCGTGGGCCCGTAGCCCCTGGGGAGGGCCCGGCTGAGAGAATCGAGCGAAGCAGGGTACCCGCGGAGCTGGCGGCTGGCAAGCGGCGGATCGGCGCAACCTTCGCGATTCAGGCCTCGAACACCTTTCACTCTGGAAGGAGGGCCCCGGCCCGCCGCAGGAGCTCGAGGGTCCGCCCCACCGGGAGACCGACGACGTTGTCGAAGCCCCCCTCCTCCAGCGAGGTGACGAAGGCATCCGCGTTCTCCTGGATCGCGTAGCCTCCCGCCTTGCCGCGCCACTCCCCCGACTCGACGTAGGCGGTGACCTCCGCCTCGAGGATCGGGCGCATCACCACCCAGGTCCGCTCCCAGCTCTCGAACAGCTCACCGCGCGCGCAGTCGACCACGGCCACCCCGGTGACCACCCGGTGCCGGGACCCGGAGAGCCCCTTCAGCATCGAGCGCGCCTCGACGGAGCCGGAGGGCTTGCCGAGCAGGCGGACGGCGCTCCCCTCGCCGAGGGCCACGACGGTGTCCGCGCCGATCACCCAGGCCGTCTCCCCGTCGTGGGCGGCGGCGACCGCGCGGGCCTTGCGCCGGGCGAGCCGGGCCGCGGCGTCCTCCGGCTCCAGGATCCCCTCCAGCTCCTCGGAGACGTCGGAGGGTTCGATCTCGAACTCGAGGCCCGCCCCGTCGAGGAGATCCCTCCTCCGTGGAGAGGCGGAGGCGAGGATCAGCCGCCCCCCGGTGAGCGGCCGCCGGTGAGGGCCGGGCACCGTCGCTCAGCCCTTGCCGGTGCTCTTCTTGCGCGCCGGCTTCCGGGTGGTCTTGGCGGTCTTCTTGCCGGACCCCGCCTTGAGGTTCTTCTTGGCGGTCATCTTCTTCCTGGTGGACTTCTTGACCACCTTCTTCTTCTTCGTCGCAGCCTTCTTCTTCGCCGCCGCCTTCTTCTTCGCCTCGCTCGCCTTCTTCCTGGCGACGGCCTTCTTCTTGGCGTCGGCCTTCTTCTTCGCGGCGGCTTTCTTCTTCGCCGCGACCTTCTTCCTGGCCTCCGCCTTCTTCAGGGCCTCGGCCTTCTTCTTGGCATCGGCCTTATTCTTCGCCTCCGCCTTCTTCTTCGCCTCGACCGCCTTCTTGCGCTCGGCCTCGCGCTGCTTCAGGGCCGCGATCTTCTCGGCCTCGCGACGCTCCTTCTCCAGCTGACGCTGCCGCTTCTTCTCCTCCGCCTCGAGGCGCTTGCGCTCGCGCTCCTCCGCCCGCGCCCGACGCGCGGCATCCCGCTTCTCCTGGGCCAGGCGACGAGCCTCCTCCTTCTGGCGCTGCTTCTCCAGGCGCTCCTGCTGGACCTTCCACTCCCGGTAGACCTTCTTGCCGGTGGGGCAGTCGTCGAGCATCGGGCAGTCCCAGCAGGCCGGCTTGCGCGTCTCGCACCAGCCGTCGACGATGGCGCCGAGAACGAAGGCCAGGCGCAGGCGATCCTCTTCCGGAACGTCGTTCGCCAGCGCCTCGCGCACCTTGCGCACCGAGGAGGTCCGGGGCATCACGCTGAGGCGATCGAGGACGCGCACCAGGCCGGAGGTCACCGGCATCTCCCCTTCCTCCGCCAGGAAGAGGAGGTAACAGCCGGCCGCCGTCCCGACCAGGGGCATCTGCGCCAGCGTCCGCGCACCCCCGACCGGGTCCTCGACGAGGAACTCCAGCTCCAGGCTGTGCGTCTTCTGATAGATCTCCTGCAGGTATTGCTTGACCAGCCGCGCGGCGGGCAGGTGCTTGGCCAGGTGAGCGACGCCCTTGCCCTTGGGCGCAATCACCTCCGCCAGCTCCTGCGCCTGCGCCACCCGGGCCTCGTTGTAGTCCTCGTAGCTCTTGCGCAGCGCCTGCACGGCGCTCACCGCTCGGGTCGGCGTGACCTCGCGAAGGAGCACGGCGTACAGTCCGAGCTCGAGGAGAGTGCCTTCGATTCCGGTGTCCGGGAGAGCCCTGAGCAGCCCTTCCTGGCCGAGGAGCTTGGCGATCTGATCCGACTTCTTGCTCACGAAATGCCACCCTGGGCTGAGGAGTCGTTTTTCCGCGCGGCGCGACGACGACTGGGGGGGACGACCGCGACGGAGGGCGAAGGGGGGAATCGGGTCGGCCGCGACGGACTCGACGCCCGGCCGATGGGTCAGGAGAGCTCCTGCTACTCTTCCGCGCCCTCGGCCGCGGCGGCCTTGGCCGCGGCGGCCGCCGCGCGACGAGCGGTGATCCGCTCG
>CAZCAC010000086.1:0-15194 GCA_964496575.1 uncultured Planctomycetaceae bacterium | reverse complement strand
GGCCGCGGCGGCCTTGGCCGCGGCGGCCGCCGCGCGACGAGCGGTGATCCGCTCGTTCCGGCGTGCTTCCTTGCGGGTGGTCCGCTCCGCCTTGGCCGCTTGCTTCGCCCTGCGCGTGGCCGAAGTCGCCCCGCGGCCGGTGCGCTTCCTGTGCTTCTTGGCGGGCAGTCCCTCGTAGACCCCGTTCTTCTTGAAGATCGAGTTGACCGTCTCGCTCGGCAGGGCTCCCTGCACGACCCAGTGGCGGGCCCGCTCGACGTCGAGCGTTAGCTGCTTCTCCACGTTGGGGCAGATCGGATCGTACAGACCCAGGTTCTCGAGGATCTTGCCGTCCCGCGGCTTGCGGGAGTCGGCGACGGAGATTCGGTAGCAGGGGCGGTTCCGACGCCCCGTGCGCTTCATGCGGATGACGACACTCATGTGTACGCTGTTCTACTCGGAGTCGGTTTCTGCGCGTTGCGCGCTGAAAGCAGGTTGGGAGGGCATCGAGGCTCTCGAGAGTCGTGATCCGAACAGTCTGTTGACCGGTCGGGTTGCGGGCGTCAGCCCGCGCTGGGGTTTCTTCGCTGATCGCGGTCCTGCCGGCCGTGACACGGGCCGACGCGTCCTCCACCCGCCAGGCGTCTCGGCGAGACCCCGTACGCGTCGCGGGGCCGGCCAGGCACACGCCACCGACCTCCCGCCGGGAGTGAAGAGCGGAATACGAAACCCGAAAATGGAGCGGGGAGCAAGGGTTTGGCGGGAGAAACGGGGGGATCGATCGCCCGGGGAGGCGATTCCGGTCGATTCCGACCCGATGAGAGCCCCCCAGCCCGGAACCGGGTGAGGCTCCCCGCCCCGCCGGTCACTTCCGCCGCCCCTTCCGCCGCTTCTTGTCCTTCTTCTTCTTCTTCCGCTTCGACCCACTCTTGCGCGTCGCCGAGGAGCCCATCGGCCGGGCCCCCCCGCCCATCATCGAGGCGAGGTCCCCCATCTCGCCTCCTCCGCCCGGGCCGCCGGGCATCCCGGGCGGCAGCCCGCCCCCGCGTCCGAGCAGCTTGGAGCCGAGCCCCTTGACCCCGGCCCCGATCCCGGAGCCGATCCCGCCGAGGGTATCCATCATCCCCCCGCCGCCGCTGGCCAGCTCCCCGGTCGGCGACAACCCGCGCAGCGTCTCCTTCTTGGCCCCCGCCCCGAACATCGAGCCGAGCCCCATCTTGTTCAGCTGCTTCATCATCTTCTTCATGTCCTTGAAGCGCTTGAGCAGCTCGTTGATCGCCTCGACCCCCTGGCCGGCCCCCCTGGCGATCCGGCGGCGCCGGCTCATGTCGAGGACGTCGGGGCGCAGCCGCTCCATCGGGGTCATCGAGGTGAAGAGCGCCTCGAGGCGGTTGATGTGCCGGTCGTCGATGTCGGCATCGCGCAGCTCCTTGGGCATGCCGGGCATCATCCCCATGACCTTCTTCATCGGCCCCATCTTCTTCATCATCCGGAAGATGCCGAGCATGTCCTCGAGGGTGAAGGAGCCGAGCAGCATCTTCTCCATCGAGGCCTGCGCCTCGTGCTCGGAGATCTCCTCCTGCGCCTTCTCGACGAGTCCGACGACGTCGCCCATGCCGAGGATGCGCCCGGCCATCCGCTCGGGCACGAAGTCGTCGATGTCCTCGATCTTCTCGCCGGTGCCGATGAACAGGATCGGGCAGCCGGTGACCGCTTTCAGGCTGACCGCCGCGCCGCCGCGCGCGTCGCCGTCCATCTTGGTCAGGATGCACCCGGAGAGTTCGAGGCGCTCGTGGAAGGCCTTGGCGGAGTTGACCGCGTCCTGGCCGGTCATCGCGTCGACGACCAGCACCTGGTTGTGCGGGCTGGTCACCTTGGCGATCGCGGCGACCTCCTCCATCAGCTCGTCGTCGACGTGCAGGCGACCCGCGGTGTCGAGGATGACCACGTCGTTGCCCGACTTCGCCGCGTGCGCGACCCCCGCCTTGCAGACCTTCGGCGGGGTCTTGCCCTCGACGTGGAAGACGGGGATGTCGATCTTCGCGCCCAGGACCTTGAGCTGCTCCACCGCCGCGGGACGCTTGATGTCCGCGGCGACCATCAGCGGTCGCTTGCCGCGTTTGTCGCGCAGGAACTTGGCGAGCTTGGCGCAGGTGGTGGTCTTGCCGGTGCCCTGCAGGCCGGCCATCAGGATCACCGTCGGCCCGCTCTTGGCGAAGGCGAGCTGAGCGTCCTCCGGCCCCATCAGCTCGACCAGCTCGCCGTGGAAGGCGTGCACGAACTGCTGCGAGGGCTCCACCCCCTGCAGGCGCCCCTCCCCCGTGACCCGCTCCTGGACCCTCGCGGTGAAGTCGCGGGCGACGGTGAAGTTGACGTCCGCCTCGAGCAGCGCCTGGCGAACCTCGCGCAGACCCTCGGCGACGTTCTCGTCGGTCAGCTCCTTGCGGCCGCGCAGGAAGGAGAAGGTCTGATTCAGGCGGTCGGTGAGGGTCTCGAACATTGGTGTACTAGCCGGAGTCGGTTTCTGCGCGCTGCGCGCGAAAGCAGGGTGGGCGGGCCAGGAGCGTGGCGAGAATCGTGGTCTGAGCGGTCTATTGACCGGTCGGATTGCGGGCGCCAGCCCGTGCAGTGGTGAGAGTCGGTTCTAGGTCTCGGGAACCGAGGAGTATAGCGCGACCCGCGGGTGGCCGGGCCCTCCGGACCGGCCTCCCGTGCCTCCATGGCGGTAGGCGCTACTCCTCTTCGCGGTGGATCTTCGCGCCCAGCGGCCCCAGGCGATCCTCGATCCGCTCGTAGCCGCGGTCGATGTGATAGACGCGGTGGATCTCCGTCCGCCCCTCGGCGACCAGCCCGGCCAGCACCAGGGCGGCGGAGGCGCGGAGGTCGGAGGCGGTGACCGGCGCCCCGGAGAGGCGCGAGGTACCGCTCACGATCCCCGCCTGCCCCTCGCGGCGAACGTGGGCGCCGAGGCGCGCCAGCTCGGCGAGGTGGAGGTAGCGATCGGGGTAGATCCGCTCGGTGATCACCGAGATCCCGTCCGCCATCGTCATCAAGCTCATCCACTGCGCCTGCAGGTCGGTCGCGAAGCCGGGGAAGGGCAGCGTGGTCACGTCGGTGGCGCGCGGGCACTGGTCGGGGTCCCGCGGGTCGTAGGCCTGGGTCTCGATGAAGTCCGCGCCGACCTCGATCGGCACCCGGGCCTCGCGGAGTCGCTCCAGGAAGACCGACAGGTGATCGGGGCGGCAGCCCTTGACCCGCACGCGCCCGCCGGTCATCACCCCGGCGATGACGTAGGTGCCCGCCTCGATCCGGTCGGGGATCACCGACCACTCGGCGCCGCCGAGCTCGTCGACCCCGTCGATCTCCAGGCGGGGCGAGCCGAGGCCCTCGATCCTCGCCCCCATCGAGGCGAGGCAGTGGCCCAGGTCGACCACCTCCGGCTCGCAGGCGGCGCCGTGGATCACCGTCCGCCCCCGGGCCAGGGTGGCCGCCATCATCACGTTGGCGGTGCCGAGGACCGAGGAGCCGAAGGCGGTGCCGAGGAACATCTCCGAGCCGACGAGTCCCCCCGGCGGGGCCTCGGCGACGACGTAGCCCTCCTCGATCCGGACCCGCGCCCCGAGCGCTTCCATCCCCTTGAGGTGCACGTCGATCGGCCTGACGCCGAGCACGCACCCCCCGGGAAGGCTCACCTCGGCACGCCCGGTTCGCCCCAGAAGGGGTCCCAGGACGCACACCGAGCCGCGCATCTGGCGCACGTGCTCCCACCCCGCCTTCTCCACCGGTCGCGCCGGCGCGGTGACGGCGACCCGCCGCCCCTCCTCGGCGCGGGAGGTCTCGCAACCCATCGCGTCGAGCACGCTCAGCATGGTCCGGACGTCCGAAAGGCGGGGAGCGTTCTCCACCGTCAGCGTCTCGGTGGTCAGAAGGGACGCCGCCAGAACTGGCAGAACGGCGTTCTTCGACCCCGCGGTATCGACCTCGCCCGCCAGCCGGGCGCCCCCCTCGACGATCAGCTTGTCCACGCATCCAAACGTAGTCCTCTCCACGCGCCGTACCAGCAGAAACCGCCGCCGTCCCGCCCTCTGTCCCACTCGTGGTTGACGAGTCCCTCGGGGACGTTCTATTCTGTGCGGCTCGCCCGACCGGGGTAGGGGTGCGTACCCGCACCCGCACCTCACCCGACTTCTCCTTTCCTTCCTCCCCGCTCCGACCCCAGCGCGGGCTGCCGCCCGCCAACCGACCGGTCAACTGGCCGTTCGGACCACGAATCTCGATAGCCTCGATGCCCTCCCAACCTGCTTTCTGCACGCAACGCGCAGAAACCGACTACGAGTAGACCAGACTCCATGGAAATCCCCGTGAGCGAAACCGCCCCGCCCCCGATCCCGCCGCCCGCCCCCGAGGCCGGCGCTCAGTTCGATATCCGGACAGCCCAGATCCAGAGCTTCGCCGCCCTGCAGGAGGCGCGCGGTGATGTCTTCTCGTCCCCCAGGAGCCACGACTCCTTCGACCGGATCCTGGAGAGCCTCGGCGCGGAGGGCGAAGAGGGACTCCGCAAGGGGCTCGGTTCGTGGATGATCGGCGACTACGAGCAGGCCTCGGCGCTGCTCGCCGCGCACGAGGAGGACGACGTGGCCTCCTTCACGCGGGCCAACGCGCTGATGTCGTTGCGGCGCCCGCAAGAGGCGGCGCCGATCTTCCTGCGCCTGTCCGAGAAGTACCCGGCCGAGTCGAAACCTCGCGGCGGCTACCTCCTGGCCCGTCTGGAGGCGGGGCTGGAGAGCGGAGACCCGAACGACCCCGAGCCGGTCATCGAGGACCTGCGCCGCGGCTTCGAGGCGGCCCCGGAGGGTTTCGCCGACACCGCCGAGGGGCATCACCTGCTCGGGCGCATCGCCGAGCTCCGGCGCGACTGGGCGGTCGCCCTCGATCACCTCCAGCGGTCACGCGAGCTCGACCCGCGCTCTCGCGTCAACCTCTTCCGCCTCGCCTATCGGGCCGAGCGGTGCGGGCTCGACGAGCTCGCCCTCGACTGCTACCAGGCGCTGATCGAGCGCAAGCCGCTCGACGCGAGGACCCTGATGAACCTCGGCGTGCTCTACGAGGATCTCGGCCGGGATCAGGAAGCGGCCACCTGCTACGACACCGTCGCCAAGTGCCTCCCCACCGACCGCCGTGCGCGTCTCTTCCTCAACGACGCCCTGGCCGGGATGGACATGTACTACGACGAAGATCTGGAGCGGAAGGAAGACCGCCTCAACCAGATTCTGCGCATTCCGATCACCGACTTCGAGCTCTCTGTCCGGGCGCGCAACTGCCTGAACAAGATGAACATCATGACGCTCGGCGATCTGGTCAAGAAGACCGAGCAGGAGCTCCTCTCGTACAAGAACTTCGGGGAAACCTCCCTCAACGAGATCAAGGAGATCCTCGGCAGCAAGGGCCTGCGCCTGGGCATGGCTCGCGAGGAAGCGGTGCTCAGCATCGAGAGCACGCAGCAGCGCTACACCTCCGGCGAGAACGTCGAGGCGATGAACCGTCCGATCTCCGACCTGGAGCTCTCCATCCGCGCGCGGCGCACGGTCGAAGGGCTCGGCTGCCTGACGCTCGGCGACGTGACCCAGCACACCGAGGACGAGCTGCTCGGCATGCCGAACTTCGGAGTGACCTCGCTGCAGGAGCTCAAGGAGAAGCTGACGGAGTTCGGGCTCGCCCTGAAGCCGAAGTCCTAGCCGGTCGCGAAGACCCTTGTACGAGTACCTGGAAGGTGAGGTCGTCCAGCACACGCCGGCGCAGCTGGTGCTGGCGGTGGGTGGTGTCGGCTACTCGCTGAGCGTTCCGCTCGGTCTCCTCTTCCCCGAGCGACAGACGGTACGCGTCTGGACCCACCTCGTGGTGCGGGAGGACGCGCACACGCTGTACGGTTTCGCCACCGTGCAGCAGCGGGACCTCTTCCGCCTCCTGCTCTCGGTTCGCGGCGTCGGTCCGGCGATGGCGCTGACGCTGCTCTCCGGACTGGAGGGTGACCGGCTGATCGAGGCGATCGTCGGCGGCGACTCGGCGACGCTGGTGCAGGTGAAGGGGGTGGGCAAGAAGACCGCCGAGCAGATCCTGCTCGACCTGCGCGACCGCGCGGGCCGCCTGTCCGTCCGGCGCGCCGGACGGCACGAGGGGCCCGCCGGCGAGGAGGACTCCCGCGAGCGGCGGATCGCGGACGCGGCCTCCGCGCTGGTCTCGATCGGCTACAAGGAGAAGGAGGCTCGCAAGCTGGTCGAGCGGGTCGCGAAGGGCGCGGAGACGCTCGAGCTCGAGGAGCTGGTGCGCGCCGCCCTGCGCGGCTGAGTCACCCCCTCACCCGGGAGGCCGCGCGCTCGCCGCCTTTCCCGCCCGGTATCGGGGATGGCCTCAATCGGAGGGCGTTCCCCCTCCGACAAGGAAGGGCGCAACTCTCGCGCTCTCCACCGATGTCCGTCCCTTCCACCCTCGCGCAACGAGTCTCCGAGATGGTCCTGCACCTGTCGGGAATGGTCGTCGACGAGTCGAAGCTGGAGCGCACCGAGGAGAGCCTCCTCCGGCTGGCCGGGCGGCGAGGACTGCGCGGCCCCGGGGAGATCCTGCGGGAGCTGGAGGGCGACCCGTCACCGGAGCTGATCGAGCAGTTCCTCGCGCTCTTCCTGGTCCACGAGACCAGCTTCTTCCGCGACGGAGGCTCTCCTTTCGTGGCGCTGGAGGAGGAGATCCTCCCGGAGCTGATCGAGAGTCGGCGCGGCACGCGCCGCCTCAGGATCTGGTGCGCCGCCGCTTCGAGTGGACAGGAACCCTACAGCCTGGCGATGGTGTTCGCCGAGCGATTCCCCCAGCTCACCGGCTGGCGCGTCGACCTCCGGGCGAGCGATCTCTCCCCGCGGATGATCGAGCGCTGCCGGGAAGGCGTGTACCGCGTGGGCGAGGTCAACCGCGGACTCTCGGCGGAGCGTCTCCTGCGGTTCTTCCACCAGAATGGAAACGGCTACCAGGTGAACGACTCGCTGCGCCGGCGGATCCACTTCGAACAGAGGAACCTCCTCGACCCGTGGGACGACCTCCCGCTCCAGGACGTGATCCTGATGCGGAACGTCCTGATCTACTTCGATACGGAGACCAAGCGCGAGCTGCTGAACCGCGCCCTCGACCAGCTGGCGCCCGACGGGTGCCTGTTCCTCGGCGGGAGCGAGGCGCCGACGTTCTACACCGGCGGCTTCGTGGCCCGCCGGCGCGGGCGGAGCGTCTGGTTCGTGCGCCGGGACCGGGGGAACATCGAGGCGGCGTGAGCGAACTCGAAGGCGCTACAGGAGACCCTCGCGCACCGCGAGCTCCCGAGCCAGCTCGGTGATCTCGCTCGGCTCCAGGAGGTGCAGCTGGTGCAGGAGGGTTCGATCGGGATCGAGCGAAGTCCAGCGCTCGGGGTGACGCTCCACCTCGTGGTCGAGCAGCGCGAGCAGGTCGATCACGAGCTCCGTGTACGCCTCCCCGTGCGGAAGCCCGCCGAGGGAATCCGGATCCGCGCGGTCGACGGCGTCGAGGACCTCGGCGAGGGAAAGGCGCGGGTCGGACAGCTCGCAGAGGGCGTTCAGCTGGGCGCGGTACTCGAGGCGACGCTGGACGGCGGTCGCGGAAAAGCCGCAGTCGACGAGGAGAGCGAGGATCTCGCCGAGGTGCTGCTCGATCGGCAGGAAGCGCGCGCGGTCGCAGAGGTGGCCCTCTTCGTGCACGGCCACCGCCTCGACCAGCTCGTCGAGGGAGACCCGGCCGAGCCGTTCGCCGGGCGCGGCGCGAGCGCGCATCGCGGCGAGGCGCACGCGCTTGGCCTCGCCCAGCGCAGGCCCGAGTCCCCGCCGCTCGCGGCGCCGGCGCTCGGGGTACGCGGCGGGCGTGCGCAGGCGCAGACCGCGCGGGGCGAGCGCCCGCGCGAGTCGCGCGTCGCCTCCCGGCCCCTCGAACCTCTCCGCCAGGGCCTCCCAGCGCTCGTGGTCGAGGCGCACCGAGGCGACGTCGAGCCAGTACCCCTCGTGCAGCGCCGCTCCGGAGATGCGCGCGCCCCGTCGCGAGGGGCGGGAGTAGAGGTCGGCACCCTCGCACCAGGCGACGGTCCCCCGCCACTCGACGCCGAGGTGCTCGCCGCTCCGCTCCTCGACGAGGAGGCGCCGCAGGATCGTGCCGTCGGGAGCTCCGCCGCCCATGATCTGCCCGAAGATGGCGAAGCGACCGTAGCGCGCCATCTCCGCCGCAAACCCCGGCACCGCCTCGCCTCGGATGCCCAGCCCGGCGCGCTCGTCGGCCTCCGAGAAGTGCGGGCCGGGATGGAGGACGGTCGCGAGAAAGCCGTACTCGAGGCGCGGCGAGGCGAGCAGCACCTCGGTCCAGGCCTCGATCTCCACGGTCTCGCCACCCGCCTCGTCGCCGCGGCCCTGGCGTGACGCACAGCGGGCGAAGAGTGGAGCCCAGCGCCGGAGCAGCTCGTCGAGATCCCCGGGCCGCGCGTCGGCGCTCGTCGCCGCGGTCTCCTCCCCTACGTCCTCGAGCGGCTCGTCCCCGGCGGACGGGAAGGTGACGGCGACGGCGAGCTCCTCGCGCCCTTCCTCCACGTCGCCGAGCACGGCGCGGACCCCCGCGAAGAGCACCCGCCCCGCGACCGCGCGTTCGCGGAGGGAGCGCGCGGCCGGGAGGTCGAGCGGCGCGAGTGACTCGGCGACCTGCTGAGCCTCGTAGAACCAGCCGGCGTCGATCAACGCCTCACCGAAGCTCCGGAGCGAGTCGAGCGAACCGCGGCCCGGCCCTTCCAGGTCCCGCGCCGCGTACACCAGGCGCCGGAGCGCGGCATCCGCCGGGAGGCCGTCCTCCTCGAGGACCTGTGCGGGGAGGTCGTCGAGCCACCGGCGCACCGCCGCGATGTGGAGTCCCTGGCGGAACGCGCTCCGACGGGTGAGCGCTTCGGCGAGCGTGCTCGCCTCCGACCTGGTGAGCGCTGCGGCGAGCGAGCTCGCCTCCGAACCGGTGAGCGCTGCGGCGAGCGAGCTCGCCTCCGAACCGTCGAGCTCCTCCCTCAAGAGGAGCCGTCCGAGCGCGCTGTTGCCCTGGCGGAGCCAGCCCTCGGCGAGCAGTCGCGCGGGGAGCTCACCGGGGAGCCCGGAGAGCGCCAGCTCCAGCTCCAGACCTCCCGGATCGGCGAGCGCCGGTTCCGTGCGCATCGCGGCGACCAGGCGGACGAGATCTCGCTCGCCGATCCCGTCGCTGCGGATCAGCTCCAGCCCGCGGGCGTAGCCGACCTCGCGCTCGCGCGGATCCCACAGGCGCAGCTCGAAGAGCGCCACCTCCGTCGCGAACCAGTACCGGTCGTCGCCCTCCAGGGGGATCGTCTCCAGCGCGCCCTGCAGGAGCTCGACGACCTCGTCGATCCGCCGCGCACCCTCGAGGATCCGCGCCTGCGCCAGGGTGAAGAAGGCCCGCTCCCACGGATCGCGAGCCAGCTCCACGGCGCGTCGCTCCGCGCGAAGGGCGGCCACCGCGTCCCCGCGTCGGTCGAGCGTCCAGGCGAGGCCGTGCCAGCCCCAGGCGAACGTCGGAGCGAGGCCCGTGGCCCGCGCGAAATCGCGGCCGTCGATACCCCCCTCGAGGCGGGCGCGGAGGTAGATCGCCCGCGCGTCCTTCGGCGCGGCCGCCACCTCGTCCCGGCGGCGCTCCAGCGCCTCCACCTCCCGGTACCCGGCGAGCGCGAGATCGTCCTCGAAGCGCCGCGGGGCGACCCAGTCGGGATCGGCCTCGCGCGCCTCGGCAAGGGCGGCGAGGAGCTCGGGGTCGTCGGGAGCGACTCCCCGGCGCCACGCCCCGCGGGCCCGGGCGAGCGCCCGGGAGGCGTCCTCAGCGGCCGGGTCGACCTCCGTTCCCGCCGGCCCCAGGCAGGCGGGAAGCAGGGAGCCGAGGAGCGCGAGGAGCAGCGCGAGCGAGAAGCGGGCGGTGGAGGTCGACCGGGGCATGCCGCCCAGTTGTAGCCCAAGGGCCTCGCCCTCACCAGGACCCTTGCGAGACCGCGCGGGTCGGGTCAGACTGCTCTGGTCATGCTCTGCTTCAATCGAGGTCTGCCGATCGTCGCCGCGGCCCTCTGCGTGGGGGTGCAGTGGCTCGCCCCACCCGTGGTGTTCGCCCCCGCCCCCGGCGAAGCGGTCTCCGCGACCGCGCCGCGCGAGGCGCAGAAGAGGAAGAGATCCGCCAAGGCGAAGCTCGAGCCCTTCATCGGCAGCCTGGAGGAGGCCAAGAAGGCGAGCCGGGAACAGAACGTCCCGCTCCTCATCCACATCATCCTCGAGGGGGAGCCGCAGAACGATGACTATCGAGATGACATCGTCCCGAACCAGGAGCTGATCGGCCTCTCGCAGAAGGCCGTGGTGATCGTCACCAACAACGGGGATCACGGGCGGCGCAAGATCACCGAGAAGGTGGACGGCGAGCGGAAGAGCCGCACCGTCTGCTCGGTCTACCCGTGGTTCGACGAGTGCGCCCAGCACCGCGAGGCGTGGCCCGACGTCTACGCCGAGTACCACGAGGAGAGCGGGGAGATGCTCTGTCCGCAGACGGTTCTCCTCCTGCCCGACGGCAAGCTCTCCTGGCGCTTCAACGTCGCCGACCCCCCGCCGGTGAGCCAGGTGATCGCCGAGCTGAAGCGCGCCCAGAAGAAGGCCGGGCCCGGCCTGTCGCGCGATGAGCTCCTGCGCGTGAGGACGCTGAAGGTGAACGCGACACGCGCGACCGACGGCAAGCTGTGGGGGGACGCGTGGCGCGCGTGGCACGAGATGCTCGCGATCGTCGCAGTCGGTCTCTTCGCCGACGAGGCGAAGGCCGCCCTGCCCCGGCTCGAGAAGGAGATGCAGAAGGAGCTCGAAGAGGTGCTCGTCAAGCTCGTTCCGGGCCAGGCGGCGGCGGCGTACGCGGAGCTCGAGAAGCTGGCGAAGGAGTGCGCCGGTTCGCCCGTGGAGGACGAGGTGCGCAAGGCGATGAAGCGCGCCGAGAAGGACAAGGCGATCAAGGAGGAGATCGCCGCCTGGAAGCTGGAGAACGAGGCGGAGAAGCTCTGGACGGAGGCGGACGAGCTGTTGAAGAAGGGGAAGAAGCGCGAGGCGGAGAAGCTGCTCAAGAAGCTGCTGCGCAAGAAGTACGCGGCCACGAAGGTCGCCCAGCGCGTGCGCGAGGAGTTCCCCGACCTGAAGTGATCGGCTCCGCCAGGGCCGGACCGCCCCTCACTCGTCGGTGAGGAATCCCTCCAGCACCGCGTCGGAGCCGAGCTCCCGATCGAGTCGCTGGTGCATCTTCGCCGTCGCCAGCCAGCCGCCCATCGAGACTCCGCGACCGCCGTTGACCTCGCCGGTGTAGATGCGGACCTGATCGACGAAGCTCCGCTCGAGCGCGTCGAGGAGCAGGGTGGGTCCGGTCTCCAGCAGCACCCGCCGCACGCCGCTATCCCAGAGCCACTCCAGCACCCCGGGCAGCGAGACATGATCACCGGCCTCGCCGCGCAGGCCGTGGACCTTCGCGCCCGCGGCCTCGAGCGCGCGCCAGCGCGACGCGTCGGCCCCGGCGATGGTCAGGAGGTGAACCTCTCCGGCCCCCTCGCCCTCCGCCGGCGCGGCGAACAGCTTCGCGTCGGCCGGCGTGCGCAGGTAGCTGTCCAGTATCACCCGCAGCGGCGGGTCGGTCGGATCGCCGGGCGGGCGCACGGTGAGGCGCGGGTCGTCGGCGAGCACGGTGCCGACCCCGGTCACCACCGCGTCGACCCGGCCGCGCAGGGTGGCCACTTCCTCGCGAGAGAGATCGCAGGAGATCCACCGCCCCTCGCCGATCTCCTCGGGTGGGAGCAGCTGACCGGTGCGCGTCTGGGCCCACTTGGCGATCGTCCACGGTCGCGGTCGCCGCAAGCGCTCGAGGCGATTCCAGTGGAGGAAGTGCGGCGCGACTTCCTCGAGGGGCGAGTGCCCGTCCAGGAGGTACACCTCGACTCCGGCGTCGCGCAGCTTCTCGAGTCCCCGGCCGCGGTGACGCGCGTCGGGGTCGAGCGCTCCGACGACCACGCAGCCGATCCCCGCGGCGAGGATCGCATCGACGCAGGGCGGCGTCTTCCCCGTGCTCGAGCACGGCTCGAGGGTGACCGCGATGACGTCCCACTTCTCGCGCGGCACTCCGCTCGCCTCGGCCGCGGCGATCGCCTCGATCTCGGCGTGCGGACCGCCCCACACGCGGTGAAAGCCCCGGGCGACGACCGCGCCGTCGGAGAGAATCGCCGCGCCGACGCACGGGTTCGGGGCCACCTCGAAGCGAAAGGCGGCCGCGTCCCGGCCGAGCTCCGTCAGGAGTCCGGTCAGGAGGCTCTCGTCGAGGCTGGCTGTGAGTCCGCGAGTCATGGCGCCGGAAGCGTAGTCGATCCCCGCCGGGAGTCACGGGTGAAAGTCGCGCCCCGTGAGGCGAGATCTCACTCGTAGCCCACCGGGGTGGCCGGGAGAGGTACTGTTCTACGCATTTCGTCGGGCGTAGTTGCCCGGGAACCGGGTCGAACTGGTCGCGGGCCGCCCTCGTTCCCTTCATCGGCGGACGCTTCCCTTCATCGGCAGAAGGGGCGCCGGGGCAGGACTGGAATCCCCGGACGATCGCGACCTCGTCGCGGACCCGCTCGCGGGTCAGGCCCTGCGAGTCAAGCGCGGACCACCCCGCTCATCCCGAACGCCGTCGCCTCGCTCACTCGCACCCGCACCATCGTCCCGAGGAGCTCTTCCCCACCCGCGAAGGAGACGGGCAGCCCGTGGGTGCTTCGCCCGGTGAGCTGGCCCGGCTGCCGCGGTGATGGGTCCTCGACGAAGACCTCCACCTCGCGCCCCACGAACGCGGACATCCGGCGCAGGCCCACGCGGGCGGACAGCTCGAGCAGCCGGCGGTTGCGCTCCTTCTTGACCTCGGTCGGGATGTCGTCCTCGAGGCGCTCCGCGGCGTGAGTGGTCGGCCGCGGGTCGTACTTGAAGACGTAGTTGACCACGAACTCCAGCTCCTCGAGGAACGCCTCGCTCGCCGCGAACTCCTCGGAGGATTCGCCGGGGAAGCCGACGATCCAGTCGCTGCCCAGCTCGACGTCGGGGACGAGCTCGCGCAGCATCTCGATCCGCCGGCGGTAGAGGTCGACCGTGTAGCCGCGCTTCATCGCCTTCAGCACGCGGTCCGAACCGGACTGTGCGGGCAGGGGCAGGAAGCGATCGACCTTGTCGCAGTCGCGCAGCGCCTCGGCGAGCGCCGGGGTGAGGTAGGCGGGGTGCAGGGTGACCAGGCGGATGCGGACCAGCCCGTCCAGCTCCTGCAGCTCACGGAGCAGATCCGCGAGGCAGGGACGCCCCCGCCGGCCGCGAAACCCCGTCTCGCCGGGCGTCGCGGGATCGAAGTCCTCGCCGTAGCTGTTCACCGTCTGGCCGAGCAGCGTGATCGCGCGCGCGCCACGCTCGACCATCCAGCGCGCCTCGGCCACGAGCTCCTCGATCGGGCGACTGCGCACCCGGCCGCGAGTCGTCGGCACGATGCAGTAGGTGCAGGAGAGGTCGCAGCCGCGCATGATCGCCAGCCAGGCGTGTCGGCCGCCGGAGTACTCCTCGTCCGAGCGGTCGATCGAGACCAGCGCTTCCGCGTCGGTGGCCAGCACCCGGCGCGCGGCGAGGCCGAGGAGATCGGGATCGGCGCGGCGCGCTCGAACCTCGGCGACCAGCTCCGGCAGGCGCTGGAACTCTCGCGTGCCGACCACCAGGTCGACGTGCCCGGCGCGCCGGAAGATCTCCTCCTCGACGCGCTGCGCCATGCAACCCATCACCCCGATGACGAGATCCGGGCGCTTCTCCTTGGCGCGCTTGATCTCCCCCAGCCAGGAGTAGGTGCGCTCCTCGGCGTGCTCGCGCACGGAGCAGGTGTTGAAGAGGATCACGTCGGCGTCCTCCATCGACGGCGTGGTGACGTACCCTTCCCGGCGGAAGCGACCCTCGGCGAGACCGGAGTCGTACTTGTTCATCTGGCAACCGAAGGTCACCAGGTGCACCCGGGGCGCGCCGGGGGGAGCCTCTTCCTGCCCCTCTGATCGAAAGCGAGTGGTGGTCATCGGCGCGGCATTCTAGGAGAAGCGACGAGCGCCGGAAACCTGGCTCCGCCCGGGGCCATTGCCTATCCTGCCCTCCGGATGCCCGCCACCCCGGAGAGAATCTGCCTCGTCAAGCTGGGAGCGATCGGCGACGTGGTCAACTCCCTGCCGCTCGTCTGCCGGCTGCGGGAGGGGTTTCCGGACGCCAGGATCTCGTGGGTGATCGCCCCCCTCGCCCACCGGCTGGTCGAGGGGCATGACGCGATCGACGAGTTCCTCGTGCTCGACGTCTCCCGGCCGGGGAGCTGGCTCCGCTTCGTGCGCGAGCTCCGCTCCCGGCGCTTCGACCTCACGATCGACCTGCAGCGGATCCTCAAGAGCGGGATGATCACTCGCCTCTCCGGGGCGTCGCGGCGGCTGGGTTTCGACCGGGCGCGCTGCAAGGAGAAGAGCTTTCTATTCACCAACGAGAGGCTCCGCGAGCGGAAGCGACCGGGCGTGACGGTGGCCCAGTACCTCGAGTTCGCCGACCACCTCGGGGTGCCCCGCTCCGAGCCGCAGTGGCGCCTGCCGATCGCGCCGTGGACCGGCGAGGCGCCGCGGGTCTGCCTGAACCTCGGGGCGAGCAAGCCCGCCAACCTCTGGGCCTCCGAGAACTGGGCCCAGCTCGCCACCCGGCTCGCCGAGGAGATCCCTCCACGGCGCATCGCCCTCCTCGGCGGCCCGCAGGATCGCACGCTCGCCGAGTCGGTGCTCGCCGCGGGTCCGCCTGGGCTCTTCGACGGCGTCGGTGCGTTCTCGTTGAAGGAGACCGCCGGACTGATCGCCACGAGCGATTGCTTCGTCGGCTGCGACACCGGCCCGATGCACATCGCGGTGGCGGTGGGCACCCCGCTGGTCGCCCTCTTCGGCGCCGCGAATCCCGCCCGGACGGGGCCCTTCGGGCGGCGTGACTCGGTGATCTTCAAGGGGGTGGAGTGCTCGCCGTGCCGGAAGCGGGAGTGCCCGATCGACACGCATCCCTGCATGACCCGGATCACGGTCGACGAGGTGCTGGAGAGGGTGCGGGGTCTGCTCGGGG
>CAZCAC010000085.1:0-36858 GCA_964496575.1 uncultured Planctomycetaceae bacterium | reverse complement strand
TGGAATGTATTATTACTGGGCGATGCCTTGTCTTCTTCTTTGCCATCTTCTCCTTGCTCCGATCTCTGTGTCCTCTGTGTCCTCTGTGTCCTCTGTGGTTGATCTCTGGTTCTGGACTCTGTGGTTATCTGGATCCCCGAACCGGGAAGCGGCCGGTTCGATCGAGGGGCTGCGAGGCAAAGTCGAGGTTTGCCTCCATGAGGTCGATATCGGCCTGCGACCGGGCTTCCGCCCGGAGCATCACCACGGCCACCCGGGTCACGATCTCGCCCCGGACACGGTGATAGTGACGCAGTTCCATCGACCACGCCCGCGAAAAGAGCTGCGACCCGTCCTCCTTCGCCCGCACCCAGCTCAGCCGCCGGGCACGCGCGTACGGTGATCGGGGCAGTACGACCTCGAGGATGACGCCCGCCGCCGATGCTCGTACGTTGTTCTCGAAGTGTCGCTTCAGGGTCTGGTCGTCCACGACCTCGGTGCGGGCTCGCTCGAGGTGAATCAGCTCCACCGGGACGTCCCCTTTCTCCTTGTCCTCGCGCAGATAGAGCTGGAACACGCTGGACAACCAGTGCAGAAAGGCCGGGTCGGGCCCGAGGTTGAGGTCGTGAACCACGACCTGGTAGGAGAGCTTCGTTCCGCGCTCCTCGTCCTGCCACTGCCGGGCATGCGAGCCGAAGAACTCGGTGTTCTCCGCGAGGATCTGATGCACGAAGTCCGCGTGATCCGCCTCGACCATCTCCACGGGCCGAAGCCGGATCTCGTCGGCGAAGCATAGATTGAAGGAGATCGTGTGATCGTTCAGGAGCGCCGAGTAGCGCTCGGGAAGAGCGGGGGTGGAAGGTTCGTCGAGTCGCAGCAGGGTGGCCTCCAGCTCGGCCTGCAGCGTCTCGAAGGGGGTGTCCTCGGCGGTCACCAGCCAGAGGCTACGCAGGCGACCACTCTCGATGGGGACGTAGATCGCCGAGATCCGCGAGGTGATGGAGCCCCAGATCCACTCGCAGTCGAACACCAGCGGCTCGCCGTCCATTCCCTCGAGGGCTCGATCGGCGAGGGGGATGAGCTCCCCCCCCGGGCGATTCATCGACTCTTCGTCCTGCACGAAGGCGTCGATCGCGTCCTCGACCTCCGAGTGGTGACGCACGATGAGGAACCGGGGGCTGGCCAGCGACTCGAAGACCGCCTCCCGCTTCCCGGGGAGCTTGCTCAGGGGGCCGGGGAGGGTGCGCGCTTCGGGATCGTCGATGGAGCGCCAGGGTTCGCCGACGATACCGAGCCAGGCGGCGGAGTGCTCGGTCGGCTGCGCCACGGGCGGCGGGGTGGGTTCTTCCGGCGCCGGGCCGTCGCTCGCCACCACGACCTTCGCGGAATCGTCGGCGGTCGCGCTGCCGTCCTGGAGGGGCAGAAGAAGCGGGAGGAAGAACGGGAGGAGGTGGCTGCCGGGGAACATGGTCTGCATTGTAGCGACTCTCTAGCACAGGAACGGCATCCAGGTGACAGCTGAATCGAGGTGTGCCCCCTGCTCACGGAACTGATACGGAACTGCGCACCTGTCCGTCGGGTTCGCGAGGTGGTCGTCCCCCGGAGAGCACGCGGTGAGTCGTGGAGATGGCCCCGGGTCGGCACTCGCTGCGGTACTCGCTACAGTAGGGGCTGGAGCGCCCCCAGTGGAGACGAGGAGTACCCGATCGATGACCACCTTGCCGATCCCCATTGCGATCTCTCTGTTCGCCGCGCTGTCGGTGCCCGCGCCCGGACAGGACGCCACGCCCGCCCCCCACCTCGAGGCCCTGCCGCCGGTGATCCCCTGGGACGGAGCGAGCCGCGCGCTGGTGGTGGCCCCCGACGATCCGTGGATCACCCCCAGCGAGAGGAACGGGCTCGTCGACACGCCGAGCTACGACGAGACCGTCGCCTGGCTCGAACGGCTCGTTACCGCGGCACCGCAGCTGGAGATGATCTCGATCGGGCGGAGTCTCGAAGGGCGGGAGGTCTGGATGGTGATCGCCTCCGCCGAGCGGGTGTTCACTCCCGAGGCGCTGCACGCCACTGGTAAGCCGATCCTGCTGGCGCAGGCGGGGATCCACTCCGGCGAGATCGACGGTAAGGACGCCGGGATGATGCTGCTGCGCGACATGACCGTGCGCGGCACGAAGGAGGAGTTGCTCGAAGGCGCCAATCTGCTCTTCATCCCCATCCTCAGCGTCGACGGGCACGAGCGCAGCTCGCCCTTCGGACGCATCAACCAGCGCGGGCCGCGGGAGATGGGCTGGCGGACCAACTCGCGCAACCTGAACCTCAACCGCGACTACGCGAAGCTCGACACGAAGGAACTGCGCGCGGTGATCGGGGTCATCGAGACGTGGCGACCCGACCTCTACTTCGACCTGCACGTCACCGACGGACTCGACTACCAGTACGACATCACCACTGACGCCGTCGGGGTGCACGGGTACTCGCCCCACATCGCTCGCTGGATGCAGGACACGCTGATCGAGCGGCTCGACGACGATCTCCGCGCGATGGGTCACATCCCGGGGCCGATGATCTTCGAGGTCGAGCGCGGCAACCTCGCCAGGGGAATCATCAAGTGGACCGGCGGACCACGCTTCTCCCACTCGTACGGGGACGCGAGACACCTGCCGACGCTTCTGGTCGAGAACCACTCGCTGAAGCCCTACGACCAGCGGGTGCTCGGGACGTATGTGCTGCTGGAGAGCGCGCTACGCCTGCTCCCGGGGCAACGAGACGCGCTGCGCGAGGCGGTCGCGCTCGACCGGGCGGCTCGGCCGGAGGAGATCCCGCTCCGCTGGAAGGTCCCCGAGAAGCGCCCCGAGACGATCGAGTTTCTCGGCATCGAGTCGGTGACGGTCCCCGCCCCCGTTTCGGGCGGCACGCGACGCACCTGGAACGGCAAACCGATCACGGTGACGATCCCGCACGTCAAGATAGAAGAGGTCGCCGAGGCGATCGCGGTTCCGAGGGCGTACTGGATCCCGCCCAGCTGGCCGAGGGTCATCGAGCGGTTGGAGCTCCACGGAATCGAGGTGCAGCGGATCGGCGAGGGACGCCACGTCGAAGTCGAGATGCTGCGGCTGGAAGAGCCGAAGCTCGGCGAGTCGCCCTACGAGGGCCACGTGACCGTCACCTGCACGCCGAGGGCGGAGAAGCACTCCTGGTTCTTTCCCCCGGGTTCCGTACGCGTCTCGACCGACCAGCCACTGGGCGACTTGGCGGTGCTGCTGCTGGAGCCTCGATCCCAGGACTCCTTCTTCCAGTGGGGCTTCTTTCTCGAGGTGCTGCAGCAGACCGAGTACTTCGAGGGCTACGTCATGGAGCCTATCGCGGAACGGATGCTGGCGAGCGACCCCGAGCTGAGGCGGGCGTTCGAGGCGAAGCTCGAGGCCGACCCGGAATTCGCGAAGAACCCGAGGGCGCGCCTGAACTGGTTCTACGAGCGCTCGCCCTACTTCGACGAGCGCTGGAAGCTGTACCCGGTGGCGCGGGAGTGGTGAGGAGGACGGGGGAGCGTCACTCCCCCGGGAGGGTCCGCTGGCCGGGATCGATCGCTCGCGCCGGACGTAGACCGACGATGTACTGCGCTTCGCGGCAGTCCATCCGCCGTGCCGATCTCGCGTCCTCCGGACCGAGTCGGTAGTTTCCCCCACGAACGACTCGCGAGCCATCGATCATCGCTCGGTGTCCGTCTCCCGGCTCCGGCGGTACCAGGTACGACCCGAGGGACTCGCTACACCACTCGGAGGTGTTTCCGAGCACGTCGTGCAGCCCGAATGGGTTCGGGGGAAGGAAGCCGACCGGGGCCAGCTCGTCGTCGAACACGTCACGGCCACCGGTCCCCTGGAGATTACCGAGACCGCGAACCTCGTCCGGGGACACGCCCCCGTACCAGGGAGTGCTCGTGCCGCTACGAGCGGCGTACTCCCACTGCGCTTCGGTGGGTAGCTCCAGGAGATACGAGCGCAGTGCGTTTCTCGCCTCGTCGAAGGTGCCGAATCGCTCGGGGAGCAGGTCGCCCTCCACGCATGATGAATCGCCCCTCGACTCCAGACTCTTCAGCCGGCGAGCTTGCCCCCGAGTGAGCTCGAACTTGGAGAGGAAGAACGGGTCGAGGGAGATGGCCTCGACGGGAGACTCGTTCTCCTTCGCCCACTGATCCACGTTCGACGCGGACGAGGCGCTCGCCGGTGAGGGTGAAATGGCCCCGTGCTCGAACAGCCCTCCGGGGAGAAGCACGACCACCAGCCCGCACTCCCCGTCGAGGACGAGTTCCTGCCGCTCGTCCCGCCTCGGCAGCTCCCCCGAAGGCCAGTGCCCGAACTCCCACAACCCCGTCACGGGATCAGGGCCGAGTGGCCACAGGCCGAGCTGAGGTGTGAGTTCGAAGCCGTCGTACAAGGGAGAGCACCGGATCGCCGCGATCGCTTCGAGCCACTCTGGAGACGACTCCTTCTGCTCTCGCTCCATCCTCTCGATCTGCACCAACACGGCGCGCACGCGAGAGGTCCAGCCCCCTTCACCGCGCAGCCCCTCCAGCTTCTCCACCAGGTTCCGCTGGGTGAGATAGCGCCAGACCCCTTCTCGACTCGACTTCGGCAGCGTCAGGGCGAGCGCGATGCTGTCGCGTCCCTCGCCAATCCGCTCGACCGCCTGCCGCTCCACGTCGGTCAGCCCCGACTCCCATTCCAGAAGACGGGCGCGGTGCCCGTCGAGACGTCGAGCGAGTTGCTCCTCGAGGCGCAACCACCTCTCGACGTGACCGCGACGGTCTGGGTGAACGGGCCACAGGCTGGGCTCGCTCCACACCAGGTGGTCGTACAGATCCACATCGAGGAGAAAGGAGAGGTCCATGGCGCGTCGCTTCTCGACCGCCGCGACCGAGCCTAGGACGGTGAGAGAGACGACCAGTGCCAGAGCCAGCGTGGCCGCCACGGTCCGGTGGCGAGCGATCCACTTGCGCAGCCCCGCCCAGGTTCCCGACTCGTACGCGGCGACCACCCTCCCCTCGAGGAAGGCCCGAAGATCCTCGGCGACCTCGGCCGCACCGGGATACCGCTCCCGCGGATCCCGGGCCATCGCTCTCCGGCAGATCGCCTCGAGCTCCAGGGGAGTCTCCGGCGACACCTCGCTCGGAGGTTCCAGCTCACCGAAGAGGACGCCGTCGAGGATCTCGCGCGGCGGCGTCTCTCCTCTTCCGGCGAATGGCGGGCGACCGGTGAGGAGGTGGTAGAGCATGGCCCCGATGCCGTACACGTCCGTGCGTGGTCCGACCGCCTCGACACAGCCCAACGCCTGCTCGGGTGGCATGTACGATGGGGTCCCGACGACCGTCCCGTCGCTGGTTCGTGGCGGGCCAGAAGCCGGGGGGCCGAGATTCGCAGACTCCGGGAGAAGCCCGGCCGTCCTCCGCTCGCCCTTCTCCCGGGCGAGCCCCCAGTCGAGGCAGTAGACGTTCCCGCTGCTCTCGACCAGGACGTTCGCCGGCTTGAGGTCTCGATGGGTGATCCCTCGCGAGTGCGCGAAGGCGACGACGTCACAGACCTTGAGCAAGACCTCCAGGGCGCGCCGCACGGTCCAGCCTTCGGCGCCCTCACGGGCGAGCCGGATGATCTCCGTCAGCTCCCTTCCGTGCACTCGGCGCATGGTGAAGAAGACGTGATCACGCTCGTCGAGGCCGAGCTCGTGAACCGGCACGATCGCGGGATGGGAGAGCCCGCCGGTCACGCGGGCTTCGCCGAGGAACCGGCGCAGGCGACTCGAAGAGGAGTGGGTCCACCGGGCGCCGTCATCGGAACCCGCTCGCCCCAGCACCACTTTCATCGCCACCGCGCGGTTGAGGTTCGCGTCCTCCACCTCGAACACTGCGCCCATTCCTCCGCGGCCGATCTCATCCCCCACGATGTAGCGCCGGCTCTCGGGCAGGAGAGGGACGGGCCGGGCATCCAGGTGCTCGTTCTCCACGTCCGCGGTCGACGCCTCGGCGCCATACTGATCGAGCAGCCTGGTGGCCAGCCCTCGGGGATCGGGGAGTCTCCGGGGTAGGTGGAACAGCTCGGACCACTCGAGCGCCACCTCCTGCAACTCCTCCGGGGACTCCGGCCGCACCGAGCAGTACTCCTCCAGGGTCGCTACCTGGCCGTCGAGCCGCGCGAGCAGGAAGCCGAAGTAAGCTCGGTCGGTGGAGGTCAGCGGTCCCTCGTTCGTCACCGCATCACCATCGACCGGCGACTCGCCAGCACCGGTTCGGCTCTTCTCCGATCCACTCACGGTACGAGCTCCATCACCGGCCTGATTCCCACCAGGGTCGACTCGCCGAGGAACTCGCCCCGAGAATCCAGGCGACATTCCTCCGCCGGTCGATCCCAGTCCCCGCCTCGCACGACCCACTCGCTCTCGCTGCCCTCCCCCGCCCGGCACACCTCGGCGACGTTTCCCTGCACGTCGTGGAGCCCCAGCGGATTGGGAGCAAAGGTCCCGACGGGAGCGTGGACCTCGTGACGATCTGCCACTGCCTCGAAGTTCTCGAGGCCCGCAGCTGCTTCGGAGGGAGAATCCCCCCACCAGTATCCCGAGCTTCTCCCGCAGCCAGCGGCGTGCTCCCACTGTGCTTCCGTCGGAAGTCGCAACCCGAGGCGACGCAGCATCCACTCGATGTCCGCGCGCGGCTTCTGCTCCGCCGGGTGACGGCGGGTGACGCCATGATCGTCGCCCTCGTTCGATCCCGCCCAGTAGTAGCTCCTCTTCAGTGAGAAGCGCTGCCACTGGGCCTGGGTCATCTCGTACTTGGAGATGAAGAATGGCGTGGACGCGCTCTCCTGATCGGCGCTCCACGGAAGGAGCACGTAGATCATCGCCGTGTCCTCGTCGAGCAGCGGCTCGCCATCGACGCCGATGACTGGTTCCCGCCCGGTGCGTAGGTCCCAGAACTCCCACAGCCCGTTGAGGGGATCGCGGCGGAGAGGGAGCAGCGGGTAGGCGGGTGAGTGTTCTGCCGCCGCGGCTCCGGCGGACACGGAGCCGATCGCCTCGCGCCAGGAGGCCCGCACCGCCTCGTTCAGACGCCCCTCCCATTCCTCTCGGTGAGCCAGGGCCCTCGCGATGTCCGCGAGGGCTCCCCGCGCCGGGCCGGTGTAGTGAGCGGGATCGAATCCTGGGCTGTCGCGGGTGAGCTCCTCCTCGGAGCGAAACAACCTCTCCAGGCGAAGCATTCGCCAGTCTTCCCGATCACCGTCTGGGTCGAATCGCTCTTCCGGGTCCGGAGTCCGGAGGGAGAGCGCCTCGATCTCGCGACCCAGCCCCGGTTCGAGGGTCCGGTCGAGGAGCTGGAGTCGCGCGAGATCGACCTCGCTCGCCGATCCCCGCTCGCGTAGATCGGTGAGCCGGATGATCTCGTGACGCCACCACCTGTAGCTCCTCTCTTTCGAGAGCAAGAGGTGCCGGGCCTGCGAATCGGCGAGTAGCCGCGCGTCGACGATGCGATTCTGATCCGCCGCCGTCCGCGCGCTCTGTGGCGGATCGTGTCGCTGCCGCAAGAGCTCGATCCTGCCGATCAGATCTCGTCCGGCCTCATGCAGCTCTCGGGCCTTGGCCCACCACGCCTCCTCGTCCTGCTCCAGGCGGCTCGCCCAGAGCTCCTCGGTGGCTCGCTCGAAAATACCCACCGCCTGCGACTCGGAGAGCTCCAGGATCTCGTCACCTCGACGCCTCTCGGAGATGCCCAGGAACGCGAGGTTCGTGGCCACGGCGAGGAGCGCGCTGGAGACGATGGCCACGATCCCCCGGTTTCGCACACACCACTGCCGCAGCTCCGCGACGGCGCCGGTGCGGTAGGCGCGAACGACTCGTCGGTCGAGGAAGGCCCGGAGATCGTCCGCGAGCTGGCCGGTTCCCCGATAGCTCTCGCTCGGGGACTCGCGGCGAGCTCGTTGGGCGATGGCGAGAAGCTCCGGGGAACCGCCGCTCCCACGTGGTTGAGCAGCGTGATGAACCTCGTCGATCACCTCCCCCACCGAACGAAGGTCGATCGCCAGGTCTGGATCGCCACCGGAGAGGGGGCGAGAACGCCGCCTCGGGCTGGATTCCACGCGACGGGAGGGCTCGCGTTCCGGCGACCCGGCGGCCGAGCCGAACAGCTCGGTCAGGCTAAGGGAGCGATGCACCTGCAGCTGCAGCCTCTCGACGTCGGGCTCGTGCGTCACCAGTGCCGATCTCCACTCCATGATCTGAACCTCGCCGTACTCCCCGACGAATACGTCGCGAGTGGAGAGCGCCCCGTGCACGATCCCCCGACGGTGCGCCGCGCCGAGGATCTCACAGACCTCGATCAGGACACGCACCGCGCGAGCCTCGCTCCAGCGACCGTCATCCTCGCCGATCGATTCGACCTCGGCCCGCAGCTCCCGACCCTGCCGGAGCGGCGTGGTGAAGAAGGCCCGGCCTTCCCGATCGACCCCCAGCTCGTGGATCGACGGGACGCCCGAGTGATCGAGCACACCGAGAACCGCCGCCTCCCGGAGAAAGGCACGCAGCGAGTCGTCGGCAGCTTCCCCCTGCCTCGGACGATGCACCTTCATCACCACCTCGCGGCCCAGGTTCTCGTCGCGGACCACCGCGATGCAGGGGGGATCGCCGTCGATCACGCGGCCGCCGAAGGAGTAGTTGCCGAGGTGGATCGGCCGGTTCGGATCTTCCGCCTCGATCTCGATCGGCGAGGTCTCCACGGTACCGCTCGTTCCGAGGGGCAACGAGCAAGGCTGCTCGTCGAGCGCTTCCGGAGCGCACCCGGTACCCACCGCCTGGAGCTGTCGAATCCGCTGGAACTTCGCGTGACAGCTACGTAGTTCTTCCGCCAGCTCCGGTCGCTGGGCGCACAGGCCTTCCACGCCCTCCCCTCGCTGGATCTCGCCATCGAGGAGGCGGCGGAGGAAGAGCGACTGTGCCTCGGTGAGGGTGTCGGGTATTCCTCTCACGATTCTGCTCCGCGCCCCATGTTAAGGCCCTCGTCGCACCCTGACCAACGGCGACGAGGGGAGCCGGATCCACCCGGTCCGGCTCCCCCGATTCGCCGACTCCTCCGGCCCGGAGCTCCGGAGGTCTCAGGGACAGAAGGTCACGCAGAGTCCATCGGTGGTGTTGAAGAACGCACCGCCCGCCGGAGGGTCACGGAACCAGAACTGGAAATTCCAGCAGGTACCCGGGAGGATCGCCCCCAGGCCGGAGCTGGCCGGAGGCGCGGTGAAGTCGACCCAACGGCTGGCGGCTCCGGTCGCGTCGGTCATCAGCGCGGGGCTGAGGCGGTAGAGACTGGGATTCCCGGGCCCTCCCGGCCCCACGCAGAGGTAGCCGTTTCCCCACGGGACGTCCTTCCGCAGCGGGCCGTAGAAGAAGAGCCCGAACTGGTTCGCGGGACAGTCCGAGGCGGTCAGGGTGAAGTTGTTGGCACTGACGCTGGTCGAGCCGACCGCAGCGATCCGGCCGGGGAGACCGGAGGAGTTCACCGTGGCCGGGCAGTAGTTGATCGGCGGGCAATCGTGGAAGATGTCGACGTCGGCCACCGCTGTACTGGAGGTGGGCGATCCCTGCCCGCCCCCACCGAACACCGCCACTCCGCACGCCGCTCCGGCGCCGAGGACTCCTCGGTCCTTGGACAGGAGCAGCGTGGACCACGAACCATCGCAGTCGTTGTACACGTCGACATCGGCGAGCGACGTGTTGGTAGGGGCAATGCCGTCATACCCGCCGGCGAAGAAGACCCGGCACCCCGCGGTCGCGGCGGCGAACGAACACCTGGCGGCCGAGAGCGACTGCGCGGTGATCCAGGCCGCGGGGTTGCACGGTGTACCCAGGGCGAGGTCGTAGATCTCGACGATATCTGTCGCCGTCGACGAGCCGCTGGTGATACCGCCGGCGACCAGCACCTTCGTACCCACGACACCGATCCCGAAGTGATAGCGCGCCGTCGGCAGGATACTACAGCTGTTCCAGGCGGCCGGGTTCGTGGGCGGGAGCCCGAGGCTCATATCGTAGTAGTCCACTCGCGCGGAGGCGCCGTTGCTGGTCTTCCCGCCGATGAAGAGGGCGTAGTCCCCCACCGTCACTCCCTGAACACTGTGCCTCTGGTTGGATAGCTGGACGGGGTTGTGGTGCCACGTTCCGGTGCTGCAATCGTAGATGTCCACGTCGTCGCGGTAGTTGCTGCTGCTGTCGAGCCCCCCGGCGAAGATCGCCCACGATCCAATGAAGGTGGAGCCGAGGTTTCGCCTCGCCGTGAAGAGGCTAGCGACTGACCAGGCCGCCGGGTCGTTCGGTTGGCCGACCGTGCTGTCGTAGATGTCGACGACAGCAGTGCATGTATTCCCTCCAGTGGTCGTACCGCCGGCAAAGAAGGCCTGGTCACAGCCGGAGGTCGCCGTTCCCTGCTCGTGCGTTTCCGAGAAGGTGTGCGGTGCCCAGGAGTCCGCGCAGGCATCGTAGATATCGACTGCCTTCGTGGCCCCACCGACCCCGGTCGCGCTTCGCCCTCCACCGAGGAAGACCCAGTTGTGGAGGCTGGTCGAGGATTGCAGGTGGTACCGCGCCACCGAGAGCTGCGCGGTGCTCGACTGGCACTGCGCGCTCCCCACCTCCCCCAGCCCCAGGACGCAAGCTGCCAACACAACTCCAAGCGGATACCTGTACGACGACATCATGACCATCCTCCTCATCGGTTGGCTCTCTGGATCGATCTAACCGGGCACGTCGTGCCCGCACCGATCTTCCAACAGCCGACGGGGCGCCGGCCTGACCTGGAATCCACGATTTCTCGGCGAGAACCCGGAATACACCTCGCCGGCCGGGGAGAACCCCCGATAATCGACTCTAACCCGCGTCTCGCACTGCTGCGGCATGCCCCGACCCGACGATCCCCTATCCGCCGACCTGCTATCCGACTTCGCCTCCGGAGACGATTCCGCCCTCGGCCACCTGCTCGAGCGCGAGGCCCCGCGCATCGTGGGAGAGATGCGTGTCCGGCTACCGCGAGACGTCCGCTCCCGCCTCGGCGGGAGCGACATCCTTCAGCTCACCGCGCTCGAGCTGATGCGGATGCGTGAGCGCTTCGAGAATCAGGGGGTAGGGGCGTTCCGCGAGCTGGTGGCGACGCTGGCCGATCAGGCGCTCTCGAACTCGGTCCGGCGGGAGCGCGCCCAGAAGCGCACGACGGGGAGAGAGGTGGCCGCCACTCCACCTCGTTCCGGTGATTCCATCCCGCCCGCGGTCTACCCCGTCGATACCAACACCCCTTCGCGCACTGTCCACCGCAAGGAGTCGGTCGACCGGCTCCAGGCCTGCCTGGATGAGCTGCTCGAGATCGATCGCACGATCCTGCAGATGATCGACTACGAGGAGCTCACCTACGCCCAGGTCGCCGAGCGGCTGGGGATCTCCGTCTCCGCCGCCCAGAAGCGGCATAGCCGGGCGATGGCGCGCCTTCGGGAGTTGATGAGCAGGTAGGACGGGGCTCGACGCCCGCCGCCCGTCCTCGAGACCGATTTGGACGGAGCTGCTTGACGGCGGGAGCGCCCCTCGCGACCATTCGCGATTACGCGAATCGGATCCTCCGGTTGCAGCGGGGTGGGTGGGAGTGAGTCATAATTGCGGAGGAAAACGATGAACGACTTCAAAGCACAGATCGCGGCCGGCATCCCCGACTCGATCCCCCCGATGCCGGAGGAGACCGCCGGCGTGAATCACGCGCCCGCGCGGCCGATGCTGCTCAGCGACGCGGAGAAGGAGCTGGCCGTCAAGAACGCGTTGCGCTACTTCCCCGGATCGATGCACACCGAGCTCGCCCCGGAATTCGCTGCGGAGCTGGCGCACGACGGCCGCATCTACATGCGCCGCTTCCGCCCGACCTACGAGATGCGCGCACGCCACATCGACGAGTATCCGGCGAAGTGCCGGCAAGCTCAGGCGATCATGGTGATGATCCAGAACAACCTGGATGCGCGAGTCGCCCAACACCCCCACGAGCTCGTCACCTACGGGGGCAACGGCACCGTCTTCCAGAACTGGGCGCAGTATCTGCTCACCATGAAGTATCTCTCGGAGATGACCGACGAGCAGACGCTGGTGATGTATTCGGGGCACCCGCTGGGGCTGTTCCCCTCGCACCGCGACGCGCCGCGGGTGGTGGTCACCAACGGGATGGTTATTCCCAACTACTCGAGCCAGGACGACTACACGCGCATGGCCGCGCTCGGGGTGTCCTCCTACGGGCAGATGACCGCGGGCAGCTTCATGTACATCGGCCCGCAGGGGATCGTGCACGGCACGACGATCACGCTGCTCAACGCGGGTCGCCGCTACCTCGGCCTCGAGCCGGGGCGCGGGCTCGAGGGGAAAGTGTACGTCACCTCGGGTCTCGGCGGGATGAGCGGCGCGCAGGCCAAGGCGGCGGTGATCGCGGGCGGCGTCGGGGTGATCGCGGAGATCAATCCCAAGGCGCTGAAGACGCGCCACGAGCAGGGCTGGCTCGACGAGTACGAGGAGGATCTCGACAAGCTCCTGAAGCGGATCGAGACGGCGCGCAAGGAGGCGAGGCCCGTATCGCTCGGCTACCTCGGCAACGTCGTCGACCTCTGGGAGCGGCTGGAGCAGGCGAGCGTCGAGGTCGAGCTCGGCAGCGACCAGACCTCGCTGCACAACCCCTTCCTCGGCGGCTACTATCCGGCCGGCCTCTCGCTGGAGGAGTCGAACGCCAAGATGGTCGACGACCCCGCCGGCTTCAAAGAGCTGGTGCACGACTCGCTGCGCCGCCAGGTGAAGGCGATCCACAGCTTGAGCGCGCGCGGCATGCACTTCTGGGACTACGGCAACGCGTTCTTGCTCGAGGCCTCGCGCGCCGGGGCGGCCGATCTCCTGAATCCGGATGGCAGCTTCACCTACCCGTCTTACGTCGAGGACATCATGGGACCGATGTGCTTCGACTACGGCTTCGGGCCGTTCCGCTGGGTCTGCACCAGCTGCGATCCCGAGGATCTCGTGCGCACCGATACGATCGCCGCGGACATCCTCGAGAGCATGGCTGCACGCTCCGATGACGAGATTGTGCAGCAGATGCTCGACAACGTCCGCTGGATCCGCGAGGCGGGCGAGAATCAGATGGTGGTCGGCTCGCAGGCGCGGATCCTCTACGCCGACCGACAGGGGCGGATCGACATCGCGCTGGCGTTCAACCGCGCGATCGCCGAAGGCCTGGTGACCGCGCCGGTGGTGCTCGGCCGCGATCACCACGACGTCTCCGGCACCGACTCCCCCTACCGCG
Source organism: uncultured Planctomycetaceae bacterium (assembly GCA_964496575.1). Lineage (GTDB taxonomy): Bacteria > Planctomycetota > UBA1135 > UBA1135 > CAZCAC01. Next base: position 23,540 of record CAZCAC010000085.1, on the reverse strand, counting down.
AGACCGCCAACATCCGCGATGGCTCAATGTTCTGCGCCGACATGGCGGTGCAGAATTTCGTCGGCGACTCCTTCCGCGGGGCGACGTGGGTCTCCTTGCACAACGGCGGCGGCGTCGGTTGGGGCGAGGTGATGAACGGCGGCTTCGGCATGGTGCTCGACGGCACTCCCGAGGCGGCGAGGCGCGCGGAAGCGATGCTCTCCTGGGACGTCTCCAACGGCCTCGCCCGCCGCGCGTGGGCGGGGAACGACGGAGCGGTGTACGCCTCACGGCGGGCGATGGAAGCGGAGCCCTCGATGGCGGTGACGTTGCCCTCGAAGGCGCAGGAGGCGCTGGTCAGCGAGGCGGTGAGGAAGGCGTTCGGGTAGGGTCGGGACGGCGCAGGGGCGAGGGAGCGGATGCGGCGCCCCGGTCCGAGCGGCCGGCGACTCAGGACGCGGAGCATGGGTTGCCGGAATGCGCCAGTAGGCCTACAGTCGCAGCTGGAGACGCGCGCCCCTCTTCTGGTCCAGGAAAGCTGGGCGGGTGCTCCACTCGCACCGACACCGCTGCTCGACCGGTTCACTGGAAGGTGATGACGATGAGGTTGAAGAGATCGCTCCTCGCTGCTCTCCTGCTCGCTCCCTTCTTCACTGCGAAGGCCTCCGCGCAATCGCTCACCGAGATCGTCGACTCGACGGGTGACGGGATGGGCAACTCCCTCTCAGGGCCCAGGGCCGTCGCCCTGGACCGCTCCGGCAGCGTCTACGTCGCCGGCGTCCATACCGACAACGTGCTGAAGATCGCCGTCGACGGTGAGATCACCGAGATCATCGACCACCTCGGAGACGGGTGGGGACTCGGCCTCGACGCCCCGAAAGGGATCGCGGTGGACGACACGGGCAACGTGTACGTGCCCGGATACCTGAGCCGGAACGTCTTCAAGGTCACTCCCGATGGCGTGATCACCGAGATCATCGACTGGTCCGGAGATGGCGCGGGGAACGAGCTGATCTCTCCGAGCCAGCTCGCCGTCGACGAGGCGGGCAACGTCTACGTGACCGGCTGGGATAGCGACAATGCCTTCAAGATCACTCCCGATGGTGTGATCACCGAGATCATCGACGCGACCGGGGATGGCCTGGGCAACCCGCTCGAAATCGCGGAAGGCATCGCCCTGGACTCGGCGGGCAACGTCTTCGTAGCCGGAACCGGCAGCGACAACGTCTTCAAGATCACTCCCGGCGGCGTGATCAGCGAGATCATCGATACGACGGGGGACGGCCTGGGCAATCCCGTGCTCGACCCCAACATGGTCGCGACGGACGCTGCCGGAAACGTCTACGTGTCTTCCCGCGAGGGTTTCAATGCCTTCAAGGTCACTCCCGGCGGCGTGATCACCGAGATCATCGACTCGAGCGGGGATGGACTCGGGCACCCCCTCTGGCGCCCCTCCGATATCGCCGTGGCCACCTCCGGGAACGTCTACGTGGTCGGACGTGATTCGCACAACGTGTTCGAGATCACCCCCGGGGGTACGATCACCGAGTTCTTCGATCGGTACGACCTTCCCCCCGGGGACCTCCACACGCCGCATGCGGTCGCGATCGACCCCGCCGGGAACGTGTACGTGACCGGCGAGATCAGCGACAACGCCTACAAGATCGGCGAGCCCTTCCCGACGCCGGGCTTCGGCTACTGCTTCGGCGCTCCCGGCAGCGGAACGCCTTGCCCGTGCGGCAACGACAATGACGGCAGCCTGATGGGCGCGGGCTGCGCCAGCGGCGTCTTCACCTCGGGCGCGAAGCTCAGCGGCAGCGGCACGGCCAGCGTCACCGGTGACACCCTGCGGCTGTCCACCCGTCACCTCGAGCCGAACAACGCGGGGCTGTACTTCCAGGCGGACAACGACCTGTCCCCCGGGGCAGTCTGGGGCGACGGGCTCCGTTGCGCGGGGGGCAACCTGAAGCGCCTCGGCGTGCGCTTCGCCGACGGGGCGGGCTACTCCGACACTTCCGGGCTCCCGCTCTCGATCTCGGCGAAGGCGGGTAACATCCAGCCCGGCGACACCAAGAACTACCAGGTCTGGTACCGCACCACCGTCGCCCCGCCGTGTGGAGCGGGCGTCAACGACTTCAACGCGTCCAACGGTTACAAGGTTCTCTGGCGACCGTAACCCGATCGTCGGCGCCGCTGGTATCCGAGTGCTCGACCGAGGATCCTCCGAGATCGCGGCCAGGCCGGACTCGTAGCGCCCGACTCAAGGGCCCGCGCCCATCACGCACAGGAACCAGAACGCCGACGCCATCTGGTCGAGAGCGAGCCGGGAGGCCTCGCCCGCGAGCTCGCCTCGCGCGATCCTCTCGAGGCGAGCGCGCCGCGGGGCCAGCGCCTCGCCGAACAGCGGCTGCAGGAGGCCGGCCTTGTCGGCGAGGGCGACGAGGGCCGCCGTCCGCGGATCGATCTCGGCCTCCTCCTCGAAGATCGCGGTCCGGAGCCGGGCAAGGAGCTCGCGCTCGGGCACCGGGTCGAGCTCGGGCCAGGTCTTCTGCCGGAAGAGCAGCGCGACCCGGCGGGCGTCCGCGCGCAGGATCCCGCGCTCGCACAGCTGCTCGGCGACGGTCGGGATCAGGTCCCCGCGCGAGGCGAGCAGCCCCACCCAGTGCGACGCCGGCATCGGCTTCGGGAAGGCGGTCACCTGCTCGACGACGTCGGCGAAGAGCGCGGCGAGGGTTCCGTGCCCGATCGGCTCCGAGCTCGTCACCTCCACCGTCGCGTCCTCGGTCCGCCCGCTCCCGGAGTCCTGGACGATGCCCAGGCGCCCGCCCAGCGCCAGCTCCGCGAACACCGCCGCCGCGAGCGCGACCTGGCCGGCCTGGTGAGAGAACAGCGTGCCCTCCTGATCTCGCAGGGCGAGCAGGAGGGCTTCTTCGGGCAGGGTCAATTCGTGGTGGGACATGGGAGCACCTTACACCGGATCCCTCCGCGTATTCAGCCCGCGTTCCGGATCGGAGGAATGGGCCGCGGGATCACGAACCTACCGCTTCCGGGCCGTGGCGAGGGAGTAGTAGCCGAACCGGTGGACGATCGCCGGATCGACGAAATCCGCCTCCTCCAGGAGCCCGAACAGCTCGCCGGCCGTGAACTGCTGCGAGCCGTGGTTCAGGCACATCATGAGGTCGAAGGCCACGGCGACGCCCGGTGAGACCTTCTCCTCGTCGAGGAGGATCTCCTGGACGAAGATCTTCCCGTCGGAGGGCAGGGCGTCGTGGCAGGAGCGCAACAGGCGCCGGCAGGTGGCCGCCGGCCAGTCGTGCAGGATGTTCGCGAGCATGAACGCGTCGCCACCGTCCGGCCAGGGATCGCGGAGCACGGCATAAAACACCGATTCACAGGCGCTTACGAGCGACCCCCACGGGCTCCCCCGTGCCGGGGCCAGCTCGAGTCGGTCAGTAGGTGGCTCGGAATCGCGGCACGTCCTGCCAGGTTGCGCGTTCGGCTTCCACGCGGTTCGGGAAAAGGTGAGCTTCACCTGCTTCTGTTCCACTCCCCCCTCCCCTCCTGGACTGTGGATCACCCCATTCGACACAGGAGGAGGACATGGTCACCCGATACATTTCCCGGAAGACGTCGTATCTCTACACCGGCACCGGCGGCGGGGGTCGTCACATGGTGCTCATCTTCGGAGATGAGGTCGACGCGTCGGTGAACACGACGCCGGTCAACGGCCGGATTCCCGCCAGCTACCGGGGCCGCGACGGCTTCGTGAGCGCGGACGCCCTGACGACGCAAGCCCCCCTCGAGATCTACTTCATCGACGTGGGCCAAGGGGACTCGACCTTCATCGTCACGCCCCAGCGGCGGAAGATCCTGATCGATGGCGGTCAGAGGTTGAGAGCGCTCGGCTTCCTGATCTGGATGTACCGACTGGATCAGGGCAACACCGTCGACATCGATCTCGCGGTCCTGAGTCATGCCGACGCGGATCACCTCAATGGACTGGCGAAGGTGGTCGAGCATCCGGGCATCAACGTCCAGCGCGTCGTCCATCCCGGGATCGCCACGTTCGCGAGCGGACACTACGACACGGCTCTCGGCGACCGAGATGCCTCGCAGGAGTTCCTCACCACCTGGCACGACGACCTGGCGAGCCTGCAGTCGCACCTCTCGGGCGACTTCGCCGCCTGGCGCACGGCGCTCCTGGCCGAGGGGCTGGAGTACGCAGCGGCCGACACCGAGAGCGACCTGTCGGACTGGTGGGACGCCGTCTTTCCCGAGGGGACGCTCGAGATCCTCGGACCCCGCTACGACACCTCGGCCCAGGGTTTCCCCTGGTTCAGCGACAAATCCCACACGATCAACGGCAACTCGCTCATCCTGAAGCTGACCTACGATCAGGTGCAGATGCTGTTCCCCGGCGACATCAACGTCCAAGGGAGCCGGCACATCCTGGAGGATGCGCTGTTGACCAACCGGCTCAGCTCGCACGTGCTCAAGGCGCCGCACCACGGGAGCCACGAGTTTCACGGGCCATTCCTCGACGCGGTGCGGCCGCAGATCACCGTGGTATCGTCCGGCGACACGCCGGATCACGGCCACCCCCGAGCGGTCTTCCTCGGTTCCGTCGCCGCCGCCTCGCGATCCTCCACGCCGCTGATCTTCTCCACCGAGATCGCCGCGGCCTTCGTGGAGACAGGGGACGAGCTCGCCGCGGGAGAGCCGCACGAGCTCGAAGATGTCGATTTCTCCGTCGCCGGCGCCAACGCTACGGCCCGGAAGATCTTCAAGCAGCGGCTGCCCGGCATCATCAACATCCGCAGCGATGGAGAGCACCTGTACGCGGCGCGAAGAGTGAACGCCGGCTACTGGTGGGAGGCGTACGGTCCAGTGGACCCGCAGCCCTAGCCCGGTACGCCGTTCACGGCGTCACCTCACCGGCGCGGGCAGGATAGGTCGCGACAGCACGCCGACGAGTCTCGCCTGCGCGGGCGTCGGCGCGAGGTAACCGAGTTCGCTCCACTCCGACCCCACCCCGGCGTACTCCAGGTGCGACGGGAGGAGCTCCGAGGCGGCGATCAGGAAAGGGGGCACGCCCTCGTCCCGCGAACCGGGATGCAGGAGCAGAATCAACGCGCCGTCCCCGTCGCGCTCCGGAACCGGTCCCGTCCGCCGGTCCGCGAAGACCCACAACCCGCTCACCGGCTCCCGACCCAGTGGGACCAGCGCGAGGTGCGGGTCGAGCACCAGTCCGTCGTAGCCGGGACTGCGCGCTGGGTCGGCGATCTCCTCGATCGCCTCGGCCCAGGCCCGCTCGTCCTGCTCGGTGCTCTCGGCCAGAACACGACGCAGCAGCGACAGGCGCGCCTCGACGCGCTCCCGCGCCCCGGCGTCTCCCTCCACCAGCTCGAGATCGGCGGCGAGGATCGGATCGCTCGGCTCCAGCGCCTCGACCCGCATCCGCAGCGCGTCCGCCCGCGCCAGCCACGCCTCCATCGCCTCGAGCTGCTCGGGATCGATCGCCCGGAGCACCGATTCCTCCTCGAGCAGCGCCCGGGCGCCCAGCCGCGCGCTCAGGACCGCCGAGACCTCGCTCGCCCGACGCGCCGAGTCCCGCGCGCTCTCCGCCTCCACCCGCTGCGCCTCCAGGTCGCGGGAGAGCTGCGCCTCCTGCTTTTCCAGCTGCCGTCGCTCCTCGAGCAGGCCGACCTTCTCCACGACCAGCGATCGCTTCTCCTGCGCCAGTACACCCTTGTCGCGGAAGAGCGAGAAGGCGACGCCCCCCGCCCCGATCGCCAGCACCAGTCCGACGCCGGCGACCCACTTCCAGCTCGAGGACGGCGCGCGAGCCGGCTCCGCCGGTTCCGGCTCCGCTCCGGGCACCTCCCCCACCGGCTCCCCTTCCTCGAGCCTCGAGAGGAGCGAGGAGACGTTGTCCCAGTCGGTGTGCAGCCCGTACAGCTCGTCGGCGAGCGCCTCGTGCTCGGCGCACAGCGCCTCGAAATCGACGCGATCCCCCGCCTTCCGGCGCAGGACGTACTTCGCGAAGAGCTCCTCCGCCTCGGCGGAGTACTCGGAGGAGCCGTAGCTCGTCTCACTGTCCATGCCCGAATCCCCCCGGGTTGCCCTCTCCGGTCATCATCAGGGGATGCTAGCGGTGTGGAGAGGCCGGGTGAAGCGCCGAACTCGCCCGAAACGGCCCGGGAAGCGTGATAGTCTGGATCCGTGCCCACCGACGAGAACCCCTCCCCCCCGGACCCCAGGCGGATCGCCGAGATCCTCGGCGCCGCCGCCAAGGACGAACCCCGGGCCGCCACCGAACTCCTGCCCCTGGTCTACGACGAGCTCCGCCGGATGGCCCGGTATCAGCTGGCCCAGGGCGGGCGGGGGCAGACGCTGCAAGCGACCGCGCTGGTCCACGAGGCCTGGATGCGGGTCGTCGGTACCAGTGATCCGGGGTGGGAGTGCCGCGCGCACTTCTTCGGCGCGGCAGCGCGCGCCATGCGCAACATCCTCGTCGAGCAGTACCGGCGCAAGGGGCGCCTGAAGCGCGACGGCAAGCGAGTCCACCTCTCCGAGGGGGACGATCCCCGCATCGAGATCGAGCAGAAGCTCGACGACCTGCTCATGCTCGAGGAGGCGCTGACCCGGCTGGAGAAGAAGGACCCCCTGAAGGCGCGGATCGTCGAGCTGCGCTTCTTCACCGGTCTGACCATGCCGGCGGTGGCGGAGACGCTGGGACTCCCGCTGACCCGGATCGAGCGCGAATGGCGCTTCACCCGCGCCTGGCTCGCGCGCGAGGTGGACGGAATCCAGCTCGACTGACGCGGGCGGAGAACCATGGACGGAGATCGCGAAAAGAGGATCGAGGAGCTCTTCGACATCGCCGTTCACCTGTCGGTGTCCGAGCGCGAGGGTTTCTACCGCCGCCACCTCGCCGGAGATCCCGAGCTGCGCGTGGAGCTCGAGTCACTGCTCGCGCACGACGACGAGGAGACCAAGGCGTTCCTGACCAGCCCGATCCTGCTCGACGAGACCGACGACGGCACGAGGGCCTGGACGGACGGCGTCGACACGCCCCGCCCCCCCACCGATCCGGAGGCGATGCCCGAGCGGATAGGCCCCTACCTGGTGCTGAAGAAGATCGGCGAGGGGGGCATGGGCGCCGTCTACCTGGCCGAGCAGCGCCGCCCGGTGCGCCGCGAGGTGGCGATCAAGCTGATCAAGCCGGGGATGGACAGCGCCGAGGTGCTCTCGCGCTTCGAGCACGAGCGCGAGGCGCTGCGCCTGATGGACCATCCCGGAATCGCCCGCATCGTCGACAGCGGAGCGACCGACGCGGGCCGCCCCTACTTCGTGATGGAGTACGCCCCGGGGCTCCCGATCGATCGCTACTGCGACGAGGAGCGCCTCGACACCGGCGCGCGGCTCGAGCTGTTCATCCAGGTGTGCGACGCGGTACAGCACGCGCACCAGAAGGGGATCATCCACCGCGATCTCAAGCCGAGCAACGTCCTGGTCACGCGGCGCGACGACGGAGCGGTCGCCAAGGTGATCGACTTCGGCATCGCCTGTGCCACCGCCGACGCGCCGGAGCGGTGGGAGCGGCAGACGCGGGCGCAGGAGGTGGTCGGCACCCGCCACTACATGAGCCCGGAGCAGTCCTCGCCGGAGGGCGCCGCCGTCGATACCCGCTCCGACGTGTACTCGCTGGGCGTGATGCTCTACGACCTCCTGGTCGGCGTCCTGCCGGGAAGGGACGACGAGGAGAGCGCGCCGGTGCCGCCGAGCCGGCGGATCTCGCGCCTGGGTCGCGAATCGACCACCATCGCCGAACGGCGGGGAACCAGCACGCGTTCGCTGGTCCGCCGACTCGCCGGCGACCTCGACTGGATCACCCTCAAGGCGATGGAAGGCGACCCCGCGCGGCGATACGCCAGCACCTCGGAGCTGGCCGCGGACATCCGCCGCCACCTCGCTCACGAGCCGGTGCTCGCCGGGCCACCGGAGCTGGGCTATCGGGCGTTCAAGTTCTTCCGCCGCAACCGTACGGCGGTCGTCGCGGGTGCGCTGGTCCTGCTGGCGCTGCTCGTCGGCTCGGCGGGACTCGCGTGGGGACTCTTGACCGCCGCCCAGCAGCGCGACGAGGCGCAGGAAAGCGCGCGGAACGCGGAGCGGGAGCGGCTCGACGCGGACGCGGCCCGGCTCCGTGCCGACACGGCGCGCGAGCGCGAGGAAGAGGCGCGTCAGGACGCCGAGGAGGCGCTCGCGCTGGCGCAGAGGCGGATGGAGAACGCCGAGGCGGTGACCGACTTCCTGGTCGAGACGGTGGCGCTCGCCGACCCCGAGGTCTCGCTGATCCCCGGGCTGACCCTCGCCGACGTGCTGCGGCGCGCCGGCGAGCAGGTCGAGGAGGCCTTCGCCCGCTACCCCGAAGGGGAGGCCGCCGTGCGCGGCGCACTCGGGCGCGCATTCCAGTCGATGGGCGAGCTGCGCGAGGCGGAAGCGCACCTGCAGCGGGCCATGGACATCGAGGCGGGAATGGTCACCACGCCGCTCGCGGAGCTCTACGCCACGACTCACCGCCTGGCCCAGACCTACGCCGACTCCGACAGCCGCAACGACCGCGGTCTCGCGTGGCGAGCCCAGGAGCTCGCCTTCGGTCTGTTCGCGGCGAGCGCCCCCGAGCTGGCCGAGCGGCTGGTCCACGTGACGGATTTCGTGATCGTGGCCGACACCGGGACGCTGCCGGAGCACCTCGACGAGCTCTCCGAGGTCGCCGCGCGCGAGCTCACCGAGGGCGATCCACTCTGGCTGGTCCTGGCCGACTCGCTCGAGTTCCTGGCCGAGCTCCTCGACGTCCGGGCGACGCGAGACGAGACCATCATGCTGCTCGAGGACGCTCTCGAGATCCGACGGCGTCACCAGGAGGCGATCCACCCCCAGATCGCCCGGACCCTCGCCGACCTCGTCACCGCCCTGAACCAGACGGGGCGGAGCCGGCACGCGGAGCAGCTGGTCCGGGAGTCGATCGACATCTACTCGGCGACCCTGGCCCCCGACCACTGGCTCCTGGCCAGCGCGAGGTCGCTGCTCGGCGAGGCGCTGAGCAACCTCGGCCAGCGGGAGGAGGCGGAGGCGATCCTGCTGGAGAGCCACCGCGCGATCCTCTCCGCGCGGGGTCCGAACAGCCCCGCGAGCCTGGACTCCATCTACCACCTGGTGCGCCACTACGAGCGTTGCGGCGACCGGGAGCGGGCGGAGGTGTACCGACAGGAGCTGGCCGAAGCGATGGCGTTCTCGAAGAGCTCCACCTGGACCGACGAGCAACGCCACGCCGCATTCGGCGAGGAGCAGCGGGAGCTCGTCGAGGCGCTGGAGCAGCTCGAGCTCGAGCTATTCGGTCCTCCGGATCAGATCGGCCTGTACACCGGCTTCAACATCATCCGGTACGAGGAGCAGGTGAATCGCGTGCTCGAGCTGTGGGAGTCCCGGCTCGCCACGGACGACCCCCTGTCCGTGATCGTCGCCCTGAGCCTCTCCTGGCTCCCCTACTTCCCCGGCGAGCTCGACGCGCCCCTCTCGGGCGAGGTGCAGGAGCGGATCCTCACCGTCCTCGAGCCGCGGCGGACTCACTTCCCCTGGTCGGTGATCGGCTGCTACGAGGAGCTCGCCCATCTCGCGCAGGTGGAAGGGGACCTCGAGACCTCGGCGGAGCTGTATCGCCGGGCCCTGGCGCTGCTCGCCGAGGCGTTCGGGCGCCCGAACACCGCGCGACTCCTGCTCGAGCGATCGCTGGCCGGCACGTTGCTCGAGCTCGAGCGAGAGGGCGAGGCCGAGGCCGTGCTGGTCGGCACGTGGAACGAGTGCGTCGAGGTGTTCGGCATCAGTCACCACCTCGCCGTCCTGGCGCTGGACAACCTGCTGAGCTACTTCGATCTCCGGGAGGAGCCGCTGCGCGCCGCCCCCTTCCTGAGGCGCCATCTCTCCGGGCAGATCTCCGAGGATCTCTACTCGGCGCGGGTCTCGGACCTCTCCTGGTTCGTGCTGCGAACCCCCGGCTTCCAGCGCCCCCTCTACGAGCTCGCCCACACCGCGACCACGCGGGCGATGGAGCTCGACCCGGAGAACCAGTGGTGGCGCAGCAATCTGGGCATCGCCCTCTACCGACTGGAACGCCACGAGGAGGCGCTGGCCGCGCTCGAGGCCTGCGAGGAGTTGATCGAGGATGGGAACCTGCCCCATGAGTCCTTCCGGGCGATGACCCTCTCCCGACTGGGGCGGGAAGAGGAGGCCCGAACGCTGCTCGAGACCCTCGAGGCTCCGGGCGAGGAGGAGCTGGGCGTCGCGGACCCCGAGGGGGCACGGACTCTCGAGGAGGCACGCGAGCTGCTCGGAACGTCCGAACCGGCGGAAGGGGAGTGATCCGCTACAGATCCAGGTGCTCGAGGATCCTCGAGAGGTCCTCCGGCTGGATCGACTCGGACCACCAGTCCTCCAGCACCTCGTCGACTCCCTCGGGCTGGAAGATCTCCACGTCGGGTCGGAGGGCCTTGATGGCGAACCAGTAGAGGTGGGCCATGGCGTACTGCTCCGGCTGTCCTCGAGGTCCCACGTTCACCGTGTTGGAGTCCCGGTCGTAGGTGAGCAGCACGGGGTGCTCGCCGATGGTGTCGGTGAACCACCCCCCTTCGCCGGCTACGCGAGCCACGTCCTCGACCGCGTAGGCCTTCCAGCTCTTATCCACCTGAACCAGGATCATCGGCTCCTTGATCTCGAAGCGCTCGGGGCGGTCCTCCAGGTCGGTGTCGAACACCGGGAACTTCAGCTCTTCGTGCTCGAAGTAGTCCTCGTAGGGTTCCTGCTGGTAGCCGTCCCGGCTGTGGCCCGTCCGGGTCGATAGCACGGTGGTTCCCGGATGTCCCATCAACCAGTGACTCCAGGTGGTCAGCACCGAGGGCAAGAGCCTCAGCGTCCGCCCCGCCATCGCGTCGGGGCCGACGACGGCCCGCAGCTGACCCTGGCTCCAGAGGCTCGACTGGTCGAGCGTCAAGGCTCGGCTGTACATCAGGACGTTGGAGTTGTACAGCAGACCGCTGACACCGAACTCCCGCACCACGCCGTCGACCCGACGGTCGAAGACCAGGGTCGAGCGGCAGAGCGGGCAGTAGGTGACCAGGATGTCCTGCCCGCCGACACGGTCGTTCACGAGCTCGTGCCAGGCCATGATGCGCAGGGGATAGGCCCGCGCCTCGCCGGAGAGGTGGACGCCGATGACCAGGTCGTCCGGCCGCATGAACGCCGCGCTGCCCGCGTCGATAACCTCGGGGTGGGTCAAGGCTGGAATCCCGTCGCGAGGCGGGCCGCCCTTGAGGACCTGGTCGACGGGCACGAGCGAGTTGTCCACGGTGAGCTCGTTGAGCCGCAGGTCGGGGTCCTCCTCCTGTGCCGCGGGAGCGGTGCCGGTGAGCTGCGAGGAGAGCGACAGGCCGAGCAGCATCGTCATCGCCGTCCTCTTCTGGAGTCGATTCATCGCGTTCATTCCCCGGTCTCCTCGTCGGTCGTGTGACCGTGGTCGGTGTCACGCTCGAGCTCGTCGATCACCTCCCCGGCGCGCTGGCGCACCGCGGGGCTCGTGGGACAGGCTTCCCGCGCTCGATCCACCGCGGCGCGCGCGGCCTCGTGGTCCTTCTCGCCGATCGCGCCGGCGATCGCGATCATGGTCAGCGCGGCCCGCTCTCGCGTCACCGCGCTCTCCAGGTGCCGCCCGGCGAGGACCAGCGCGTCGACGTGCCCGGTCCCGGCCAGGCCGCCAAGCGCCAGGAGCTTCATCTCGTCGTCCTCGGCGAGGTCGAAGGCCTCGCGGAACAGCTCGACGGTCGCCTCGGCGGGACGATCGGCCGGCTTCGCGGCCGTGTGCACGAACCCCTCGAACGCGGCGCGGCGCGGAGTCCCGTCGGTATTGCGGGCGACCGCCAGGAGCGCCTCGGCGAGCTCCGCGTCGGGCCACTCGGCCAGGACCTCGCACGCGACCTCGGCCACCTCGCCCTCCTCGCGCAGCCGTCCGGCCACCGCGAACAGCGCCGACTCGCCGCCGATCCGACCGCTCACCCGGAGCAACGCCAGGAGGGCCGGACCACGGGCCCACTCCAGCGCGTCGACGACCGGTCGGGAACGCTCCTCCTCGTCCTCGATGCGCAAGCAGGTGGCCACCACGGCGTCGACCGCCGAGGCGATCTCGTACGGATGCGTCGCTCGCGTGAGCAACAGGATCATCGTCTGCAACCGCTCCGCCTCCGCGACCATGCCCAGCGCGTCGAGGGCCGCGCTGCGCACGGCCAGCACCGGGTCGTTGGCCGCGACCGAGACGAGCACCGGCGCCGCGTTCATCGCGCGCCGCCTCCCGAGGGCCCTGGCCAGCGCGGTGCGGACGCCCGGGACCTCCTCCGCCCGCAGCTCCCGGGCGATCGCCATGTCCACGTCCGGCGCCTTCATCCCGTACAGGCTGGTGCGCGCCTGCTCGTTTCCATTCGCGGCGAGCAGCGCCAGCGGCAGCACCGCCGAAGCGTCGCCGGTCCGGCCCAGGGCCTCGATCGAGGCGCGGACCACGCGCCAGTCGCTCACCAGCAAGAGCGGCAGGATCGCCGGCGTCGCGGCGGGATCGCCTCGACTGGCGAGGGCCTCCAGCAGGCGGACCTGGTCCTCGCCCTCGAGGAGCGGGAGCAGCTCGGCGTACGCCTCGGTCGCCTCCGTCCCGGGAACGGTCCCGATCAACCGGGACGCGGCTCCCCGCCAGACCGGGTCGTCCGCACCGAGCAGCTCGACCACGGTGACCGCGGTCTCGGCCGGTCTCAGGAAGGCCAGACCGCGCAGGCCGGCGACGCGCACGTGCTGGTGGTGGTTCTCGCTCGCCACGGCGGCGAAGATCTCGATGGCGAGGTCGACGTTTCCCTCGGCGGCGAGGTGATCGCCGCAGCGCAGGAGCGCATCGGCCAGGAGGTCAGCGCCGGGCCGGGCCCCGGCCGGCGCGCGCGCTCCAGCCCAAGCAGGAGACGGGCGGCCCGCTCGTCGCCGACCTCACCCAGCATCTCGACGGCGGCCCGGGTGGTCGCGCGGTCCAGCTCCGGGAGCAGCGCGGCGACCGGCGGCACCGCCTTCGCGTCCCGGCGCTCGCCCAGGGAGTTGATTACGCCGATCCGGCGCAGGCCGTCGACCTCCTCCAGGGCGTCTCGCAGCGCGTCGGTCGCGGCTTCCGCCTCGATCCGCTCGAGCGCGTAGCGGGCGCCGTCGCTGAGCCGCTCGTCGCGAAGCAGCGGGGCCAGGTCGTCGACGCTCTCCTCCCCACCGATGCGCGCCAGCTGCCGGCAGGCGAAGAGGCGACCCTCGTAGGTGGCCGCCTCGTCCGCGACCAGTCGGTCGAGGGCGCCGACCACGGCCCGGCGCGTCGCTCGACGGGCCAGCGCCGCGGTGACCTGGTCCTCGATCGTCGAGAGACATTCCCGACTCGCTCCCTGCTCGTAGGCCGCGGCGTCCTCCCACTCGTCGGGGGTGGCGTTCGCCGCAGCGGCGACGAGCGTCGCCACGACGAGGAGTCTCATCAGTCGATGCAGCTTCATCTAGAGCCTCCAGGGCGCGCGCATCGCCCGATCGCGCATCCGTTCCGCCTTGGGGTCGTCTACGAAGCGCTCCGTGTCCGGGTTCCAGCGCACCTTGCGGCCGAGCTGCATGGCGATGTTCCCGAGATGCGCGACGGTGATCGTGCGGTGGGCCTGCTCGATCGGAGCGATCGGCTCCATGCGCATTCGAACGCAGTCGATGAAGTTGCGGCGGTGGCCGGTGGCGGTCGGATAGAGCATGTCGCTCACTCCGCGATCCCCGCCCATCGAGGACATCCCCATGCCCATGCCCCCGGACGACTCCGCTGGGGCATCCATCAGGAGCGACATCGGGTGAGCCTCGATCCGGCTGCGGCTGACGAAGATCCAGCCCTGCTCACCTTCGAACTTCACCCCGTTCTCGAAGTCGTCGGTGACCACGATCTCCACCCCCTTGGCGTACCGGGCGACGAAGCGGTAGTGCACCGCCGCGTTCCACAGGCCGTCGGTGGGGAACTCGCCTTCCCCTTCCACCTCCACCGGTCCGGTCATGCCGAGTCCGAGCCCCCAGTGCGCGATGTCGATGTGGTGCGCCCCCCAGTCGGTCACCTGTCCGCCGGAGTAGTCGAGGATCCAGCGGAAGTTCCAGTGCGTGCGCTGCTCGCAGTACGGCGCTTCCGGAGCGGGTCCGAGCCAGAGGTCGTAGTCGAAGCCGTCCGGCACGGGGATCGCGGGCTGATTGACGGTCCGGCTGCCGGTGGGCAGCCCGCAGGTCACGCGGCACACCATTCCGATCCGCCCGCCGCGCACCAGCTCGCAGGCCTGGCGGAAGCGCGCGTCGGAGCGCTGCTGGCTGCCGGTCTGGAAGACGCGGCCGTAGCGGGTCACCGTATCGCTCATCACCCGCCCCTGCTGGATGGTCAGGCTGAGCGGCTTCTCGCCGTAGATGTCCTTCCCCGCGCGCGCCGCGTCGACGACGACCAGCGCGTGCCAGTGGTCGGGGGTCGCCTGGATGACGGCGTCGATGTCGTCGCGGGCGAGGAGCTCGCGGTAGTCGTTGTAGGAGGCGCAGCCCCGGAAGGTGCCACTGGCGCTCTCGCCGGCGTACTTCGCCTCAACCTCCTTCCGTGCCGCATCGCGCTGGACGAGGTCCGGGTCGGCGACGGCGACGACCTGGACGTCGGGCATGCCGAGGAACTGCCTCATGTTCCCGCGACCCATTCCACCGCAGCCGATCACGCCCAGGGTGATCCGTTCGCTGGCCTGGGGCGGGCGAGAACCGAGGACGGAAGGACGTACGGCACGGCGACCGCCACCCCCGCTCGTTCGATGAATTGCCTGCGAGTGAGAGTCTGGCGCTCTCGCATGGTGCGGCTCCTGATGCTGGGATTCTCGCGATACGACCGGAGAACGTAGGCTACCGGAAAGGGCGAGGATGGGGCCGGTAAAGGGCAGGACTCAGGAGAACCAGCGGTCGCCCCACAGCGCGAGGTTCAGCATCGGCCAGGCGAGCTGCCAGTGGCGCACGGGATCCCGGGCGACCTCCTCCCGAGCCGCCGTGGAGTAGAAGACGCGGGCGAACGGCGAGGTCTCGAGCTTCCAGGCCAGCTTCCCCACCCAGCGCTGAAAGGGCAGGGGGAACGACGCCTTGGGACGTTGGATCACCGCGGCCGGCAGGTGCTCGCGCCAGGCCCGGCGCAGGACGAGCTTGCCGCGAACCGCGCGGTTCGCCGCCGTGGCGCCGGCGGGCTCCAGCTCACCCAGCTTGGCCGTCATGGGCAAGGAGTCGGCCAGCGCGGCCACCGCGATGTCGGCGTAGGGCGTGCGACCCTCGACCGAGGCCAGCATGCAGGCGCTGTCGAGGCGCCGCAGGAGCGCGGTCAGGTTGCCGTGGCGCAGGAAGCGCAGGTGCGCGTCGAGGGGCGAGGCCTCCGGTCCCGCCTCTCGCTCGCAGCGCCGGAACAGCTCGTCGTACTCCCCGATCAGGAAGGCGTCGCCCTCCACCGCCGGCAGCACCTCGCGATGCAGGACGTGGTGCTTGATACCGAGCGCGACCCAGCTGGCGGCCTCGAGCTGAAAGCGACCGCCGGTGCGCCGGTCGCTCGGCGTCTCGCAGAAGGCGGCCGCGGCCTGCATGGCCAGCTCGTAGCCGGCGAACAGCTCGTCGGCGCCCTCGCCGCTGATCGCGACCACGTTGCCCTCCCGGCGGAGTGCGCCGGCCATGGCGTGGATGGCGACCTCGTTCGGAGTGCTGAGCGGCAGACCCAGCTCGTCCACCATCCAGCTCC
Organism: uncultured Planctomycetaceae bacterium; assembly: GCA_964496575.1. Classification (GTDB taxonomy): domain Bacteria; phylum Planctomycetota; class UBA1135; order UBA1135; genus CAZCAC01. Next base: position 7,681 of record CAZCAC010000085.1, on the reverse strand, counting down.
AGTCGCGCAGGAAGCGACTCTCGTCGATCTCGACCTCGCGATGCCGCGCTCCGATGACCGCTGCCGCCAGGCGCGCGTACTCGAAGTCCTCCTCCCCTTCCTCGCTCTCCTCGTCCCGGCCGCCCGCGCACCAGGTGTCGAGCGCCACCCCACGGTGGGAGGCGATGTCGCAGAGGATCGAGCTGTCGAGGCCGCCGCTCAGGAACGCCGCGACCGGCACGTCGGCCCGCAGGTGAGTGGCCAGGGAGTCCTCGAGCCGCTCGCGAACCTCGCGCTCACAGCGCTCCGGCTCGTGACGACCGGGATCGACGGGCACGGGTCGGCGGAAGCTATTCACCTGGACCCGCCCGGTCCTGGTGTCGAAGCACAGCTGCTCGCCGGGCTCCAGGGTCTGGATGCCCTGGAAGAGGGTGCGCGAGCCCAGGCAACTGTGCAGCGTGGAGAGGTAGGCGCTGACCATGACGATGTCGGGCAGGGCCTCGATCGCGGGGTGGGCCAGGATCGCCCGGGGCTCGCTGGCGAAGGTCAGCTCGCGCGCGCCCCGGTGGAAGTAGAGCGGCTTCATCCCCAGCGGATCGCGCGCCAGGTGCAGCACTTGCTCGGTGCTGTCGTAGACCGCGATCGCGAACATGCCGCGCAGGCGTGGGAAGACCGCCGGACCCCAGGTGGCGAACGCCCACAGGAGCGTCTCCGTGTCGCACTCGCTGCGGAAGCCGCCCGGCACGGCGCCGGCCGCGAGCAGCTCCTCGCGGAGTTCGTGGTCGTTGTAGAGCTCGCCGTTGTAGATCAGGTGGTAGCGACCATCGGGCGTGGCCATCGGCTGCTCGCCGGCCGGCGTCGGGTCGAGGACCGCCAGGCGCCGGTGGGCCAGGATCACGTTCTCCTCGCGCCACAGCCCCGCGCCGTCGGGGCCGCGGTGGGCCAGGTGCTCGCGCATCCGCGCGACCTCGAGCCGACCGACCGAAGGGGCGGTGCCTCTCGCCGCCACGATGCCCAGGATCCCGCACATGCTGCAGCTATCGGCCCGCGGCCCCGCGGGGATCCACGAAAGGCGGCCTCTTCGGAGGAGAAAAACGGTGCTGGCAGTCGCTGGCTCACCTCGGGGAGGGAGCCCCCCCGGGCCGGCCCGTGGAGGGAGAGGCGCGGTCCCGGACGGAAATGGGAAGAATTCGCCAAAAAAGCGACGGGGAGCCCACTTCTCCGGCGGATCGTTGAGGGTGGCGGGTGCGGTTCCTACCGGAGCCAGCCGGCGCGACCTCCCCCCTTGCGCGCCGGCTCCCGCCGTCCTTTCCAGGCCTCTGACCCGATCCCAGCCAATGAACGCTCTCCTCACCTCCGCCGCCCTCTGCGGCCTGTTCTGCCTCGACCTCTCCGCGCAACAGCCACCGCCCGCCACGGCCCCCGCGGGCCCTGCGGCGATCTCGGTCGGCGGCCAGTCGTTCCCGACCTGGTCGGCCTTCGTCGAGTCCCCGTCGTTCCGGAAGAACGGCCGCCGCTGCGGCACGCCGCCCCTGGATCCCCAGCACGCCGCGAACGCGCTGCTGGCGCCGTCGGACTGCGCCTACAGCTCGACGACTCCGAAGGCGGAGTACGACCCGACGTTCATCTACACCATCCCGGTGGTGGTGCACGTCATCCAGAGGACCAGCGGCACCGGCTACATCAGCCCCGCCAAGGTCCAGACGCAGATCGACATCCTGAACGAGGACTTCCTCGCCCTCCCCGGCACCAACGGCGCCAACGGGAACGACGGCATGATCCAGTTCGAGCTGGCAACCGTCGACCCCTCCGGCAACCCGACCACCGGGATCACCTACTCCTCCAACAACACCTGGTACAACGACGGCGGCAACTACTGGAACACCCTCGCCTGGGACACCAACCGCTATCTCAACATCTACACCAACAGCGCCCAGGGCTACCTCGGCTACGTGCCGGATCTGCCGCAGGGCGGGATCGTCGGCTCCAACTCCGACCGAGTCGTCATCCTCTGGTCCTCCTTCGGCCGCAACGGCCCGATCGGCCCTCCCTACAACCAGGGGCGTACCACGACGCACGAGGTGGGGCACTATCTCGGCCTCTGGCACCCCTTCGACGGCGGCTGCCACAGCGGCAGCTGCTACACCAACGGCGATACGATCTGCGACACCAACAAGGAGTCCTCGCCGACCTGGGGCTGCCCCGGCAGCCAGTCGTCGTGTGGCTCGTCGGACCCGTTCCACAACTACCTCGACTACTCCGACGATCTGTGCATGTGGGAGTTCACCAACGAGCAGATCAACCGCATGCGCTGCACGCTGGAGAACTGGCGCCCGGACCTGTACCGCCTCGACGACCCCGGCAACCCGGTCTGCCTGGGTGACGGGACGGGAGCGACCTGCCCCTGCTCCAACGCCGGCTCTCTCGGGGAAGGATGTCGCAACTCGACGGGATCGGGCGGCGTCCTCTCCGCCAGCGGCAGCAACATGGTGTCGCTCGACGACCTCGTCCTGCACGCTTCTCAGGCCCGCCCCAACCAGATGGCCCTGTTCTTGCAGGGGCGGAGCTCGATCAACCTGCCCTTCAAGGACGGCATCCTGTGCGTCGGCGCCCCCACCGAGCGCCTGCAGATCATCGCCCTGAACGGCTCGGGTGCGGGCTCCACCACCATCTCCCTGGTGACCAAGGGGGCCATCAACCCCGGGGAGACGATCGTCTACCAGCTCTGGTTCCGCGACCCCGGCGGCCCCTGCGGAACGGACAGCAACCTGACGGGTGCCTACGAGGTCGTCTGGCAGTAGTCGACGAGCCCCACGGACCCCAGGTCGTGTGATGATGATACCGGCGGGCCGCCCCCTGGCGGCCCGCCGTGACTTTTGTACTGTCCTGACGAATCCTGTATCCTGGGCTTACCAGGGAGAATCCCTCGCTCCTTCTCGCTCCTTCATCTTGTAGCCATGAGAGACACCAGCGTATTGGGCAAGATACTCGTCGCTGACGACGAAGAGACGTTCCTCGACTCGACCGCCGACCTGCTGCGCAAGGAGGGCTATGAATGTGACTGCGCCTCCGACGGCAGCAGAGTTCGGAGTCTCCTGGAGCAGAACCGCTACGACCTGTTGATCGCGGACATCAAGATGCCGGGCAACTCCGAGCTGGAGTTGATCCGCGATCTGCCGGAGGTGGCGCGAGGCATGCCGGCGATCCTCGCCACCGGTTATCCCTCCCTCTCCACGGCGATCGATTCGGTCCAGCTGTCGGTGATCGCCTACCTGGTCAAGCCGATAGATTTCGAGCAGATGCTCGACGCCGTGCGACGGGCGATCGGTCTGTCGAGGACCTATCAGACGGTGCTGGATGCGCGAGAGCGGAATCGAAACACGCTCGCGTCGATCGAGTCGGTCGAGGACACGCTGCACGCGATGTCCGGAAGGGAGATGAGCGGCCCGGTCCACTCCTTCGTCGACACTACCCTCTCCAGCATTCTCGAGGGCCTGCGCGACCTGAAGCGCTTGACCGACGAGGGCGCCCTCGAGCCCAACCCCTGCGCGACGGAGATGCGCGCGAGCGAAGAGCGATTGGCCACGGTCAAGGACGCCCTGATGGATGCGGTCGTGACCCTGGAGAAGACGCGGAGCTCCTTCAAGTCGAAGACGATCGGAGCCCTGCGACAGCGGCTGGAAACGGTGCTGGGGGAGTTGTAGGAAGCAGCTGTCAGACCGGAGCTAACGGCCAGTAGCTTCCTGCCACGGGAGCACGAAGGGGTGGTCCTCGCTGCCGGGGAAGGAGCCGTAGCGCAGGTCGGGGCCGTACACGGGTTCGAGCACCTCGCGTCGCAGCACCTCGGCCGCGCTGCCGATGATCCGGACGCGCCCCTCACAGAGGACGGCGAGGCGCGTGGCGAACTGGCTGGCCAGGTTGAGGTCGTGGGTTACCACGACCGCCCCGCGCCCCTCTCCGGTCAGGTTGGCGAGCAGCTGGAAGACGCGGATCTGGTGCTCGGGATCGAGGGAGTTGCTCGGCTCGTCGACGAGCAGCACCTCCGCCTCCTGCGCCAGGGCGCGGGCGATCAGCACCCGCTGCCGCTGCCCGCCCGAGAGCTGCAGCAGGAGACGGTCGGCGAGCTCCGCGAGGTCCGCGTCGGCGAGCGCGGCGCGCGTAACCTCCCAGTCGCGGGGGGTCTCCTGCTTCCACAGGCCGAGGTGGCCGTAGCGACCGCCGACCACGAAGTCCTCGACGGTCATGTCGGGCAGGGAGCGCAGGAACTGCGGCACGACCGCGATGCGCCGCGAGCGCTCGCGGGCCGAGAAGGAGGCGAGGCTCGCCTCCTCGAGCAGCACCTCGCCCCGCAGCGGCTCCAGGAGCCCGGCGAAGAGCTTCAGGAGCGTCGTCTTGCCCGAGCCGTTGGGGCCGATCACCGCCAGCAGCTCCCCCGCCGCGCAGGTGAGATCCACGCCGTCGAGTGCCCGGATCCCCCCGGGGTACTCGAAGGCCAGGCCGCGCGACTCGAGGAGGTTCACCATCCCTGGATCACCTTGCGGTTGCGCACCAGGAGCATCAGGAAGAAGGGCCCGCCGACCAGCGACATCAGGACGCCGGGCTTGAGCGGGTGATCGCCCAGCCACAGGCGCTGGAGCACGTCCGCGCCGAGGAGGAACACCGCGCCCGCCACCAGGCAGAGCGGCAGCAGGGTGCGGTGCGAGGAGCCGGTGACGAGGCGCACCATGTGCGGAACGATCAGGCCGACGAAGGCGATCTGCCCCGCCACGGCGACCGCCGCCCCCGCCGCGAGGGATGCCGCGACCACCGCCAGCAGCTTGACCGCCGAGGTGTTCACGCCGAGGGCACGGGCGTCCTCTTCCCCGCCGGCAAAGAGGTCGAGCTCGCGCGCCACGAACGGGATCGTCAGGGCCGCGAGCGCGAGGCACAGGAGGAGCAGCATGACGTGGTATGGCGAGCGATCCTGCAGCGTCCCGAACGTCCAGGCGAAGACCGCCCGGGTCATCTCGAAGTCCTGCAAGCTGAGGTACTGCACCGCGGCGAGGATTCCACCGAAGCACGCGTTGATGGCGATCCCGACCAGCAGCAAGGTCGGAACGGAGATGTGCCCGCCGCGGCTCGCCAGCAGCGTGACCAGGAACGCCGCGCCGAGCGCGCCGAGGAAGCCGAACACGGTGATCAGGATCGGCGCCGAGCCGGCGACCTGCTGGACGTCGAGGTCGGGGCCGTAGCCGCCGACGAGCAGCACCGCGATCGAGGCACCGAGCATCGCGCCGGAGCTGATCCCCATCAAGGAGGGAGAGGCGAGGCTGTTGCGGAAGACCCCCTGCAGGAGCCCGCCGGAGAGCGCCAGCGCGGCGCCGACGCCGATCGTGACCAGGACGCGCCACAGCCGCAGCTCGAGGATCACCTGGCCGTGCCCTTCGAGCGGCTCGCCCACTCCGACCAGCGCCATCACGCCCTGGAGGCCGTCGGCCAGCGACCGGTCGCCGGCGCTGCCGACGCGCAGGCCGAGCAGGGCGAAGACGAGGAGGAGCAGGAGAAGGGTGAGTCCGAGGGCGCGCGCGCGCCGGACCCTGCGCGAGACGGTCACCGCGGTGCTCCTCCCCGGTCGAGGGCCTGCGCCAGCCGCTCGAGGTAGCCGCGCGCGCCCCGCTCCGCCTCGTCGAGCAGCAGCATCCAGAAGCGCACGTTGGCGCCGTACCACCCGCCGGGGAGGACCTCGATCCGCTGCGACACGGTCACGAGGCAGCCTCCCTCGACCGGCTCGATGACGAGCGTCCAGTCGAGCACGATCTCGTCGTCGGGATTCTCGCTGCGCCGCTCCAGCCGCGTGGGCGGCTCGGAAGCCGTGGTGGTCAGGAGCGCCGTCCGCCGCGTCATCCGCTCTTCCCAGGCGGGCCGCCCGTCGATGTCGTCCAGCTCGTCGACGGAGAGGGTCTGGACGCCGTGCACCGGGTGCTCGCGGTAGTCGGCGACCGCCTCCCAGATCTCCTCGGCCCCGCGCTCGATCCGCACGCTCGCCGAGCCCTCGAAGACCTCGTCGAGAAAAGCGCCGACGGCGGCGGGCAGCAGCAGGAGCGACAGGACGATGCCGAGCAGCACCCAGAGGATCAGCACCAGGTGGTTGCGCGGCCGAGCTGTGGCGGAAGAGGCGGTCATGGCGGGACGATACGATACCGATTCTCGTGCCCGCCGCCCGTCACCCGTCCGGGGAGTTGCCCTCGGACCGGGCAATCGCCGGCCGAAACCGACGACGTGCAGCTCAGGAGGCGCGACGGTCGGGGGCGGCGACTCTCCGGCCCCGGCGACCCCCTCTCCGGCGCAGCGCTTCGAAGAAGGGCGCCCGTCTCCGCTCGATCGCCTTCGCCTCGTAGAGGGCCTCGCTCAGCCGGTACATCCCTTCCCGTAGCTCCGGGACGCTCATTCGCCTCGGCTGGAAGTTGACGTCGAAGAGGGTGCAGAGGTCCCAGCGCGCCGGCTCGATGACCCGCCCCTCGGCGAGCAGCCGGTCGAGGAGTGGCGTACCCGGGAAGGCGGTCAGGTGGGTGATCTGCACCTCGTAGAGCCCGGTCCGCTCGACGAATTCGAGCACGTCGTCGAAGACCCCGGGCCCCTGGCCGTCGAGCCCGAGCACGAAGCAGCCGTTGACGGTGATCCCGTGCTCCTGGATCCGCTCGATCGCGTCCGCGTAGAGGGGGAAGCGCCCGAGCTTGAAGCTGGTGCGCAACTCGATTCCCTCGAGCGCCTCCCGGCGCGGCGCCTCGAGCCCGATCAGGAGCTGGCGGCACCCCGACGCGGCGATCGCCTCGAGCAGCTCGGGTTCGTCGGCGACGGAGACGTCGGTCTCGGTGAACCAGCGGATGCCGAGGGGCTCGAGCGCCCTGCAGAGCTCGATCCCCCAGCGCTTGTCGACGAAGGTGTTGTCGTCGGCGAACTCGATGAACGCACCGGGGTGTAGCTCGAGGATCGCCTCGATGTCGCGGACGACGTGGGCGACCGGTCGCTTGCGGTAGCGCTCGCCGAGCATCACCGTCGAGGCACAGAACTCGCAGCGCCACGGACAGCCCCGGCCGGTCTGGACGGTGTAGCGGTTGTAGGGCCGGTCGCCGAGCAGGTCGTAGCGCGGCACCGGCAGTTCCTCGACGCGCACCGGCGGGAAGTCGCGCGCCCGGAGGATCCCCCGCTGCTCACGCCGCTCGGCGCGTCGCACCACCTCCGGCCAGACATTCTCCCCCTCCCCCACGACGACGAAGTCGGCGTGCGCTTTCGCCTCCTCGGGCAGCGCGGTCGCGTGCAACCCGCCGATCGCCACCAGAACCCCACGCTCGCGCAGCCGGTCGGCGATCGCGTAGGCCTCGAAGGCCTGCGCCGTGAAGGTGCTGATCGCGACGAGGTCGCACTCGTACAGCTCGTCCGGCTCGGCTCCGTCGGCGTCCGCCTCCCAGTAATCGAGCTCGTGGCCGGCGGGCGTCACCGCGGCGAGGTAGAGCAGGCCGAGGCTCGGCAGCGCGGCGACCTGCTTGCTGCGCTCGACGAAGCCGGGCAGGGTCAGGCCCAGCTCGAGCAGAACGGGATCGGCGGCGCGGATGCCGCTGAGGGCGAGGAGACCGATCTTCATGAGAGTCCTCTGATCTACGCGGAGTTGGTTTCTGCGCGCTGCGCGCAGAAAGCAGGCTGATCCAATCGGAGTCGGTTTCTG
>CAZCAC010000084.1:0-38393 GCA_964496575.1 uncultured Planctomycetaceae bacterium | reverse complement strand
CCCGGCATATTCAGGAGGCTGATATTTCTCCGTTGTTTTGAGGTCGAGCTGCGGGGTCTGGGGCCATGGCACGGAAGTCGCGTGCTCCGCGCATAGTGCCCCCTTTCCCCCAGGATGGGTCGCGTAGCTTTCCGGCGGGTTGTCGTGGTCAGGGGAGGGCGGGTTGCGGCTCGAGTTTCCGCAGTGCTTTCCACAGCCGCGCCCAGACGGCTGCTGTTCGCTCCGAGACGATCAGCGTCGCACGCCTGGCGGAGATGATCACACGACCGGCCACGTTCAGCAGGATTCGACGGGCGCGGCGTAGGTGAAGGCCGGAGTTCTCGTCGACGTTTCCCGACGTTCCGCCCAAGAGTCGTAGCGTGTTGAGCAGGTTGTAGGCGATGCCATGCAGGCAAAGTGCAGCCGCGTTCGCCGCCTCAGCGTCGATCGGCTCGGCGCGTTCGCCAATCTCACGATGCTTGATGTGACTCTTCGGCCGGTTCGTGCTGGAGAGTGCGCCATTCACGACGGACTGATGCTCGCCGATGTGTCCCTCCATCGTGCCGCGTTCTCGGTAGTAGTCGAGGACCTCGTCCGCGCTCATCTCCTTGCGCGTGAAGCTGGTCACGATGAAGAAGGTGTGCAGGAACAGCTCCTCCGGGCGCTCCTGGACCACGAGGACGACGCGGCGCTTGTGCGGCCAGGTGTCCGCGCGATGTTCGATGTCATGGCACCACGTCCTAGGCTTTGCAGGACGCCTCCCTGGAGGTCGGCGCGCGTGGATCTCTTCCCATTCGCGCAATCGACTGTCCTTGATCAGGCGGAATGCGTACCAAATCCCACGTTCCTCGAGATCCTCGAGGAGGTCCGGCCCGACGAACCCAGCGTCGCCGCGCACGCTGACACTCTCCGCGATCTCCTCTTTCGTCCGATCGATCAAGGGCAGTAGTAGCTCAGTCGCATCGTGAGCCGTGTGCACGTTTCCCGGTCGCAGCTTCAGGGCGAGCCAGTGCCCCGTTTCCCCCAGCATGACGCCGAGTGGGTGATAGCAGCGCATCCGGTAGTGCCCGTTGTGATCCGAACCGGGCTGATGGCCGTGGATCTCGTGCGGATACGAGTCGATGTCCAGCGTTGCGTGCTCCAACTTGCGCCCACCGCCCATCGACAGTATCGAGCGAGCTGCAGAGTCGAAGACGCCGGCCTCGAGTACCTCAAGGTTGGAGTCACTGGAGAGGTTCGCAAGCAACCGCGAGCGCGTCGGCTGCGAAGCCAATCGACTCCCTTCTTCCAGCATCGAAAGCCCACGGCGATCCGAGGACGCCATGCGCAGTCCAGCATCCTCGGACAACTCGTCCACGGCGCTCGCATGAGTCCGGTCGGTGGCCATCGTGTAGATCCACGACCGAAGTAGTTCCCTCAAGCTGTGCCGCACCCGGGATGGACTCCGCGAGTCGGTCAGCCGTGACGCGAGCGAAACGCTCACCCCAAGGCGATCATCAAGCTCCCGAAGAACGACCGTGCCACCGTTCGAGGTCAGGCGATCGGGACGCCCCTCGATGCCGAGCGAGCCGTTGAAGTCTGGACGTATGGCGGTAGGCTGGGAGTCACCCATCGGGTGGAGGATCCTGGCTCGGGGTGCGGTTTTCTAAGCACTTACCACTACGCGAGTTGGGACCACCCGTTGGGGGCTTCTGGCGACATCAGGCGAATACGGTGGGCTGATATCGTGGGTGGATCGGGACTTCGAGTGACAATGCTGCAACCCGCGATCATCCTTCTGCTGACGATGCTCGGAGCATCCGGGGCGGCGCCCGAGGATCAGGAGCCGGTTTGCCTCTGGAACTTCGATGGCGCGTTGAGGGATACGGCCGGTCGGTCGACTGACACGCTGACGGCCCGGGAAGGCAGTGTGCGATTCGTCGGGAACGCCGAGGTGCCGGGGGTGTCGGGAATGGCCGTGGCCCTGGGAGTGAAACCGGGCGACGCTCGGTACCTGGTGGCTGGGGCTTCAGACGATCTGCGGCTGGGGCCGAGCTACACGATCGAGGCGTGGATCCAGCCCACCGAGATCTCGACCTGGAGCCGACTGGTGCTGCGCTGGGGGGCGGCGCCCGAATACGCATACCACCTGGCGATCCACGAAGGCTCGGCCAGCCTCTATCACCACACGGAAGGGGGAGCGATCATCGCCGCGGAAGGAGGGGGCATCACCCCCGGACGATGGTTCCACCTGGTGGGCGTGGCCGAACGAACGGGCACCCTCACCGTCTACCTGAACGGAGTACCGGTCGGAACCGCGCGGTACGACGGAACGATCCGGTCGGTGCAGGGCGAAGGGCTGGGCATCGGTGATTCGTACGGGATCCCGAGCGAGGCGAATCGCTTCCGCGGCTACGTGGACGAGGTGGCGATCTGGGGTCGAGCGCTCGCTGCCGAGGAGATCGCCGCCCACCACGATGCGCGGGCCGAGGAACTTCGCGAGGTCGAGCGGGCAAGACGCCACCAGGAGGCGGCCCGGCGGAGGGACGAATGCGCTCGCCTGGGCGTCGGCGCCCTCCCGGACATCGTCTTCGCCGAACGCCATCCGGGGCGCGATCCGAGCCGGCACTACTACGCGAACTTCGGCTACGCCTGCACCGACGAGAACGAGTGGCTCCACGGCGAAGACGGGGCGCGGCTCTGCCGGCTCGATCCGAATACCGGTGAGATCACGGAGCTGCTGAACGATCCCGGGGGTGGGATCCGGGATCCGGCGGTCCGTTGGGACGCGCAGCGGATCGTCTTCTCGTACCGCAAGGGTGGCACGCACCACTACAACCTGTACGAGATCGAAGCCGACGGAACGGGTCTGCGGCAGATCACCAGCGGGGACTGGGACGACGTGGAGCCGTGCTACCTGCCCGACGGCGGGATCGCGTTCTGCTCTTCTCGCTGCAAGCGGTACGTGCTGTGCTGGCTCGCCCCGGTGGCCGTGATGTACCGCTGCAACGCCGACGGTTCCGGGATGCGGATGCTGTCCTCGGGAGCCGTCACCGAGAACACACCGAGCATCCTGCCGGACGGACGGATCCTCTACACGCGCTGGGAGTACGTGAACCGCGATGCAGTGTCGTTCCACCACCTCTGGACGATGAACCCGGACGGGACCGGGGCACGGGTCTACTTCGGAAACCAGACACCGGGGGGAGTGTTCATCGACGCGCAACCGATCCCCGGGACTCGCGACGCCGTGTTCATCGACTCGGGCTATCACGGTTCCAACGAGCATGCAGGGCAGGTGATGGTCGTCTCGGCACGTGGCGGACCGAATGCGCCCGAGCGTCTGAAGCGCATCTCGCCGGCGGGAGAGCGCGGTCATCGAGACCCGTTTCCGGTCTCGGCCCACGCCTTTCTCGTGGCCCGTCACAATACGATCGAGCTGTTGAGCGATTCGGGGGAGAGGGTGACCCTCTACACGGGCCCCCGGATGGTCCACGAACCGCGCCCGCTGACGCCCCGCCCCCGCGAACCAGTCCTTCCCTCGCTGGTGGACCTGTCCGCGAACAGCGCGACCCTATTCGTCGCCGATGTCTACGAAGGTCGGAAGATGCGGGGTGTGAAGCGGGGGAGCATCGAGAAGCTGCTGGTCCTCGAGGATCTGCCCAAGCCCGCCAACTACCACGGCGGCGGCACCACGCCCATCGCTCACGGCGGCTCGTGGACCCTCAAGCGCATCCTGGGCACCGTTCCTGTGGCCAAAGATGGATCGGCGTGCTTCGAGGCTCCACCGCTGCGTAGCCTGTACTTCGCGTTGCTCGACGGGCAGGACCGGTCCGTGAAGCAGATGCGCAGCTTCGTGACACTGCAGCCCGGCGAACAGCGGGGATGCGTCGGCTGTCACGAGCGCCGGACCCAGTCGCCGCCCTCGCTGCTCGGTCGGCGGGCGCGACGCCCCGCCCCCAGTCGGATCGAACCGATCGCAGGCGTGCCGGAGATCATCGACTTCCCTCGCGACGTTCAGCCGATCCTCGACCGGCATTGCGTGTCCTGCCACGACGCGGAGAAGCGCGAAGGCGGGATCGTGCTGACCGGTCACCGGGGTCCGACGTACTCGCTGGCCTACTACAACCTGATCCTGCACCGGCAGATCACCGACGGGGCCGGGTATCGCTGGGAGGGGATCGAGAACGTCGATGGCCGCCCCATTGGCAATGATGAGCCGTACACGATGTACAGCTCCGCATCGCCGCTCATGGACAAGATCGACGGGAGCCACCATGAGGTCGAGCTGAGCCGCGAGGAACAGACCCTGGTCCGCCTGTGGATCGACACCGCGGCGCAGTATGCGGGCACCTACGCCGCCTACGGAACGGGGCAGATCGGAGGCTGGTGGCGCAACAACGAGCCGATCCGCGAGATGGCCGATGACTGGCCGACGACGCGACCCGCCACGGAATCGATCGAACGCCGGTGTGCCGCGTGCCACGGTGCCATGCTCCCACGGTCCGTCACCGATTCCGTTCCGGTGGACGGCTTTGGCGACCTGGAGGGCTGGCAGCGGCCGACCAGCAGGTTCTCGCGACACACCGTCTTCGATCTTACGCAGCCGGAGGAGTCACTGCTCTTGATGACCCCGCTCGCCCGTGAATCGGGCGGCTATGCCGTGGGCACGTCGTCGGCTCCGGAGATGATCACCGAGGATCGGAGCAAAGCCCCTCGTCCGGTCCAGCATCCGGTCGTCTTCTGCTCGGTCGACGACCCCGACTACCAGGTGATCCTCGCCCACTTGCGAGCCGCGCAGACACGGCTGCACGAGATCAAGCGATTCGACATGGAGGGTTTCGAGCCGCGCCCCGAGTACGTCCGGGAGATGGTGCGCTTCGGCGTCCTGCCCGCCGGCCGCGACCCGGCCCGCCGTCCCATCGACGTCTACGAGACCGACCGCCGGTACTGGCGGTCGTTGTGGCACGAACCCGGCGTGGGGCAGTGATTCGGACCCCCGGGCCCTGGCTCCCGCCAGGAACCGGTCACCGCCCTGCGGGACGGCCTTCGGGGGTGTGAATCACCACCCGGTCGGGTATCACTTCCCCATGCCAGGCCCGAGATCGACGAGACCAACGCCTGACTCGACGCCCGCCGACGCAGAGCCGGGCGGGACAATCGGCGCCCTCTTCCGCGCACGGGCGCGGCGAGCCGGCGAGGCGCTCGCAGTGACGGACGAGCGGTGCCGGCGATCCTACGCCGAGCTGGACGATCGGGTGTCCCGCGGCGCGCGGGTGCTGCGCCAACTCGGCGTCGGCCACGGGAATCGCGTCGCGATCCTCTCGGAGAACCGCGCCGAGTACCTCGAGCTGCTCCTCGCCGGCGCGCAAGTCGGCGCGGTGCTCGCCTGCCAGAACTGGCGCCTCGCCGGGGAGGAGCTGCGGCACTGCCTCGAGCTGGTCGAGCCGGCGCTGATCGTGACCTCCCCGCGCTTCCGCGAGAGGATCGACGCGACCGGCGGGAACGTCCTGATCCTCGGGGACTCCTACGAGCGGCGGATCGCCGACGCCGACCCGCGCGAGGTGGAGGTGCGCGTCGCGCCGGACGACCCGTTCCTGATCCTGTACACCAGCGGGACCACCGGGTTCCCCAAGGGAGCTACGCTCAGCCACCGTGCGCAGCTCGCCCGCTACCGGCTGGTCGCATCCGAGTTCGAGGTCACCTGGCGCGACACCTTCCTCGCCTGGCCGCCCTTCTTCCACCTGGTGGGGCTGGAGCCGTCGATCGCCGCGTTGCTCGGCGGAGGAAAGGTGATCGTCCACGACGGCTTCGACCCGGCACGGCTGGCGGAGGTGGTCGAGGAGGAACCGCTCGGCTGGCTGAAGCTCGTCCCCGGTATGGTTCGCCCCCTCGTCACCGAGCTGAAGCGGCGAGGGACCGTGCCCCGCGGCGTGGTGCAGTGCGGCTCGATGGCGGACCTGGTTCCCCCCCATCAGATCGCCGAGATCACGCGCCTGCTCGACGCACCGTTCGTCAACAGCTTCGGTTCCACCGAAGCCGGGCTCCCTCCCGCTTCGTCGGGACTGATCCCGGTCGGCGTCGTGCCGGACAGCCTCTCCAAGGTCCAGACCAGGGGCAGCGAGCTGCGGCTCGTCGACGAGGAGGGACGCGACGTTCCCGACGGAACACCCGGCGAGGCGATCCTGCGTGGGCCCACGCTCTTCAGCGGCTACTGGAACGACGAGAAGGGAACGGCTCGGGCCCTTCGAGATGGCTGGTTCCACAGCGGCGACGTCCTCGTGCGCAACTCCGACGGCACTCTCGACTTCGTCGACCGGCGCAAGTACCTGATCAAGACGGGCGGAGAGAACGTCTACCCCGCCGAGATCGAGCGGGTTCTGCTCGCCGATCCGGGAGTGGACGAGGCGGTCGTGATCCGGCGGGCGGACGAGCAGTGGGGTGAGGTACCCATCGCCCTCGTGGCCACCGTCGACGACGAGGTGACCACGGAGAACCTGGCGGCGAGGTGCCGGCGCGAGCTCGCCGGGTACAAGCAACCCGGGGAGATCCACCTCGTCGACCGGAACGCCTTGCCTCGCGGGACCACGGGGAAGATCCTGCGAGGGGAGGTCGAGGCGCTCTTCACGCGGGGGGATCTCCGCTGATCCGCGGTGTGGGGCGGTGAAGCCCTGCCGTGGCCTTCGACCGGCCCCGGGCACCTCAAGGTCGCCAGATGATCTCGAAGCCGTTGGACAGGTTGAAGTCGTACACCCCGGGTCCACAGGGCTGCAGACCGGAGTTGTCGCGATACCAGCACTGGTAGCGCTTGACATCACCGGGAGAGACCCCTCCCTTCGCGGCGATGGAGATGGTCGTGCTGGAGACGCCGGCTGCGTTGGAGATCCGGATCTGAAGCCGAACGAGCCCACCACCGGCGCAGCGCAAGCCGTCGCCGAAGTAGGATCCTCCCCCACCGTTGACCCGATTGTTCGCCTGGAAGTAGAGGCCCGAGTTCTTCGGATCCACTCCGGTCGTGGTGAGCACCAGGGTGTCCTCGCTCACGCTCGGCATCCCCTCCGCGGTCAGCTGCGCACCGGAGGCGAAGGCCCCGTTGGCGCACCCCGAGCCGGGAACGCTGCCGTCGTTGTCGTTCGCGCAGGGGCACGGGGTGTCGACGAAGAGGTCTCCAAAGCAGAAGGGGATGCCCAATGGCACGGGATCGAACAGGTAGGCGACTCCTGTGCCATGGTTGCGGAGCCGAACACCGATGACCGGCCGGTCGATCTGTCGAACACGTAGGCCGAACCGGACCAGGAGCCGTTCGGCTTGTCGCCTGGAGCTCCGACGACGATGTACGCCTCGTTCATCGCCACGTCGATACCGAAGTAGTCTCTCATCTCGTTGTCCGCCGGAACGATCATCTGGAGTTGCTGGCCGGTCCCCACGTCGTAGAGGAAGGCCGCTCCTTTCCTGGTCCCGGCGGCCCCGTAGTCGGGCGCCCCGACCACGGCTCGGTCTCCGTCGATGGCCACGTTGTACGCGAACGACATCCAGTCCTGTGCCGGCGTGGGAAGCAACTTGAACAGCTGCTGCCCCGTCGAGACGTCGTAGATGAATGCGGAACCTGAGTTCAAACCCGCGTGGAGATCCCAGACCGATCCCACGATGGCCCGATCGCCACTGATGTCGCAGCTGTACCCGAAATACTCCCACTCCGACGCATCCGAGTGGTCCAGCTCGAAGAGCTGAGCCTGGGCGGTCGCCGCGGCGGGCAGCAGGGCGGCAGCAACGAGCGCGGTCAGAGCGGTGACGACGACTCTCCTGGACCTGGTCTTCATCGAAGTGGCTCCCGAGCTGCGAGGGTGGGTACGGCGAGATCGGCGGCGAGCCCTGAGACGTGTCCTGGGCAAACTCGATCGTAGCCTGTACCCCGCCTGGACCGAGGAGGCTACAGGGTTGGGAGGATCCATCGGCCACCGGTGGCCAGCCCGGACCCGGCTGAGGTGCAATCGTGCACAATGGCGATCGATCGGGCACGCCGCCGACCCAGAGCATCATGCCCTTCTGGTGGGGCAGCTCGGGTGGGTGCTTTCCGAGGTAGCTCCTGAGCCTGGCCAGGCCCGCAGCGGCCGGCTCGGTCCGCGCGTACCCGCCGGAGGCGAGGGCGCAGGCGCTGACCGCTACTTCGGACCCGACGGCGAGCGCTGTCCCGGCGCCGTATCCGGATCTGTCGATGCCTTGGCCCGAAGCGATCCCGGGACACCGCTCGGTCATTTCCACTCGCGCGAACAAGGAGATAGCAGAAGATCGAATCGTCAGGCACTCGACGGGCGAGACAATCGAAGCGAAGAGATACGATGGTTTCCAGTCGAGCCCGATGCTCGCACTTCGTATCTGCCCGCGAGTCCCCGAAGTCGAAGTTGGACAACATCGGGATTCTCGTCTTCAGGCCAGGCCCACCGTTTCGTTCCACCCGTGATCGATGAACGAACTCGCTCCCGCCGAGAGAACCCGCGTGCCCGGACAGGTCACGCAGCTCCTGCACCGGATGGGTGCGGGAGACGCGGACGCCTCACCCGAGCTTCTCTCGCTCGTCTACGGCGAGCTACGCGCGCTGGCCGGAAAGGTGTTCGCCCGCCGGGGCGGCGCGGTGACGCTCCAGCCGACCGTGCTGGTCCACGACGCCTACCTCCAGCTGGTGGACCACGACCAGGACTGGGACAGCCGCCGGCACTTCTACGCGGTTGCCTCGGTCGCCATGCGGTTCATGCTGAACAACCACGCCCGGGCCCGCGCCGCCCAGAAGCGAGGCGGATCCTGGGGGCGCATCAGCCTGAGCGCCGTGCAGGAGT
Organism: uncultured Planctomycetaceae bacterium; assembly: GCA_964496575.1. Classification (GTDB taxonomy): domain Bacteria; phylum Planctomycetota; class UBA1135; order UBA1135; genus CAZCAC01. The sequence continues at coordinate 29,601 of CAZCAC010000084.1, read as the reverse complement.
CGCCAATGCCCGGCGGCAGCGCGGGCGAGATCAACCTGGTCGCCCTCGATGCGGCGCTGAGCAAGCTCACCAGGCTCAGCGAGCGTCAGGGACGAATCGTCGAGCTGCGCTACCTGACCGGACTCCCGGTCCAGGAGGTGGCCGCGATCCTCGGGATCTCCACGACCAAGGTGCGAACCGAATGGCGCACGGCGCGCGCGTTCCTGAGCCGAGCGCTGAAGAAGGAGGCCCCGTGAATCCCGAACGCTACGCCGAAGTCTGCGCGGCCTTCGAGCGCGCGCTCTCCCTCGACGAGAAAGAGCGGGCGAGTCTCCTGGAGTCGATCGGCCGCTCCGATCCGGAGCTGCGCGGGGAGGTCGAGGAGCTGCTCACGACCGATGCCGCCGTGAGCCCGGTCTTCGAGGAAGACAGGCTTCGCGCCGGCAACGAGGCGATCGAACGGATGCTCGACGCCGCCACCGACGAGGCCGGGCAGCTCGCGGAGAACGCGCGCCTCGGACCGTACCGGGTCCTCGACGTCCTCGGTCAGGGTGGCATGGGAACCGTCTACCTCTGCGAGCAGATCGAGCCCATCCGACGCCGCGTCGCCCTCAAGGTGGTGAAGCTCGGCATGGATTCGAAGCGGATCATCCAGCGCTTCAGCCTCGAGCAGGAAGCCCTCGAGCGGATGGAGCACCCCGGGATCGCCCGCCTGCTCGACGCCGGCGTGACTCCCGAGGGACGGCCGTTCTTCGCCATGGAGCACGTCGACGGGAGCTCGCTGATCGAGTACTGCGACGAGCACATGCTCGGGATCACCGAGCGCCTGCGGATCATGGTCCGGGCCTTGCGCGCCCTGCACCACGCACACCTGCGCGGGATCCTGCACCGCGACCTGAAGCCCTCGAACATCCTCGTCGCCACCGTGGATGGGAAGCCGCGGCCCAAGATCATCGACTTCGGGCTCGCGCGGGCCGTCGATCCCAGCAGCGGGAGCAGCTTCGCAACGCTCACCGGTGAGATCCTGGGCACGCCCGCCTACATGAGCCCCGAGCAGTTCGAGGGTGATGGTCGAGACATCGACGTGCGCTCCGACGTCTATTCGATGAGCGTGCTGCTCTTCGAGCTGCTCACCGGGCGCCTCCCGATCGAAGCCAGGGATCAGACCCCCGCCGCGGCCTTGATGCTCCTGCGATCTCGGGTGCGCGGAGAGACGCCGATGCCCAGCTCGAAGGTCAGGGCGATCGACGAGGAGTCGCGGCACCTGGCGCGGAAGCGGGACACGAACCCGCGCTCCCTCCACCGGCTCCTCAGGGGCGAGCTCGACTGGATCGTGCTGCGCGCGATGGAGCTCGACCGCGATCGCCGCTACGGATCGGCGGCGGAGCTCGCCGACGACATCGAGGCACACCTCGACAATCGTCCCGTGGTCGCCGGGCCGCCCGAGCTCACCTATCGCCTGGCCAAGTTCATCCGCCGCCGCCGGCTGAGCCTCTCCGCAGCGGCACTCGTGCTGCTGTCGATGGCGGGCGGGACCGTCGCGGCACTGCTCAGCGCCCGCGACGCGCGCGCTGCCGAGCGCGAGATGGGAGAAATGCTCGGCGACGTGCAAGCCCAGAACGACATCCTCTACCAGATGCTGACGCGCCCCGATCCGCGCTTCGGAGGCAAGGACACCAAGGTGGTCGATCTCCTCGCGTTCGGGTCGGAGTACGCGCTCGAGAACTACGGTGACCGACCGGAGGTGCTCACGACCGTGATGGGCAGCCTCGGCGGCAACTACCGCGAGCTGGGAATGTACGCGGAGGCGGAGCGGCACCTGCGGCTGGCCTTGGAGTTTCAGCTCGAGGCCAACGACGAGAACCATGCGAGGGTCGCCTTCAAGATGAACGGTCTGGCGATCCTCTTGAAGCGGATGGGGCGGCTGGAGGAGGCCGAGAAGCTCTACCGGCAAGCGATCGAGCGCCACTACCGGGTCGAGAACCACCCCGCCCCGCACGAGGTCGGTGTATGGGAGTTCAACCTGGGCCGCTTGCTCGCGGACCAGGGTCGTTGGGAGGAGGCGCGGGAGATGTACTTGCAGTCCCTGCGGACCCACCGCGAGTTCGACGACGATAACCACGTCGGTCTCGGGCTCTTGCAGGTCTCGCTCGGGGAGCTCGAGTCGCGGCGTGGTGCGTACGACGACGCCGAGCGCGCCCTCCGTGGCGGCCTGCAGCACCTCCAGCAGGTCGAGCCGCCGGCCCCCCACTTCGTCGCCTCCGCGCAGGTGCAGCTCGGCCGCTTTCTCTCCGATCGAGGTCGTCGGGAGGAAGCCGGTCCGCTGCTCGAGTCCGCGGTCGAGGCGGCCATCGAGATCCAGGGAGCGGAGAGCCCCTCCCTGCTGCCTTACCTCGACGCGGTCGCCCACCACCGGATCGCGCTGGGTGGCGTCGACGCCGCCGAAGAGCTGGTGCTCCTGTCGAACCGCATCGCGGACCGGCACCTGCCGCCCGACGGGCTCGCCCACGCGAGGGCGGTGGAGCTGCACGGCCAATGGCTGGTGGCGGCCGGAAGGGGCGAGGAAGCGCGGAGCCTGTTCGAGGGGGTGCTGGAGATCTACGAGGAACAGCTGGCGCCGGGCGACACGCGGACGGACGAGCTGCGCTCGAGGATCGTGGCGCTGCGGTGAGAGTACGGAGTGAGGCTCCCTACTGGTTGAGCCAGACCTTGTTCGGCTGGTCGAAGTTGCCCGACACGCAGTCGAGGTCGCCGTCGCCATCGAGATCGGCGAGGACGCAGCCGTAGGTCCTGGCAGTTCCCAGGGTCTGGCCCGAGTCGGTCAAGGTCACCGATCCCCACGTGCCGGAGACGGAGCCCATCCAGACCCGGTTCGGACCGCCGGTCGTGTTGTCGTCGGCCGAGTTCCCCTCGACGATGTCGCCGTCGCCGTCCAAGTCTCCGACGGCCAGGCTCACCGTGTCCTTGCCCGCCATGCGGATGCCGGAGTCGGAGAAGGTGCCCTCCCCGTCGTTCAGCCAGATCCGGTTCGGCGCCGTCCCGGAGCCGGTGGCGTCGGCGTAGCCCGCCACGATGTCCGCGTCGCCGTCCGCATCGTAGTCGACGATCTCCACGGCGTAGCACGAGTGCACGCCGTCGAGCCGCTGTCCCGAGTCGGTGAAGACGCCCGATCCGTTGTTCAGCCAGATCCTCGTCGCAGCGTCGGTGATCACCTCGACCTGGTCGAGATCCCCATCGCGATCCACGTCGGCCAGGGCCAGGCGAACCGTGTTGTGATTCCCGAGAGACTGCCCCGAGTCGGTGAAGGTACCGGAGCCGTCGTTCCGCCAGACGCAGTTCGGCTCCATCGTGTTCCCCTCGACGCAGTCGAGATCGCCGTCGCCGTCCACGTCCCCCAGCAGGACCTCCACCGAGCCGTTGGTGCCGAGCGACTGGCCGGTGTCGGCAAAGGTCCCGGAACCGTCGTTTCGCCACACCTTGTTGCCCGCGCCGGCATTTCCGGTGAAGATGTCGAGATCGCCGTCGCGATCCACGTCGCCCAGGGCCACGCCGAAGGTCATGCCGCTGCCCAGGGTCTGGCCGCTATCGGTGAAGCCGCCGGCGCCGTCGCCCAGCCAGACCTTGACCGGAGCGCCGAAGAACGGGATCGCTTCGACGCAGTCGAGAGCTCCATCGCCGTTCACGTCGCCCAGAGCGATCGATCTGGTCGAGGAGCTCGACATCGGACTGCCCGTGTCGGTGAAGGTTCCCGTGCCGTCGTTCAGCCAGGTCCTGTTGTCGCTGGTCCAGTCGGGATCGACGAGGTCGAGGTCCCCGTCGCCATCCAGGTCGGCGAGCACGCTGTCGATCGAGAAGGACGATCCCAGCGTCTGTGTCGAGTCGACGAAGGACGGAACGATGTCGATCGCCGTCGAGGCGGTGGCGTCGACGCCGTCGCTCGTCCTCTGGATCGTGTCGGCGGTCACGGCGCTGCTCACGTCGATGCCGGAGGGGCAATTGGCGGTCAGCGTCCCGGCAGCGAAGGCCTGTCGGCTCTTGATGGTGAGGGGACCCGTGCCGAGGGTGATGGTCACCTCCGTCGCGCTGGGGCCGGACGCGACCGTGGCGCCCGTGCCGAGCGAGTCGCCCGTGACGGGCAGGGAGAACTCACTCTCGTCGGCGCCGCTGACCGACACGGCCGCCGAGAAGGGGACGACGATCTTGTCGCCGGCGTCGCAGACGCCGTTCCGGTTCACGTCGGTGTAATGAGCCTGGCCCGTGACGGTCAGCGGCGGAGCGACGACGCCCCCACCACCGCCCCCGCCTCCGCCTCCGCAGGCGCCCAGGGCGGTGAAGAGTCCGGTCGACAGGATGACCATCACGCTGCTCGTATTCCGAAGATGTCCCGTTTCTTCCCTTCCGGTGGAGGTGTCCTCGGGGACACCGATCTCTCATTGGATCCCCAATCGTGGTTTCGTCCTCGCGATCGAGATCCTTGCGACAAAAACGACGCGGCGGTCCGACAGCGGGGTTGCGCCCCGACCAGGGCGAGTCAGTTGCAGCCGTGTTCTCGCTCCCCTTCACATCGAGGCGTCCGTTGGCCGAGGAGAAAGCGGGGCCGAGGGCCGGTGGGCGGCACCTCGCCCTCGAGAGGCATCGAACGTGATGAACGAGACGGAGAGGTTCCTGGGCGACCGCCGCGACTGGAGTCGGGTGCGCGTCGAGCTCGGAGACGTGCACGGCCTGTTCGGCGGGACGAGACTGCTCGTCGGGAACGGCCTCGCGCTGGTCCAGGTGGTCGAGGTCCAGGCCGAGGGGCTCCACCAGCGGAACTACGCGAGCCAGGTGCCGGCCTCCGAGGGGAGCGGTCCGACCGCTGTCGACGAGCTCCTCGAGGAGATCGTCGAGTCGAACTTCCTCGGGCTCGTCGTCGGCCAGCGCACCGGCGTGCCCGACGAGGCCTGGATCGCGATCCGGCTCACGAACGCCGGGGGAGAGACGCGCGAGGTCGGTACGTGGGAGCGGACGACGCAGAGCCCCGACTCCTACGGGACGAGCGATCGCAAGCGCTTCGACGACGTTCACCTGCGGCTCCGGCACCTCCTGACGAAGGCCCGGAGCGAGGAGAACTGCGTGCAGGAGGGCCCGTACGATCCCGACGGCTGGCCGGCGTTCTGCCGGAAGCAGGGCGGAGCGTGACGTGCGGTTGATCGGAGCGGGTTCGATCCGGATCGCCGGCGGCTGCGAGGTCTTCACCGAGGGGCTGGTCCGCCTCCTGCCCGAGGAGGGCGGGGTGAGGCTGACCCTCGAGAACCTGTCACCGTACGGTTTCTTCTGCACCGACGACGGGGCTCCGCACGAGAGGCTGGAGGTGGTCTGGAACGAGGAACGCAGCGGCGCTCTCCTCGAGCGGCTCACCGCGATCCTGAGCTCGGAAGACCCGCCGGAGTTCCTGACGACGAACGACTTCGTCGTCGAGGTCGACCTCCCGCTGGACACCGGGACGATCGCCACCCGCTGGGAGGAGGCTGCGGGAGAGAGGGACGTCGACCGCCTGGCGGACGCGATTCACGACATCTTCAGGGAGATCGTGGCCGACCGCGACGCCGGGCCGGCCGCGAGTCGGGAGGCACGACGATGAGTACCCTCAGCGAGAAGATCGCCGAGCTGAAGAGCCTCGACCGCGAGCTCGAGGTCTTCGGGGCGCGCACGCACCGCTACGAGGGGCAGGTGGTCACGCGCGGGGAGCTCTCGGGCTTCGAGGCGTGGTGCGGTTGCGAGCTGCCCGAGGACTACCGCTCGTACGCCCTCGAGGTCGGTCTCGGCGTCGGTCCCTACCACGGTCTCCTGCCCTTCTCGCGCATCCGGTGGGAGCTCGAGGCGATCTACGACTCCTTCGACGAGGTCCACGGCGTCTCCGCCCTTCCCTCCGGACCACTCGAGATCGAACCCCGCCTGCTCGCGGCGCGGGACGCCGGAGACGCGTACGATCCGGCGGAGGCCGAGCTGCTCGAGGGGCCCGGGTCCGGCGCCGGCTACCTCCCGATCTGCGAGCAGGGGTGCGAGTTCCTGGCCGTCCTGGTGATCGTCGGCGAGCTCCGGGGGCGCGTGTTCGACACGACCGGAATGGCGGGGTGCAGGGCGAAGTGGAGGCCCGCGCGACCGGCGCCGGGACTCCTTCGGACGGCGTTGAGCGAGGAGCTCACTCAGGCGTATCCCAGGTTCCCGACGTTCGAGGAGTGGGTCGAGGCGTGGGCGGATCGAGCCCTCGGAGACCTGCGGGGTTGACTCCGCACCTCACCTCAAGGATGGACCACGAACGTCAGCGCATCGGACAGCCCCAGTCCGGACGGCAGCGATCCCGGATCGCGGCAGAACCACTGGCAGAAGACCTGGGTCCCCGGGACCGAGAGAGCGGGCGCGCCGGTCCCGCCCGCGATGTACGCGTTGAAATCCAATTCCAGCACTCCCGAGCAGTCGGTCACCGGCGGGGGCGTGCCCCCCGACATCCGGATCGGGCTGCGGTAGGTGCCGGGCTGGAGGCACATCGTCCCCCCGGCGAAGGGCTTCGACGCGGGGCCATGGAAGCCGTACAGCATGAGACCGAAGTTGTTGTTCAGTACCTCGCGCGCCCGGATGTGGAAGCCGTTGCCCGCCGAAGCGCTCGGCGTTCCCTCGCCCTCGATCGCCGGCAGGCATCCGAGTGAGTTCAACTTGGCCTCGCAGTAGGTGACGGCGGCGCCGGGCGGACGGAGGAAGAGGGACACGTCGACGGGTGCCTCGTCCCTGGAGACGCTCACTCGATCGAGGCGGCCGTCGAGATCCAGGTCGGCGACGGCGGCGTCCCAGCCCCGCACGCCTCCGGAGAAGCCGGCGAACTCGAAGGTCCCGGTGGAGTCGCCGCGCAGGAACGCCTGACCCCAGTGCTGATTCGTCGTCGAGGCGACGACGTCGACGTGCCCATCCCCGTCGAAGTCCTCCACCGAGATCGCTTGCGGCAACGAGCCGACGAGGTAGTCCTGCCGCGCGCCGAGGGCACCTCCGCCGGTGCCGAGCATCACGACGACACCCTGTACGGCGGGGGTGCGCGAGGCGAACGCCACGTCCGGCAGGCCGTCGGCGTTCAGGTCTCCGACGTCGAGCTGGTAGGTCGATTCGACGAACGCCTGGCTGCCGAGAGTGAACCCTCCCGCCCCGTTGCCGAGCAGGACGTTCACCTCGTCGTCCACGCCGGTGGTCACCACGACGTCGAGGTCCTGGTCGCCGTCCATGTCCTCCAGCGCGATCCAGATGGAGGTGCCGGACGCACTGTAGAGCGTGGGGGCGCCGAGTCCTCCGGCGCCGTCGCCGAGGAGTACCGCGACCTTGTTGTAGACGGCGACGACCAGGTCCTCGTTCTGGTCACCGTTCAGGTCCCCGACCTCGACCCGACGGGGGGAGTAGTACGTGTCTAAGATCACCTGCGTGGTGAACCCGCCCTGGCCATCACCGAGCGCGATCGCGACGTCCCTGGTCGTGGAGAAGCCCGCCACGACGTCCAGGTGGGAGTCGTTGTTGAAGTCGGCCACCGCGACGTCCTCGGGTCGCTCGCGGGTGAAGACCGGGGTCGGCGGCGCGAGGACCCCGCCTCCGAGGCCGGCGTAGAAGTTGACCAGGTGGGCGTCCCGGTGGGCGGCGACGACGTCGGGCCAGCCATCCTCGTTCAGGTCCCCGACCGCCACGCCCGGCGCCGCCTCGGGTCCCATCGCGGTGAAGGCTCCGGCGACCGCGCCGTTCCCGTCGCCGTGGACCACGACCACCGTGCTGTCGTTGTTTCCGCAGACGGTGGCGGCGTCGAGGCGGCCGTCGAGATCCAGGTCGCCGAGGGCGATCGACCGAGGCTCCTCACCCACCGCCGCCGCGCCCGACCGCGCGAAGGTGCCGTCCCCCGCGTTGCGCCAGAACTCCACACCGGCCGAGCGGTTCACCAGGGCCAGATCTTCGTCGCCGTCCCCGTCGAGATCTCCGGCGGCGATCTCCGCGAGGGGCGGCTGACCGAAGAAGCTGGTGCCGATGGCGAAAGTACCATCGCCGGCACCCGGGGCGACGTGGACCTCACCGGTGGTGCTCGAGGCGACGGCGGCGTCGGCGTTCCCGTCCAGATCGAAGTCCCCGATCGCCAAGCCGACCGCATGGCCGAAGCCCGCGGGCAAGGAGCTCGTGATCGTGGTGTATCCACCTGCACCGTCGGAGGCGAGCACGGTGATCCTGTTCTGGCTTCCGAGGACCACGTCCGTCACGCCATCTCCGGTGACCTCACCGATCGCGGCGGCGCGGACGTAGGGAGCGACCGCGAGGGTCTGCGGCGGCGCGAACCCGCCCGTCCCGTCGCCTTCGTACAGAGTGACCGCGTAGTGCTGACCCACCGCGAGGTCCTGGTGGCCGTCGCCGTCGATATCTCCGACCGTCAGACTCGTCGCAGTCGTCGTGCCGACGAGGGTGGGGCCGGAGTCGAAGCTGCCCGCGCCGTCTCCGAACCACACGGCGACGAAGCTGTTGATCTCGGCCAGGACGATCAGGTCCAGGGCGCCGTCCTCGTCGAGATCGGCGAGCTCGATCCACTGCGGCTTGGTCCCCACCGGCAGCGCCACGCCGTCCTCGAAGCCCGACAGACCCCGCCCCAGGAGGATCTCGACCTCCCAGGCGTTGTAGTTTGCCACGACGGCGTCGAGAACGCCGTCGTCGTCGAGGTCCCCCAGAGCGACTTCGACGGGAGAGTTCAGCGAGGCGTCCCCCGAGGGGAACGCGGGCCGGCCCCAGGAGGGAGGCCCGAAGGTCTGGGCGGAGGCGGGAGCGGCGAGCGACAGGGAGAGGAGGATGAAGCAGTTGCGAGACATGTGACAACTCCTCAGTGGTGTGGGAATGGTGTTGAGAAGAGAGTGAGCTTCCCCCGCATTGGAGCACGGGGGCCTGAATCCGTCCACCGGTGACTCCGCCGCCTACTCGAGCTCCCGGCGAGGAGGCCCGATCGCCGCGGCGGGCGAGGGACTCGGCCCGGGCGGGCGCACCAGGACCGCTCAGGGGAGTGCCCGAGTGACCGCGGGCGCGATGCCCGATCTGGAGTAACCTGTCCCATCCACGTACCGGTACCCAGGAGAGCTCATCCTCCATGATCTTCCTCGCCACTGCAGTTCTGTCGCTGATCGGACCCGGTTGCCCGTGCAGGACCCAGGACCAGCCCCAGTGGGGTCAGCGATACTCGCGGAACATGGTCTCCGCCGAGACGGGGCTGCCGTCCACCTTCGATCCTCTGACCGGTGAGAAGGTCGCCTGGTCGGTCTCGCTGGGATCACATGGTTATTCCACACCGACCATCGCGAGGGGCAGGGTCCTCGTCGGCGCGAACAACAGCGAGCCCCGCGATCCGCGTCACCAGGGCGATCGCGGAGTGCTCTTGTGTCTCGACGAGGAGGATGGAAGCCTCTGCTGGCAGCTGGTCGTCCCGCGACTCGAGGATGATCCCTACCGCGACTGGCCGAGAATCAGCATGTGTTCTCCGCCAACCATCGAGGGCGATCGTGTCTACACCCTCACCAATCGCTATGAGCTCGTCTGTCTCGATCTGAACGGGATGAGTGACGGCAACGATGGGCCCTGCCTGTCGGAAGGGCAACACATGACGGCCAGGGATCAGGCGCTCATCGAGGCGGGCGAGCTCGACGCCGACATCATCTGGATGCTGGATCTCTGGGCAGAAGTCGGCATCTATCCCCACGACTCGGCGCATTCCTCCATACTCCTGCACGATCGATACCTCTACCTCAATACGTGCAACGGAGTCGACAAGACCCACAAGGTCATCCGCAGCCCCGAAGCGCCAAGCCTGATCGTCGTCGACAAGGAAACGGGCCGGCTCGTGGCCAGGGATGACGAGGCCATCGGTCCACGGATCTTCCACTCCACCTGGTCATCGCCGGCCATGGGTGAAGTCGAGGGGAGGAGACTCGTCTTCTTCGCCGGCGGGAATGGCGTCTGCTATGCATTCGATGTGGTTCAGCCAGGGCGCGGCGGATCAGACGTACAGACCCTGGAGCGGGTATGGCGATTCGACTTCGATCCCGGTGCACCAAAGGAGGACATCCATACCTACCTCGGAAACCGGCGAGTCGGCCCCAGCAACATCTCGAGCATGCCCGTCTTCTACGAGAATCGTCTGTATGTGACCGGCGGCGGTGATATCTGGTGGGGGAAGCGTGAGGCCTGGCTGAAGTGCATCGATCCGAGCGGGCAGGGTGATATTTCCCGGTCAGGACTACTGTGGTCCTATCCACTCGAGCACCACAGTTGCTCCACCCCGGCAATCTTCGCCGATCTGGTATTCGTGGCCGATTGCGGCGGTCTGCTCCATTGCGTGGATGCGAGGACCGGGGAGGCGCACTGGACACACGAGCTGCGAGGCGGGACCTGGGGCTCGGCACTCGTGGCCGACGGGAAGGTCCATATCGGAACGCGCCGAGGTGAGCTCTGGATCCTGGCTGCCAACGAGAAGAAGGAAGTCCTCGCATCCATCGACTTCGACAGCGAGATCGCGAGCACACCCGTTGCCGCCAACGGCGTGCTATACATCGGAACCCGGGAGAAGCTCTATGCCCTGCGAGAGCAGAATCGGGTGGGCGGCGGATCGAGGAAGAGCAGGTAGTGGTATCCGCCAGATATGGCAAACCGTATGGTGTGTTGCATCGTAGTCCACCCCATGCGACGAGCAGTCGAGATTAAGTTGTCTGAATCGGAAACAGCGACTCTTGAGAAGCTGAAGCGTGGGCGCCGTGTGTCGGTGAGGCTTGCCGAGCGTGCTGCGATTGTCCTACGCGCTGCTGCCGGGCTACAGAACCAACAGATCGCCGAGATCATGGGCATCACGCGGCAGAAGGCCGGTCGATGGCGTGACCGTTACGCTGAGCTCGGGCTGGCCGGGATCGAGAAGGATGCCCTGCGGCCTGGTAGACGTCGTCGCATCGGCGATGATCAGCGCGCAGAAGTCGTCCGCAAGACGCTTCACGAGACTCCCGAGAGCCAGACGCACTGGAGCCGTGCAACGATGGCGGCGGCGACGGGGCTGAGCGATTCAACGATCGGGCGAATCTGGCGCGAGCACGGACTCAAGCCACACCGCGTGCGTTCGTTCAAGCTGTCGACCGATCCCCGGTTCGTTGAGAAGCTCAAAGACATCGTGGGGCTGTACCTGAATCCTCCTGAGCACGCGATCGTGCTCTCTTGCGATGAGAAGAGCCAGATCCAGGCATTGGATCGAACTCAGCCCGGTTTGCCCATGAAGAAAGGTCGGTGCGGCACGATGACGCACGACTACAAACGCAACGGAACGACGTCGCTCTTCGCCGCACTGAACGTGGCCGATGGAACCGTCAACGGCCACCACTCGCTGCTCACCGGCGTCGATGCGCCGCGCGTGATGCTGGAGCGAGGCGCGGGGCTGGGGCTCTGCGCCATGGCGCTCACCGACGTCGACTCGACCGCCGGGTGGGTCGATCTGTTGCGTTGCGCGCCGGTGACCGGCGTCAGGCCGATCCTCGGCGCGGAGATCTCCAACCCCTCCGGCGAGCCGGGGCGCATCGTCGCGCTGGTGATGAACGAGCGGGGCTTCGCGAACCTCAACAAGCTCGTCTCCGCCCGACAGCTCGGGCGCGATCCGGGAAGCTTCGGCAGCGACCTCGGCTCGCCGGAAGAGGACTTCGACTCCGTACTCGCCGCGGCCGAGTTCCAGGAAGGGCTGATCTTCCTCGCCGACCACCCGCGCATCCTGATCGGACTGATGGGGCGCGTCCCCCCCGAACAGGTCCTCGCCGCGATCTCGCCGGCGAGTCTTCGGGCGCGCGCCGGTGAACAGCACGGCAACGACCGGCGCGCGCGACACGAACACGAGCGCGACGAAGAGAGACTCGAAGCGCCCAAGACCCCACCCCCCGCGCGCGCCGTCCCCGCCACCGAACTCCTCGAGGCCGCGCGCGTCTGCTCCTTCGGCGCCCTCGCCGTGCCCGACGTCTACTACGCCGGGCCGATGGGCGAGCTCGACCACCGCGTGCGCGTGGCGATCAAGCACAACGCGCTGCTCGACGACCTGCCCGAGGAGTGGCTCGCCGAAGCGGGCTCGCACCTGCTCACCGGCCGGGAGATGTGCGCCCTCTACGCCGACCTCGACGACCTCCCCGGGCCCTGGGGCTCCTCCGCTCCACCGGACGTCCCCGCGATCGTCGCCCGCACCGTCGAGGTCGCCGCGCGCTGCGAGTACACCCCGCCCCTCGACCGCGTCCTCTTCCCGAGCATCGACCTCGGCGAAGGCGAGAGCGCCTACTCGAAGCTCTGCGAGCTCGCCTTCGACGGCGCCCAGCAACGCTACCGCCCGCTGCGCCCCGAGGTCGTCCGGCGCCTCGACTACGAGCTCTCCACCATCGACCGCCTCGGTTTCGCGCCCTACTTCCTCCTCGTCCACCAGATCGGCGAGTACGCGCGCGAGCAGGGCATCCCCTGCGTCGGCCGCGGCTCGGCGGCGGACAGCCTCGTCGCCTACTGCCTGAAGCTGACCGACGCCGACCCCTTCCGCTACCAGCTGATCTTCGAGCGCTTCCTCAACCCGACGCGCAGCGACCGACCCGACATCGACCTCGACTTCTGCTGGCGGCGGCGCGACGAGGTCACCGAACACGTCTACGAGCTCTTCGGCGCCCACCGCACTGCGATGATCTCGACGCTCAACTGCTTCGGCCTGCGCGCGGCCTTCCGCGAGACCGCGCTCGCCCACGGTTTTCCGCCGGCCGAGGTGGGTCGCTGGTCGAAGGTGCTCCCCCACCACGTCCCGGGCACGAGTGAAATCGCCTTCGACGGCGCCTCGGCGGTCGCCGAGGACCAGCACGACGCCGCGCCGGAGCTGGCCGGCGAGAACCCTGTCGAGCTCGCCCTGCGCTCGACCCCCGAAGCCCGCGAGTTCCCCCACCACGACGAGCGCTGGCAGCGCGTCGTCCGCGACGCCCGCGGTCTGCTCGACACGCCGCGCCACTTCGGCCTGCACCCCGGCGGCGTCGTCGTCTCGCCGGGGCCGATCACCGACTTCGTCGCCTGCCAGCGCGCGGCGAAGGGCGTCGTGGTGACGCAGTTCGACAAGGACGCCGTCGAGGCGATCGGGCTGGTCAAGATGGACCTGCTCGGCAACCGCGCCCTGACCGTGCTCGACGACTGTGTCACCGAGCTCGCGAAGGGCGGTCTCGAGGTCGACCTGGAGGCCCTCCCCGAGAACGACCCCGCCACCGGCGACACCCTCGCCGAAGGACGCTCGCTCGCCTGCTTCCAGGTCGAGTCACCGGGGATGCGCAACCTCCTCCAGCAGACGGGCGCGCGCGACATGGACGCGGTGATCCAGGCCGTCGCGCTGATCCGCCCCGGGCCCGCGGGCTCGGGGATGAAGGACGCGTACGTGCGGCGCTTCCGCGGGCTCGAACCCTCGACGCCTCCGCACCCGCGGCTGGTCGACGTGCTCTGGGACACCTACGGCGTGATGCTCTACCAGGAGGACGTCATGCAGGTCGCCTCGGCGGTGGCGGGCATGGACCTCGCCGAGGCGGACCAGCTCCGACGCGCCCTGCAGAAGCGGCGCACCGACGACCTCGAGCCACTCGCCGAGCGCTTCCGCGAGGGATGCGAGGCCGAGGGGATCGCGCGCAACGAGATCGAGCACGTCTGGGAGCTCGTCACCAACTTCGCCTCCTTCGGCTTCTGCAAGGCGCACGCGGTGACCTACGGGCGCATCGCCTACCGCGCGGTGTGGCTGAAGACGCACCACCCCGCCGTCTACCTGACCGCTTTCCTCAACAGCCAGACCGGCTACTACAAGACCCGCGTCTACGTCGAGGAGGCGCGGCGCCTCGGGGTGACCATCCTGCCGCCGGACGTCAACCGCAGCGGGGTCGACTTCGGCGTCGAGTGGATCGAAGGGCGCGAAGGGGCCGCGCCGACCCCCGCGTTGCGCATCGGCCTGGGGTCGATCAAGGGACTGTCGACCAATTTGCTGGATAGAATCCAGGAAGAGCGCAGCTCGAGCGGCCCCTTCCTCTCGCTGCCCGACTTCCTCGAGCGCAGCGACGTCCACACCGACGAGGCGGAGCACCTGATCCAGTGCTCGGTCCCGACGGGGTCGTGCTCGGACGTGACGATGACGGCGGAGTGGATCGGGATTGCCTCCTGCCGATGCGCCTGCGCAGCAGCGGGCGACACACCTTCCGGATCGATGCCCGAGGCGAGGGGATGTGTGAGCTGCGGCTGATCGCGCTCGACTGAGCGGCGAGGACCGGTGCCGGTCCCGAGCCCCGGCGGCTCCAATCCGGGCCGGTGCGTATCGATTCCGTTGGTCCTCGGAGATTCTCTCTTGCCAGTGCGACAGCTGGTCGTAGAATGACGACAGGTTGTCGTACGTGAACGGCCGCGCGCCGCGGAGACCCGAGTCGAGGGACCTGGCATTGAGAACACCCCCCCTGGCCAACGCTGAACTGGCTGTCATGGAGCTGCTCTGGGAAGAGGATCGCCTGACCAGCCGCCACATCCGGGAGAAGCTCTACCCGGGCGCGACCAAGGCGCAGCACGGGACCGTCCAGAAGCTCCTGCAGCGGCTCGAGGACAAGGGCTTCGTCGAACGCGACAGGACTCTCTCTGTCCACCTGTTCTCCGCGGCGATCAGCCGTGAGGCCTACGCGAGCGGTCAGCTGGAAGACCTCGCGGAGAAGCTCACCGGCGGCTCCCTGGCACCGCTGATCACCCACCTCCTGGAGGAGAAGAGGATCTCCCGGGCGGAGATCACGCGGCTGCGAAGGATCCTCGACGGGAAGAAGCGACCCGGAGGGATGTCGTGACCGAGGCGCTGCTATTGACCGGGATCAGCAACCTCTGCTGCTCGGCGATCCTCGCGCTGGTGGCCTGGGCCGTACAGCGCGGCGGCCGGCGACCTCTTCTCGCGCACCTCTTGTGGGTGCTCGTCCTGGTGAAGCTGGTCACGCCGCCCCTGGTGACTCTCCCGATGGTCGCCATTCCCGGATTCCAGACGCCGCCCGCGGAAGCGCTGCCGATCCCGGCGGGCGCGGTGGAGATCTTCGGCGCGACCGTCTCGGAGTCGTCGGCTTCTCTCGCCGGTGAGAGCGCCTCGCCCACGACCACTCTCGAGCTCTTCAAGCCGGGGCTCGTGCTGCTCTGGCTCCTCGGCAGCGCGGGCATCCTCGTCTGGTCACTCGTGCGCATCTACCGTTTCGGCCGCTTGCTGGAGATGGCCTCCCGAGAGGCTCCACTCGCTCTGCAGGAGGTCGCCTCGCGCCTTGGCCGGCGTCTCGGTCTGAAAAAGACGCCGAGGATCTACACCACCTCCGCGCACCTCTCGCCGTTGGTGTGGTGGACTGGAAGACGAGTGCGTGTGGTGATTCCCGCCGCCCTGCTGAGCGAGATGGACTTCGCAGAGCTACGCTGGATCCTCGGCCACGAGCTGGCCCACGTCCGGCGACGCGACCATCTGGTGCGCTGGCTGGAGTGGCTGGCCTGCGTCTGCTTCTGGTGGAACCCCGTGCCCTGGTGGGCTCGCCGCAACCTGAGGGCCAACGAAGAGGCCTGTTGCGACGCCCTGGTCCTCTCCACATTGAAGCCCGATCCGCATACGTACGCGAGCTCACTCCTGAACGTTGTCGAGTTCCTATCCACGCCGGCGCTCCGCCCGCCGGCCGTGGCCAGTGCGATCAACAGTGGCGGCTTCCTCGAAAGGAGACTCGAAATGATCGTCTCGAACAAAGCACTCGTCATCACACCGCGCTGGCTGCGAGCCGGCGTCCTGGCTCTGGCCGCGGGCCTCTTGCCGCTCGGCGTGGCGTATGCCCAGGACTACGACGCGGTCGGGAAGCGACTCCGCGAGGCCGTGCGGAGTGGTGAGATCACGCGGGAGCAGGCCGGAGTCATGATGGACGCTCTACGGCGATCGGCGCGGGAGGAGAGGCCCGGCGAGCGACGTGTGATCGCCGATGAGTACGCGCGCCTCGAGAAGAGGGTCGCCGACGGCGAGGTCTCAGCCGAGGACGCCCGGGCTCGCCTCGCTCGAAAGCGCGGGTTGGTGGACGAGCGGGACGAGCGCGGTGGGCAACGCTTCACCCGTGAGGGCTACGCGCGTGCCGAGCAGCGGATCAAGCGCGCGGTGGAAGCCGGAGAGCTCTCACCCGAGGACGCTCGGGCGAAGCTCCGGGAGCTGCGTGAGGAGCTGGGCGCTCGAACCCAGCGCCGCAGTGAGAGACGGGAGCCGGCAGGGCAACGGCGCCGGAGGGTGGAAGGGGAGCGTGCCGCCGAGGACGAGCTCCAGGCCTACTACGCAAGACTGGGAGTCTCCGCCGAGAACTACGGAAAGATCTGGCGGCACCTCTACGACCAGGGGGTCGAGCGGGCGCGAATCGGCGAGGTCGTGCGCGGCATGACCCGGGTGGTTCACGAAATCGAGGCCGAAGGCGAGCGATTCGAGCTCGACCCCAGGATGGCCGAGTACTTCGAGGGGATCGGGCTCACCGATGTGCAGTTCAGGCACGTGGTAGGTATCGCGCGCCGGATAGTGAAGGCGCGAAAGGGTGAGCCCGTTGTCCGCCGTGAAGGACGCGACGACCAAGGTCGAGATCCCCGCGAGGAGTACGCGAACTTGGAGAAGCGGATCAAGGCCGCGATGAAGTCCGGAGCGATGACCGAGAAGGAAGCGAAGAAGGCGATCGCGGACTTCCGGCTGCGAGTGAGCGCACGCGAAAAGCGCGAGGAGGCGCGCCGAAAGGACCCGCGGGCCGAGGGTCGGACCTTCACTGTGGAGGAGTACCGGCGCGCCGCGGCGAAGATGAAGAAGCTCGTCGATGACGGGGTGGTTACCGCGAAGGACGCCGAACGCCGCCTGATCGAGATGCGCAAGCGGGTCGTCGACGAGAAGAGGGAGTCCAGCCCCCGGCGGCAACGCCGCTGACCCGTACCCGAGGAAACCTCGATGAAGGGCCCCGTGATCATCTCCTTCCTCGCGCTGGTCGTCAGTGCGGTTGCCATCGCGGCCACGCTGGTGAAGTCGTCTCCGATCATGGTTCGCGAGGAAGCTCCGATTCCATCGAGCCCCGGTGCCAGCAATGACGAGCTGCTCGCCCGGGTCCAGGCGCTGAGCGAGGAGAACGTGGAGCTACGCGAACGGTTGACGGCGCTGGAGCTGCGTCCTGAGGCGGAGCCGCGTGCCCCGGTCCCCGAGGTCGGCGCCTCTGCAGGAGAGCTCGCCGCCCTCCAGGAAGAGGTGCGACTGCTGAAGGAGCGCCGTGGGGCCGGACCGCTGGCCCCCGGCGAGGTGCCTTCTCCGGAGTTCACCGAACAGGTCCGGCAGTCGCTGGTCCAGATCGACAGGGACAAGGCGTACGAGGCGGCTCGGAGGGCGGTGTTGGGGAAGACGACGCGCCTGAAGGAGAGGATGCCCGATCTCGTGAACGAGCTCGGGCTCACCGTCGCGCAGGAAGCGGCGATGGAGACCGCCTTGGTAGGGATGTACGAGACCCAGGCGAACTACAAGGTGATGTGGGAGACCGGTGAGATCGACAGCCGGGCGGATTTCGGCCCGATCGTCAAGCAGGACACCGCGGAGTTCCTCGCCGAGGTGGGCAACGTCCTGACCGCTCAGCAGTACGACACCTACCTGACCCTCCAGGGGGACCTCTTTCCCGGCGCCCAGGGCGGACGCAAGTAGGTACGGAGTCAGGGCATTTCCACCGCGATTCTCCTCTGGTCGGCCGCAGCGGCGATCTGTGTCTTCTTCACCATCGTCGCGCGGAGCACCCCGGAGACCCGTTCATGCCCTACAGTCCTCCTGGTCGCGGGCCAGCTGGCCTGTTGCGCTAGACTGGTGGGGAGCAGGACCTTCGCCACGTCGGCCCACGAGTGATGGTGGAGCTCCCCGAGCACCAGAGGTCCTTCTTGAGCACCACTGACGGACAGCACCACCCGCGGCGAGTGCTGAGTAGCAGCTTCACCCTGGCCGTCACCATCGGTGGCATCATCGGCCTGGGCATCCTGCGCACGCCCGGGGAGATCGCCGAGGTGGTTTCCTGTCCGCTGGTGTTCGTGTCCCTCTGGGTGGTGGCCGGCCTCTTCATGCTCCTGAGCACGGCAGTGGCGGGCGAGCTGGTCGGCATGACGCAGCGTTCCGGAGGAGCCTACGCCCTGGTGCGCCGCGCCTACGGACCGTTTTCCGGCTTCGTCATCGGCTGGGCGGACTGGCTGAGCTTCGTCGGTGACATCGCTCTCAAGGCAGTCGTTGTCACCGAGTTCTCCTCCCTGCTGATTCCGGCTATCGATCGATGGCAAACTCCACTGGCGATCATGGTGTGCACGGTGTTCGCCGCGCTGCAGCTGCGAGGCATCGCTCTGGGCGCGAGGATTCAGCAGGTCGCTGCTGCCGTCATGGCACTGATCGTCGTCGGCCTCACCCTGGCCCTGGTGTTCGCCGAGTCGGCGGTGGTTGGCAACGCGCCTCCGAATCACCAGCCGGTCAGCGGATTCGGCCCATGGAGCATCGTGGTCGCGTCCGCAATCTACGCCTACGACGGCTGGCTCTACGCCGCCTATTTCAGCGGCGAGATCAAGGGAGGCGCTGGAGCCGTGGTGCGCGCCAGCATCAAGGGCGTGCTCATCGTCATGGTGCTCTACGTCCTCCTGATGGCAGCGCTGGCCTGGAAGGTGCCCCTGGCCAGCCTGGCCGGCCACAAGCTGGCGCTGGCCGGCGCCCTCGAGATGGCCGTCTCCCCGATCGCGTCGACCATCGTGCTGGTCGCCGCAGTGGTCATGTTGCTGGCCCACCAGAACCTCCTGTACATGAGCACGCCTCGAATCCTCCAGGCACTGGCGGTCGATGGCCTCGCCGTCAGGCGTGCGGGGAGGATCTCGGAGGGTGGCAATCCGGTCTTCGCGGTCCTCCTGTCCTGGGGACTGGCGGTCGGCCTGATCACGATCGGCGGATTCGAGTTCCTGCTGCACCTCTGCGTTTTCTTCTACCTGTTCCTGTACGTGCTGGTGATCGCGGGGGTCGTCATCCTCCGCTCTCGCCAGCCGGACACGGACCGCCCGTACCGAGCATGGGCTCACCCCTGGAGCACGTGGGTCTGTCTTCTCGGGTGGATGTTCCTGGGACTGTTCCAGGCCGTTGCCGAGGTTGAAACCGCCGGTTACGCGGCGATCATGGTGGCCATATCCTGGCCGGTGTACCGGGCTCTCGTCCGTCGCGAATCGCGCTGACTCGAATCCAGCCTGTTCACCTCTCGCACACCTGAAGGAAAGTGAGGCGCACATGAGCAGAATCGTGGTCCTGGGCTGCGGCGCAGTGGGAAGGCACATGGCCATCGATCTCTCCAGCGCTCCCGGTTGTGAGGTCGTCTCGGTCGATGTCGACCGGGAGGCCCTGGAGCGCCTGGCTCGGGAGCGTCCGATCCAGACCCGGGTAGAGGACCTCTCCTGCAGCGAAGGGATCGCGCGGGCCGTCGAGGGCGCGGACCTCATCATCGGCTCGGTGCCCTATTCCATCGGGTACGGGATGCTCGAAGGGGTCATTCGCGAGGGCAAGGACGTCGTCGACATCTCCTACTTCCCGGAGGATCCGTTCGCCCTGAACGAGCTGGCGAAGGAGATGGGCGTCACCGCCGTGGTGGACTGCGGTGTGGCGCCAGGCATGGCCAACATCATCCTCGGCGATCATGCCCGGAAGATGGAGGTAACTCGCTACGAGTGTTACGTCGGCGGCATTCCGAAAGCGAGTGACGCACCCTTCGGGTACAAGTCGCCCTTCCCGGTCCTCGAAGTCCTGGAGGAATACGCTGGCACCGCCAGGAGGGTCGAAGGCGGGAGGGTGGTCGTCGAACCGATGCTCGCCGATACCGCGACGATCGATTTCGAAGAGGTCGGTACCCTGGCGTGCCTGAACTCCGACGGACTCAGGACCCTGGTCCGCACCATGGACATCCCCGACATGCTGGAGAAGACCCTGCGCTATCCCGGACACGTAGAGGCGATGCGCTCCTTCGGAGAGACGGGATTCCTCGACCTCGATCCGATCGAGGTGGAGGGCGCGTCGGTGCGGCCGATCG
Organism: uncultured Planctomycetaceae bacterium; assembly: GCA_964496575.1. Lineage (GTDB taxonomy): Bacteria > Planctomycetota > UBA1135 > UBA1135 > CAZCAC01. The sequence goes on along the minus strand of CAZCAC010000084.1, from coordinate 9,490 downwards.
ACGTGACCGCGTCGCTGCTCGCCTCGCACTGGAGATACGGACCGGGCGAGGCCGATCTCACGGTCATGAGGCTGGTGATCTCCGGTCAGGAGAACGAGAAGCCGGTGACCTACACCTACGACCTGTGCGACGAGTACGATCCCACGACCGACACCCTCTCCATGGCCAGGACCACGGGGTACACCTGCACGGCGGTCGCCCGGCTGGTGCTCGACGGTGGCTACTCGGAGAAGGGGATCAGTCCTCCCGAGCTCGTGGGTCGTGTCGACGGATGCTGGGCACGAGTCGAGGAGTACCTGGCGGCTCGGGGGGTTCGCTGCCGGATGAAGCGGTCCTGATACCGGCTCACGAAGACGCGGCCTGGACACCGAGCGGCTCTCTCCCGCGCCGGCGAGACCACCGCCGCAGAAGGGGCTTCCCTTCTGACCAACGCACCAGAGACCCGCTCCACTGGTTGCGCCGGGGACAAGGTGTAGCTCCAGCTTCGCGACGGCATTGAAACGAGCCGGAGAACGAGGCCTCGACGGACGAGCCTAGGTTGCTTCACCTCGAACGGTGATTCGGCGCCTGGGATCCGGGGTGGAGGCCGCCCTCCTCGCCGGCCGGGCCCACGCCACGACGGCGAGCAGGAGATTATGAGGCTGCGCCCCCAGGTCCTCTTGCGGCGATCGTCACCCGAGCGAAGCGCCTGACCGTGCGTTCTTCTCCCGGGCGGCCTCATTCCCTCTCGCCCGCCACGACCCGGAACCCGAAGCTGGTGAAGATGGCGCCCGGGCTACCGTAGTTCCGGTAGGTCGTCTTGAGGTGATTCAGCATGTTCGCCTGCCACGAGCCGCCCCGGCTGACCCGGAAGGTTCCCGCCGACGGTCCCGACAGGTCCTGGGCTGGCGAGCTCCGGCAGTACCCCTCGCCGTACCAATCCCAGCACCACTCGCGGACGTTCCCGCTGAGGTCGTGAATCCCGAGCTCGTTGGGCTGCTTCCGGCCGACTGGCATGGGAGTCCCGGTGTTGTACAGCCGCCCGTAGTCCTCCGTCCGGGACACCTTTCCGTTGGCGGCCCGAGGGTCGATGAACCAGGCCACCGCCTCTGCATCGTTGCCACCGACGTAACGACACCCCCTGCTCCGGGTGCCACCGCGCGCGGCGAACTCCCACTCCGCCTCCGTGGGGAGTCGGAATCCACTCGCTCGAGAATCCTAGGCCACGGTCCAGCGTGCGTCGTGTTCGGGATAGTGATTGTTGTCATCCTGGCGGTCCGGATCGATCGAGTAGCACGGCGTCAGGCCTTCTTGCGCCGACAACCAGTTGCAGAAGGAGACCGCGTCGTACCAGGCGACGCACGAGACGGGATGGTCCGCAGACTGGTCGTAGACCGGACTCTGTAAGCAGGCGGCTGCATTCTTGACCTAGCTGTCGCCGTCCCACAAGTTGCAGCCGCCCTCGACCTCCGCGATCGTGCGATAGCCGGTGTCCTCGACGAAGCGGTCGAACTCGTGCAGGCGGATCGGATACCTCCCCATTCGGAAGCTCGAGACCGTCTCGTCGTGGGCTGGTCGTGAGTCGCTGTCGCCGGTGTTCGAGCCCATTCCAAAGGTCCCACCAACGACGGACACGAAGTCAATCTCTTGAATGCTCATCGATCGCACCGCGCAGCAGCGCTCAACGACGGGAGGTCCCTGGCCCCATGTTCGCCGGGACGCTCAAGTCAGTGCCGGAGTCACCTGGAATCCAACAACGGTTCAGAAAGGACTTCACCGATACTCCAGGCTGCCACAGAATGGTCATGGCTACACCAGAGCACATGGCTATCCAATGACCCGCCCTCGCATCTTCGTCTCCGCAGTCTCCAGCGAGCTCCACAGCGCACGTCAGCTCGTTGCGAACGCGCTCACGTCCATTGGTTACGAGCCCCGCTGGCAGGATACCTTCCCCACCGAGGAGGGGGACGTTTGTGATGTGCTTCGCAGACAGATCGACTCCTGCAAGGGCGTGATCCAACTCGTCGGCCAGCGATACGGATTGGAACCGCCCCAGCCGGATGAGCAGTTCCGTCGGGTCAGTTTCACGCAGTTCGAAGCCCTGTACGCGCGCACGCGCCGCAAGAAAGTGTGGACGATACTGCTGCTGGACGACTTTCCCAGCGACTCCGCCCGGGAGAAATCGCCCCCGGAGGCTCCGGAGGTCCAGAGACTCCAGCAGGCGTACCGCCAGCGGATCACGACGGCGCCCGAGCTGTACATCCCGTGCCACGACGAGAGCGAGCTCAAGGGCGAAGTGCTCGGGCTGCGAAAGGAACTGGACAAGCTGCGCCGGAGCATGAGGCTCTGGATGGCGTGGGTGACCATCACTCTGGCGATGATCGCGGCTTCTACCGTCGTGGTCATGAGCCAACAAGGACGGACCCAGGAAGCGATTGCCGAGCTCCACGGAGCGCGGTTGGCGGAAATCGATGAAGCACGACGTAAGCTCCAGGCGGCGCTGGATAGACAGCACCGGACAGAGTCGGCAATCGTGATGATCGGGATGCGGGCGACGCGCTCGGCATCCACGAGTCCCGAGGTACGATCACTCGCCGATGAGCTGGAGAGGTTGATCGAGTCATTTGGCGCGGATTTCGACCCTGGCACGCTGTCGGAGTACGACCGGGAGCGTCTCGAGTTCGCGGAGGCCGTACGTCTCAACGCAGGAGGACGACACGACGAAGCCCTTGCCTTGGTCACGGCGGAGTTGGCCGAGCGCTACGAGCACAACGCCGAGGCCCAGGCGGAGCGTGCCTGCACCGCGAACATGATCCGCGGAACCGCCTTCTACGGCAAGGCGGAGTACCGGAAGTCGCTGGAGCACTTCCGGCGAGCCGAGCGGTGGGCGCCCGGGGACCTGTCCGTGCTTTTGAGGGTCGTTTCGTGTTACTCGGCTCTCAATGATCATCGTCGAGCGCTGGTCTACACGAGTCGCATCATTCCGGCACTGGAACGGCAGGCACTGGACGGCAAGAAACACGTAGCTGCCAACCTGGCATTGGTGCGATCGCTACGTGGGAACACGTACTACTCTCTCGCCCGCTACGAAGAGGCGCTGGCGGATCACGATCGAGCGATTGCCGCGTATGCTCGCCTTGTCGATGAGGAGGGGGAAAGAGACCTGGCAGACCTACTCGCGTGGGCCAGCTCGAATCGAGGGAATGCCAATAGCCAACTGCACCGATACGAGGAAGCGCTGGCGGACCACCGTGAATCGCTCGATATCATGACTCGTCTCGTCGAGCAGGATGGCAGGAAGGAGCTGAGGCCAGATCTGGCCAAGATGCATGGCAACCTGGGGAGTACCTGCCTCGCCATGCAGAAGTGCGCACGGGCGCTGGTGCACCAGGGGCGAGCGATCTCGATCTTCACTCATCTCGGAGCATAGGCGATCCAAACGGCCTGCGCCACGGGCCCGCCCCCCCGCCCCCTTGCGTTGGCCCCTCGAAAGCCCTGCTCCTCACCGATCAGCTCCCCCGCTAGCCCTCCCTCAGCGCTTCTCCTCCGCCCCACGACCCTCCCTCACGACACCACCACCAACGCACCACACACGTCTCCCCCACCGAGCCTCTCGATCAGCTGAAGAATCTCCCCCTGGAAGACCAGCTCGAGTTGCGGCGGCGGTCTCGCCGGAGCTGGACTGGGCGGAACGCTCTCCAGCCCCAAGTGCTCCAGCAGGACCTCGTACAGCGCTCCCTCGGTCGGCGATCGCGGCCGATACGAGCTCGACGTTGCAACGCTCCCCTCCGACATGGCGGAGAAGGGACGCTCGGGCGGAGGCGCGGTCCCGGGTCACTCTGGTGGGCGTGAGGGGCGGCGGGCGCGCGAGGACCTGGGCGCGGGAAGGCCACAGGTCCCGCTGAGCAGCGGACTTGCGGCCGCCGAGCGGGTGGCGGGAAGACCCCTCCCGGAGCTCTCCCTGGACAGAAATTAGGTTTTTGTTAGGGTCGACTCGCCCCCATCACCCCCGAACTCCAACCAGCGCCCCTCCACCCCGCGTGTACGTCCCCCTCCGAGTCCACGGCCACCACTCGCTGCTCACCGGCGTCGATGCGCCGCGCGTGATGCTGGAGCGAGGCGCGGGGCTGGGGCTCTGCGCCATGGCGCTCACCGACGTCGACTCGACCGCCGGGTGGGTCGATCTGTTGCGTTGCGCGCCGGTGACCGGCGTCAGGCCGATCCTCGGCGCGGAGATCTCCAACCCCTCCGGCGAGCCGGGGCGCATCGTCGCGCTGGTGATGAACGAGCGGGGCTTCGCGAACCTCAACAAGCTCGTCTCCGCCCGACAGCTCGGGCGCGATCCGGGAAGCTTCGGCAGCGACCTCGGCTCGCCGGAAGAGGACTTCGACTCCGTACTCGCCGCGGCCGAGTTCCAGGAAGGGCTGATCTTCCTCGCCGACCACCCGCGCATCCTGATCGGACTGATGGGGCGCGTCCCCCCCGAACAGGTCCTCGCCGCGATCTCGCCGGCGAGTCTTCGGGCGCGCGCCGGTGAACAGCACGGCAACGACCGGCGCGCGCGACACGAACACGAGCGCGACGAAGAGAGACTCGAAGCGCCCAAGACCCCACCCCCCGCGCGCGCCGTCCCCGCCACCGAACTCCTCGAGGCCGCGCGCGTCTGCTCCTTCGGCGCCCTCGCCGTGCCCGACGTCTACTACGCCGGGCCGATGGGCGAGCTCGACCACCGCGTGCGCGTGGCGATCAAGCACAACGCGCTGCTCGACGACCTGCCCGAGGAGTGGCTCGCCGAAGCGGGCTCGCACCTGCTCACCGGCCGGGAGATGTGCGCCCTCTACGCCGACCTCGACGACCTCCCCGGGCCCTGGGGCTCCTCCGCTCCACCGGACGTCCCCGCGATCGTCGCCCGCACCGTCGAGGTCGCCGCGCGCTGCGAGTACACCCCGCCCCTCGACCGCGTCCTCTTCCCGAGCATCGACCTCGGCGAAGGCGAGAGCGCCTACTCGAAGCTCTGCGAGCTCGCCTTCGACGGCGCCCAGCAACGCTACCGCCCGCTGCGCCCCGAGGTCGTCCGGCGCCTCGACTACGAGCTCTCCACCATCGACCGCCTCGGTTTCGCGCCCTACTTCCTCCTCGTCCACCAGATCGGCGAGTACGCGCGCGAGCAGGGCATCCCCTGCGTCGGCCGCGGCTCGGCGGCGGACAGCCTCGTCGCCTACTGCCTGAAGCTGACCGACGCCGACCCCTTCCGCTACCAGCTGATCTTCGAGCGCTTCCTCAACCCGACGCGCAGCGACCGACCCGACATCGACCTCGACTTCTGCTGGCGGCGGCGCGACGAGGTCACCGAACACGTCTACGAGCTCTTCGGCGCCCACCGCACTGCGATGATCTCGACGCTCAACTGCTTCGGCCTGCGCGCGGCCTTCCGCGAGACCGCGCTCGCCCACGGTTTTCCGCCGGCCGAGGTGGGTCGCTGGTCGAAGGTGCTCCCCCACCACGTCCCGGGCACGAGTGAAATCGCCTTCGACGGCGCCTCGGCGGTCGCCGAGGACCAGCACGACGCCGCGCCGGAGCTGGCCGGCGAGAACCCTGTCGAGCTCGCCCTGCGCTCGACCCCCGAAGCCCGCGAGTTCCCCCACCACGACGAGCGCTGGCAGCGCGTCGTCCGCGACGCCCGCGGTCTGCTCGACACGCCGCGCCACTTCGGCCTGCACCCCGGCGGCGTCGTCGTCTCGCCGGGGCCGATCACCGACTTCGTCGCCTGCCAGCGCGCGGCGAAGGGCGTCGTGGTGACGCAGTTCGACAAGGACGCCGTCGAGGCGATCGGGCTGGTCAAGATGGACCTGCTCGGCAACCGCGCCCTGACCGTGCTCGACGACTGTGTCACCGAGCTCGCGAAGGGCGGTCTCGAGGTCGACCTGGAGGCCCTCCCCGAGAACGACCCCGCCACCGGCGACACCCTCGCCGAAGGACGCTCGCTCGCCTGCTTCCAGGTCGAGTCACCGGGGATGCGCAACCTCCTCCAGCAGACGGGCGCGCGCGACATGGACGCGGTGATCCAGGCCGTCGCGCTGATCCGCCCCGGGCCCGCGGGCTCGGGGATGAAGGACGCGTACGTGCGGCGCTTCCGCGGGCTCGAACCCTCGACGCCTCCGCACCCGCGGCTGGTCGACGTGCTCTGGGACACCTACGGCGTGATGCTCTACCAGGAGGACGTCATGCAGGTCGCCTCGGCGGTGGCGGGCATGGACCTCGCCGAGGCGGACCAGCTCCGACGCGCCCTGCAGAAGCGGCGCACCGACGACCTCGAGCCACTCGCCGAGCGCTTCCGCGAGGGATGCGAGGCCGAGGGGATCGCGCGCAACGAGATCGAGCACGTCTGGGAGCTCGTCACCAACTTCGCCTCCTTCGGCTTCTGCAAGGCGCACGCGGTGACCTACGGGCGCATCGCCTACCGCGCGGTGTGGCTGAAGACGCACCACCCCGCCGTCTACCTGACCGCTTTCCTCAACAGCCAGACCGGCTACTACAAGACCCGCGTCTACGTCGAGGAGGCGCGGCGCCTCGGGGTGACCATCCTGCCGCCGGACGTCAACCGCAGCGGGGTCGACTTCGGCGTCGAGTGGATCGAAGGGCGCGAAGGGGCCGCGCCGACCCCCGCGTTGCGCATCGGCCTGGGGTCGATCAAGGGACTGTCGACCAATTTGCTGGATAGAATCCAGGAAGAGCGCAGCTCGAGCGGCCCCTTCCTCTCGCTGCCCGACTTCCTCGAGCGCAGCGACGTCCACACCGACGAGGCGGAGCACCTGATCCAGTGCGGCGCCTTCGACGCCTTCGACCGCACCCGCCCCGAGCTCCTCTGGCGACTGCACCTGTTGCGCGCCCCCGAGCGTCGCGTGCCCCGCGAGCTCGCCCGCGGTGGCGCCGAGGGACTCGACGGCGGCCAGCTCGCCGCCTGCCGATCGACTCCAGGCAAGCGCAACGAGGAGGCGGTGGAAGCCGCCCGCGCCTCCGCGCAGGGGTGGCGCGGCGGCATCGGCCTCGGCCGTGCGGAGCTCTCACCGGGAGAGAGCGCGCGCCTCTTCCCCGAGCCGCCGGCCCCCGCGCTGGTCCTGCCCGGCCTGCCCGACCTTTCGCGACGCGAGCGCGGCGCGCTGGAGTACGAGCTGATGGGGTTGACCGTCCTCGACCACCCGACCGCGATCTTCCCCACCCCCGCGGACGAGCGGCTCGCCCGGCTCCCGAGGAACGGGCGGCGCGGCGCGCGTCCGATCAATCTCCAATCGTGCGCTGCACTCCGCGACTTCGAGGGCGGCCGGATCACCCTGCGCGGCTGGCTCGTCGCCAGCCGCCGGGTACGCACCGTGAACGGCGAGTGGATGCGCTTCCTCACCCTCGAGGACGAGAGCGGCCTCGCCGAGGTGGTGCTCTTCCCCGACGTCTACCGCCGCGACGGCCACCGCCTGACCGAGTTCGGCTCGGTCTGTCTCACCGGCGTGGTCCAGAACCAGATGGGCGCCTGCACGCTGGAGGGCGAGCGGATCTGGTGAGGAGACGCCTCGCCGGTCAATGGCGTTCGAAGGGTTCGATCGAGAGCTCCCGGCGAGGCCGCGGTCTGCGGAGCAGCGACGGCCTCCGCTACAACATCGCCTCGTGCGGCGCCGTCGGCCTCAGAACGTCCTGTCCTCGAGATCTTCCATGAGGGTCGGACCGCCGTTGGGATCCTTGATTCTCCCGATCCTCGTGACCTTCCGACTCTTGCACCTCGGACACTTCGCGCCGGTCCAGAACGAACGGTCGCCGCAGCTCGCACACGATACGTGGCCGCATTCGTTGCAGCGCACGACGTAGATGGACGAAAACACGGTCTGCTGGAGATCGAAGGTGGAGAAGCCACACGAGGGACACATCGACAGTCGTTGCGTTCTCATGACTCGTTGCTATTGACGGTTCCTCCGAGGAGAGCAAGATCGGCAATGCCGAACGTCAGTCTATCACAGGACTCCGGAGGGGCGACGGGCCCCGGTACATCTCGAAGAGGCCCCGCACCGGAGGCCAGTGTTCAATCGGGATGGCCTGGCCGGACAACCCACGTGCTACGAGCCCTTTCTCACTCGTCCCAGGGCGCGCTGGAATGCTCTGCGTACCGCTGGTTCCGGCTCGTTCATGCCCTTCGTGAGCATGGGGATCATCGCCGGGCCAATGTTGGCTGCCGCCTCGATCGCGGAATCGAGGAGGGCATGTGCCTCTCCAAAGCCAAGTTGCTCACAGGCAGCAGCGGAATCAGCGATGGCAGCCGCGATCGACGCGATGGCTTCCTCTTCATCCGTGCTTCCGATTCTCTCGATGGCAACCTTCAGCTCCAACATCAGCAGCCGCACCTTGTCCATGTTCTGCACGAGCATTGCCCCGGTCAGGGCCCGATTGCACTCCCTGATCAGAGACACCAGGTCCCCCACATCACCGGGAGACACATCCATCTCCTGCGGCTTGAAGTACTCGCACACCGATGTCACGACACAAGCCGCAAGCTCGCCGTGGCCGCATTCCGCAGCCATTAGCCTCTCCTCATCACCCGGACTCCCCACGGCGTATCTGAATCGCTTGTGGTCCGATCCCGGCTGCATCCAGATGATAGCGTCCGCATCCTCTTCCACTCCGACCCAGCGTGCGCTGCTCGACGACAGCAACTCGCGGATCGTGCGGCATGCTGCGTCCAGCTCCTCGGATACTCCCGGGTAGTCGCAATACAGAACGACGCTGGCGAGCTGGCCGAGCTCGCTGGCCATTTCCGAGGGTGTGTAGGGATTCACTGCCGTCGTCGGAATCGCCAACTCCTTCCCGCGATGACGCACCAGCACGTGCCGTGACTGCTCGTTGGCCTGGCCCCCTTCCTCGGCGGGCGTGTTTTCACCCGCCGTGCCCACAGGCGTCCCCCTCATTCTTGCCGGGTAGAGCTCCGACCTGACTCGACGGTGAATCACCGCCAGTAGCTGAATCTCCGTCAGCCGGGGGAGACCACGCAGGAGCGCGGCATCATGGTTCTCCCTGAACTCGTCGAGCACGGGCGCGCATCCATCCTCTCCGGTGAGAATCAGCACCTTTTGCCGCAGCGCTGGGGTCAGGGCGAACTCCGTCTCCCTCAGCACGGCAGGCGAGCTCACCCGTGCATCCAATACGATGATCCGGGCCAGGTCCATCAACTCCTGAATCAGCCCAGTCCATTCGGCGCTTTCGGACGTGCGATAGACATTCCATCGAAGGACCCTGGTCAGTTCCCGGTCGGGCTCCACATCGAGATCCAGCAGTGATACGACCCGCAATCCGAGAGCGGCTTCCTTGAGCTCCACCTGAAACCGCAGACTCGGCTGGCTCGATCTGGACAGGAAGACGACTCCTGCGGTTCGCGCCGAGCCCACGAAATCGCTGAAGGCCATGCACGCGGTGTAGCTCGCGATGAAGATCAGTATCCCGGCATCCAGGACTATCGCCAGTCCAACGAGCA
>CAZCAC010000083.1:0-38434 GCA_964496575.1 uncultured Planctomycetaceae bacterium | reverse complement strand
TGGGGGCGCATTCCCACAGCCAGTCAGCCACGGCTGCGAGTTTGGAGACCTCGTGAAGCTCTCCCAGGGAGCGAAACTCGGCGCGAAGCTCCTTCTCGTGATGTTGAAGGAACTCGACAAAGGCGATCCAGGAGCGCTCTCCTGCAATCTCGCCGTCCGCAGACTCAGCGCGGAAGCGTAGCGTCCAGTCATCGAAGTGAAGCGAGGAACCGTTCTCGGAGTCCCATCTCGGGACAATCTCCGGGCGACCGATCCACAGCCTGTTCGAACGACCAGTTCGCCGTTCGGAATACGCCTCGGTGAGCTCGCTCAGACTGCGGAACCCACTGATGCTCGGCTGCACCGAGATCCGGTCTACGGGATCCCAACCTGTGGATAGAACTTTGAGCTGCCAGTCACTCTCGATCAGCACCTCGCCCAGGTGAGTGTCCTCGACCCCCCCCAGGTAGCGGGCGGCCAGGCGCTCTGAACCGGGGATGGGCTCGAGCGAGACACCGACTTTGAGCCGATCCCTCCTGGCCCGCAAGAAAAGAATGAGGTCCGCAAGCCGCAACGGGCCTGCCCCATCCCGCACCTCTCCACCGAACCAGATCTGCTGGTTCTCGGAGTCGAACCACACTTCGCTGAGGGTGGCGAGGGAGCCCAGGGCGAGATCCACGGGCTGCCACCGCTCCACTCGCGGGGTGCGCAGAGCTGCGAATGGATCCGTCGTGGATTCCTGCGGCGCTAGTGGTTGCGCCCCCAGGAGCAGAGGAACGCCGAGTGCGGCGGGCAGCCACCACGGAGGCAATCTTGAGCTTGAGCGGCGAAGCATGGAGGTTACCTCGGATTGTAGACGCCTCGACACAGAAGGGAAACAAGACGCGTGCTTCCTTCATTCGCTGGTGGTCGGGCCGCCGATTACCTCCTCCATTCGCCTCTCTGGTACCCATCTGACTCAGATCGAACGACGACAAGGCGGAACGGAGCCAATCGAGCCGTGAACACATCCCGCGAAGGCGAACTCCTTGTCAGTAGTCCCACCTGCATCGCCGGGTCTTGATCCCCTCTCCGGACTGCGGGACACCGTGGAGGCCGACGAGAGTGTTGTCGCACCGGGGTGGCTCCGGGTGGGCCTCCAGAACCGCCTCGGGAGCCGAGCCCGGCAAGCTCCACCACTCACGGGCCGGTCCTGGCCATTCCGATCCGAGCCGTAGGTTGTTGTGAATACGTCCTATCCTCGATCTCGGCAATAGCTTGTCGGTGGATCGGATCGGAGTCTGGCTCAGGCACCGCCGATCTGGCTCGATGAAGACTCCGGTTCCTCCGGAGCCTCCTTCTTCTTCCCCCCCAGCGCCCGCGTCAGCGCGAAGCCGGCGAGGAACAATCCGATCGCCGACGCGATCTGCAGGAGGTCGGGAGTGAACCGCTTCAGCTCGTCGCCTCGCCACTTCAGGTCGCCGGCACTGCAGCCCGCGTAGGTCTCGCGCACCTCCGCCGCACTCGCCTCGGTGAACTCCAGACCGTAGCGCTCGTTCACCGCGGCGAGCTCCTGCCCCTCGAGGATCATCAGCACGCTCTTGCGGTACGGCTTCTGCGCCAGGTCGGGGTTCACCGGCTCGCGGAAGGGCCACAGGCCGAGCACGCTGCCGACCAGGAGGCCGAGCAGCGCGGCGTGCGAGGCGGCGGAGAAGCGCGAGAGCAGCATCTTGAGCAGGTTGGAGAGCAAGCCCATGCCGAGCACTGCGCCGATCACCACGGGGACCAGGATGCGCACCGACTCACCGAAGTCCTCGCGCAGCGCCTGCGCCGAAGCCGCACCGATGATCACCTCGTACATGCCGAAGATCAGCAGCATGTACGAGCCGGAGATCCCCGGCAGGATCATGCTCGCCGCACCGAGCACGCCCATGAAGATGAAGACCGGGATCGTGGCTGGAATACTGGCCTCGGAGAGGCCCCAGGCGAGCGCCGCCATCAGGGCCAGGGTGCAGAGGAAGGAGATGACCGGGGCCACGCGGATCGGGTGCGACTGCCGGAACAGCTCCGGCGCGCCGCCGAGGGTCATGCCGATGAACAGCGAGTACATCACCCAGCGGTGATCGATCACCAGCCCCACGGCCACCCCGGAGAGGCCGACGATCGAGATCGCCGCCGCGCCGACGACCAGGGCCAGGAAGAGGATCGACACCCTGGTGAAGCGGAAGCGCGTGACGTCCGCCAGAGCGCCGATGAAGCGATCGTAGAGGCCCAGGGCCAGGATCATCGTGCCGCCGCTGACCCCGGGGACGAGGTTGGCGAGGCCCATCAGGACGCCGCCGGCGAGGGTTCGGGGGATCGGGGGGAGGCTCGTGGGGGCGTCTTCGGTGGAGCGGTCGGTCATGGTCGCCGGAGTCTACCGGAGCGAGCGGCGAAAGCCCCGCCCTTCGTTGCTACCCTTCGCCCATGCGACGACTCTTCCTCCTCGACGGCACGGCCCTCGCCTACCGCGCCCACTTCGCCTTCGCCCGCTCCGGCCTGACCACCACCGACGGCCGGCCGACCGGCGCGACCTACGGCTTCACCATGACCCTGCGGCGGATCCTCGAGACGGAGAATCCCGAGCTGATCGCCGTGGCCTTCGACCCGCCGGGGCCGACCTTCCGCCACGAGCAGTACGCCGAGTACAAGGCGACCCGCGAGCGGATGCCCGATGAGCTGGTCGCGCAGCTCGACGACATCCGCGAGGTGGTGATCGCGCACGGCATCCCGGTCTTCGAGCGGCCCGGGTGGGAAGCGGACGACGTGATCGGCACGCTGACGCGCCAGGGCGAGGCGGCCGGCTGCGAGGTGATGCTGGTCACCGGCGACAAGGACCTGATGCAGCTCGTCGGCGAGACGACGAAGCTCTACAACCTCTTCAAGCCCAAGGTCGACCTGGTCATCCAGGGCATCCCCGAGGTCGAGGAGAAGTTCGGCACCACCCCCGACCACGTGATCGACGTGCTGGCGATCATGGGCGACGCCTCCGACAACATCCCCGGCGTCAAGGGGATCGGCGAGAAGGGCGCGATCAAGTTGATCACGCAATTCGGCAGCGTGGAGGGCGTGCTCGAGAATCTCGACGAGGTTGTGGGCAAGGCCCGGGAGCACCTCGAGCGCGACCGCGAACAGCTCCTGATGTCGCTGGAGCTGGTCAAGATCGACACCGAGGTGCCGCTCGATCCCGGCTTCGAGGGGATCGTCGCGCCCGATCCCGATCGCAAGGAGCTGCTCGCGCTCCTGCACCGCCTCGACTTCCAGAGCCTGGCCAAGAAGGTCGCGACCGGGACGGAGGGAGCCGAGAAGGAGGAGGAGCGCGACTACCGATTGGTCAAGACCACGAAGGATCTCGCGGCGATGAAGAAGGAGCTGACCGAGGCCGGCGCCTTCGCCGTCGACACCGAGACGACCAGCCTCTTCGCGCTCCAAGCGGAGCTGGTCGGTGTCTCCTTCTCCGCGCAGGAAGGGCGCGCCTGGTACGTGCCCTTCAACCTCGATCCACCGGTGGTGAAGGGCGGCAAGGAGAAGTTGCTCGCCGAGCTCGAACCGCTGCTCACCGATCCGGGACTCGTCCGCTGGGGCCAGAACTGGAAGTACGACGCGCTCGTCTTCCGCGGCCAGGGGCTGACCGTCGCCGACCCCGACTTCGATACGATGGTGGCGAGTTTCTGCGCCACGGGCAGCCAGCGGCGCCACAACCTCGACGAGCTGGCGCTCGCCTACTTCGACCTGCGCAAGATCCCCACCACCGAGCTGATCGGCACCGGCAAGAAGCAGGTGACGATGGACCAGGTGCCGATCGAGACGGTGGCCGAGTACGCCTGCGAGGACGCCGACGTCATCTTCCGTCTGCGCGCACCGCTGGAAAAGGAGCTCGCCGACGCGGGCACCGGGGAGCTCTTCCGGGAGGTCGAGCTGCCCCTGATCCCGGTTCTGACCAACATGGAGGAGCGCGGGATCCGCCTCGACGCGAAGCTGCTGGAGAAGTTCTCGGGAGAGCTGGAGAAGGAGATCGAGGGCGTTGCCTTCGAGATCCACCGCCTCGCCGGCGAGAACTTCAACGTCAAGAGCACCAAGGCGCTGGGCCAGATCCTCTTCGAGAAGCTGCGCATCCAGGACGAGGCGGGGGTCAAGCGGCCGAAGAAGACCAAGACCGGCTGGGCGACCGATCACCAGACCCTGACCGACAAGTACGGCGACGTTCCGATCGTACAGCAGCTGCTCGAGTACCGTGAGCTGACCAAGCTGAAGAGCACCTACGTCGATGCGCTGCCGACCTTCGTCAACCCGAGGACGGGGCGGGTCCACTGTTCCTTCAGTCAGATCGCCGCGGTCACCGGCCGCCTCGCCTGCAGTGATCCGAACCTGCAGAACATCCCGGTGCGTACCGAGCGCGGGCGCAAGCTGCGCGAGGCGTTCGTCCCGCGCGATCCCGACGAGCGCGGGAAGTGGGTCCTCTTCGCCGCGGACTACAGCCAGGTCGAGCTGCGCATCATGGCTCACTTCTCCGGCGACCCCGCCCTGGTGCAGGCCTTCGCCGAGGGTCGTGACATCCACGCCTCGACCGCATCGATCGTCTTCGGTGTCGAGGAGAGCGAGGTCGACCGGGCGATGCGCAGCCGGGCCAAGGCGATCAACTTCGGCCTGCTCTACGGCATGGGCCCGGGGCGACTGGCGCGCGAGACGGGCTTGTCGGTGGTCGAGGCGAAGATGTTCATCGACCGCTACTTCGAGTCCTTCCCCCGGGTGCGCAGCTGGATCGACCGCACGCTCGCCGAAGCGCGCCGCCAGGGCTACGTCGAGACGCTGCTCGGCCGCAGGCGGCGCACGCCGGACATCGCCTCCTCCAACGCACGGATCCGCAACGCGGCGGAGAACGCGGCGGTCAACACGCCGATCCAGGGCTCGGCGGCGGACATCATCAAGCGGGCGATGATCGACCTCGAGGCGCGCCTCGAGGCCTCGGAGCTCGCGGGGCGGATGCTCCTGCAGGTGCACGACGAGCTGGTGCTCGAGGTGCCGGAGGCGGAGATCGAGGCGACGCAGGAGCTGGTCGGGGAGTGCATGGAAGGCGCGGTGGAGCTCGCGGTGCCGTTGAAAGTCGATTTCGGCTGGGGGGAGAACTGGCTCGAGGCGCACTGATGACGAGACGGGATTGTTGAAGACCTACCAATCCGGTTCCTGTTAGACTCCGCTCCCGAATGTCCGGCCGATCGGCCGCGACTGGAACCCATCGACATGCGAACCATACCCCTGAACCACCGACGCGTCCGACGCTGAGCTGGTGTTCGGGGGCCAAGGGTGCTCCCCATCCAGCTGCGGGTCCAGAGAGACCAGCGCTTCGAGCTCGCTCGCGTCGGGAGCACTGCCCGCGGAAGCTGAGGTTTCCGCCGGGCGCCGGCACCAGCGAAACCTCGGCCCCTCATCGGACTCGCCCGCCTCGGTCGTGGTCTTTACCCACGCCTTGCAAGGAAACTGAATCGATGAAAGAAACCAAGGGAATCGCGCTCTCCAACGTCCAGGCCGTCTACGACGGCGCCGAAGGCGATCTATGGGAGCTGGTGATGGGCGAGCAGATCCACATCGGGGGCTTCGCCTCCTCGATGGATCTCGCAGAACGCGCCGGCGTCGGCCCCGGGATGAAGGGGATCGACCTCTGCTGCTGCAACGGCGCGGGCATGCGCTTTCTCACCCGCTTCCGCAACGTCGACTCGATGCACGGCGTCGACGCGACGGAGACGGTGGTGAAGCGGGTCACCGAGCGGTCCGCCGCCGAGGGGCTCGGCGATCGCATCGGGGTCACCCGGGCCGACGTCTGCGACAGCGGCTTGCCCGACGGCGGCGCCGACTTCGTCTGGGGCGAGGACGCCTGGTGCTACGTCGTCGACAAGCCGAAGCTGATCGCCGAGGCGGTGCGGCTGGTCAAGCCCGGCGGCACGATCGCCTTCACCGACTGGGTCGAGGGCGCCGCGGGGCTCTCCGCCGAGGAGGCGGAGCGCTTCCTGCAGTTCATGAAGTTCCCCGATATCCAGGACGTGAAGGGGTACGCGGAGCTGCTCACCGCCAACGGCGCCGAGGTCGTCACCGCCGAGGAGACCGACCGCTTCGCGCCCTACGTCGACCTCTACCTCGACATGCTCAACAAGCAGCTGACTTACGACGCGCTGAAGATCATCGGCTTCGACCTGGAGCTGATGGGCGCGATGGGCGGCGAGATGGGCTTCATGCAGCAGCTCGCCCACCAGGGCAAGATCGCTCAGGGGCTCTTCATCGCCAGGAAGAGGTGATCGCTCGCGATCGGTCGTCGAGGCCGCACGGCGGTCTCGACGGTCGATCGGGGTCCCCCGTCACTTCGCCTTGCCGTCGGAGCCGTCCAGTCCCTTCGGCACCTTCTTCCCGAGCAGGCTGGCCCGGACCACCGTGTTCTTGCCGAACTTGCGGCGCAGCTTGTCCATCCCCTCGGTGGCCTTCTGCAGCTTCTCGGTGGTGGTGAGCCACTCGGCGCGCCCCTCGCCCGGCGCGGGCTCGACGCCGTCGAAGAGGGAGGCCTGGACCGGGGCGCGCACGTCCTCGAGGTTGGAGACCTGGATCCCGATCAGGCGCAGTGGACCGCGACGCACCCGATCGAGCAGCCGGCGCGCCACCGCATAGATGCGCGGACCGAGGTTGGTCGCGGCGCCCAGCGTCTTGGTGCGCGTCACCGTCTTGAAGTCGGCGAAGCGCGCCTTGAGCGTGATCGTCCGCCCGCGCAGGCCCTTGTCGCGCAGCCCGAACGCGACCTCCTCGCAAAACTGCAGCAGGAAGGTGCGCAGCTCGTCGCGGTCCTCGATGTCCTCGGAGAAGGTCCGCTCCATCCCGTGCGACTTCTCCTCGCGGCGCGGCGTGACGCGGCGCGTGTCGATGCCGTGCGCGAGGTCGTGGATCCAGACGCCGCTCGCACCGAACTCGCGCACGATGTTTTCGCGCTCGCGTCCGGCGAGATCGCCGACCGTCTCGATGCCGAGGCTCTCGAGGCGCTTGGCGGTGCGCTCCCCCACCCCGAAGATCTTCGACACCGGCAGCGGGTCGAGCACTTCACGGATCTTGTCCGGCTCGATCACTCGGAAGCCGTCGGGCTTGTCGAGGTCGGAGGCGAGCTTGGCAAGGAACTTCGACGGCGCGATCCCCACCGAGGCGACGAGCCCCGTCTCGCGGAGGATGTCGCGCTTGATCCCCTTGCCGATCTCGATCACGTCGCCGAAGAGACGCTCGCAACCCTCGACGTCGAGAAAGGCCTCGTCGAGCGAGAGCGGTTCGACCAGCGGCGTGTAGCGCTGGAAGATGGTCATGATCTGCCGCGACGCTTCGGTGTAGCGATCGAAGTCTGGTGGCAGGAGCACCAGGTCGGGACACAACCTTCGCGCTTGCGAGGTGGGCATCGCCGAGTGCACGCCGAACTCGCGCGCTTCGTAGCTCGCCGCGGAGATCACCCCGCGCCCCGACGCCGGCCCGCCGACGCACACCGGCAGCCCCGTCAGGGACGGGTTGTCGCGCACCTCGACCGACGCGTAGAAGGCGTCCATGTCGACGTGCAGGATGTGGAGGGCGGAGTCGGCCACGGTACCCAGATTGCAGGAAGGGGTACCATCTCGTCAACTCCGGTCCTGGGGACCGCGGAGGGAGCCGGGCTCGTGAGGGTACAGTGCGGCCTGCAGCCGCAACCAAGGTGGCCATACCGAGCTTTGTGGGAAGAAGAGACACGAAGGGTACGGAGAGCACGGCGGTATCACACGGAGAGCACGGAGACGCAGAGTGGCACGGAGGGAGCAGAGGACACGGTGAGTTCGCGAAGGAAACCGAGACCACGGAGGTTTCGGATCGGTTGGGGCACGGAGACAGCGGTGAACACGGAGATCAAGGCAAGAGCTCGACGGTGAGGGGATCGTGGAGGAGGTCGTGTTCAATAGGTGTGGCAACTCCGCAACGCTGACACGCGCTCTGGTCAGACTCTGGGCACCTTCGTGGACTTCTCTTCCTCCGTGCCGAAGCCAATCCGGGACCTCCGTGGCCTCCGTTCGAGCTAGCTCGTGTCAATGGGTGTGGAGACTCGGATCAGGCGACCTGGGCTCCGTGTCCTCCTTGTCCTCCGTGTCCAAACCAATCTGAAGCCTCCGTGGTCTCGGTTTCCTTCGCGAACTCACCGTGTCCTCTGCTCCCTCCGTGCCACTCTGCGTCTCCGTGCTCTCCGTGTGAAACCGCCGTGCTCTCCGTCTCCTCCACGGGCATCCTCCACCGCTCCCATCCGGGTCCACGAGCTCATTTTCGGCCGCCGCAGCGTGCCCCGGCGGGAAGCGACTGTATCCTGCCCGCCCCATGCGCTACCGCCACGTCCGCCTCGAGGCCTTCGGCCACGCCCTCCCCTCGGAGATCACCACCTCCGAGGCACTGGAAGAGCAGCTGCAGCCGCTCTACGACCGCCTGTCGGTCTCGGTGGGGCGGCTCGAGCTCTCGAGTGGGATCCGCGAGCGCCGCTTCTGGCCGGAAGGAACGAAGCCCAGCGAGGTGGCGGCGCGCGCAGGCGAAGCGGCGCTCGAGCGGAGCGGGATCGACCGGCGCCGCGTCGGACTCCTCATCCACTCCTCGGTCTGCCGCGACTTCCTCGAGCCGGCGACCGCTTCGGTCGTTCACCGGCAACTCGACCTGCCGGCGACCTGCACCGCCTTCGACCTCTCCAATGCGTGCCTCGGCTTCGCCAACGCGATGAACGTCGTCGCCCGCGCCATCGAAGGCGGCGAGATCGAGGCAGGACTGGTCGTCTCCGGCGAGGACGGCGGGCCGCTCGTGCGGCAGACCTTGAAGGCGCTCACCGAGAACCCCGCCGCCGGACGCCGCGAGCTGAAGCTCGCCCACGCCTCGCTGACCATCGGCGCGGGCGCGGCGGCACTCCTCTTGACCCACGACTCGATCTCCAGGACCGAGCGCACGCTGGTCGGCGGCGTGACCCTCGCCGATACCAGCCACGTCGAGCTGTGCCACGGCGGCATCGAGGGCGGGAGCGCCGGTCCGCTGATGGAGACGGAGTCGGAGCGCTTGATGCACGCCGGCAACGCCCTCGCCGAGCGGACCTGGGCGGCCTTCCTCGAGGAGCTCGACTGGCGGGCGGGCAGCATCGATCGAACCGTCACCCACCAGGTCGGCATCGCCCACCGCCGGCTGCTGCTCGAGACCCTGGGGCTCGACCCCGAACGGGACTTCCCCACCGTCGAGACCCTCGGGAACATCGGCTCGGTCTCCCTCCCGATCACCTTCGCCCTGGCCGAGGAGGCGGGCTTCATCGAAGCCGGACAGCGAGTGGCCATGCTCGGGATCGGGAGCGGGCTCCACTGCTCGATGCTCGGGGTCACCACCTGAATCCTCCCCCGAGGGGAAGATTTGCACGTTGATGGTAGACGCGGGAAGCCGGGTGTGGTCCCCTTCGCGCCCACGGATTTCAAGAAAACGTGAAATCCATGGAGAACGAGGGTCCAACCCCCGCCACCGACGATGACCACGCAAGCGCAATCGACCGTCCCCGAGGAGTTCTCCGGCCTGGAGCCGAGGCTCCTGGAGCAGCTCCCCACCTTCGAGCTGTTCTTCAAGACCTTCGGCTTCAAGCGGATCCACGGGCGGGTCTGGGGGCTCCTGGTGCTCTCCGGTAAGCCCCTGTCCAGCAAGGAGATCGGGCAGGCGCTGGAGATCTCGCTGGGCGCCACCTCGACCTCCCTCAACGAGCTGGCGGAGTGGGGCGCGGTGCGCTCGACCTTCGACTCGGCGCGCCGCTGCAACCTCCACTCCCCGATCGGGAACACCCTCTCGATCGTCGCGACCGTCTTCCGCCGCCGCGAGCAGGTGGTGCTCGGCAAGCTGCGGCAGACCACCGAACGGACGCTCGTCTACGTGCGCGAGCGCTACGGCGACAAGGACCCGCGGGTCCTGACCCTCCGCTCGATCATCTCCTCCTGCGAGATCGCCGAGGCGGTGATGCAGCTCGTCTTCACCTCGGTCGAGCGCGCGCTCGGCGACAGCCAGAGCATCCTTTCCAAGGCGATCACCGCCGCCTTCAAGGTCGGCGTCGGCGTGCCGGTGCGACTGCTCGGCGGGAACGGGCTCGCCCTCGCGCACCTCGAGGCGCGCGCGGAGGATGACGAAGAAGGGGACGAGCTCGAGGCCGACCCGCCGGAGTCCCTCCGCACCGGAACGGACGGGGGGCAGCTCGATGCTTGATCTCCCCCGCGTGGTGATCACCGGCGTCGGGCTGACCAGTCCCAACGGCGACGACCTCGCGACCTATCGCGAGAACCTGCTCACCGGGGTCTCGGGCGTCGAGCCGTACGAGATCCGCCACTTCGGCGAGACGCTCGCCGGCGTCTGCCACTTCGATCAGCTGCGCTACCAGAAGCGCAAGGTGCTGCGCCGCGGCACGCGCGCGGGCTCGATCTCGATCTGGTGCGCGCGCGAGTCGCTCGCCGACGCGGGACTCGAGCTCGGTCACTACGCGCCGGAGCGAACCGGCATCTACGTCGGCATCACCGAGCACGGCAACGTCGAGACGGAGAACGAGGTCCACTCGGTCTCGCAGTACGACTTCGACCTCTCCTTCTGGTCGCACCACCACAACCCGCGGACGGTGGCGAACAACCCCGCCGGCGAGGTGACCCTCAACATGGGGTTGACCGGGCCGGCGTACTGCCTGGGCGGCGCGTGCGCCGCGGGCAACCTGGGGCTGATCCACGCGATGCAGATGCTGCAGCTCGGCGAGGTCGACGTCGCGTTCGGCGGCGGGGTCTCCGAGAGCATCCACACCTTCGGCATCTTCGCCAGCTTCGCCTCGCAGGGCGCACTGGCCAGCCACGAGGATCCGACCAGGGCCTCGCGCCCCTTCGACACCGCGCGCAACGGCATCGTCGTCTCCGAGGGCGGCTGCCTCTACACCCTGGAGCGCCTCGAGGACGCGCAGGCGCGCGGGGCGAAGATCTACGCCGAAGTGATCGGGTACGCGGTGAACTCCGACGCGCGGGACTTCGTGCTGCCCTTCGCCGAGCGGCAGAACCACTGCATGCGCGCCGCCCTCGACCGCGCCGGGATGGCCCCCGAGGACATCCACCTGATCAACACCCACGCCACGGCGACGGCGCAGGGCGACGTCCAGGAGTGCATCGCCGTGCGCGAGGTGTTCGGCGACAGCCCGAACACCTGGGTCAACAACACCAAGAGCTTCATCGGCCACACGATGGGCGCCGCGGGCGCCCTGGAGCTGGCCGGCAACCTGCCCGCCTTCACCGACGGCCTGGTACACCCCACGATCAACGTCGACGAGCTCGATCCGGAGTGCGAGATGAGGAACCTGGTGATCGGCTCCCCCACCGAGGCGGGCAAGATCGACACCATCCTCAACCTCTCGTTCGGGATGCTGGGCATCAACTCAGCGGTCATCGTTCGACGTTTCTAGTTCAAGTCCAGTTCACGATTCCATCAGTAATAGCCAGTCATGACTCGCGAAGAGATCATCACCGCCATCCGGGACATCATCACGACCATCGCACCAGACGAGGAGCTCGACGGTCTCGACACGGCCCAGCCGCTGCGCGACCAGATCGAGCTCGATTCGATGGACTTCCTCGACATCGTCATGGAGCTACGCAAGCGCTACGGGGTCCAGGTCCCCGAGGCCGAGTACGGCGAGCTCTCCACCCTCGACGGTTGCGCGACCTACCTCGGGCCGAAGCTCGAGGGGCAGGAGCTCAAGCTGGCGGGCGCCTAGTTCGTCGCGCCCGCGACGCAGCTCCTCGCCGGCCATGCCCACGGCGCCTCCGTACGATGCGATCCTGATCGGCGCCGGCATGAGCGGGCTCGCCGCGGGGATCCGGCTCGCCCAGTTCGACCAGCGGGTGCTGCTCCTGGAGCGGCACTACCTCTGGGGCGGGCTGAATTCCTTCTACAAGCGGGAGGGAAGGCGCCTCGACGTCGGGCTGCACGCGCTGACCAACTACGTGCCCAAGGGGACGCGCGGCGCGCCGCTGACCAAGATCCTGCGCCAGCTGCGACTGCGGTACGACGATCTCCAGCTCGGCGAACAGAGCTTCTCCGAGATCGCCTTTCCCGACACCCGGCTGCGCTTCTCCAACGACTTCGAGCTGCTGCGCAGCGAGATCGGCAGGGTCTTTCCCGGCGAGGTCGACCGCTTCGAAGCGCTGGTGCGCGAGGTCGACGAGACGAATCCTTTCGACGAGAACGCGGAATTCGTCAGCGCGCGCGAGAAGATCGGCGCGATCCTCGGCGAGCCGCTCCTCGTCGAGATGCTGCTCCTGCCGATCTGCTACTACGGCAGCGCGCGCGAGGGCGACATCGACTGGTACCAGTTCGTCATCCTCTTCCAGAGCCTCCTCCAGGAGGGCTTCGCCCGCCCCGAGGGAGGGATCAAGCCGCTGCTCGATCTCCTGGTCGCGCGCTACCGAGAGCTCGGCGGCGAGCTGCGGATGCGCTCCGGCGTGAGTGAGATCCTCCACGACGACGAGCGCTGCCGCGGAGTGCGTCTCCAGAGCGGCGAGGAGCTCCTGGGGACCCGAGTCTTCTCCTCCGCCGGCTGGGGAGAGACCCTCGAGCTGCTCGGCCCACCCTTCGCCGAGTCGGTCGAGGGGGCCGGCGAGAGCGGCGAGCTCTCCTTCGTCGAGTCGATGTTCATCCTCGACCAGCACTGCGCCGAGCTCGGGCACGAGGCGACGATCGTCTTCTTCAACGACGCGGAGACGTTCGATTACCGCCGCCCCGACGCGCTCACCGACCCGCGCAGTGGCGTGATCTGCGCCCCCGACAACTACGCCAGCGAGAATCCGCTGCCCGAGGGAATCCTGCGCCTCACCACGCTGGCCGACCACCGCCGCTGGTGCGCTCTGGACGAGGAGAGCTATCGGGCAGCGAAGATCCGCGAGGTCGACACTGCCCTCGGGACGGCATCTCGCTACGCTTTCGATCCGCGCCCGCACACCGTTTTCCGCGACGCGTTCACTCCCCGCACCATCGAGCACTTCACCGGCCGGATCGGCGGCGCCGTCTACGGCTGGCCCGAGAAGCGCCTCGACGGCTCGACGCCCCTCGAGAACCTCCACCTGATCGGCACCGACCAGGGATTCCTCGGCGTCGTCGGAGCGATGCTCTCGGGGATCTCGATCGCCAACCGCTGCCTGGCCCTGCAACCCACCAGCTCCAACCGATGAAGCCGCGACCCCACTATCACAAGGGCAGCCGCGACGGGAAGGCGCCCTTTCCCCGCGACCCGCTCGACACCGTAGCTCCCCGCTACGACCTGGTCGTGATCGGCAGCGGTCTCGGCGGCCTCACCGCGGCCAACGTGCTCGGGCGTGCGGGGTTCAAGGTCCTGGTGCTCGAGCAGCACTTCAACTTCGGCGGCCTCGCGACCTGGTTCAAGCGGCGCGGCGGGCACATCTTCGACATCTCGCTGCACGGTTTCCCGGTCGGGATGAAGAAGACCTGCCGGAAGTACTGGAACAAGGGAATGGCGGATCGGATCGTCCCGCTGGAGAAGATCTCCTTCCGCAACCCGCAGTTCGAGTTCGACACGACCTTCACCGAGGAGGACTTCACCCGCCACCTGGTCGAGACTTTCGGGCTGACCAAGGCGTCGGTGGACGAGTTCTTCGCGCACGTGCGCGGCATGAACTTCTACGACGACGCCGGAGAGACGACCGAGCAGCTGTTCGAGCACCACTTCCCCGGTCGCAACGACGTCCACCGCCTGCTGATGGAGCCGATCTCCTACGCCAACGGCTCCAGCCTCCAGGACCCGGCGATCTCCTACGGAATCGTCTTCTCCAACTTCATGAGCAAGGGGGTCTACACCTTCACCGGTGGGACCGACCTGTTCGTGAAGGAGATGAAAGCGGAGCTCCAGCGCAACGGCGTCGAGCTGCGCAATCGCGCTACGGTCGATCGCATCCTCGTCGATGGCGGAGAGGTGCGGGGCGTCGAAGCGCACGGACACGTCATCGAGGCCGGCGCGGTGCTCTCCAACGCCAACCTCAAGACCACCGTCCAGAAGCTGGTCGGCCCGGAACACTTCACCCCTGAGTTCGCCTCGGGGCTGGACGC
Organism: uncultured Planctomycetaceae bacterium; assembly: GCA_964496575.1. Lineage (GTDB taxonomy): Bacteria > Planctomycetota > UBA1135 > UBA1135 > CAZCAC01. Next base: position 24,310 of record CAZCAC010000083.1, on the reverse strand, counting down.
GGTACGGATCAACAACTCGAGCACCCAGGTCTACCTCGGGATCCGCGAGGGTGAGACGATCCCGTTCGTCACCGATCTCCTGTTCACCTCGACGCGGCCGACCTTCGACTCACCTTCCTTGTGCGACCTGCACGGCGAGAGCCGCACCTTCTCGTTCTACTACCCGAAGACGCGCCCCGGGAGCGACCGCTTCTCGATCGTCTCCTCGATGAACGCGCACTGGAAGGACTGGGCCGACCTCGACGAGGCGCAGTACGAGGCGCACAAGGAGCAGCTGATCGAGGAGACCCTCGTCTGCCTCGAAGGACACCTGCCCGGCGTGCGCGAGAAGATCGATCACCTCGAGGCGTCCACGCCGCGCACCTTCGAGTTCTACACCCAGCACCAGGAGGGCTCTTCCTTCGGCACCAAGTTCGAGGGCCTCCCCTACTCGATGAACCTCTCCGACGAGATCGACGGCCTCTACCACGCCGGCAGCGTCGGCATCATCATGTCGGGGTGGCTGGGCGCGGCGAACTACGGGGTGATCACCGCCAACAAGATCGACGCGTTCCTGCGCGAAGCCCAGGAGGTTGCGCTGTGAGATTCGAAGGACAGAGCGCCATCGTCACCGGCGGCACGCGCGGGCTCGGACGGGCGATCGCCCTCGCCTTCCTGGAGGAGGGCGCGACGGTGCACGCGACCTATCGCTCGAACGAGGACGCCGCCGAGGCGCTGCGCAACGACGCGGGCGAGCACGCCGAGCGTCTCTTCCTGCACCGCTTCGACGTCGCCAACCACGACGCGGTCCAGGCCTTCTGGGAGAGGCTCGACGAAGCGGCCGAGGGTGGCATCCAGGTCCTGGTCAACAACGCCGGCCTGCGCCGCGACTCGGTGCTGGCAATGATGAGCCCCGAGCAGTGGAACGAGGTGATCGCCACCAACCTCGGCGGCTGCTACCACATGAGCAAGTACGCGGTGATGAACATGATGCAGCGCCGCTACGGCCGCATCGTCCTGATCACCTCGCCGGCGGGCAGCTCCGGCTTCGAGGGGCAGGGCAACTATGGCGCCTCGAAGGCGGGGCAGGTCGGGCTGATGCGCTCGCTCTGCAAGGAAGTGGCCAAGCGCAAGATCACCGTCAACTGCGTATCGCCGGGCTTCATCGATACCGAGCTGATCGAGGACCTCTCGCCGGAGCTGCGCGATCAGTACAAGAAGACGGTGCCGATGAAGCGCTTCGGCCAGCCGGAGGACGTCGCCCACGCCGTGCTGTTCCTCGCGGCGAAGGAGTCGAGCTACATCACGGGCACCACCCTGGAGGTCACCGGTGGACTGTAGCGAAGAAGAGCGCAGCGGGACCCTGGAGCGAGCCTTCGTCGAGGCGCGCATCCCCCACCGGCCGCCGTTCCTCTTCGTCGACCGTGTGCTGGCGATCGGGCCCGACGGCATCACCACCGAGTGGGACGTCGATCCCGAATCGGAGTTCTTCCGCGGCCACTACCCGGGGAATCCGATCGTCCCCGGGGTGCTGATCTCCGAGTTCGTCTTCCAGAGCGCCGCGCTGCACGCCGCCGGGTCCGGCGACGGCACCCCCGAGCCGGGCGAGGTTCCGGTGCTGACGCGGATCGAGAACGCCCGCTTCAAGTCGATGGTCCGGCCCGGCGACACCCTTCGCGCCGAGGTGAGCCTCACCGAGAAGCTGAGTAGCGCCCGCTACCTGAAAGCGACCGTGACCTGCCAGGGGCGCACCGTCCTGCGCGTCTCCTTCGTCGTCGCTCTGGCCGTCGTGGAGGCGCCGCGGTGAGCTGGCTCGGACTCGAGGGCAAGACCTTCCTGGTCACCGGCGTGGCCAATCGCAAGAGCGTCGCCTGGTTCATCGCCCGCCAGCTGGAGGCGGAAGGCGCGCAGGTGATCTTCTCGGTTCGCGACGAGGCCCAGCGCGACTCGACCGCGAAGCTGCTGGCGGGACGCGAGGTGCTGCTCTGCGACGTCGAGCGTGAGGAGGAGATCGATGCCCTGGCGGCTGCGGTGGGCGCGGACGGCCGGAAGCTCGACGGGCTGATCCACTCGATCGCCTTCGCCAACTACGCGGACGGGATGAAGCCGTTCCACGAGACGCCGCGCGCGGACTTCCTGCAGGCGCTCGACATCTCCTGCTTCTCGCTGGTCCAGCTCTCGCGAGCGCTCCGTGAGCATCTCCAGCTCGACGCCTCGGTGGTCACCATCTCGATCTCGACCACGACGATGGCCGCGGAGAACTACGGCTACATGGCGCCGATCAAGGCCGCCCTCGACTCGTCGGTCGTCTTCCTCGCCAAGAGCTTCAGCGCTTTCAGCGAAGTGCGCTTCAACTCGGTCCGCGCGGGTCTCCTGAAGACCTCCGCTTCGGCGGGGATCCCCGGCTACCTCGACAGCTACCTCTTCGGCGAGGCGGCCACCCTGCGCAAGCGGGGCGTGGCCACCGATGAAGTGGCCAGCACCGCCCTCTTCCTGCTCAGTCCGCGCTCCGCGGGGATCAACGCCCAGGGCGTCGTGGTCGATGCCGGCATGGGCGTGAACTTCTTCGATCGTGAGCTGGTCGATCGTCCTTCGACCCCGGGAAGCCCGAACAAGTGATCCACCCCCACCTCTGTCCCGTCCTGCGCCAGACTCCCGGTCAGGGTGATCACCTCCCCGCCGCTGTCCGGGTGGCCAACCAGCGGAGCGCCGCGCGTCGCGTGTGCCTGAAGAGTGCCAGGCGGCTCGGGCTCTCGCTCCACGACCTTCCCCAGGACGACAAGGGCGTTCCGCAGCCGGTCGACGGCTGGCACTGGTCGATCAGTCACACGCGCGGCGTGGTCGGCGGCATCGTCTACCCCTCACCGGTCGGTATCGACGTCGAGAAGGTCCAGCGCCGCAGCAAGGGCGTGGTGCAGGCAGCGATGAGCTCCGTCGAGCTCGACCTGCTCGGCGGGATGCGCTGGTCCAACTTCACGCGCATCTGGTCCGCCAAGGAAGCGGTGCTCAAGAAGGCGGGGTGCGGCCTCGCCGAGCTCTCGAAGTGCCTCCTGGTCGCCGTCCCTTCGCCACGATCGCTGGTGCTCTCCCATCGCGACCAGTTCCACTACGTGTTCCAGTGCTTCGAGAGGGAGCACTACGTCTCGGTCTGCGCCGACGGCGCGGACACGGCGGAGATCTCGTGGGACTGGGGCGAGGGCTCGATCAGCACGGGTGCCGGCGACGCCGGAGGGACTTCTCTGTGAGCCCCGTAGCGGCCCCCGATGAGAGAGCCGAGCGGGCGCGCGCGCTCTGCAGCTCCTTTCGCGCGGAGTATCCGTATCAACCGCACTTCCTCGAGCTCCCGGGCGGGTCGCTGCACTACATCGACGAGGGGCCATGCAACGCCGCCCCGATCCTGTGCGTGCACGGCAACCCGACGTGGTCCTTCTACTACCGCCGGGTCGTCGACCAGTTCCGCGAGAGCCATCGCGTGATCGCTCCCGACCACCTCGGCTGCGGGCTCTCCGACAAGCCGCAGGAGTGGAGCTTCCGCCTCGCCGATCACGTCGCCAACCTCGAGCGGCTGGTGCTGGAGCTCGACCTGCGGGAGATCACGCTGGTCGTGCACGACTGGGGCGGTGCGATCGGCTTCGGCGTCGCGGGGAGGCACCCCGACCGCTTCTCCCGTTTCCTGGTGATGAACAGCGCGGCGTTCCCGGCGGATCGCATCCCGCTGAGGATCAACGTCTGCCGCACCCCGCTCCTGGGCGAGCTCGCCGTCCGCGGGCTCAACGCCTTCGCCCGCGCCGCCGTCGTGATGGCGCTGGAACACCACGAACGGATGACGCCGGAGGTGCGGCGCGGATACCTCGCGCCCTACGACTCCTGGAAGAATCGGATCGCCACTCATCGATTCGTCGCCGACATCCCGATGAGCGCCGAGCATCCGAGCTATCCGGCGCTGCTGGAGATCGCCGCGGGGCTGGACAGCCTGCGCGAGATGCCGATGCGCATCGCCTGGGGGGAGAAGGACTGGTGCTTCACGCCCGCGTTCCGCGAGATGTGGCAGGAGCGCTTTCCCGCGGCGGAGGTACACCGGATAGAGCACGCGGGCCACTACGTCCTGGAAGACGCACACGAGGAGATCCTGCCGTGGCTGCAGCAGTTCCTGACACCGGCGTGATCGCCGATCCCGCCGAGCACGAGACCTCGCTCCCCGAGCGGATCAACATCGCGCAGTTCCTCCCCGAGTTCGCGGCGCAGGAGCCCGAGCGCGACGCGGTCCGGATCGCGAAGGGTGTGGGCGCCGGCTTCACGCTGACCTCGATCACCTACGCGGAGCTGGAGTCGCGCTCCAACCGCATCGCCCGGGGTCTGCGCGAGCGCGGACTCCGGCCCGGCGATCGCGTGTGCCTGTTCGTGCGCCCCGGCTTCGAGCTGATCGCGATCACCTTCGCGCTGATGAAGGCGGGTGCGGTGCCGGTCCTGATCGACCCGGGGATGGGGCGTCGCTCGCTGCTCTCCTGCGTCGAGCGGATGAAGCCGTGCGTCTTCATCGGGATAACCCTGGCGCACGCCTTGAAGCGCGTCTTCCCCGCGGCATTCGCGAGCGTCGAGCTCTCCGTCGTGGTCGGCCGGCGCTGGCTGTTCGGTGGGATACCGCTCGAGGAGCTGCTCGAGAGCAGCGACGCGCCGTTACTCGAGGACACCGCGCGCGATGACGAGGCCGCCATCCTGTTCACCTCGGGGAGCACGGGGCCGCCGAAGGGCGTGACCTACACGCACGGGATCTTCCACGCCCAGGTGCTCGCGCTGCGCGAGCTGTACGGCTTCGAGGCGGGCGAGATCGATGCGGCGTGCTTCCCGCTCTTCGCGCTGTTCAGCCCGGCGCTGCGCATGACCTGCGTCTTCCCCGAGCTCGACCCGACCCGACCCGCGCGCTGCGATCCCGAGCGAATCGTCGAGGCGATCCAGCGGACGAGCGCGACCACCACCTTCGGCTCGCCGGCGATCTGGCGCCGCGTGGTCCCGTGGTGCCTCGAGCACGGCGTGCAGCTGCCCACGCTGAAGCGCGTCCTGATCGCCGGCGCGCCGATCCCGCCCTTTCTGGTCGAGGGTTTCAGCAGGATCCTCGGACCGGAAGCGGACGTGCACACACCCTACGGCGCCACCGAGTCGTTACCGGTCTCCTCGATCTCGGGCGCGGAGATCCTGGGGCCGGCGCGGGCGCGAACCGAGAGCGGCGCGGGAACCTGCGTCGGGCGTCCGGCGCCGGGGATCGACCTGCGGCTGATCGAGATCACCGAGGCGAGGATCGTGGACTGGCACGACGCGACCGAAGTGCCGCCGGGCGAGCTCGGTGAGATCTGCGTGCGCGGCGCGGTGGTCACGCCGGAGTACAAGTTCCAGGAACACCCCACCGCCCTGGCCAAGATTCGCTGCGTGGGCGGCGACCTCTACCACCGGATGGGCGACATCGGCTACCTCGACGAGGCGGGAGCACTGTGGTTCTGCGGCCGCAAGGCGCACCGGCTGGAGACCGCGGCGGGCCTCCTGATGCCGGTCGGGGTCGAGAACGTCTTCAACCCCCACCCGCGCGTGCACCGCACGGCGCTGGTCGGCGTCGGCGTGCGCGGCGCGGAACGACCGGTGCTGGTCGTCGAGGCGGCGCCCGGTGAGCATCCGCGAACCCGGCACGCGCGCGAGAGCCTGGCCGAGAACTTGCGCGCCTTCGCCGCGGCGCACGAGGCGGCCCGGGTGGTCGAGGAGATCCTCTTCCATCCCTCGTTCCCCGTCGACGTGCGCCACAACGCCAAGATCCACCGAGAGCAGCTGAAGGCCTGGGCGGAGGAGCAGCTTCGTTGAAGGCGCTGGTCACCGGGGGCGGTGGATTCCTCGGCACGGCGCTGTGCCGTCTCTTGCGCGAGCGCGACTGGGAGGTGCGCTCGATCTCGCGTGGTGAACGCTGTCACCTCGCCGAGCTGGGAGTCGAGCACCGCTGCGCCGACCTGAACGACCTCGACGCGCTGACCTCCGCGGCGGAGGATCGAGATGTCGTCTTCCACGTCGCCGCCAAGGCGGGCGTGTGGGGCCGGCGTGAGGACTATCACCGCATCAACGTCGTCGGCACGCGCCACACCGTCGCCGCCTGCCGCGCAGCCGGGGTGCCGCGGCTGGTGCACACCAGCTCGCCGTCGGTCTGCTTCGACGGCACCGACCACGTGAACGCGGGAAACGACCTGCCGCTGGCGACGAGGTTCCTGGCGCACTACCCCGCGAGCAAGGCGGCGGCGGAGCGGGAGGTACTCGCCGCCAACGGTCCCGACCTCGCGACCTGCGCGCTGCGCCCCCACCTGATCTTCGGTCCCGGCGACCCGCACCTCCTCCCCCGCCTCATCGCCCGCGCCCGCGCCGGACGGCTGGCGCGAGTCGGCGACGGCGAGAACGAGGTGACCCTCTGCTACGTCGAGAACTCCGCGCTCGCGCACGTCCAGGCGGCCGAGCGACTGGAGCCGGGCGCGCCACACGCGGGCCGCGCGTACTTCATCGGCCAGCGCGAGCCGGTGAAGCTCTGGCGCTGGATCGACGACCTGCTGGCGTCACTGGAGATCCCACCGGTGAAGCGTAAGCTCTCGCTCCGCGTTGCCTATTCGCTCGGGGCCGTGCTCGAGGGCCTCTGGCGCGGGTTCTTCCTCCCCGGCGAACCCCCGATGACTCGCTTCGTCGCCACGCAGCTCGCCACCTCCCACTCCTACTCGATGGGGCCGGCGATGTGCGACTTCGGTTACGAGCCGACCGTCGACATGGCGGAAGCCCTGCGGCGAACTACGGCCGCCATGTAATCGCGAACGCGTTGGAGCTGTTGAAGTCGTTGACCCCGCCCCCGCACGGCGGGTCGACGATCGTGCGGTACCACAGCTGGTAGTACCTCGTTTCCCCCGCGCTCACCCCGCCAGCGACACTGATCGGAACCGTGGTACTGGACGTTCCCGCGGCGTCGGCGAAGCGCACCTGCAAGCGCTGGATGGCACCACCGGTGCAGCGCAGCCCATCGCCCCAGACCATCCCCGGCGACAGATCGGTGGTTCCCTGGAAGTAGAGCCCGGAGTTGTCCGGTTCCTGGTTCACGCTGCGCAGCACCAGCGAATCGTTCGTCACGCTCGCGACACCGGTGCCGACGAGCCGTGCACCGGAGAGGAATACGCCGTTGGCACAGCCCGCCCCTCCCAGCGTCCCGTCGTTGTCGTTGTTGCACGGGCACGGCGTCCCGCTGCCGGGATCACCGAGGCAGAAGTCGATCCCCGGCGGGTCGAGGAGCTCGAACACGTACGCCGACCCCTGTTCGGTGGCGGTCCAGGGTGGAGGCGGAGGAAGCGTGATATCGAAATAGGCTCCGATCAGCGCCGTGTTCCCCGCGAGAGCGACGGAGTTGCCGAACCGGTCTTCCGCGTCGGTGTCCGCACCGACCAGCTTGGCCGTCTCGCTCCAGCTCGTACCCTCTCGTTCGAATACGTAGGCGGCTCCGGCACGCGGGCCCGCACCGCTGTGCGCGTAGGAGCCGATCAATGCGCGGCCCCCGGTCACGGCGACGGAGCTGCCGAATGCCTCGAACTCACCGGAGTCGCTCCCCATGAGCTCCGCCTCCTGGTGCCAGGTCGTACCCGTGCGTGAGAAGACGTACGCGGCTAGCTGGCCCGGAGCCCCGATCAGCGCCGTGTCGCCGGACAGCGAGACGGACGCGCCGAAGCCTTCATTTGCGCCAGCGCCGATCCTGGTGAGCTTGGCTTGCTGGACCCACCCCGAACCCGAGCGCACGAACACGTAGGCCGCTCCCGAGTACGGCCCAGCGTGTGGATCGCCGCGCGCGCCGATCACCGCCGTGTCTTCGTCGAACGTCACGGAATTGCCGAACCGAGCGTGGTACCTGGGAACATCGGCCGTGAGCCTGGCCTCCTGGACCCAGCCCGAGCTCGTTCGAACGAACACGTACGCGGAACCGGCCCAGCTCGCCCCGACGTGGTCCTGGGGAGCACCCAGGATGACCGTGCCGCCGCGGATGAACACGGAAGATCCCAGCTCCTTGCCCACTGTGGGATCCGAGGCGGTGAGCTTGGCTGCCTGCAGCCAGTCCGTCCCCGATCGCACGAAGACGTAGGCGGAGCCCGATCCATCCCCGCCGTCATCGTCACCCGGAGCCCCGGCCACGAACCGGTCCCCGTCGATGGACACGGATTGGCCGAACTCGTCCTGCCAGCCCGCGTCATCCGGAGAGAGCTCCGCCTGGAGAATCCAGTCCCCCGAGGACTTCACGTAGACACTGGCCGAGCCCAGGCTCGAGAATCCGACCGGCTTGTAGGGAGCTCCGATCAACGCCGTGTTACCCGAGAGGGAAACGGATGCACCGAACCAGTCGGCGTCCGTCGCGTCGTCGGGAAACAGCTTCGCCACCTGAGTCCAGCCGCGCGTATCCCCCGTCGGCAAGCCCGTCGCCGGGCCCATGGCTGCCGTGCCGAGGAAGAGACAGAGAAGGGATGAGCGGGGAGCTATCATGGCATCATCGGTTGTCGGTGCTGGTCAGCCGGGCTCACGGCGCCCAGGTGATGGTGTACCCGTTGGAGCTGTTGAAGTCGTTGACCCCGGACCCGCACGGCGGGTTGGCGGTGGTGCGATACCATAGCTGGTAGTGCCGCGTATCCCCGGCACTCACGGCACCTGCGACGCTGATCGGAATGGTCGTGTTCGACGAGCCAGTGGTATCGGCGAAACGCACCTGAAGGCGCTTGATGGCGCCCCCCGTGCAACGCAGTCCATCGCCCCAGACCATTCCCGGCGACAGATCGGTCGTCCCCTGGAAGTACAGGCCCGAGTTGTTCGGCTCCTGGTACGCCGTTCGCAAGACGAGCGTATCACTCGTCACGCTCGCGACCCCGTCCCCGACGAGCTTCGCACCCGAGGGAAACACACCGTTCGCACACCCCGCGCCCGGTAGGCTCCCATCGTTGTCATTGCTGCACGGACACGGCGTCCCGCTACCAGGATCGCCGAAGCAGTAGCCGAGGCCCGGGGAGCCGAGGAGCTTGAACACGTACGCCGAACCCTGCTCGGTGCCGGTCCAGGGAGGGGGCGGAGGAAGCGGGACATCGAAGTAGGCGCCAATCAGGGCGGTGTCCCCGGCGAGAGCGACGGAGTTGCCGAACCGGTCTTCGGTTTCGGTGTCCTCACCGAGCAGCTTGACCGTCTCGCTCCAGCTCGTACCTTCCCGCTCGAAGACGTAGGCGGCTCCGGCATAGGTGCCCGCACCGTCGTGCAGGTAGGAGCCTACCAGGGCGCGGTCCCCGGCCACGGCGACGGAGTTGCCGAATCGCTCCCACGACCCGGAGTCACTCCCCATGAGCTTCGCCTCCTGGTGCCAGGCCGCGCCCGTGCGTACGAATGCGTAAGCGGCTCCCGCATTGCTGGACTCCAGGCTCCCGATGAGGGCCGTGTCACCGGACAGGGAAACGGACCACCCGACGTTGTCGTGGGCAGCGGCACCGAGCCTGGTGAGCTTGGCTTGCTGCGTCCAGTTCGAACCCGAGCGAACGAACACGTAGGCCGCACCGGAGTACGGTCCCCCTTCCGAGTCGCCGTGCGCGCCGATCGCCGTCGTGTCGCCGTCGAGGGCCACGGAATGGCCGAAGTGAGCGTAGTACCTGGGATCGGCGGCTGTGAGCTTGGCCTCTTGGGTCCAGCCCGAGCTCGTCCGCACGAACACGTACGCGGAGCCGGCCTTGCTCGTCCCGACGTGGTCCCCGCGAGCACCCACGATGGCCGTGTCGCCGCGGATGAACACGGAAGACCCCAGCTCCTTGCCCGGTGTGGGATCCGAGGCGGTGAGCTTGGCGGCCTGCACCCAGGCCGTCCCCGAACGCACGAAGACGTAGGCGAATCCCGATCCATCCCCCCCATCATCGTCTCCGGGAGCCCCGACCACGGCTCGGTTCCCGTCGATGCACACGGCTCGGCCGAACTCGTCCTGGTAGCCCGCGTCAGCAGGATGGAACTCCGCCTGAAGTGCCCAGCTTCCCGAAGACTCGATGTAGACACTGGCCGTGCCCGAGTCCGTGGTTGCGCCGGACTTGTTGGGAGCTCCGATCAACGCCGTGTTCCCCGAGAGGGAAACCGAAGCACCGAACCAGTCGCGATTCATCACGTCGTCCAGGACCAGCTTCGCCTCCTGGATCCAGCCGCGCGGTTCCCCAGCCGGCAGTCCCGCTGCCGGACCGATGGCTACCGTGGTGAGGAAGACACCGAAGAGGGCCGAGGGATGTAGCCTCATGGGATTCTCCTTGATCAGAGCTTGCAGGCTGGGACGATTACGGCATCCAGGTGATCGCGTATCCGTTGGAGCTGTTGAACTCGTTGACCCCCGGCCCGCACGGAGGCGCGACGATGGTGCGGTACCACAGCTGGTAGTACCTCGTATCCCCGGCGGAGACCGCTCCGACGACGCCGATCGGGATCGAGGTGAGCGAGGAGCCGCCGGCGTCGGCGAAGCGCACCTGCAGACGCCGGATGGCGCCACCGGTGCAGCGCAGACCGTCGCCCCAGACGATCCCCGGAGACAGGTCGGTCGCGCCCTGGAAGTAGAGCCCGGAGTTGTCCGGCTCCTGATGGGTGGCGCGCAGCACGAGCGTGTCGCCGGTCACGCTCGCGGTTCCAGTGGCGGTGAGGTACGCGCCGGAGGCGAAGACCCCGTTGGCGCATCCCGCCCCGGGCAGCGTCCCGTCGCTGGCGTTGCTGCAGGGACACGGGGTCCCGCTCCCCGCCTGGCCCGAGCAGTAGGCGAGACCGGGCGGCGGCGGCGCGTCCCCCCACACCTCGACGTCGTCGATGTTCCAGCCGCTGGCGGGGTAGAGGTAGTCGGAGGAACCCATGGTCCACCGCAGGTAGACGGTGCTCTGTCCGTCGGCGACGGCCGAGAGGTCGTACTCCACCGCCTGCCAGGACAGGTCCCCGATGCTGGGAGAGGCGGGATTCTCCCAGATGTCCACCCAGGTGCTGCCGTCGTTGCTGGCCCGCACATAGGCGTGGTCGAAGGCGGCCCGCTCCACGTTCAACCAGCGCCAGAACCTCAGCGTCGTGGCGGTCGAGCCGGAGCAGTCGAGCGCCGGGGTCGTGAGGTGGTACGCCATCATGTTGTTCGGATAGTCCCCTTGTAGGTTGTATCCGTAGACGTTGGGGCCCGTATGGCCACTCGGCGGATCCGGACCGAGGAGCTCGTCGCCGCCCTCGCCGGCCGGCTCACCGAACTCCCACTGCCCCTGGCACGTCCAGCCGGGATCGGCATCCAGCGGGAAGTGATGGAGCCGCTCGGGAAGGCCCTCCTGCACGTGGAGCTCGCCTTGTCGCGAGGTGTCCCCCGAGTGAGTGGTGAGGTTCTCGAAATCGACCTGCGCCTGGTGCAGGCCGAGGCCCAGCGAAGCGGCGAGAGGGCCGAAGCCGACGTCGACGACGACCGTGCCCCCGGAGGGGATGACTCCGGTCTCGCTGGAGAGAGAGATCCACGGCTGGTCCGCGGCGACGAGGTACTGGAGGTCCGCGGAGCCCGAGTTGTGCAGCGTGTACTCGTGGTGGTCCGCGTAGAAGGGCCCACCGACGTTCCCCTCCGACCCGAAGGGGCTCGCGGGGGTGACGAACAACCGCTCCACTACCTGATAGAGGTAGGCCGCTCCCGACTGCTGATCCGGCGCGTCGCACCACGGCGCGCCGACCAGCGCGCGGTCTCCCCGGAGGCTGACGGCAGCGCCGAAGCGGTCGTCCGTGGCCCCGTCGGAGGCGATGATCCGGTAGAGCTGCACGCCCGTCGTCGCGTCGAAGAGGTAGGCCGCCCCCTGCCCGTTGATGTCCTCGTCGTACCCGTCGGCCCCGACGAGGACGCGGTCGCCGCTGATCGCGACGCTCGTGCCGAAGAAGTCGTTACTCGCCCCGTCGGAGGGGAACAGCTTGAAGAGCTGCTGCCCGGTGGTGGCGTCGAAGAGGTAGACGGCGCCGGAGTACGGACCGGTTCCGTCGGCCAGGTAGGCACCCACGACGGCGAGGTCGCCGCTGATGCCGACGCTGACCCCGAAGTTGTCGCCTACGGTGGCGTCCGCGGCGTGCAGCTGGTGGAGCTCCTGGCCCGTCCGCGTATCGAACACGTACGCGGACCCCGAGTGGTAGCCGTGGTCGTCGTCCCGAGTGGCCCCGATCACCGCGAGATCGCCGCTGATGGCCACGCTGTCGCCGAACCACTCGCCCGGCGCTCCGTCGGAAGCGACCAGCTTGAAGAGCTCCAGGCCCGTCCTCACGTCGAAGACGTACGCGGCTCCAGCGCTACCCCCGTTGTCGTCGTCCCCTAGCGCCCCGATGACGGCGAGATTCCCGTCGAGGGCGACGCTCCCGCCGAAGAAGTCCTTGGCATCGGGCGCGGAAGGCAGCAGCTGGCGGTGCTGCTGCCCCGTCAGCACGTCGAAGACGTAGGCGGATCCAGAGCGATCGCCGGCGTCGTCACGGCCGAAGGCGCCGACGACCGCGTAGTCCCCGGAGATGGCAACGCTCCGACCGAAGTAGTCTTCCGTCACTGCGCCCTGGTGGTGGAGCTCGAAGAGCATCGCTCCGCTCGTCGTGTCGTAGAGGTAGGCGGTCCCGGAGCTCATGCCGGCGTCGTCGTCCCCGGAGGCCCCGAGGATGGCGCGGTTTCCGCTGATGGAGACGCTCTCGCCGAAGTAGTCGTACGCCGCGGGATCGCCGACCCAGCCGGTGGGAGGCAGCAGCTTGAGCAGCTCCACCTGCGCGGTCGCGGGTGCCGCCGTCAGGAAGGAGACGAGGAACACCGCCGACAGGCCGGCCCGAGCTCGGTGCCAGTAGTTGGTCGAGGCCTCATTCGTCATCACCGCCTCCTCCTGCTGTCTGTTCAGAGCTGCCATGTAACGCGAAAGCCGTTGGAGGTGTTGAAGTCATTGATCCCGAGTCCGCACGGCGGGTCGACGATCGTCCGGTACCACAGCTGGTAGTACCGCGTGTCCCCGGCGTTCACGGCGCCGGCGGCGCCGATCGGGATCGTCGTGTTCGAGGATCCCGAGGCATCGGCGAAACGCACCTGCAGCCGCTTGACCGCGTCTCCGGCACAGCGCAAGCCGTCCCCCCAGACGAGCCCCGGGGACAGGTCGGAGTTCCCCTGGAAGTAGAGCCCGGAGTTGTTCGGCTCGGCGTACGTGGTGCGCAAGACGAGCGTGTCACCGGTCACGCTCGCCGTCCCGGTGGCCGTCAGGTAGGCGCCGGAAGCGAAGACTCCGTTGGCACACCCCGCTCGGAAAGTCCCGTCGTTGTCGTTGCTGCAGGGGCAAGGAGTCCCGGTCCCCGGCTGCCCGGAGCAGTAGGCGACACCGGGCGGCGGTGGAGCGTCTCCCCAGATCTCGACGTCGTCGATGTTCCAGCCGCTGGCCGGGTAGATGTAGTCGGAGGTCCCCATGGTCCAGCGCAGGTAGACGGTACTCTGGCCGTCGGCGACGGCCGAAAGGTCGTACTCCACCTGGATCCAGCTGTCGTCGTACACCCCGTCCTGGTTCTCCCAGATGGTGGTCCAGCTGCTCCCGTCGTTGCTGGCCCGGACGTAGGCGTGGTCGTACGTGGCCGATTCCACGTTCAGCCAGCGCCAGAACCTCAGCCTCGTGGAGGTCGCTCCGGAGCAGTCGGTCGGCCCCGTGGTCAGGTGATACTCGGGCATGCTGTTCGGGAAATCCCCTTGCAGGTTGTATCCGTAGACGTTGGCGCCCGTGTAGCCGGAGGGTGCGTCGGGGAAACCCAACTCGTCCCCCCCCTCGCCGTCCGGCAGACCGAATTCCCACTGCCCCTCGCAGACCCACCCGGGATCGGAGTCGAGCGGGAAGCGGTGGAACAACTCGGGCAGGCCCTCCTGCACGTCGAGCTCGATCTGCCGCGAGGTGTCTCCCACGCCGGTGGAGAGGTTCTCGAAGTCGAGCTCGGCCGAGTGGAGCCCGAGCCCCAGCGACCCGGCGAGCGGGCCGAAGGAGACGCCGAAGAGGGCCTTCCCCCCGGCGGGGATCAGCCCCGCGTCCCCCGACAGCGAGACCCACGACTGGTCCGAGGTGACGCGGTACTGGAGGGCGGTGGAGCGCAGGTTGTGCAGCGTGTACTCGTGGAGCTCGGGATAGAAAGGGCCCCCGAGGTTCCCCTCCGACTCGAAGGAGCTCCCCGGGGTGACGAACAGCCCGTCCACCAGCGCCACGACGTAGGCCGCGCCAGAGTCCTCCACCGGACCGTGGCACAGCGGCGCGCCGATCAGAGCCCGGTCCCCACCGATGCAGACGGCGCTCCCGAATCGATCCTGGACGACCCGGTCGGAAGCCGTGAGGAGGAAGAGCTCCCCGCCGGTGGTCACGTCGAAGAGGTACGCAGCGCCCTGCTCGTGACGGTCGCCGTCGTAGTAGCCGGCGCCGATGATGGCTCGATCTCCGCTGATCGAGAGGCTCGAGCCGAAGTAGTCTCCCGCCGCCCCGTCGGAGGCGAACAGCTGGAAGAGCTGCTGGCCGGTGGCGACGTCGAAGAGGTACGCGGCGCCGGGGAACGAGCTGGCGTAGTAATACCCGCGGGCCCCGATGAGGATCCGGTCACCGCTGATGCCGGGGCTGCCCCCGAAGAAACGGTTCGCGGCGGCGTCCGAGGCGTCGAGTCTATAGAGCTCTTGTCCCGTCCTCGCGTCGAAGAGGTACGCCGCGCCGGTGCTGGGCCCCAGGTCGTCGTTCTGCGTGGCCCCGATCACCGCGAGGTCCCCCTCCATGGCGATACCGCCGCCGAACCAGTCCCCCGCCTCCACGTCGGCGGGAATCAGCTTGCGCAGCTCCTGGCCCGTCACCGCATCGAAGACGTACGCGGCTCCGGCGGAATCCCCCTGATCGTCATCCCACAGCGCCCCGACGACCACGAGATCCCCGCTGACGGCGACGTCCGCGCCGAAGTAGTCGAGCTCCTCGCCGTCGGAGGCCAGCAGCTGGTGAAGCTGCTGCCCCGTCTGCACGTCGAAGACGTACGCGGCTCCACTGGCGTATCCCAGGTCGTCGCGGGCGGGGGCACCGATCACCGCGTAGTCCCCGTCGATGGCGACGCAGCTACCGAAGCGGTCCAGCGGCTTCGCGCCCGCGTGGTGGAGCTCGAAGAGCCGCTGCCCGGTCGAGAGGTCGAAGATGTACGCGGCTCCGCTGTCACCGCCGAAGTCGTTGTCTCCCTGAGCACCGATCACCGCGCGGTCTCCGCTGAAGGCGAGGGCGGAGCCGAAGTAGTCGTAGTTGCCGGGTGGCCCGGGGGCCGGAAACAACTTGAACAGCTCCTCCTGCGCCAGGGCCCGCGTCGGCGCCAGGGCGGCGACCAGCAGCGCGATCAGCAGGGGTGCGCGGGTTCGATGTCGTCCACTTCTCGAAGCGTCGCCCCCGGAGAGCCTCTCGTTCGTCATCACCACGTCTTCCTCCGCATGCTCCCCGACGCCGTGCTGGCGATCATGGCTGCCAGGTCAGGACGTACCCGTTGGAGCTGTTGAAGTCGTTGACCCCGGACCCACACGGCGGGTCGTCGGTCGTGCGGTACCACAGCTGGTAGTACCGCATGTCCCCGGCGCTCACGCCTCCCGCGGCCCCGATCGGTGTCGTCGTGCTCGACGACCCGGTGGCGTCGGCGAAGCGCACCTGCAGCCGCACGATCGCTCCGCCCGTACAGCGCAGCCCGTCGCCCCACACCATCCCCGGGGTCAGGTCGGTCGTTCCCTGGAAGTAGAGTCCGGAGTTGTTCGGTTCGGCGTGCGTGGTGCGCAGCACCAGCGTGTCACCCGTCACGCTCGCGACTCCGGTCGCCATCAGGTGCGCGCCGGAGGCGAAAACCCCGTTGGCGCACCCCGAACCCGGCAGGCTGCCGTCGTTGTCGTTGCTGCACGGGCACGGGATCCCGTACCCCGGGTCTCCGAAGCAGAAGCCCCGCCCGGGCGGCTCGGGCGGGTCGCTCCAGAGCTCGACGTCGTCGATGTTCCAGCCGGTGCACTCGAGGACGGAGTCGGTCGGCCCCATCGTCCAGCGCAGGAAGACGGTGCTCTGTCCGTCGGCCACGCCCGAGACGTCGTATTCGACCTGCACCCACTCGCTGTCGTAGACCGAGGTCGGGTTCTGCCAGACGGTGGTCCAGCTGCTCGCGTCGGTGCTGACCTGCACCGAGGCCTTGTCGTAGGAGGGAGACTCGACGTTCAGCCACCGCCAGAAGCGCAGCGTGGTACCGCTCGAGCCGGAGCAGTCGAGCGCACCGCTGGTCAAGCTGAACATGGGCATGTCGTTCCAGTAGTCCCCGTTCAGGTTGAAGCCGAAGACGTTCGTTCCGGTGTAGGCACGGCTGGGATCGGGGCCGCCCCACACGTCCCCACCCCCACCCTTGGGCTTGCCGAACTGCCAGGAGCTCTGGCACGTCCAGCCGGGGTCGGTGTCCAGGGCGAAGCGGTGAATCAGCTGCGGAAGCCCCTCCTCCACGCGAAGCTCCACGGCGCGAGTGGTGTCTCCCTCGTGCGTGGATACGTTCTCGAAGGAGATCGTGCCGTGGTGGGTGCCGAGGCCGAGGGAGCCGGCGGCCGCGCCGAAGGAGACGCTGACGAGCGCCTTCTCGCCCGCGGGGATCGTGCCGGCTCCGCCGACGACGTCGAGCCAGCCGACGTCCGCGGTGACGAGGAAGTCGACCGCCTGCGCGGCGGTGTTGTGCAGAGTGCACCCCCACACGTCCGGGTAGAACGGCCCGCCGGGGTTCCCCTCGCTCTCCAGCGGACCGGCCGGGGTGACGATGAGCCTCCGCGACACGTCGAAGACGTAAGCGGAGCCGGAGTCCATCCCCGGAGTGTCGTCCATGAACGCTCCGATGATCGCCCGGTCGCCGCTCAACCCGACGCTGTGGCCGAACTGGTCCTCGTTCCCTCCATCCGAGGGGAGCAGCTCGAAGAGCTCCTGCCCGGTCGTCACGTCGAAGAGGTACGCCGAGCCCTCGTATGTTCCGAGGATGCCGGTGTGAGGAGCGCCGACCACCAGCAGGTCCCCGTCGATCGAGAGGTCGAGGCCGAAGGCGTCGTGGCCCACCGCGCCGGAGGACGCCAGCTTCCACAGCTCCTGGCCGGTGACCAGGTCGAAGACGTAGACCGCGTCCCTGCTGGAGATGCACAGGCGGTCCCCGTGGGCGGCCAGGTACCTTCCGAAGCCGTCGTAGTACGCGCCGTCGGAGGCGACGAGCTTGTGGAGCTCCTGGCCGGTCGTGCCGTCGAAGACGTAGACCGCTCCCCGGTTCAAGGGATCCACCCCGAGGGCCCCCGCGGCGACGTACCGCCCGCTGACGGCCACTGCATCGCCGAAGAAGTCCTGAGCCGCCCCGTCGGAAGCCATCAGCTTGAACAGCTCCTGACCGGTGAGGAGGTCGAAGACGTACGCGGCGCCCGCCGCGTAGGCCACCGTGTCCTCCCCGGGCGCACCGACCACGACCAGGTTCCCCTCGAGCGCCACGGCGTCGCCGAATTCGTCCCCCGCCTCGGGATCGGAGGCGTTCAGCTTGAAGAGCTCCTGCCCCGTGTCGACGTCGAAGACGTAGGCGGAGCCGGAGTCGGCCGCCCAGTCGTTGTCGTAGGGGGCCCCGATGACTGCACGACTCCCCTGGATGGCCACGACGGCGCCGAAGCCGTCCGCAGGGGCTCCATCTCCGGGCAGCAGCTTCCAGAGCTGCTGACCGGTGCTCACCTCGAAGAGATAGGCGGAGCCCGAAGCGGGACCGTTGTCCTCGTCCCCCCAGGCCCCCACCACGGCCCGATTCCCGTCGATGTCGGCGCTCACCCCGAGGTAGTCGCCGGCGCTACCATCGAGGGAGAGCAGCTTGAAGAGCTCGTGCTGAGCGGGCGCTCTGCCGCTGGCCAGGCCGGTCGCGGCCAGCGCCGTGAGCAGGATCGTCTCGGTTCGCATGCGACTGGTCCTCGTCGTGAATCACCGACCCGGAATCAGGGCTGCCAGGTGACGGCGTAGCCATTGGAGCTGTTGAAGTCGTTCACTCCCGACCCGCAGGGCGGGTCGTCGGTCGTCCGGTACCACAGCTGGTAGTACCGCGTATCCCCCGCGCTCACGCCTCCCGCGGCCCCGATCGGTGTCGTCGTGCTCGACGACCCGGTGGCGTCGGCGAAGCGCACCTGCAGCCGCACGATCGCTCCGCCCGTACAGCGCAGCCCGTCGCCCCACACCATCCCCGGGGTCAGGTCGGTCGTTCCCTGGAAGTAGAGTCCGGAGTTGTTCGGTTCGGCGTGCGTGGTGCGCAGCACCAGCGTGTCACCCGTCACGCTCGCGACTCCGGTCGCGGTCAGGTACGCGCCGGAGGCGAAGACCCCGTTGGCACACCCCGACCCGGGCAGGCTGCCGTCGTTGTCGTTGCTGCACGGACACGGTAACCCGTGCCCCGGATCTCCGAAGCAGTAGCCGCGACCCGGCGGCTACTGCGCGTCGCCCCAGATCTCGATGTCGTCGATGTTCCAGCCGCTGCACTCGTAGACCCAGTCGGTCGGGCCCATCGTCCAGCGCAGGTAGACGGTGCTCTCGCCGTCGGCGACGGCCGAGATGTCGTACTCCACCTGGAGCCAGGCATCGTCGTAGACCCAGCTCGTGTTCTCCCAGATCGTCGTCCAGGTGTTGCCGTCGTTGCTGACCTTCAACCGGGCGCCGTCGTACTGCAAGGCCTCGACGTTCAGCCAGCGCCAGAAGCGCAGCGTGGTACCCGTCGATCCGGAGCAGTCGAGCGCGGCGCTGGTCAGGCTGTACGTGGGCATGTCGTTCCAGTAGTTCCCGTTCAGGTTGTAGCCGTAGACGTTGGGGCCGGTGTAGCCATGGTTCGGATCGGGACCACCCATCGTGTCGCCGCCCTTCCCCTTCGGCTTGCCGAAGTGCCAGTCCCCCTGACGCGTCCAGCCGGGATCGGTGTCCAGGGCGAAGCGGTGGATCAGCTGCGGAAGCCCCTCCTCCACCCGGAGCTCCACGGCCCGGGTGGTGTCTCCCTCGTGCGTGGATACGTTCTCGAAGGAGATCGTGCCGTGGTGGGTGCCGAGGCCGAGGGAGCCGGCGGCCGCGCCGAAGGAGACGCTGACGAGCGCCTTCTCGCCCGCGGGGATCGTGCCGGCTCCGCCGACGACGTCGAGCCAGCCGACGTCCGCGGTGACGAGGAAGTCGATCGCCTGCTCGGTGGTGTTGTGCAGCGTGTAGTCGCACGCGTCCGGGTAGAAGGGACCGCCGGGATTCCCCTCGCTCTCCAGCACACCCGTCGGGGTGACGATCAGCCGCCGCGACACGTCGAAGACGTAGGCCGAGCCGGAGTACTCTCCGGGGTCGTCGTTCAGGGCCGCGCCGAAGACCGCCCGGTCGCCGTCGAGCGCGATCGACTCCCCGAAGCGGTCGTCCGGCGCGCCGTCGGAGGGAAGCAGCTTGATGAGCTCCTGCCCGGTCACCGCGTCGAAGAGGTAGACCGAGCCCTCGTCCGTGCCCAGGAGGTCGTCCCACGGCGCACCGACGGCCACCAGCTCGCCGGTGTAGGCGACGCTGTATCCAAAGCCGTCGTGGGGAGGCGGGTGGGAGCGCTCGATCTTCAGCAGCTCCTGACCGGACAGGAAGTTGAAGATGTAGACCTGGCCACCGGTGCTGCCCCCGGTCGCGGTAATCGCGGCGCGATCGCCCCAGGTGGACACGGCCTTGCCGAAGTAGAACCAGCCCGCGCCGTCCGAGGCGCCCAGCTTGTGCAGCTCCTGGCCGGTAACTCCGTCGAACACGTAGACCGCGCCGAGGTAGTTGTCGGCGATGGGCGCCCCCACGACGACGTACCGGCCGCTGACCGCGACCGCCATGCCGAAGTACTCGTGGTCCTCCCCGTCGGAGGCGAAGAGCTGGAACAGCTCCTGGCCGGTCGCGCGATCGAAGACGTACACGGCGCCGGCCTTGTAGTCGAGGGTGCCGTCCTCCGGCGCCCCGACGACGACGAGATTCCAGTCGATAGCCACGGTCTCGCCGAAGTAGTGTTCGGTCCCGGGGGTGGAGGCGTTCAGCTCGAACAGCTCCTGCCCCGTGGTGACGTCGAAGACGTAGGCGGAACCCGCGTCGACCGCCCAGTCGTTGGTCCTGGGCGCCCCGACGACCGCGCGGTCACCATCGATGGCCACGGCCCGGCCGAAGTCGTCGCCGGTGATTCCGTCGGCCGGGAGCAGCTTCGCGAGCTGCTGTCCGCTCGCCACGTCGAAGAGGTAGGCCGCCCCCGACCACGGCCCGTTGTCGTCATCTCCCGGTGCGCCCACGACGGCGCGGCCCCCGTCGATGCCGACGCTCACCCCGAAGAAGTCTCCGGCACTACCGTCGAGGGGGATCAGCTTGCCCAGCTCGTGCTGGGCGACCGCCCGACCCGGCCACAGGAGCGAGAGAACCAGCACCAGCAGCAGGAAGACCCGGACTCGGCCGAGCCCGAGGCTCGAGAATCGCCCCTCGGGGGCCCATACTCTCGGTTTCACCACGTCGTCCTCCAGGCGATCAGGGCGTTGTCGAGTTACGGCTCTCCCCCTGTTCGAGTGTGGCATGAACCCGCCACTGGCGGGTGAAGGAACCCGGAACGGCGGGTTCGACCGTGGAGCGCCGGCCGAACCCGCCCCGGGGGCCCCGTGGGGCCACGGCACGAGGGAGCGGGGCATTGCGAGCACCCCTGAAGGCGAGCGTCTCCCCCGGGCCGATCATCGCGAGCACTTCCCAAAGAGCCGAATGTGACCTTTCACGGACCACACCTCTTGAATGTCACCACCGGCGATTTCGTCTCACGATTTGGGGATTTCCCGGTCGGAAGTGTCCTGGCCGCCCCGG
This sequence comes from uncultured Planctomycetaceae bacterium, assembly GCA_964496575.1. Taxonomy (GTDB): domain Bacteria; phylum Planctomycetota; class UBA1135; order UBA1135; genus CAZCAC01. The sequence goes on along the minus strand of CAZCAC010000083.1, from coordinate 3,431 downwards.
TCGGGATCCCGCCACCTGCGGAAAAACCCGTTCCAGACCCTGAGAAGCGCGATTCCCGGCCGCCGGGCCGCCGCCGCTACCTCCCCCACTCCCAGCGGGGAATCGTGGCCACGAGGCCCTTGTCCTCGAGGACCAGGAGCACGCCGACGAGCCGCCCTTCCTCGCGCCCGAGGACCGCCGCCCCGTGCCAGTGCTCCTCCACGGGCAGGTCCGGGTCGATCGCCCAGCCCCCCGCCTCCGGCGAGAGGCGGGCGGCGGAGATCGCCAGGGGGGGCTCCTCGTCGGAGGCGTACGCGAGGCAATCCTGCACCGCGACGCCGGTGGCGATCGAGCTCGGCGACATCGCCCCGGCGAAGGTCACCGGCATCGCCACGAACGCCACCCCCGCCTCGTTCCACTCCGGTTCGGCCGCCAGCGGAGACGGCTTTCCCTGCAGCTCGAGCCAGACGCTGTCGTCGATCGCGTCCTCGGGCCGGACGAGGAGGTCGGCCGGTCCGAGCAGTCCACCTTGCACCGGCAGCACCCAGCCCGTCCGCAGTTTCTTGCTCTTGAACACCTTGCCCTCGCGCCAGCGCAGGGTCGCGTTCAGGAGCGGCGGACGCGGCGCCGCCGCGGGCAGCGGGATCTCCGCGTCGCCGATCGCCAGCGAGGGGTGCCAGGCAGCCGCGTCCTCGTGCTGCTTCTCGTGCAGGTAGAAGCGGTGCCCGTCCTCGACCAGCGGCCCCGCTTCGGTCGGCGTGGCCAGCGCGATCCCGCCGACCACCAGGGAGCGCAACGAGTCCATCTCGATCGAGAGCCCTTCGGTCAGCGCGAGGTTCACCTCGAGCCCGCCGGTATTCCAGAACCAGCTGTTCTCGCGGACCAGCTCGGTGTAGTCGGGGCGGATGTAGGCGTGCACGTCGACGTGCGTCGAGTCCGACGCGAGCTCGATGCTGAGCACGGTGCCGATCGAGACGTCGCGGTAGGTGATCTGCGCTCCCGGGACCAGGTTGAAGCGCGTCGCCGCCTCGAAGACCAGCTCGAGGCCCCCCGCCTCGATCGCTTCGGTGACCGGCGGATCGGCGAGCGCGGTGAACGTCCGACACGACGGGGAGTCGAGCGCGCCGGGCATGACCGAGAGGTAGCGCGCGCCGACGATCGTCTCCAGTCCCTGCACGCCGTCGAGCGCCATGTGCGGGCGGACCACCCAGAAGCGGCTGTCCTGTCGGCAGAGCCCCCCCGCGCCCGGCTCGAGTTGGACGATCAGCGCGACCTGCGAGAGGTCCTCGGTCAGCTCGATCCGCTGCACCTCGCCGACCACGATCCCTCGATAGCGAAGCGGATCGCCGACGCCGAGGCCGTGCCCTTCCGCGGCGTGGATGGTGATCGACGGACCTCGGCCCACCCACGCCTCGTAGCCGAGGTAGAGGGTCAGGAGCAGGGCCGCGAGCGGCAGGATCCAGGTCAGGAAATGCCGGGGCGCGGACTCGACTCGAGCGGTCGGTACGACGGGTTCGTGCTCACTCATGCCGGTTTCGAGACGCGCGCGGCGTCTTCTTCCTCCCAGATCGCGTGGGGATCGAACCAGGCGCTGGCCACGAGGCTCAGCAGGACGCAGAGGGTGAAGGCCAACGCGGCGGGTCCGGCGCTGACCTCGACCAGATCCCCCATCTTGATCCACGCGACGACGACCGCGACCAGGAGCACGTCGAGCATCCCCCACCGCCCCGCGATCTCGACCCCGCGGTAGAAGTGCGCGCGGTGCTTCTGCGACAGGCGCTCGGAGGTGCACAGCGTCACCAGCCCGACCAGCTTGACCAGCGGGACGATCACCGAGCAGAGCAGGACGATGCCGCCGACGAAGATCTCGCCCTCGCGCAGGAGCCCGAGGCTGCCGTTCCAGATGCTCGCCTCGGAAGAGTGACCGAAGCGCTCCAGCCGCATGATCGGCAGGAGGATCGCGATCGGGTAGAGGCACAGCGCGGCGAGCGCGGCACCGAGCGCCGGGGTATTCCCACGAGAGAGGCGCGAGCCGTGAACCACCACCACCCCGCAGCGCCGGCAGCGAGCCACCTGTCGAGGGGCGACCTCGGGCACCTCCTGGACCAGCCCGCAGGTCGGGCACGCCTTCAGGCGTCGCGGCTCCACGTGCTCGGTCTCGTTCATGAAGGGCTCCGGCGGGGGTCGAACGCCGAAGTCGTGCATTCGGCGCGGCGTGCGAGTTGTAGCACGCCGCGAGGGGAAAAGTCCTCCGTCGGGGCAGCGCCGAAATCAGCGGGAGTTGCGGTAGGCCCGGTGGCAGGCCTGGCAGCTGCCGCTGATCCGCTCCAGGGCTTCCCGCGCCCGCGCGCCGGCGACGCCGTCCCCGCCACGTGACGCCCGCAGCCCCTCGACCAGCGACTCCCCCGCCTGGACCGATTCGGCCATCCAGCGGCGGTAATCCTCGGGTTGCGCCTGCACCTCCTCGAGCTCGGCGCCTCGACGGAACAACCCGACCAGGATCTCCGCCTCGTTCAACGCGTCGAGGTCGGGGTGCTCGGGATCGGGCTCCCAGTCGCGAGCGGCGAGCGCCTTCAGGTTGTCGTGCGCGCGCGTGACCTCGACCATCGACTCGCGGAAGCCCTCCATCGGGTCCGCCTCGGGGAAGTCCCACGCGAAGGCCGCGGTCTCCTCGGCGGAGGGGAGCGGCCGTGAGGCGACCACCTCGTAGAGACCGGTGTAGCTCCCTGAGGTCCCGCACCACTGGCGCATCTCGGCGACCGCTCGCTCGCGGGAGACGCCGTCGCACACCAGTCGCCCCACCGCCGCAGCCGCCGGCCCGCGGTGACGGCCGTGGAAGCAGTGAACGTAGAAGGGCACTTCCAGCTCGCGAAAGGTCTTGGCCAGCGCCAGGAGCTCGTCCTCGGAGATCCCGGAGTAGCGGATCGGCACGTGGACGTAGCGCAGGCCGTGGCGCTTCGCGGCCTCCGCATCGGGGACCTTGCCGTCGACCGACACGATCGTCTTGACGCCCATCCCGGCGAGGTGGGCCAGCGCCTCGTCCGAGTGCGGCTCGCCGCCGGAGATGATCGACTCGCTGAGCGCGAAGACGTTGTGCAGGTCGTCGCGCTCCTCGGGCGCGACCGCCGGGAGCTCGAGGGTACCGGCGAGCTCGTAGGCGTCCTTCACCTCTGCGCGTTCGGGACCGGGCGCGTCGACCGAGGAGTTGCAGGCCTGGAAGAGGAAGAGGAGGGGAACGAGTCCCGTGAGGGCGAGAATGGGCTGGGTGGGCATGATCGAGGAGCTACCGGATCGCGGTGTAGCCTGAGTACCCAGCAAGCGGCATGCCGTTCCGAGGCGTGGTGGCTGGTGCTCGGGGATCCAGAAGAAGAGGGAGTTTAACCACAGAGGGCGCAGAGGGGCGGAAAAAAAAAAAAAAACAAAAAGGGCGGCCGGGGACCCCAGCCAAAAAC
>CAZCAC010000082.1:0-39560 GCA_964496575.1 uncultured Planctomycetaceae bacterium | reverse complement strand
TCTGTGTCCTCTGTGTCCTCTGTGGTTAAAATTCTGGTTCTGGTTCTGGTTCTGGCTCTCTGTGGTTGATAACGAGATCAGAACCGTGGAGTGGTCTTTGATTCCTCAGCTGTCCGATCGGCTTCAGTGTTTCTCCGCGACGGGGGATCCGCGTGGGCACCGAGGATCACCCGTGACAGGTGGTCGTCACTCCAAGGTCACTCCAGAGTCATTCCAGACACGCCCCGAGCCCACATCTCCTCTGTGCTCTCCGCCAACCGGTCGGTAGAATCGGATCGCCATGAGCCTCGATCATCTACACGACAACGAGCTCGCCACCCGCACGGCCCTGATCGCCGAAGCCGGGTGGGGCATGGGGCGTACCATCGCCGAAGCACTGAGCCGGTGCGGCGCGCGCGTGATCTCCGCCGACATCACCCACTCCGGCTCGCCAGAGGCGCTCGACGACCTCGACGCGCCGATCGACGTGCTCGTGCACGGTGCCGCAGCCCCCGGGCGAGACGTGCCGCTCGAGCAGCTCTCCGAAGAGGAGATGACCGAGATCCTCGAAGCCTCCCTGCGCTCGGCGGCTCGTCTGACCGCGAAGGTGCTCCCCGGCATGAAGGAGCGTGGCTTCGGGCGGATCGTCTTCCTCGGCTCCCTCGCCGGTAGCCGCGGGGCGCACGGGCAAGCCGCACACGCGGCCGCCAGCGCGGGGCTCGAGGGGTTGATGCGGAGCACGGCGCTCGAAGGGGCGTCCGCCGGCGTCACCGCGAACCTGCTCGAGCTGGGGCTCATCGATACCGAATGGGTGAGGCGCGCCCTCGATTCCCGAGAGATCGAGCGAATCGTCGCCCGCACGCCGGTCGGGCGGATGGGGCGCCCCGAGGAAGTGGCCGCCGCCGTGCTCTTCCTCGCCTCTCCGCGCGCCAGCTACATCACCGGCGCGGTGCTTCCCGTCGGCGGCGGGCTCGGGCTGGGCCTCTTCCCCGAACAGCTCGGCTGAGCAGGTCGGCACGCCGGCCCGGCGCGGCCGCAACGGACCGGAGCCTCGAGCGATTCGACGGCCTCCGGACTCGAATCCCGATCTCGGTGGTGGGATTCTCTGGACCCCCGGTATCATCGGCGAGGACTCGGTAATCCGACCGATTCGTCTCTTGATGGCAAGCTAGAACCGACAAAGGAAGGTCCACGATGATCGGCAAGACCCTCGTCACCGCCGCCCTGGCATCGACTCTGTTCCTCGCGCCTGCGCCGCAGCAGACTCCCTCGCACCTGTCCGAGAGCTACGGCACGCTGGCCGACGCGATCATCGCGTTGCACGCGACGGAGAACTCGCTGATCCGTGGGATCCTCGATCATCACTACCAGATGGCCAAGATGCACGTGGCCAGGAACTCGTGGCGTGAGGCGGCCGCCGAGATCGCGCTCTTCGCCAACGAGGGCGACAACGCGATCGGCGGAGTGCGCAAGCGCCTGATCGAGGGGGGACATCACCACCACGCCGCGGCCGAGGAGAAGGGGATCTTCGATCCGGGCTTCGTCGTCGTGACCCGCGTGGCCAAGCAACAGGGACTGCAGATCGCCGGCGTGCTCCGCAAGGCGACCACCCAGGAGGAACGGGACGAGGCGTGGGCGCGCTTCCAGATCCTGGCGGATGCCTTGCTGAAGTCGAATTGAGAACGGAAAGGGTGCTTCTCCTCGCCGCACTCTGTGCGTGCGGCGATGCGGAACCGGACAGGATTGCGACTCCCGTGGGCTCGGAGCGGCCCGCGGAGCCCGCTCCGCCCTTCCACTTCGTCGACGTCGCGGGGGAGGCGGGGCTGAGCGCCACCACCTGGTGCGGTCGCTTCGACAAGCCACACCTGATGGAGTCGAACGGCACCGGCCTCGCCCTCGTCGACTACGACGGGGACGGGGACCTGGACGCCTACCTGGTCAACGGCTGGCGGCTGGAGGGGAGCGAGATCGTCGAGCGCGGCACCAATCGGCTCTACCGGAACCGCGGTGACGGCACCTTCGAGGACGTGACCGAAGCCGCCGGCGTCGGGGACGACGGGTGGGGCTGCGGAGCGGCGGTCGGTGACGTCGACGGGGATGGAGATCCCGACCTGTACGTTACCAACTTCGGGCCCGACCTCCTCTACCGGAACCAGGGGGACGGGACCTTCGCCGCGATGCCCGATTCGCCGGGGATCGACGGCTGGTCCGCCGCCGCGGTGTTCTTCGACGCGGATGGCGACGGCGACGAGGACCTCTTCGTCTGCGGCTACGTCGATTCGACGCTGGAGGAGGTCCTGAACGCCGAGCTCTCGCTCGAGTGGAACGATGTGATGGTGATGCCCGGGCCCTTCGGGTTGGAGGGGCTGGCGAATCGGTACTACGTCAACGAAGGGGGCGGGCGTTTCGTCGACCGGACGGTGGAGTCGGGGCTGAAGGACGTGGGTCTCTACTACAGCTTCGCGATGGCCGCGCTCGACCTCGACGGCGACCTCGACCTCGACCTGTACGTCGCCAACGACTCCAACCCGAACTATCTCTACGAGAACGACGGGAAGGGGCACTTCAACGAGGTCGGGCTGTGGAGCGGCGCGGCGGTCGACGGCGGTGGCGCGGCGCAGGCGGGGATGGGCGTGGCGACCGGTGACGTCGACGGGGACGGCTTCACCGATCTCTTCGTGACCAACTTCGCCGAGGATCACTGCACCTACTACGCCAACAAGGGGGAGCTGCTCTTCGAGGACGAGACGGTGCCGTACGGCCTGCAGACCAGCACCTTCGCGCCGCTCTCCTGGGGCGCTTTTCTCGAGGACCTCGACCTCGACGGCGACCTCGACCTCTTCATCGCCAACGGGCACATCTACCCGCAGGCGGAGCAGGTGCGCAAGTCGGGGATGGGCTACGCGCAGCCCAATCAGCTCTTCGGCCTGGAGAAGGGACGCTTCGTCGACCGCAGCGCGCAATCGGGTCCCGGACTGGAGGTGATCGGATCGAGCCGCGGGGTCGCGTGCGGCGACGTCGACCTCGATGGGGACCTCGACTTCCTGGTGGCCAACGTCGACGAGCCGCCGACGCTATTGCGCAATGATACGGCCCGTCGCGGGGCGTGGCTGCTCGTCGAAGCGCCGGGGGCGGTGCGGGTCACCGTCGTGGTGGACGAGGGGAGGCAGCTGCATCGCGATCTGGTGATCGGCGGTTCCTACATGTCGGAGAGCGATCGGCGGTTTCACTTCGGGTTGGGAGAGGTCACGGAGGTGGAGGAGGTGATCGCGGTCTGGTCCGATGGGGAGAAGACCGCCGAGCGCGGGGTTCTGGTGAACCGGGTCGTGCGGGTGGGGAGGTGAAGAGGGGGTGGTCTGTCGTCGTGGGGTTTCTGGTCTCCGTGAGGCTCTCTGCCCCTGTGCCTCTGTGGTTATCTGGCTGTCAGAACCGTAGAGTGGCCGAAACGCCTGCGCGCGTCCAGCGCCAGCCAGGTCTCATCCCCCCCCTCGATACCGAGCTCGCTCGGTATCACCGAGGCCCCCCCCGACGAAGCGGCTGCACCCGAGTCCAGACCAGCGCCTGCCCATCCTCGTAGATCCGCTCCCACTCGGAAGACCTCTCCAGCTCTCCACCCAGCTTCCAGTCCCCATCCCGCTTCTGCACGACGGTGTCGATCTCCCAAGAGTCGAGCGTCTCCCGCCACTCCTCTCCTCGGCTCGCGAGGATCAGCCCGTTCCAGACCTCGTCGGGGAAGATGACCACGCGCGGGTCCCAGGCGAGTCGCTCCTCGCCGGGCAGACGCCAGGCGAAGTACGCGCCCCACTCCATGGGATGGAAGAGCCGCTCTTCGGCCGGCCGCTCGGCGAGGAACTCGCCCACCGCGAGCGGCGTGTCGTGCCAGTGAAGGGCCGCGCGGTCCGCCGGCAGGAAGCCGAGGCGGCCCTTGGTCCACGGGTTGAAGAGCGCCACCAGCAACACTCCGATCGCGACGATCACGAAGGCGTCGCGACGACTCGCCGCCTCGAGCGGTCGGCCGGACCGGAACGGCACGGCGCCGAGCAAGGGAGCGCTGGCCAGGGCCCACCAGAGGTTCATCCGGATGGCGCGGAGCGGCAGCAGCGCGAAGAGCACCACCCGGGCGATCTCGTCGGAGCGGAGCGTCTTCCGTCGCGACCAGACGAGCACGATCATCCCGATCGCTCCCAGCAGCCAGATCCAGACCCCGAACAGCTCGAAGCTGGGGCCCTTCCACTCCGAGATGCCGCGCTCCATCGAGATACGAGCGTTGTCGGTGAGGTCGGCGAAGAAGCCCAGCCCCTCCGGGCCGAGGACGCCGGCCAGTGCCGTCGCGCCCGCCGAGGCGAGGAAGGCCGCCTCGGTGCGAGTCCACCGGCCGCGCGTGTCGAGCAGCTGTCCGGCCGCCGCGAGGCCGCACAGGAGAATGCCGAGGGGAGCGGTGCCGTGGCAGCGGATCCAGAACACCTCGACCAGCGGCGGGAGGATCAACCAGATCCGCCGGTCGCGTCCGAGCTCGAGCGCGGCGAGGGTCGCCGCGAAGCAGGGAACCGCGAGGGTCTGCGGGCGGAGGTTGAGGTTCTGGAACGATGCGAGGAAGAGGAAGATCACGGCGGCCAGTCCGGCCCAGGGACCACCCTTGCGCCGGGCGAGCCAGGCGAGCGCGCCGAAGGACGCGGTCACCAGCAGCGCGTGGCCGAGGATCACTCCCTCGACGCCGCAGCGGGCCTCCACCCAGGCGCCGAGGCGCTGGAAGCCGTCGTGCAGGTTGGCGAACGACTCACCGCCGACGGTGTAGGTGAGCGGATCGACGACCACCCGACCGCCCTGCTCGAGCCCGACCTGCCCGAGGGCGAGGTGATGCCAGAAGTCGCGATCGACGATCGGCATCGTCTCGAGGTGAGCGGCGACCAGTGCCAGCAGCAGGATCGCCAGGAGGTCGATCGCCGTGAAGCGAGGGACCGGCTCGGCGGGGGAAGGAGGATTCATGTTCAAGGACGATACCGCGGCGTCGGTCCCTGGTCGAATGCTACTCCTCGTCGGAATCGAGCCTGGAGAGCACCACGTCGAGGACCGTCGTCTCCCCGCTCTCGATCGCCACGGGGATCCGTTCGGCCCGGAAGCCATCGGATAGGAGCTGCAAGGTGTACTGCCCCGCGGGAAGGGCCGGCTCACAGGTGGTCGTGCCACCGGGGACCACGGTGGCCGTGGGGCGCCCGGTCGGAGATTCCGCGTGGAACAGGAGGGGGATCGGTTCCCCGCCATCTCCCTCCGGAACCAGTCGGGCCTGCACCGGCGAGCCCGCGCCGCCCTCGGACTTCGGCTCGCCGGTGGACAACCGCAGCGCCAGTCGTCCCCCGCGCTTCGCCTCGAAACGGACGCGGCGCTCCTCTCCCGCGCGGAGCCGAACCGTCTCCGCGCCGGTGACTGGCAGCAGCGTCTCGCCGGCCTCGCCGACCGCGCGAGCGGTGACCTCGTAGTCGCCCGCCTCGAGCGGCGGAAGGGGTTGGTCCACCTCCCGGGCGAGCCATTCGTACAGGTGAGTCCGCCCGTGGGTGTCGACCCGCCAGAGAGTGACCGCGAGCGGGTGCCGGTGGCCTTCCTCGTCGGCGAGGTCCACGACCAGGTTCGCGGGGTTCTCCGGTCGCGGCGGCCCGACGGCGAGGGGATCCGCCTCGGACTCGGTCCCGTCCAGCTCGAAGGTGACCTCTTCGAGATAGGAGCCGTCGCCGATGTCGACGAGTCGCTCCACGCTGACGTGATCCAGGTACTCGACCCACACCCGCCAGGTCGTGCCCGACTCGACGACGAATCTCGCCAGGCCGTGATCGATCGTGCGGACGAAGTGCCGCCGTCGGGTTCCCGGCAACGGCTCCAGCGCGGTCACCTCCTCGCAGTGCGCGCGGGTGCGCATGGCGACGACGTTCGGCGCGAAGACCAGCACCTGCAACAGTCGCGCGGTGAAGAGGATCTCCTGCTCGGCGCCGGTGGTGATGAAGCCCTCGGGTTGAAAGCGCTTGGCCAGCCCCTCGAAGTGCAGCGCGTAGCGACCCTCCTGCATCGCCTCCATCTCGAAGCGCCCTTTCTCGTCGGTGACCGCGCGGGCGTGGGCCAACCCGCCCGCCTCCTCGACCCGGGCGAGCGCGCCGGGATCGGCCCACCCGCCACGTTCCGGGTCGGCCGAGACCAGGCTCTCCAGGATGCCGATCACACCGATCCCACCGACCGACTCGCCGCTGGGCATCACCAGCCGACCGCGCAGCGTCGCCGCGCCCTCGAGCTCGATCTCGACGGCCGCGGTGCCGAACCCCGGGTCGAGGTGATACCCGGATCGCACGGCGGCACCGCGCCCCTCGCGGCGGGCGTGCAGTCGGTGCAGCGCGGGCTCTGGCTCCACGAACTCGAAGTAGGAACTGGTGTCCGTGCGCGTGGTACCGACCACCTGCCAGTCGTCGTCGAGCAGGACCACGTCCACGTTTCGGAGGCCCCAGTGCCTGTCCAGGACGTAACCGCGGATCGCGGGCCGCGTCTCGACGATCAGGTCGAGGTGCACGAGCGCGGGTGGGTCCAGTCCCAGGAACAGCTTGCGAGTCGCGCGGCCGTGATCCGGGACCCACGTGCTGACCTCCAGGACGAGCGGCTGCTGCAGTCCGGAGAGCACCTCTCTCCGCTGGCGCAGCGAGAGGTTGTTCCAGCGCTGCGCGTCCGGGGAATCCTCGTCCCGCGCGCTCCGCTCGAGCCACTCGATCACCTGCGTGCGTCGTTCGGCCTCTGCACCGGCCAGCTCGGCGAGATCGATACCGAAGGAGTAGACACCGCTCCGATCGCTGAAGGTCCAGCTCCTCGTCGCCCTCCTCAGCTCCAGATTCAGCCTCAAGGTCACGCCGGCGGAGGCGATCGGAATCCCCGCGGAGTCGATCACTCGACCCGTCACTCCGCGCGCCAGAAAGTGCGGCAGGGTGGGTGGAGCCGGTGCAGGCGCAGTCAGCTCGTCGACGGGTTCGCCATTCGACTCGCGGGCCGGTGCCACGACGCGAGGTTTCTCGTCGAGCCGTTCGTCGGGAGCCTCGGTGAGCTCGGGAGCGAGCCCGCCCGACGATGACTCGTTCGGCGTGGGCGCCATCCACCTCCCGCCGATCAGCAGCAGTCCACCCAGCGCGAACAGCACGGCGAGGAGCACGACGGTCTTCTTCATCGGCGGCGGTCTCTCGGGGGACACCTCACGAGACCGGGCCATGCTAGGCACCACGGCGCCCGATGACCAGTCGTGCCGGGACGCGTGGATTCGGAGTGCGCGTACCCCCCCTCGTGGTACCATCCCCCTCACCGACCGAGTGCTCGTCGGGAAGTGAGTGGAAGCGAGCGATGACCTGGTTGACCGACAAGGAATGGAAGCAGCACTGCCTGGTCGGTGTGGCCACCGCCTTGACGGTGTCAGGGTGCACGGCGCTGATGGACTGGCTCGTCCTGACCCAGACCTCGGTCGGCGCCGCGGTCCCCGGGCGCGTGATGGCCGGCACCGTCGGTCGGGTGGTCCTGATCCACGCCATCTCCTCGCTGCCCCTCTCGCTGCTCGTCGTCCTGGTGATCGGCGCGGTGACGGCGCGACTGCGCGTCGCCCGGCCGGAGGGGGTCCTGGTCGCCGCGTGCGTCCTGATCGTGGGGGTGCTGGTCGGCTACGGCAGCGTCGCCCAGAAGGAGGCGCTCCAGGTAGGCCCCGTCCGGCTGACCGGGGCCCACCTCCTCGTCGCCACGGCGCTCGGTGCGCTCGTCGCCGGGGGCGCCGTCCACTTAATCTCGCGAACCAGGTGGCGAACCCGGTACCGGCGAGTCCTGTCCGTCACGGCCACGATCGGCCTCTCGCTGTACGTCGTGGCGCCCTTCCTTCTGCGGGGCACTCCGCTGGCCGGCCCCTCGGCCTACCACGCCCCGCCGGTTGCTGGCGCCGATCGCGCGCCGCGCCCGGACGGCCCGCCCAACGTCCTCTTCATCGTGCTCGACACGGTGCGCGCTGATCGCCTGTCGCACCATGGTCACTCGCGGGACACCACGCCGTTCCTCGCCGAGCTCGCCGAGAAGAGCGTGACCTTCGACCGCGCCATCGCCCCGGCGAACCACACCTATCCCTCGCACGCCTCGATGTTCACCGGCCTCGCTGTTCGCGAGCACGGCTTCGGGGGCGAGCGGGAGGTCAGCCGCCTCGATGGTGAGTTCGAGACCTTCGCGGAGCGGGCGCACGCCGCCGGCTACCAGACCGGGGCGTTCTCGTGCAACCCGTGGGTGGACCACGCCCAGAATCTGCTCCAGGGCTTCGAATCGACCGTCGGCGTGTGGGGCACGTGGCGATGGTCCAACAGCTTCCTGCACCACTGGCTCTTCCGCCTCGGCGTCGTCTGGCCGGTGGACTGGATCGAGGTCGACTGCGGCGCGGCGATGCTCAACTGCCTGGCGGCGGACTGGATCGCCCACGGCCATCGGCCGGGCGCGCCGTTCCTCCTGTTCTTCAACTACATGGAGGGGCACCGCGACCATCGCCCGCCGCGCGCCTACCGCGAGCTCTTCCTCGACGAGGCGGGTCTGGAACGCTCCTACGAGCTGGAGCGCGACGCCGAGGTACTCGTGGCCGCGGACAGCGACTACTGGATCGTACCGGAGGACTCCATCGCGAAGTCCGACCTGGAGATCTCTCTCGCCCTGTACGACGCTTCCCTGCGCTATCAGGACGATCGACTGCGCGAGCTCCTCGGCCTCTTCGAGCAGGGCGGGTTGCTCGAGAACACCGTCGTCTTCATCGTCAGCGACCACGGCGAGGGTTTTGGCGAGCACGGGATCTTCCAGCACCACTCCCTCCTCTACGACGTCCTCGTGCGCGTGCCGCTCACCATCTGGGTACCTCGTTTTCCGACCGAGGGGCGGCGCATCTCGACGGCCGTCTCGACGACCTTCCTCCACGACGCGGTCTGCGCGGCGATCTCCGGGGAAGGAGCCTGCGACGCCGAGGCGCTCGCCGAGCGGATCGTCGAGCGATCGAGCGCCGGCCCCGTCGTCACCGAGAGCCCGCTGACCACGCCGATGGCCGAGCGCCGGGCCCCCGAGTTCGGCATCGAGCCGGGCACGGGGATCCTACGCACCTTCCACGCGATCAGCGACGAGCGGGTGAAGTACATCCTCGCCTCGGACGGCCAGGAGGAGCTCTACGACATCGTCCGTGACCCGGAGGAGCTCCACGACCTCGCCGCCGAGCAGCCGGAGCTGCTCGGGCCCTTCAGGGCGGCGATGAAGGCCTGGCTGGAAGCGACTCGGCCCAAGCACGGCCAGGGCGCGTCGGACGCGGTCGAGCTGGATCCGCGACAGCGCGCCATGATCGAGTCGCTCGGCTACACCGACACCGACACCGACACCGATGAGTAGAACCGGATCGGGTTGGTAGACTGACCCCGTGACCTCCAAAAGACTGCAACCGTTCGGCGAGACGATCTTCGCCGAGATGACGCGCCTGGCCCAGGAGCACCAGGCGATCAACCTGGGCCAGGGCTTCCCCGACTTCGACGGTCCCGAGGGAATCGTCGAGGCCGCGACCGAGGCGATGCGCGCCGGGCAGAACCAGTACGCCCGCTCGATGGGGCACCCGGCGCTGATCGCCGCGATCGCGGAGAAACAGCAGCGGGACTACGGGATCGAGCTCGACCCCGAGACCCAGATCACGGTGACCTGCGGAGCGACCGAGGGGATCGCCGCGGCGCTGATCGGGTTGCTCGACCCCGGTGACGAGGTGGTGCTCTTCGAACCCTTCTACGACAGCTACTGCGCCTCGGTCGCCATGGCCGGAGCCCGACCGCGCTTCGTCACGCTGCGCTTCCCCGGATTCGAGCTGGACGAGGAAGCGCTGCGTGGCGCGATCACCGACAGGACGCGGCTGATCCTGCTGAATACGCCGCACAACCCGACCGGCAAGGTCTTCTCCGCGGAAGAGCTGCAGACGATCGCGAACCTCGCTGTCGAGCACGACCTGATCGTCCTCGCCGATGAGGTCTACGAGTACCTCACCTTCGACGGAGTGCCGCACGTGCCGATCGCGACGCTGCCAGGGATGGAGGAGCGCACGCTCACCCTCTCCAGCACCGGCAAGACCTTCAGCTTCACCGGCTGGAAGATCGGCTGGGCGACCGGGCCACGCGAGCTGGTCGCCGGCGCGCAGGCCGCGCACCAGTTCCTCACCTTCGCCGTGGCCACGCCGCTGCAGGTGGCGATGGCGCACGCCCTGTCGAGCTTCCGTGAGCAGTACCTGGCGGTGTTTCGCGCCGAGTACACCGAGCGGCGCGAGGTCCTCGTCGGCGCGCTGCGTCAGGCCGGCTTCGACGTGGCCGTGCCGCAAGGAACCTACTTCGTCTGCGTCAGCCACCGGCCGCTCAGCGACGCCGACGACCGGACCTTCGCCCGCGAGCTGATCGAGAGGGTCGGCGTGGCGGCGATCCCGCCGAGCGCGTTCTACGCGGAGGACCTGGAGGAAGGACGGCGGCTCTTGCGCTTCGCCTTCTGCAAGCGGCTGGAGACGCTCCGGGCGGGAGCCGAGCGGCTCTCGAAGCTGGCTCCCTAGTAGGTCAGCTCCACCTCGTGCGGAGCGTAGACCAGCTCCAGTTGCAGCAGCTCTTGCATGGCATTCAGCGCCTCGAGCGGCGAGATGCCCTGCTCGGTGAGCGCGCTCAGCAGGGTCTCCCCGCGGAATGGCTGGTTCTGCGTGGAGAGGATCCACGCCGCCGTGGCCACCGGCCCCTGACCCAGGTCGATCCGCTCCCGCGAGCGCTGGCAGTACGCGACCGTCTCGATGCGGCTCGTGCCCCACAGGTTGCGCGTGCCCACGTCGTAGTGGACCTCGGGGTGCGCGGCGAAGAGCTGCTGCCGCCACTGCTCCCGGTGGGGGAGGACTCGCGGGCCGTTCTCCGGGCGACACAGGTACAGCTGGTGGCTGCGCGGCTGCGCGATCTGTTCGATCAGGGCGTACCTCTCACGCTCGGGCAGCGCGGCGATCGAAGTCCGCAGCGGGCCCTCGGGGACGACCTCGTCCACCGACCAGGCCCGCGGGTCCGCCCAGCCGAGGAAGCGCAGGCCGGCCGCCTCGATCAGGTCGAAGAGACGCGGGACGTCGTAGGCGACCTCGTTGGGGTGCAGGTACCGGTCGACGAACTCGGCATCGGGAACCTGGGCCGCATCGTACCAGGGACAGTCGGGATCGGCTTCGTCGGCGAGCGCGCGCACCAGCTGCCGCGCCCGGGCCACGCGTTCCGGGAGCGGGGACCCGGCGTCGAGCCAGGCGTCGAGGGCCCGAGCGACGCGCGTGATTCCCGCGCGCCCGACCGCTCCGTAGACCATGAAGACGACGACTCCGTGCGGCGCCAGGACCTCGCCCAGCTTCCGCAGCCCCTCGGTGGGGTCGCTCAGGTGGTGGACCACTCCCGAGCTGTAGATCAGGTCGTAGCCGCCCTCGGGCACCGAGAGCTCCCGCAGCGTCATCAGGTCGACCTCCGCCAGGCGGACGTTGCGCAGCCCGCGAGCGGCGGCCTGCGCTCCGGCGTCGGCGAGCGCCTTGCTGCAGAGGTCGATGCCGCACACGTCCGCGTCGGGGTGCAGCGTGGCGCAGCTGATCAGACCGATCCCCCGCCCGCATCCGGCGTCGAGGATCGAGAGCTTGCGCTTCGGCGGCCGCGGCAGGCGGCCGAGGCTCAGGACGTAGCGCGCGTCGAAGCCGGTGCGCAGCGTGGGTGAGCCGTCGGCGGGGTAGGGGTACAGCTCGTAGAAGTCCCGGACGCTCCGGGTGATCGCGTCGGGCTGAGTGGGGGCGGATTGCATGAAGCTCGGCGGGCAGAAGAGTAGACAGGGACTCCTCGTCTGCTTCGCCCGTAACCCCCCGGCCCTTGAGAGCCGGTGGGCACCCTTCCCGGAGTCAGGACGTGTTCCGCCCCCGGGTCAGAGGGTCCAGCCCTGGCGGTACTCCCGCTCGACCAGCCGCTGGGCCGCCTCCGAGCCCTTCGCGGTGCACGCCTCGCTGTCCCACTCGATCGCCTCGCCGGCGCGGAAAGCGACGTTGCCGAGCAGCACCGTCTCGGTCAGCGCGCCCGAGTACTCGAAGTTGCAGGTCGTCTCGCCGCGCTCCTTGCAGGCCTTGATCCACTCCTTGTAGTGACCGATCGAGTCGGGGATCGAGGGCTTCGGTGCCTCGAAGTCCTTGAAGCGCTCCTCCGGTCCGATCACCCACCGGCCGTAGTCGGCGACGATCCAGCCCTTCTCGCCGACGAACAGCACGCCGTTGTGCCAGTCGCCGATCCCGAGCTTCTCGAAGATCGCGGGGCGGGCGCCGCCGTCGTACCAGCTCGAGGTGAGCGCTGGGCGGCTTCCCTTCGCCGGGTGCTCCCAGTGCACCGTGAACGGCTTGGGCGTCGTCTCGGGGTGCGGCTCGGGGCCCTCGGCCGAGATCCGCACCGGCGTCGTGAGCTCGAGTGCCCAGTGCGCCAGGTCGACGTAGTGGCAGGCCATATCGGCCAGCGTCCCGCCGCCGAAGTCCCACCAGCGTCGCCAGTTGGCCGGGAGGTACGCCGGGTGGTAGGGACGCTCGGGCGCCGGGCCGAGCCACAGGTCGTAGTGGATGTGCTTCGGCACCGGCGGCGTGTCGGTGGGCCGCTCGCCCCCCGACCAGCTCTTGTTGCAGATCACGTGCACCTCGCCGACCGGGCCGATCGCCCCGCCGCGCACCAGCTCGACCACGCGCCGGTAGTTGCCGCCGGCGTGGATCTGCGTGCCCATCTGCGTCACGCGGCCGTTCTCCTTCGCGAGCTTGCGCAGGAGCTGCACCTCGCGGACCGAGTGGGTCAGCGGCTTCTCGCAGTAGATGTCGAGCTTCTTACGCAGCGCCGCCGCCGCCGCCGGGGCGTGGGTGTGGTCCGGGGTGGAGATCACCACGGCGTCGAGTCCCTTCTGCTCCAGCAACTCGCGGAAGTCGACGAAGGTCTTGGCGTCCGCGAAGCGCTTCTTCGCGCCGGCGAGGTAGTTCTCGTCGATGTCGCAGAGGGCGACGATGTCCTCTCCAGCGACGCCGCCCAGGTTCGCGGCTCCGCGGTTGGCGACCCCGATCACCCCGATGGCGAGCTTCTCCTGGAAGCCGTTCGCGCGGACGAAGGGAGCGGGGAGGGTCAGGCACGCGGCGGCGCCGGCGGTGCCTCGCAGGAACTGGCGACGGTTGAGGTGCGACATGGGAGTCTCCTCGCTCTACTCGAGCTCGCGGATGAAGAGGTTGCGAAACCAGGCGAAGTCCCCGGACTCGACCTGGGGTGGGGCGTGACGCTGCAGCCCGATGAAGCCCTGGCCGGCCCGCTGCGCGAACGGCGGCCTGGCGGGGACCTCGAGGGTGTCGACATCGTACAGGAGGTGCCCGTTGAGGCGCACCGAAAGCCGCGTTCCGGCGTAGCGCACCTCGTAGGTGTTCCACTCGCCGAGCGGCCGGAGGGCGTCCCGGACCTCGGGGCCGACCGAGCCGTACAGCCCCCCGGTGAACTGGTGGGGTTTCAGCTCGGTGTTCGTCACCCGCTCCCAGTTGAAGTCGTCGAGGATCTGGACCTCGCAGCCGGAGGAGGTCGGGTGGCCGCCCTCGCGGTCGCCGCGCAGGAAGAGGCCGCTGTTGGCCATCGCGGCGATCCTGAAGTCGAGGCGTAGCTCGAAGTCCTCGTAGTCGCGCGCCGTGCGGATCCAGCCATCGCCTCCCTCGACGGGCATCACCAGGAGGCCGTCCTCGACGCGGTAGGCGTCGGGGGAAGGCAGCGCATCCCAGCCCTCGAGGTCGGTGCCGGTGAAGAGCGCGGTCCATCCCTCGCGCGCACCCGCCTCGGTGAGGGATAGGAGCCCGCGGTCGTCGACGGTGAAGAGCCGCTCGTCGTACTCGGGCAGCTCGCGGATCCGCACGTTGCGGAACATCGCCCGCTGCGTGTCGGGTACCTCCTCGCCGCCGTGGACCTGCAGGCCGATCCGGCCGTTCTCGGCGAACCCCCCGAGATGGGGCGGCGTCCGGAAGTCGGTCAGGAGCACTCCGTTCAGCCACGCGGTCACGTGCGCGTCGCGTCCAACGCAGCGTACGACCACCTCGTTCCACTCGTCGCGGCGGAAACGACCCGCGCCCTCCAGGTTGTGCCGGAGGAAGCCGTCCGCGTAGATCGCGCCGATCTCGCCGCCGGGGCGGTGGTCGAGCGTCACCTGCAGTCCTTTGCCGCCGCCGCGCGGGACCATGCGCAGGAACACGCCGGAGTCGAAGGGGTAGTCGATCCTCGTCTCCAGCGAGACGATGAAGTCCTCGTAGTAGCGCTCCGTGTAGAGCAGACCGCCCGATTTGCCGGGACCCTGGCGTCCGACGATGGCGCCGTCCTCGACGGTCCAGCGAGCATTCCCGTCGTAACGCCCGCCGCGGGTCACCCAGCCCTCGAGTGTCTCGCCGTCGAACAGGGACCGGGAGTCGGTCTCGCCCAGCTCCGGCGCCGGTGGTTCGGGTACCGGCTCTCCCAGGCACCAGAAGACAGCGTTGACCAGGAGACGGCGGAACGCGGGCAGCTCGAAGTCCCCCGGCGCGCCGAGGCTGGTGACGAAGATCCGTCCGCCCATGTAGCCGCTGGTCCAGGCGACCGGTTCCGCCTCGCGCACGCCCTCGACCCGCCCCATCAGGATCGGCGTGGCGGTGTCGACCAGCGGGAGCACGCGTTCGAGCGGCGCCGTGGCCTCGAAGACCGTGTCCTCGAGCCCTCGTGTGATCGGGTGATCGTGCGCCGCCTCGGGCGTCCACACCGTCGGTCGGCCCTTCTCCTCCCAGCGGCCGAGCGGGTTCGCCCCGACGACGCGGTCGAAGAGCTCCCAGTCCTCGAAGGCGCGGCGGCCGCCGCCCACGACCAGCACCGGCTTCCCGGAGCCGACGTACGTCTCGAGAGCCGCACGTTCTTCTTCGGTGAGCTCTTCGAGTCGCCACTCGTTCGCGAAGACGAACAGCAGGTCAGCGCTCTCGAGGCTGGTCAGCTCGAGCCGCAGCAGGTCGAGGCGCGAGACCGTGGTGCATTCGAGACCGTAGTGTGCCTCCAGGCTCGCAACGAAGAGGCGCTGCGAATACGCGGAGTCTTCTCCGCTACCCGGCTCCAGCACCACGACGCGTCCCTCGTCCTGCGCCTCCTGCGGCGCGCCGAAGGCCACGGAGGCGGCCACCAGGAGCGCGAGCACCACCGGGAAACGCATCAGCTCGCGAACACCTTGTCCATGTTGGCGGCGATCTGCGCCAGGCGATCGCGCTTGCCCCCGCTGACCTCCGCGGCACCCCAGCCCTCGTAGCCGATCTCGTCGAGCGCCTTCATCACCGCGGGCCATCCCGCGTCCCCTTCCCCGATCTGCACGCCGAAACCCGCCCAGCGGCCCTCGTCGTTCAGCTTCTTGCGGCTGTAGTCCTTGATGTCGAGCTTCCGGATCCGCTTGCCGAGGATGCGGATCCACTGCTCCGGCCAGCCGTAGAGCACGATGTTGCCGACGTCGAAGTGGAAGCCGACGCGCTCGCTCTCGAACTCGTCGACGTAGCGCGCGGCCTCCATCGGGCTCAGCAGGAAGTTGTTCCAGACGTTCTCGAAGAGGATGTCGATGCCGAGCTCCTCGGCCAGCGGCACCAGCTTACCGATCTCCTCCTGCGAGCGGCGGTAGGCGTCGTCGTAGGCGACCTGCGCCCCGACCACCGCCGGCACGACCAGCACGCTCGTCCCGCCGACGCGTCGACAGTCCCGCAGCGCGGTCTCCAGCGCGGCGCGCCCCTGCGCTCGCTCGTCCTCGCTGTTCGAGGAGAAGGGGCGCTTCCAGTGGACCGAGTCGACCACCCCGGGGATCTCGATCCCCGTCTTCCGCTTCGCCTCGAGCACCTCGTCGAGGTCGAGGTCGCTCGGGCTGTCGAGCTCGACGCCGTCGAAGCCGAGCTCCTTCAAGAGCTCGAACTTCGCGAGCACGGAGTCCCCCTCGCCGATCATGCCGTACTTGACCGCCTTCTTGAGCTTGCGGCGGCGCGGCAGCGTGGTGGGGGAGGCGGAGGTGGTCGCGGCGACGATCGCTCCGGCAGCGGCGGTCTTGAGCAGGGTGCGGCGGTCGGTGGTGGTCATGGCGTAGGGGGCTAGGGACGGCGCGGACGGGTGCCCGAGTCTACCCCCCTTCCGCCCCGAGGTCAGTCAGAGGCGGACGCCCATCTCCGAGAGCTGCCGCTCCACCTGCTCCACCCACCCGCGATTGGCCGCCGGGCTCGCCGGGCTGGGGTGCAGGATGGTACCGATGGCGATCTCGAGCCCGGTCCCCTCCAGCGCGGCCGCGGCTCGCGCCTCGGCGAAGCGCCCCACGCCGATCACCCGCTCCGGCCCGAGAAGCCCGACCAGCTCGCGCAGGGTGTTCTCGCAGGCCTCGAAGAGCGGCGCCCGCTCCGCCGCGGGCAGCTTGTCGGGGGTGCGGTTGCGACCGGTCTCCTCGAGGAAGACCAGCGGGCAGAAGTTCCAGACGAAGCAGCGGTCGAAGAAGGTCTCCGGAGTACCGAAGCGCTCCTTCGCCCAGCCCCAGAAGCGCCGGCCGCTGACCTCGCTGCGCCCGCAGGCGAAGCCCTCGACAGGGCGCTTCTCGTGCTCGACCGGCGGCTTCCCGACCTCCTCCTCGATGCCGATCCAGTCGCGTACCGCCGCCACCTCACCGAAGGGCACGCCGGTCTGCGCCATGCCGAAGGGACCGGGGTTCATCCCCAGGAACAGGATCTCGATCCCGGGGCGAGCGAAGCGCTCGAGGTAGCGCTCGTGGGAAGCGCGCGCGTAGACGAGCGGGTTGTAGACGTGGGTGACCGGCGGGGCGAAGGTCAACCCCTCGACCGCCCGGCACAGCTCACGCGCGAGCGTGACCGGGCCGATGCCCGCTTCCGTCGACCTCGACTTGCGCGTCACCCGCTAGCTCGTCACGCCCAGCCGGCCGCCTTTCTCCAGCCACTTCCGGATCCCCCCGGCGGAGCCGGGCAGCTCGTCCTCGTTGGACTGGCACCACTCGGAGAGCGCCAGGTGGGCGCGCTCCTCGACCGAGTCGGTCTCGAGCATCTCCAGCTTGGCGAGGATGCCCTGGCCGAGGATCAGGTCGATCGCCTTCCACCCCTCCAGCTCGAGCTTCTCCTCTTCCCCGAGCAAGGAGCCGAGACCGTGCGCCTCGGTCAGCGAGAAGGAGATGGCGAGGTCGCGCAGCGCCTCGTCCAGCGTCTCGATCACCTCGAGCTGCGCCTTCTCCAGCTTCACCTCGGCGAGCTCCAGGGCTCGGGCCGGGGTCATCGAGACGCGCACCACGGCCGCCGCATCGAGCAGGCGCGGCGAGAAGGCCTCGGCGCGGACCGGCTCGTCGACCGTCGCCACGAAGTGCACCGTGGGGGGGAGGAACAGCCGGGTGCGCGAGGGGCCCTCCCAGCCGCGGACGGACTCCGCCTCGAAGTGGATGGTACGGTCGCGGTTCGGCTCGAGCGGGTAGCTCGCGCGCAGGAGGATCTCCGACAGCCACGCCTCGGGGGGAGCGAGGTCGAAGTGCTCGAAGACCACCAGGCGCGTCGAGTAGTCCCCCTCCAGCCAGGCGAGGTGGGCCGCCCGCATGAAGTTGGTGAAGCCGGTCGGTTCGAACTGCTGCCGCGCCCGGTTGGTCCGCCCGAGCAGGTCCTCGCGCCCCCGCCAGAGGGGGGAAACGGGCACGATCAGGGTGCGCTGGCGGTTCGGATCGTCGATCAGCTCCAGGGCCAAGTGGCTCTTCCCGACCCCGGGCAGGCCGCGCAGGATCAGGAGGGGACGGGTCTTTTCCGCGGCGGAGAGCGCGGCCAGGGTCTCCTCGCCGTGGGCGAGGCGAATCGCCTCGCGCTTGCTCTCCTCGATCAGCGGGAAGGTGTCCGGCGGGTCCGGGCGCTGGACCTTCGGCGGGGTGGGGATGGTCCGTTGCCGCAGCTCGGGGCCGTCCTCGTCGGCCTTGCGCCCCGGCCCGCCGCCCGCCTTGGCCCCCTCGCCCTTCTGGCCGCGGGTCTTGGGCATCGGTCGCTTGGGGATGCCCATCAACTTGCTGGCGCGCTCCTCGGCGATCTTCTGCCACTCCGCCAGGTTGTTGCAGAAGTTCTCCAGCCGATCCCGCTCGGCCTCGGTCCACACCTCGTTCAGCTCCGCTCCCGCCTCGCGCCCCGTCTCGAAGAGGGTGACCACCGCGTTCGCCTCCACCTGCTTGATGTAGGGGCCGCCGAGGTGGATGAAGCGCGGCGCCTGGAGGTCGAGGCCGCCGAGGTAGGCCCAGCCGTCGTCGTGAGGGCGGATCTTCCACTCGACGTGGTTGCGCTGCTCGACTCGTTCGACGTTTCCGATCCGGTAGGCGCCGGCCATGAAGGAACCCGCCGGGCGGCCGGAGACCAGCCCCCGCGGCTCCTCCGCTTGCGGAGCCCAGATCAGGAGGATCTGGTCGTCGAACGCGGTGGGGGTCCGTCCGAGGACCCAACCGACCCCGCTGTCGGGGATCACCAGGTGCGGATCCTCTTCGTCGAACAGGTGCAGGTGAAAACAGCGAGGGATCTCGTTCTGGCAGTACTTCGACCGGAAGTCCGCTTCGATTCCGCAGGCCCATTCGGCTGCATCGTCGCAGATGGAACCGTCCCATCCATGCCGGTGCGCGTTGGTCCTACAACCGAGGGCGTTACCGGGAACGATCTCGAAGGTCATAGTCAAAAGAGTCCCTTGTCATGCGACCACGTCGGGCCAGGTCGCGAGCGGTGAGATTGCCTGGAGGGAGAGCGGGAGTGGGATCGGTGGGCTCCGACAGCAGCTCCGCTTCTCCAGTGAGTGAAAGAAAAAGAACCTGACGCGATGAGTTCAAGTCCTCATCGCTACCAATGCCTCCGAATCCGAGGGCGCGGTTGGGGGTATCGCCGCGAGGTGAGTGGAGTTCTCGCCCGGCTGGATCGAGTCCGGGGAGAGCGACAGGTCGGGGCCAGAATCCGAGAAATCGTTGGCCGGCTGGGGGATTCCGGCGAGCCCCGATGGGGGTTACCCAAATCGGTGATTCGTCTCATTCTCGATTCTCGGGCTGCTGAGGGTCAGGCCGCCGAGGCCACGGGTGTCCGAAAAAAACGGTCGCCGTGGCGGGGGACGGCCTGCGGTGATAGTGGTTGCTCGTCGGGGCGGGTCCGACTCGCGGTGCGGGGTCTCCGCGGAGGGGCGGGGCGATCTCCAGATCCCGGGGCTCTTGACCTTCCCCCGGTCCCTTCCCCCTGCTCCTGCCGGCGGCTCCTTCCGACTCGTCGATTCTCGACCCGCCCCACCGATTCTGTCTAGAAAGTTGCGATGTAGCCCGGAGTCGAGCCGGTCGGGAGCCGGCCGGCCTCGGTTGGTGCGGAACCGCTCGGGAAGTGGCCTGGAGTGCCCCTCACGGGGCTGTTAATCCGTCTCTGGGCGAACTTCCGCCCTGCCCGCGCCATCCAACCTCAGGGCTTCGACCCCGCCCTGCCGTCCTCACTCCTTCGATCCGAGAGATCCCCATGCGATATCCCCACCCTGCCATCGTCTTCCTGGCCTCCCTGGGGCTCGCGGCGCCACTGGCCGCGATCCCGCAGACGAACACCGTTCCGGCCCCTCAGGCCGGGCCCCTCACCACCCCCGAGGTCCAGAATCCCGGGTACGAGGTCCACCCGGGCGAGAAGCTCGACGCCTCGCTCCTCGGCGAGGGGGTGGTCGAGAGCTGGGACGAGGGTCTGCGTCGCGAGGCGGCCGCGCCCCCCGGTCCGCCCTCGAACCCCAAGTTCCGGAACGGCCGCCCCGGCTACTGGCAGGTGCCCTCCCGCGGTGCCTCCCACTTCCCGCACTCGGGGACCAAGCTGGTGATGAACAAGTGGGGCGATCCGAGCCTCGGCATCGGCTTCCGCGGCACGGTCGAGCTCTCCGGCGTCTGGGTCAGCGGCGTTCGCGGCGCCGAGGCCTCGGCCCCTGCCGTGCGGGCCATCGGCTTCTTCGGCGGCGTCGAGATCGGGCGCACCGAGTGGTTCGACGACGTCGACGACACCTCGGACTGGTTCGCCATCGACCTCGCCGGGATCGACCGGGTGGTCTTCGAGGCTCAGCCCGCGGCCGGGCAGGCCGGGTGGTTCAACATCGACGACCTGTCCTTCACCCGGTTGCCCGTCGGCACCCAGCTCGAGCGTGAAGAGGTGGTTCTCGACTTCGAGGACCTTCCGTACCACCACAAGCTCACCGGCAGCGGCTACGCCGGTCTCGAGTGGGAGCAGGGTCGCGGTTTCGAGGACGGGGTCATTCACGCCCCCCGGCGCCCCGTGCCGCGCGACGAGGGACCGGTCGAGGAGGAGTACGGTGCGAGCTACGCGGCTCGTGCGGCCACCGCGCCGGCCCTTCAGTCCGACTTCCAGGCGCTCTCGCTGGGCGACAACGGCTCCAGCTACATTCCCTCCGACTGCCACGGCGCGGTGGGAACGACCCAGTTCTGCGAGGTGGTCAACTCCGTCCTCGCCGTCTACGACAAGAGCTCCGGTTCCAAGCTCAGCGGCCAGAAGCTGAGCTCCTTCCTGCCGGGCTCCAGCGGTGACCCGCGCGTGCTCTTCGATCACGACAGCGGTCGCTGGATCGTGATGGTGACCAACTTCAGCAACCGGATCTACCTCGCCGTCTCCAGCTCCGCCAACGCGCTGGGGAGCTGGTTCAAGACCAACATCATCATCTCGGCGGGAGCCGACGCCGGCCGCTGGCCCGACTACCCGACGCTCGGGGTCGACGCCCTGGGGATCTACACCTCGGCCTACATGGTCGGCGGCAGCGGGATGACCCTCCTCGCCATCGACAAGGCGCCGCTGCTCTCCGGCAGCCTCGGAACCGTCACCGCGTTCCGGAACCTCGCCTGGGAAGGGGCGATCCAGCCCTGCCAGACCTACGGCACATCCAGCTACGAGTACCTCGTCTCGGTCAACAGCACGAACCGGATCCGCGTCCGCCGCCTGGCGGGTCCGCTGACCAGCCCGACCTTGACGACCGTCGGCTACGTCACCGTGGGGACGCACACCGACCCGCCGAACGCGCCGGCGCTGGGGAGCTCCCCCGCCCTCAACACCGTCGACGACCGGCTGATGAACGCGTGCTACATCGACGGCTCGATCTACACCGCCCACTGCGTGCGGTACAACAACCGGGCGGCCTGTCGCTGGTACGAGATCAACGCCAGCGGTCCCAGTCTGGTGCAGATGGGGACCGTCGGCGACACCAGCCTCCACTACTACTTCCCCGGCATCGCCGCCAACGCCGCCGGGGACATCGTGCTGGGCTTCACCGGCTCGAATTCGAGCCAGTACGCCAGCGCCTATTTCACCGGCCGGCTCTCCAGCGATCCCGCCGGAGAGATGGCGCCCCCGGTCCTGTACGAGGCCGGGACGGGCTCGATCAACCACGTCGACGGCTACGGCCGCAATCGCTGGGGTGACTACAGCGTCAGCACCCTCGATCCGAGCGACAGCGAGACCCTGTGGACGATCCAGGGGGTCGGTCGCAACAGCAACAAGTGGGGGACCCACGTAGCCGAGCTGGCCTTCGAGGGGTCGGGCTGCGACGATCCGACCACGTACTGCATGACCTCGCCGAACTCGGCCGGGCCTGGTGCGCTGATTTCCTGGACGGGAACCCCGAGCCTGGCCGCGGACGACTTCAACCTGATTGCCAGTGACCTCCCGCCGGACCAGTTCCTCATGTTCTACTACGGCGCGGGCCAGACCCAGACCGTCTTCGGCAACGGCTACCGCTGCGTCAACGCCGGCGGAGTGGGCATCTTCCGCTTCAAGCCGTTCAAGGCCGACATGTTCGGCTTCGCGGTGATGAAGGTCGACTACACCCAGCCGCCCGCCGGTACCGGCGGTGGCCTGGGGATGTGGCTGCCCGGTGACGTGTGGAACGCCCAGGCGTGGTATCGCGACCCCGCCGGTGGAGGGGCCCAGTTCAACCTCTCGGACGCGGTCAACCTCACCGTCTGTCCGTGACCCGCGGAGCTGCCGCCTGATCCGGTCCACCTGCCACCCCGCTTCCCGGAGCGCCGAGCCCCGGGAAGCGGGGTGGGTCTTCCGATCGTGGGAAGGTCCCGACCTGGAATCAACTGGTGGTCGAAATCGCCTCCCGAAAGAGGCAAGCTCTCCGGCATGGAAACGAAAGACGAATCGAGGACCGGCAGGATCCTCGTCGTGGAGGATGAGGAGCGAATCGCTCGCGATCTGGCGCTGGTGCTCCACTCTCTCGGCTTCACCGTGACCGGCATCGCCGACACCGCCGGTCGCGCGATCGCCGCCGTCGAGCTGGACCCCCCGGACCTGTGTCTGATGGACATCACCCTGGCCGGGCGGCGCGACGGGATCACCGCGGCCAACGAGATCCGGCAGCGCTTCGGCATCCCTTCGGTCTACCTGACCGCCTCTTCCGACGAGGAGACCCTCTCCCGCGCCGAGGTCACCGAGCCGCTGGGCTTCCTGCTGAAGCCCTTCGACGAGCGCGAGCTCTACACGGTGATCCGGATCGCGCTGTACCGCTGGAAGATGGAGGTCCAGCTGAAGGAGGCCACCGAGAAGCTGCGCACGCTGAGCGGGCTGCTCCAGGTCTGCGCTTCGTGCAAGAAGATCCGCGACGAGTCGGGTCGCTGGAGCCAGCTCGAGGCCTACCTCCGCGACCACTCCGAGGCGGAGTGCTCGCACGGGTTGTGTCCGGAGTGTGAGCGCAAGCTGATGAAGGACCCGGTGTTCAGCTGAGCTCTCGCGACGCTCGAGGAAGCGACTAGCGCTTCTTCATCGTGACCGCGATGCCCGCGGCGTCCATGTTCAGGAAGACCGTCTCCAGGTCGGGATCGGTGGTGATCGCCTCGACGTAGTCGGGGCTCGGGGCCGGGCGCTTCATGTTGTGGCCGATGATCAGGCCGCCCGGACGCACCAGCGGGCGCAGCTTCTTCAGGTAGTCGAGGTAGCCCGGCTTGTCGGCGTCGATGAAGAGCAGGTCGATCGGGTCCTTCAGCTCGAGCACCTTCTCGTGCGCGTCGCCGAGCACCTGCGTGACCAGGTCGGAGACGCCCGCCTTCTCGAAGTTCTTCTTCGCCAGCTCCGACCGGCGGGGGTCGATGTCGTAGGTCTTCAGGTGCCCGCCGGTCGAGCGCAGGGCCATCAGCATCCACAGGCCGGAGTAGCCGTTCGAGGTGCCGATCTCGACGACGTTCTGGGCCTCCATCGTCCGGGTCAGGAGGAAGAGCAGCTGGCCGTCCGCCTCCGGTACGTTCATGTTCCCGCGGCGGTTCGCGTCGAGCTCGGCGAGCACGGCCCGAATCCGCTTCTCCGCCGCCTCGTCGAGGAGGGTGGGCTTATCCGCTTCGTCCTGAGCCCGCCCCGCGGCTGGAGCATCGACGTACGCGGCGCCGAGGAGGAGAGTGAGGGTGGAGAGGGTGAGTGCGGTGATCAGGAGCGTCTTCATGGGTACCTCCGGGTTCCTGGGAAGGCGTGATGATACGCCATTCGGTCGGAGCCCGTATTCATTGGTGATCGCCACCCCGGCGAGCTACCTTCGGCGTCATGCTGATCGATGTGCTGATCGCCGCCGAGGACCTGGGGCGCCTGCGAGAGATCACCCGAGCCCTGGTCCAGTTCGGCTTCGAAGGGGTCGTGCAGCGGATGGGGCTGCTCGGCCTCCTGCAGCGGGCGGGCAAGGTCCTGCACTGGGAGCGCGCGCGCTCGATCCGGGAGGAGACCACCGAGCGGCGCGCCCGGCTGGCGCTGGAGACGCTCGGGCCCACCTTCGTCAAGCTCGGCCAGGTCCTCGCCACCCGCGCCGACCTGCTCCCCCCCGAGTGGATCGAGGAGCTCTCGCTCCTGCAGTCGAAGGTCTCCACGCTGCCCTTCGAGGAGCTGCGGTCCCAGCTGGAGGAGGACCTGGGCGCACCGCCGGAGACCTTGTTCTCCGATCTCGAGATCGAACCGCTGGCCGGTGGCTCGATCGCTCAGGTGCACCGCGCCAACCTGCCCGACGGCAGACCGGTGGTCTTGAAGATCCGGCGACCCGGCATCGACAAGAAGATCGCGGCCGACCTGCGCCTCCTCGAGCGGCTGGCGGAGATCCTGGAGAACGAGGTCACCGAGCTGCGGCGGTATCGCCCGCGCCAGGTGATCCGGCAGTTCGCGAGCTCCTTGAAGAGCGAGCTCGACCTCTCGATCGAGGCGCGCAACACCCAGCGCATCGCCGCCAATCTCGAGGAGGTCACCGACCTCGTGGTACCCGACGTCCTCGAGGAGTTCACCCACCGGCGCCTCATCGTCCAGTCCTTCGTCGAGGGGCTCTCCGCCGACGACTGGATCCGCGGCGAGCGGCCGGAGGGCCTCGACCCCGTCCGGGTCGCGGGGCTCGGCGCCGACGTGGTGCTGCGGATGGTCTTCCTCGACGGGCTCTACCACGCCGACCCTCACCCCGGCAACGTGCTCTTCCTCAGCGGCGGGCGCGTCGGACTGCTCGACTTCGGCATGGTCGGGCGCCTCTCGGAGGAGCGCCGCCAGCAGTTCACCCTGCTCCTCGCCGCCGTGCTCGACCGCGACGAGGACGGGTTGGTGGACACCTTGCTGGAGTGGTCCGACGGCAACGAGACCGACCTCGACGGCCTCAAGCAGGACTGCGTCGCGTTCCTCGACAGCTATTCCGGGCGCGACCTCAAGGACCTCGACGTCGCCTCGATGCTGGAGGACGTGACCCGCATCGTCCGCCAGCACGACCTCCTCCTGCCCGCCGACGTGGCGATGCTGGTCAAGGTGTTCCTGACCCTCGAGGGCTTCGGGCGCCGCCTCGACCCGAGCTTCAGCCTCGACGAGCACGTGACCCCGCTGGCGCGCAAGATGATGCGCCGGATGCACTCGCCGCGGCGAGTGATCGCCCGCAACTGGCGCGACCTCCGCCGGCTCCTGATCGCGCTACCCCGGGACCTACGCAAGCTGGTGCAGCGCGCCCGCCGCGGCGGCTTCAAGATCGAGCTCGACCTTCAGCGCCTCGAGGACTTCGGCCGCCAGCTCGACCGCAGCGCCAATCGCGTCACCGTCGGCATGATCACCTCGGCGCTGATCATCGGCACCTCGATCGTGATGACGATCGACACGGGGCCGCAGATCCTGGGCTTTCCCGTGCTGGGGTTGCTCGGCTTCGGGACCGCCTTCGGCATCGGCCTGATGCTCTTGTGGTCGATCCTGCGCAGCGGGAATCGTTGATCGCCTACGGTGGGGGCGGGTAGATCCAGGTGCCGATCGCGCTGCCCTTGAAGAGCTCACCCGTATGAGGATTGACCGCCATGGCCGTCATGCCCTGGCGGGGCAGGTTCTCGGTGATGTCCTGCCAGGTCCCGCCACCGTCGAGACTCCTCCAGACGCACGAGAGCCCGCTGGCCTGCATGCCGGCGTACACCACGTCGTTGTCGCGGGGATCGACGGCCACGGTGCGCACGAAGTTGCCGTAGCCGGTGCCGCCCGCCAGCTGCAGGACGCCGGTGCTCGTCCACGATTGGCCGTCGTAGATCGCCAGGTCTCCCGCCTGATTGATCGTGAAGACGCGGTCGGGGTCTATCGGATCCACGGCGAAGGTGGGCAGGGAGTCGAGCTTCTTGAAGGCCCATCCGGGGTGCACGTACTCGGACCAGTTGCTGCCCCGGTCGTCGGAGCGGAGAATGCGGCGCCGGTCCTCGGTGATGGCGTAGACCGTGTCGGGGACCGCGTTGCACATGCCGAGGATGGCGGGATCCAGCGTCGCGTAGCTCCCGAAGTCGACGTCCTGAAAGGTCGACCCGCCGTCCAGTGAGAGCTGCTTGCCGGCGTAGACGAAGTTCGGGTCGTTCGGATGGAAGGCGATGAACAGGTTCCGCTCGTCGGACTGGTTGGACGTCAAGCTCCAGGTCCGACCCTCGTCGGCGGTGCTCATCAGCTTGGTCTTGAAGTAGCCACCGACGGTGGCGACGAGGACCGATGAGTCGGGCTGCGGCTGGAAGGACCCCGCGTAGGTGCCGATCCAGGCGATCAGGCCGGATCCGTACCAGTCCCAGGCCTGGTCGTTGCGTCGCTCGAACCAGAGCCCACCGTTGTTCGTGATCGTCATCCCCACATCGCAGTTGAAGAAGGCGAACCGGTCGGGATCCCTCGGGTCGAAGGCCGCGCCGCAGTTCCACCAGCTCCAGGCGAAGCCCGTGAAGCCGCTGGAGCTGTCCTCGAAGACCTCACCGCCGTCCGTTGTCTTCCAGAGGGTGGCCCGGGAGAAGGCGACCGCCTCGCGATGATCCTCCGGGTCGGGCACGATGCCGGTCAGCCGACCGGCGATCTTGCTCTTCCATGAGTCCTCGCGACCGAGACCTGGCGCGGGCTCGGTTTCCATGTCCTCGATCCAGCTGGCCCCTCCATCGTGAGTGATGACGGTGTTGGAGCTCAGGCCCACGAGGTAGAGGGTCTCCGAGAAGCCCGGGTTCTGGAACACGCTGGCTACATCGCCCCCGCGCACCAGGGCGAAGGTCGCACCACCATCCGTGGATCGATAGAGACCGTTGTCGAGCACGGTGGCGAACACCAGGTCAGGAGTGTTCGGATCGATCGCCAGGGAGGACACGGCGCCAGCCGGCAGATTCCCCAGGGGCGCGAAGTGGTCGCCCCGATCATGGCTCACGAACAACCCCAGGCTGGTGGTCAGGTAGACGGTGAGCCCATCGCTCGGGTGCGTGTGGAGCGCGTACACGATGTCATGCCCGACCAGCGAGCTGACCGGAGCCGGCGACCACGTCTCTCCTCCGTCCTCGGACCGGAAGACGCCGTGGTTCGGGAAGGCCGCGTACCAGCGCTCGGCGCGTTTCGTCGTGGCGCTGGACCGGTCGTAGGCGATGTTGTGCCGGTAGAGGCGGTGGAGGCCGGGGTCGTAGTGGGTATCGGTCTGCAGGACGAGCTCCCACTCATCCCCGCCATCGGTGGAGCGGAATAGGCCCTCGTACCCCGAGGCCATCCAGTTCCAGCCGTTATCCGCTTCGAACAGCACGATGGAGGGATCGACTGGATCGACCTCGATCGACTGTCCCGAGCTCACGAACAACCCCTGGTCGAGCGTCTTCCTCCACGAATCACCGCCGTCCCTGCTTCGCCAGACGCCGGCCACATCGTGTGACAGGTAGATGACGTCCGGGTCGACGATGCTGCGGGCGATGCCGTGCGGGTGTTGCTCGGCTTCGCCACCCGTCAGGCCGAGGTTGAATTCCTCCTCGGATCGGATCGGCAGTACGCGCCATCTTCCCCAGGGGTCCTCGATTGCCTCCTCGAGAGCTCGGGTGACTCCCGATGATCCGGAGGTGCCGGGCTGCTGGGCGTGAACCTCCGCGGCGACCAGGGGCAGCAGCGAGAGCAGGGTCAGTCGATACAGGAGTCTGGTGTTGATCATGGTGTTGTCTCTCCCCGTCGAGATCGACAGCGGATGACCTCCCATTCCAGCCAAAAGACCGGAAAAGCGCCACCGACAGCTCGAGCTTCTCTTGACCAGAGAGGCACGCGACGGTGGCGCTGGCGTCCCGGATTCCGATCCGGCCGATCTGTCTGTCTACGAGCTGTTCGTCGAGGTGTGGGCGCGGGATGCCGCTACCGTGGATCGGCGAATCGTCAGGGGAGCCAGTTGATGGCGTACCCGTTCGAGGTATTGCTCAGGTTGCCGCAGGGCGAGCCGCCCGGGTCGCGGATCCACCACTGGTAGTAGCGGGTGTCACCGGCCGATAGCGAGTCGCCACCAGCCGCGGACTTGGCGCTGATCCCGATCGTGGTGCTGGCGCTGCCGGACCCGTCCGTCATTCGGACCTGGATCCGCTTCAGGCTCCCCCCCGCGCATCGAAGGCCATCGCCGAGGAAGATCCCCATGCCGTCCTTGTTGTTGATCGCCTGGAAGAACAGGGGGAGGCGCCGCACGCCCTTCCGAGCCATGTTCGGCGCCATGTTCCGTCGCCCCCCGGCCTCCGTCGGAGGGAATCCGCCATCAGCTCCGCCCGCGAGGATCCCCTCCGAGGCCACAGCCGGGGGGACCGGCGGGTGTGCTGCCTGCTCGAAACGAGCGGGTATGACGACCCGACTTCAGCTCGGCCGTTCGAGCTGTCGCGGCCAGGTGACGACGCCGCCCGAGAGGTTGTAGAGGTTCTCGTACTCGAGCCGCTCCAGGAAGTCGCAGGCGTAGGCCGAGCGGATGCCGTGGGCGCAGTACACAACCGTCGGGCGATCGTCTCTCGGAAGCTCGTCCACGCGTTCGGCCAGCTCCTGCACGGGAATCTGCATCGCCCCCGGGATCACCCCGAACGTCGTCTCGCCCGGAGTGCGCACGTCGAGAATGCGTGGCCTCTCCCGGTCGACGAGGTCGGTGATCTCCGCCACGCCCAGGTCCAGCCAGCGGCGCCGTGGCTCCTGGGTATCCCCGGCATTGCCCGTGGCCTCGGGTTCGGCGACCGGGATCGGGGCGCCCGACCGCCGCAAGGCGGCAACGGTGACCAGGGCGATGGCGATGACGAGGATGGAGACGGTGGTGAACATGGTGGAAAGGTATCCGCCTGTTCGGACCTCACCGCCCGCAGGGACCTGGCTTTCCGGGCTTTTTGCTTTCTATCTGACCAACCTCGAGATCGGGAGATCCGATACGGAGTCCGATACGGAGTCAGACTCCGTATCAGGGGCAGAACGGCACCTCGAGGCCGTCGGAGAAGTTGAATCCGGCGGGGCCGCCGAGGGGGTCGCGATACCAGAACTGGAAGTTCCACGTCGAGCCCGCGAAGATCTGCCCCGAGGCCTCCGGCGGATTGGTGATGTCCAGCGGGTCGACGACGTTGCCGAA
Source organism: uncultured Planctomycetaceae bacterium (assembly GCA_964496575.1). Taxonomy (GTDB): domain Bacteria; phylum Planctomycetota; class UBA1135; order UBA1135; genus CAZCAC01. Next base: position 10,665 of record CAZCAC010000082.1, on the reverse strand, counting down.
CATGTCGGTGGAGACCACCCACAGGCGGTAGACCTTGCCGCCGACGCAGCGTACGCCCTCTCCGAAGGGAATCGAGATCTGGTTCGGTCCGTAGTAGAAGAGCCCGAACTGGTCGGACGCCGCTGCCTGGGCGGTGAGTACCAGGTCGTTCGCGGCGACGCTGTTGGATCCGGCGTAGCCGATCAGTGCGCCGGAGCCGTTGCTGTTCGGCGAGGTGGTGCAGTACGTCGAGGGCGACCCACAGACGTCGAAGCGGTGGACCCAGGTACGCCAGCTGGAAGTGCGGTATTCGTGGTGCGCCCAGAAGCGCGCCGGCGTGGCGGGATCGCTGACGATCGCCGAGTAGTCACCCCAGCGGCCAGAGTTCTCCGAGGAGGTGCTGGTCTTGGCCGTCACCGCCGGCCTGGTGGTGCCGGCCGGGTCGCCGGCGGCGCGGTTGGCGTAGCCCATCGAGATGTACTCGCTGGGGCTCGAGCGGGCGAAGGTGATGCCCATGTTGTCGCTGGCGTCGACCCAGATGCTGCCGAAGAAGGTCCGCAGATCGCCGCCGAGGTCGATCTCGCCCGACTGAACCAGCGACGGCGAGCCGCTGTTCGGCCAGTTGCCCGGGTCGATCTGGTACCACCGCTGGCGCACCCGAGAGGAGTCGACATGGTGCGTCGCCCACAGGTAGCCGTTGCGGTAGACGCAGCTCCAGAAGCGGCACTCGAAGAGCTCCGGCCGCGACGAGGTTCCCTGCTGCGGCGGGTCCTCCGGGTGCGAGTAGGTGGGCACCGAGAAGGTGGTGCTGGTCACGGTCGGCCCGGTCAGCGGGTTCGTGATCGCGTAGAGGCGGAGTGAGCTCGAGGTGGTGTACTCGTCGGCCCAGATCATGTACATCGCCGGGGCAGTGCCGTAGGTCATCGCGATGCCCTGCGACTGTCGCCCGTTGATCACCGTGCTCGTCCAGTTGACCCCGCCACCGCTGAGGATCGGCGCCTTCTCGATGATGTAGACCAGCAGCTTGGAGCTGGGGGAGAAGAAGTCCGCGGTGAGGTAGACCGCCTGCGAGTCGACGGCGAGGTTGGGGGAGTCGATGTCGCCGTCCCCCGCCGCCGCGGTCACGTTGCGGCGGTACTTGTGCCAGGTGCCGTTGGGGTTCGAGTCGTCCGAGACCGCCAGCAGGAAGTAGCCCTGGCCGCCGGTGCGCTCGCAGGCCATGGCGAAGAAGCGGCCGGAGTGGGAGTCGTAGACCACTTCGGGGTCGAAGACGAAGTAACCGGCGCCCTGGGCGCCCCAGAAGCCATAGCTGTCCTCGATCTCGTCGATGAAATCGAGTGTCCCGTCCTTCTGGTAGAAGGCGATCGCGCCGTTGGTCATCAGCACCAGGTGATCGGGCCCGGCGGCCATGTGCGGGTCGGGGGGAGTCCAGCCGGAGTAGGTGATGCCGGTGAAACCGAAGTCGCCGGTGGTGAAGATCCGCGAGTCGCTCGGGGGGATGCTGAGCTTCTGGTCCGGGTCGAAGGTCGGCGGCTGGTGGGGGGCTGCTCCCCGGTCCTCGAAGGTACGCACCGGCTCGACGGGCAGCTCCGCCGCGGCCAGGGTCAGCCCCGCCGGAGTCAGCCAGGAGAGGTGCGCACCATGGCGATCACCGAGCGCGCCGTTCCCCGACCAGGCGACGATTATTCGACCGTCGTCGCCGTAGTGGAGCTTGCGCGTCCCGTCCGCCTGGGTGAGGCGCTGGTGTCCGTCGCTCGCTTTCGTGGCACGGACCGCGTCGCCGAGAGGTTCATCGTCGCGGTCGAAGCGGCGGACCATCAGCTCCGATCCATCGCGCACGCCCGCCTGGAGGTGGTTCCAGGCCAGCGCGAAGCCCGCGTCGGCGCGGGCGTCGATCGAGAGACCGCTGACGTATCCGCCTTCGCCGAACGGAACCGTACCGACCTCGCCCGCTTCCCCCTCGACGAAGCGTCGGAAGGCGATTCCGTAGTCGCCGTCGCGCCCTTCCAGCCAGCCCACCACGAAGTGGTCGCCGTCGACGAGGTCGACGACCGGTTCGATCCCGGCGGGTCGCCCTTGCGGCGAGACGCGGAGCTCCTCGCCGAGGCTCGCCGACTCCGCGTCGAAGCAGCGGGCGAAGATCCCCTGCGGAAGTCCGTTCTCGTCGTTGCGCGCCCAGGCCACGACGAACCCGCCGTCGCCCGCGAGCGCCACGCTCGGCAGCCGGTTGGAGACTCCGTCCACGCCGTCGATCCGGAACGGCTCGCCGATCGCTTCCCCTTGCGGGTCGAGGCGACGGGCGAAGACGTGGCGCGTCGGGGCGTCGCCGTCGGGGGAGGTCCACACCAGGAGCGCGCGCCCCGCGGCGTCGGAGGCGATCACCAGCTCGCGCTGGTCGCCCGACGCCTGTTCATTGACGATGATCTCCGGCGTCGCCGTTTCGAGTGCCGAATCGAAGCGACGCGCGACGATCGAGCCGGCGTCTCCGTCCTGCCCGAAGGAAGTCCAGGCGATCCACGCTGCGCCGAACGCGTCGAGCGCCACGGTCGGGTGCATCTGGTGGCTGTGCGTCGTCTGGTTGACCTCGACCTCGTCGCCGAGCGGCGTCCCGTCGGCATCGAAGCGGCGCGCGTAGATGCCGTAAGAGCCCTCCTGCTGCCGGCGGCTCTGCCACACCGCCAGGGCTCGCCCGGCCGGATCGACGTCGAGCACGACGCCGTCCTGGGCGCTCATCTCGAACTGGTTGGCGCGGCGGTCGAGGCGGCTGTGTTTCACCTCGAGGGGCGCCGCTTCGTCTTCGGTCGCCAGAGCGGTGACTCCGGTGAGGAGCAGGAGAGGAGAGACGAGAAGGCAGGTACGGGGGATCTTCATCAGCCTGGGGCTCCGAGCGAGGTTGCGTGGAAGGTCTTGTCCAGCTGCCATCTTCGCCCGGAGAGCGAGTTCTCGCCAGGGCTTCCGCCCGTAGATGTGGCGTCCAGGCGGCGTGCGTTGCCGCTCGCAAGAGGGCTCCGGGGCGCGCCGGAGAGTACGGAAGCGGTACGCCGTCGAGTCTGGTGCTCTCGAGTGAACCGGCGTCGACTGCGCGCGTTCCCCCGGGCTGGAGGTCATCGATGTTCCGATTCCTGATCTGTCTCGCCCTGCTCGTCCCCGCCGCGCCCCGCGACCCCTGGTCCTACGAGCTGCAGCGAGAGGACGGCTCCTGGGACGCGGATCGATTCCCCGAGACCCTCGAAGGGGTGGTTCCCGGTGGTCCCGACGACGACGTGGCGGTCACCAGCCTGCTGGTCCTGGCTTGCCTGGGCGACGGGCACGATTCCAGTCGAGGGCGCTACTCCGACCGGGTGGCCCTGGCGCTGGACTGGCTCGCCGGCCAGCAGACCGAGGCCGGGCGGATCGGGCGGAAGGATCACGGGCGGGTCCTGCACCATCACGCGCTGGCGACGCTGGTGCTGACCGAGAACGTCTACTTCAAGGCGGTACCGGACTACTCCGCGCAGGCGGCGACGCCGAGGATCCGGTCGACCCGGTGACCACCGCCTGGGCATCGCTGGTCCTTCGCTCGGCGCGCGACGGGGAGCTCACCGAGTCGACGGAACTGGCCGCGCGCGCCGTGAAGTGGTTCCGCCAGCGCTCCGACCCGGAGTCCGGACTCTTCCACGCGAGCGCGGAAGCGGAGCCCGATCTCAAGGCGACGCTGTGCGCGCTCGCGACGCGCTTCTCGGCCGGGGAGAAGCCTCGAGAGGTGCCGGACTTCCCGGCCGCGCTCGATGCGATCATCGAAGGGCGGCCGACCTTTCTGGCCGACCCGGAGTACTACTTCTTCACCTCGATGGTCGCCTACCAGGTCGGCGGCAAGCACTGGAAGGCCTGGACCAAGCTCCTCAAGAAGACCGTGCTGGACCTCGAACCACGGCCTACCGGTCCGTTCCCGGTCGAGCCCGACGCCCCGGTGTGCGGCAGCCTGGGGGCTTCCGCGCTGGCGATCCTCTGCCTGGAGTTCTACTTCCGCTACGCGAAGATCGTCGGTGCGCGCTGACGTTGAGACCGCCTACCGCTCACCCAGGAGACAGACCGCCTGCACCGCCACCCCCGCGCCGCCCGCCAGCGCGCCGAGCCCCTCGAGGCTCTTGCCCTTGACGTTCACCGCGCAGGCGTCGATCTCCAGCAGGGAGCCGATCCGTTCGCGCAGCTCGGCGCGGTGTGGCGCGATCCGCGGCCCCTCGGTGGCGATGACGATGTCGACGTTGATCACCGTCCAGCCCGTCTCGTGCACGCGGGCCAGCGCGTTGACGAGGAGCCCGCCGCTGTCCGCTCCCTTCCAGCGCGGGTCGTCATCGGGGAAGAGGGTCCCGAGATCGTCGAGTCCCGCCGCGCCGAGGATCGCGTCGGTGACCGCGTGCAGCACCGCGTCGCCGTCGGAGTGTCCCGCCGGTCCCGTCGGGTGCGGCAGCACGATACCGCCGAGGGTGCACGGGCGATCCGGCACCAGGCGGTGCACGTCGAAGCCGAGGCCGACTCGGGTGTTCACGGGCTCTCCTCCCGGGCGCGCAGGAGCGCCTCGGCCACCGCGAGATCGTCGCGCGTGGTCAGCTTGAAGTTCGTCGCCTCGCCCCGCACCAGCGGGATCGGGCCGACGTAGCGCTCGTACAGCGCCGCGTCGTCGGTGGGGGTGAAGCCCTCCTCACGGGCGCGCGCCAGGAGCCGCAGGAACTGCTCGCGAGCGAAGACCTGCGGCGTCTGCGCGAACCACAGGAGCGCGCGGTCGAGAGTTCGCGCCGCCCGCTCGCCGTCGGTGGACTCCTTGATCGTATCGGTGGCGGGGATGGCGACCAGCGCCGCGCCCTCCCGGCCGGCGACCTCGATCGCCGCCGCGATCGTCCCCGGTCGAACCAGCGGCCGAGCCGCGTCGTGGATCGCCACCAGCTCCGTCCCGGCCCCGGCGGCCTCCACCCCCGCCCGCACCGAGTCGGTCCGCGTCGCGCCGCCCTCGACCACCGCGCTCACCTTGGAGAGGACCGGGCTCTCCGCGGCCAGCGCTCGCACCGCCGCCAGGTCCTCCCGGTGCGTGACCACGACGATCTCCTCGACCGCCGGGACCGCCCCGAAGGCGGCGCCGGCGTGCTCCAGTACCGAGCGACCGCCGAGCAGGACCAGCGGCTTGCGCCGGCCGTCGACCTCCCCCATCCGGCGCGAATCCCCCGCCGCAAGCAGGATCGCCGCGGTGGGGAACGGGCGGGGGGGCTCGGGAGGGGGGGGCACTGCGCAGAAGCTCTCCGGACGCAGCCTACAGTCCGGCCCCCGACAAGGGTACGCTCCACCCGTCGCCGGCGCGGAGTCGCGCCGCGGCGTGACCGGACATGACGCCCGAGAAACCGAGCCGCGAAGAGCTGCCCTCCGTCCCCCCCGACTGCCCGTGGCCGGTCGTGCTGGGGATCGACCCCGGCACCCGGGTGCTCGGCTACGGGGCGCTGGTGGTCCAGCGAAAGGGGCCACGCCTGCTCGCCGCGGGCGTCATCCGCGGCGGGAGCGGGGACGACGTGCCCCGGCGGCTGGCCACCCTGCGCGCCGAGCTCGACCAGCTCCTCGCCCGGCTGCGCCCCACGGTGGTCGTGGTCGAATCCGCCTTCGCCGCCCGGAACGTGCAGTCGGCGCTGCGCGTCGGCGAGGGGCGCGGGGTGGTGCTCTCCTGCGCGGCGGCCACCGGCGCCGAGGTGGTGCAGTACGCGCCCGCCGTGGCGCGGAAGACGCTGCTCGGCAGCGGAAATGCTTCCAAGGAGCAGACCGCGCAGATGGTGGCTACACTGTTGCAATTGAAGGAGCCCCCCCGCCCGCTCGACGTCACCGACGCCCTCTCCCTGGCGCTGGCGTACGTTCAGCGCGGGCGCACCGCCCGGGTTCTCGCCAAGCGAACCTCGAAGTCCCGCCTCTGACCGACATGACGTCACCCCGCGAACCGCTCGATCCGGAGTCCCTGCTCCTGGAGCGCGTCGAGCTGGCGCTCTCCGATCTCCTCCCCGGCTTCCGCGTGCACGAGCGCGAGCTGCGCTTCGACGGCCGAGCGGTGGCGGACCTCCTCGGCCACGCCGGTGGGCGTGCGATCCTGGTCAGCCTGATCGAGAACGACACCGATCGGGGGACCCTGCGCGCGCTCGATGGACTGGCGCTCGCGCGCAACCAGCCGGAGATCCTCACCGCGTGCATCGAGGATCCGGTCGAACGCCCGCGGCGAGCGTGCGTCGTGCTGATCGCGGACGCGTTCTCCGCGCGACTCCAGGAGCGCCTCGAGCCGCTGCTCGGAGAGGACCTCTGGCTGGTTCGCCGTCGCGAGCTGTGCACCACGCGCGGGAGCACGACCCGCCTGGAGCGCATCGATCGCGGTGAGAAGGAGTCGCTCCCCTCGAGCGAGGTATCCACCGCGGAGTGGCCCGACCACGAACCGATGCAGGAGTTCCTGGGGAAGATCGCTCCCGATCGGCTCGCGCTGGCGCTGGAGACGGTCGATCGCATCCGGCGCATCGATCCGAAGCTGGAGGCGACCGAGGTGGAGGGCTGTCTCTACTGGCGACTCGGCGACTCGCCGCTGTGCGTGCTCTCCTGGGTCGACGGTCACCTCGAGCTGATCCTCGAAGGATCCACCGTGCCGCACGCGATCCGCGACGAGCCGGCGATCGACTTCGTGCTCGACTGGGTGATGGCCGCGTACCTCGAGGTGCTGAAGCGCGAGAACGCTTCCGTGGAGCAGCCGGCGCCGCCCCCGCCCGAGCCGGAAGAGGAGGCCTTCGAGGAGCCGGAGACCGGTTCCGCGGAGAGCGAGGAGGAGAGCCTGCCCGCCGTCGAGCTGCGCCCCGTGCCGCCGGGCCCGCTCCTCACCAGCGAGGAGATCGAGGCCTTCCGGGAGTAGGGATACTGAGTCAGTGCCTTCACGGTCCCGCAAATAACATGGTCCGCGCTGCTTCGCAGATGGCTGCCACGGCAGGATGTCTGATCCTGCGCTCCAGTGAGATGGCGGAGTATCGCTCGGCGATTGGCCGGGAGGATCCTCCACTGGCCTGGCGCTCCGTGCTACGATCGATCGCGTAGCGGTGAGCGCGGTGACTTGCAGTACTTGAACATCCGGAGAGGGGGAGCCCCTGCGGTGGGAAAGCGAGTCGAGTCAGCCATCGAACGGAGGGATACACATGGGTGAGGATCAGGAAGGGCCCCGGCGACCCGAATGGGATGCCATGAGGTTCCGGCACCTCTCCCGACGGATTCTGCTCTGCGCCGGCGAGAACAAGAGCAGCCATGAGTTCCTCATCGATGTGGCCCGCCTGCTAGCATCGCACAGTGCGTGCGATGCTCTGGAGATGTGGGTCAGAGACAAGGGCACCTGCGTCCGCTGGGAGATGACGTGTCGCCCCGAACGCTTCTCTCGTCTGGGCGACCTGTCGGTGTCCATTCTCGACGACTTGTCGGATGCCGGCCCGAGGTGGACGAATGACTTGGCAGGAAGCGTCGAGCTTCAGGAGGAACCGTGGCCGATAGATCAGGCAGAGGGCCTCGTCGACCAGAGCTACCAATCGCTGGCCCGCTTCCCCCTGATGGTTGGGAAGGAATGCAGTGGGTTGGTGCTACTGAAGGCTCGACCCACGAACCAGTTCAAGAACGCCGAGATCGAGCTCTATCGGAACATCGCGTCGATGCTGGCGGTTTCGGTCGAGCATCACCGCGTGCAACACGCGCAACGGGAGCGTGTCAAGGAGCTTACCTGTCTGTACAGAATCGCCCAGGTCGCCGCCCAAGCCGATCTCACAACGGCCGATATTCTGGAACGTATCGTCGAGTATCTCCTGCCGGGATGGCAATACCCGGATATCACCGCCGCTCGGATCGTGCTCGACGGTCGGGAATTCAAGTGCGGTGACTTTGCCCACGTCCGACATCGGCAAGCCGCCCCCATCATCCTCGAAGGCGAACAGAGAGGACTGGTAGAGGTCTGCTACACAGCCGACAGGCCGGACCTCGACGAGGGACCATTCCTCGTGGAAGAGCGCAATCTCATCGATGCGATCGCCCATGAGGTCGCGAACATCTCGCAGCGGAAGCAAGCGGAGGGGGAGCGCATCCGATTGCAGCAGCAGTTGACGCATGCCGATCGACTCGCCACGATCGGGCAATTGGCTGCGGGCGTGGCGCACGAATTGAATGAGCCGCTTCTCAGCATCCTCGGCTTCGTGCAGCTTGCGCAGAAGCACCCCGACCTCGATCGTCCGCTGCTCTCGGATCTGTCCAGAATCGAGACAGCTTCGCTTCATGCCCGAGAGATCGTGCGCAAGCTGATGCTGTTCGCGAGGCAGACCCCGCCGGGACATGAACGGATCGATTTGAACCAGGTCACGAGAGAGGCCCTCTCCCTGCTCGAATCCCGTTGTCTGCAGAGTGATGTCGTGCTGGTTCTCTCGCTGCACCCTCAGCCAATCGCAACGATCGCCGATCCCAGCCAGATTCGTCAGGTGGTCATCAACCTGGTCGTGAATGCCATTCAGGCAATGCCCACTGGAGGCACGTTGACGGTGGCAACCCACAAGGACACGTCCTCCGCCTGTCTGACCGTGGCGGACACGGGCTCCGGGATGCCGGCAGATGTGGCCGCGAGAGTCTTCGAGCCCTTCTACACCACGAAGGACGTCGGAGAGGGTACCGGGCTCGGACTATCCGTGGTCCACGGAATCGTGACTGCCCACGGGGGACGCGTTCACGTGAACAGCGAAGTCGGCGATGGCACGCAATTTGAGGTGCGCTTGCCAATGGGGGGCCCCGACAATGACCAAGACGCGCATGGTTGACGAGAATCCAGGTGGGCGCGAGAACATCCTGGTCGTGGATGACGCTCCTGACACGATAGAGGTTCTGAGCCGCAATCTCAGCGCCGCAGGGTACGTCGTTCGGACCGCGTCCAGCGTTCCCGATGCCGTTGCGATCCTGGATTCTGCCGCGATCGATCTCGTGATCACGGACTACAAGATGCCGAAGGTGGATGGGTTGACGCTCGTTCGGCACGTGCGGGAGAATCACCCCGACATCGGGGTGATGATGATAACGGGATACGCGACGGTCAGGGGGGCGGTGGATGCCGTGAAGATGGGGGCCGAGGAATACGTGCCGAAGCCCTTTACCGATGAAGAGCTCCTGTCGGCAGTTCGACGGACACTGGAGCGTCTTCAACTCCGCCGCGTGCGTCACCAGCGGGGGGGCGACCTCCCCATGGAGCGCTACGGGATCCTGGGCCGATCCAAACCCATGCGCGCCCTCTTCGAGACGATCGACAGAGCCTCCCGAACCGCCGCCACCGTTCTGGTCCTGGGCGAGACGGGTACGGGCAAGGAGCTCGTCGCCCGCGCCATCCACTACGGCGGCAACCGCGCCGAGTCCTCGTTCGTGGCCGTGAACTGTGGAGGCATTCCCGAAGGGCTCCTCGAACGGGAGCTATTCGGCCACACGAAGGGGGCGTATACGGGCGCCTCGGAGTCGCGGGACGGTTTCTTCCAGGCTGCGGATGGTGGCACTCTGTTTCTCGACGAGGTGAGTGAGACGAGCCCCGCCATGCAGGTGCGCTTGCTCAGAGCGCTTCAGGAGAGGGAAATCCACAGGGTAGGTGATACCCGCCCGGTCAGCATTGACGTGCGCGTGATGGCGGCGTCGAACAAGCCTCTTCTCGATCTCGTCAAGGCGGGCAACTTCCGCGGAGATCTCTACTATCGTTTGAACGTGGTCTCGATCGAGGTCCCCCCCCTGCGCGAACGTGGTGAGGAGGACATCGTCGAACTCGTGAGGTTCTTCGCAGCTCGATTCGGGAAGGAGGTCGGGTGCCCCGAGCCCCGATTCACGGCGGACGCACTCCGGGCCATCTGTTGCCACGACTGGCCGGGAAACGTGCGGGAACTGGAGAACATGACCCAACGGCTCATCGTCATGGCTAGCGACGATGAGATCGACGTCAGCGACCTTCCCGCCTCGATCCGTTTCTCGGCTCCCAGGCAGACGGGAGCTCTTCGATCGCTGGCCGAGGTCGAGTTGCTGCACATCCGAAACGTGCTCGAAAGCGTGGGTGGCAACAAGTCCGAGGCGGCTCGGATTCTGGGAATCGACCGCAAGACCCTGCGCGAGAGATTGAGAGCCGACTCCCGCCAAGGCTCCTGAGGTCAGCTGGGTAACAACTCCCCGGTGGGGAGAATCTCCCCGCCCAGGGCGGTGCGGGGGGACTTCTGCCCCCCGGTCATGGGCCACCATGACCGCCAAGAGCTCCTTGACCGGGGCCGCCGCGCCTGGCACACCGATTGCGAGATAGACGTCGTCGGGGAGACCGCGGAGGGACCTTGCCAATGCAGATGGCAACCAGCGTGAGCGGGTGTGCGGTGTCTGAGGCGTTCGAACTCGGGTGCGGCACCTACGTGACCTACGCTCACAGAGCGACATGCGGATTCCCACCGAGCAAGTGATGATCAAGTGATGATGTCTGGCACAGCGAGGAGTTCGCCCAGAAGGTAGCGCCCCGCGACGACGCTGGAGGTGGGGCTCTGGTAGACAAGGTCCCGGCCACAATGACTTTCGCCGAGGACGAGGGCGGGTTTCCTCAGACTTACCTGCCCTCCCCAATGCAGGGCTCCTGACCTACGCGGAGTCATTCCTGCAACCTCGGGGCCTCGA
>CAZCAC010000081.1:0-39645 GCA_964496575.1 uncultured Planctomycetaceae bacterium | reverse complement strand
CTCAGTTGCCGGAGCCAGAGTGCCGAGGCCTGGGGCGTCGCCTGCCCCGTTGGACATGGCCACGTTCCGTCCGCCTTCGGCGAACGCCACGCCGGCACCGGGTCCTTTCCGTCCGCCTGCGGCGAGCGTCCCGTCCCCCGTGGACCTTCCCCTTCGCCCGTGGCGAACGCCGAACCGACCCTTCCCCTTCCCCGCCCCTGCCGCTACCCTCTCCGTCCCTGCGGGAGTGGATCCGTGCTGGTGTACGGCCCGGCCTTCAAAGCCGGTTGGGCCTCGTGAACAGCGGGGCCGGTGGGTTCGATTCCCATGCACTCCCGCCACTCCCCAACAGCCTCCACCTTGACCCCGTCCCCGTCCGTCACCATTCGTCCCTACGCACCCGGCGACGAGACGGCGATCCTCGAGACTTTCAATCGGGTCTACGACGAGGCAGATCCGGAGTTCGCGGCGCGGCCCGAGTCGCTGTGGCGCTGGCGTTATCTCGCCAATCCCGCGGGACAGCGCATCCAGCTCGCCGTCGACGCCGAAGGGCAGGTGCTCGCCCAGTACGCCGGAATCCCGCAGCGCGCCCGGATCGAAGGCGAGCGAACGACCATCACCCAGGGGGTCGACTCGATGACGACCTCCGAAGCGCGCGGCCTCTCCCGATCGACCCTGTTCGTCCGTACCGGCGAGGCGTTCGCCCGGGCCCACTGCGGCCCCGTCGGTGAAGGGGACCCGTTCGTCTGGGGCTTCCCCGTTCCCGCCGCCCACCGCATCGGCGAGCGCTTCCTCGACTACCAGACCCTGCGCAGCCAGACGGCCCTCATCCTCGAACCGGGCCAGGCGCGGCTGCCCTCTGCACCCCTCGAGGCCGAGGAGACGACCACGATCGATCGGGACTTCACCACCCTCTTCCGGCAATCCACCAACCGCTTCGACGTGATCGCCGATCGCACCGCCGAGGTGCTCCAGTGGCGCTACCTCGACCACCCGACCCACGAGTACCGCGTCGGCACGGTGCGGGACCCCGAGGCGCCGAGCGTGGCCCAGCTGAAGGGGTTCGCCGTCTATCGTCGCGCGCCGTTCCTCGGACGAGAGTGCGGCATCCTGTGCGACTGGCTCGCGCTACCGGACGCTCACGTTCCACTGCTCTCCTGGGCGAGCTCCCTCGCCGCCGACGACGGGGACCTGCCCCTCGTCGCCATCCTGCCGCCCTGGTGCGAGGAGTTTCGCGCGTTCCAGGACTTCGGCTTCCGCGTGCGACCCACCCCGCTGCTCCTCGTCGGGCGCTCCTTCGACAAGCGGCGCGACCTCCGCTTCTGGACGAACAGCTGGTACTACACGCTGGGGGACAGCGATCTCTGTTGAGATCGGTAGAGAGTAACGATGGGCGAGTACCTGATCCGCGAGATAGAACCCCGGGACGCCGAGTCGTACGTCGCGTGTCACCGGAAGGTCTTCGCGGAGACCGGGGGCAAGACCCTCGACGAGTGGAGGTGGGCCTTCGCCGACAATCCGTCCGGACCCCGGGCCTTCGTCGCCCTGCACGAGGACCGGGTCGTCGCCGCCTACGCGGGGATCGCCCAGCGCACCTGGATCGGTGGCCGCGAGCGTCCCTTCGTCCAGATCGTCGACTCGATGGTCGATCCCGAGCATCGCCGTGGGCTCAAGCGACCCGGGCTCTACGTGGAGGTCGGTGAGCGCTTCTTCGACGCCTACGGCGGCGAGGGGAAGGACGTCGTCTTCTACGGCTGGCCGATGGATCAGGCGCTGCGCATCGGCCGGCGCTTCCTCGACTATCGCCTGGTCCGCGAGGAGCTCGCCCTGGTGCGCGAGCTGGGCGAGCCGAACGGCGAGCCCGGCCCCGACGAGGTCGAGCTCCTCACCACCCTCGGCGAGGACCTGAAGTGGCTCTGGGATCGCTGTGCCGGCCACTTCGGCGCGGCCACGATCCGCGACGAGGCCTGGGCTCGCTGGCGCTTCTTCGGCCACCCGTTCCGCCGTTACACCCTCCTCGGGGTGCGCCGCGAGGGGATTCTCCGCGGGCTGGCGGTCCTGCGCGAAGGGCGCTGGATCTGGCCCGGGGCGATGGCGCTCTGCGACTGGCTGGTGCCCGCCGACGAGCCCGACGTCGCCGAGCTGCTCGAGCGTGCGATCGCGGACCGCGCGCGGGCCGCGGAGATGGACCGCGTGATCGCCGTGTTCCCCGACTGGTCGGCTCCCTTCGCGGATTTCCAGGAGCGCGGCTGGCGGGTGTTTCCCTCCCCCTACTCGCTGACCGCCCGCTCCTTCGACCGGCGCTTCGACCTCGGCTGGCTCCGGGAGAACTGGTGGTATACGCTCGCCGACTCCGATCTGGTCTGATCTCGGCACCGGGACACAACTCCCTTCGAATTCGGGGCCGAGCGCCACGTGGACGGGGAGTCCGCCCCGCCGCGTACGCTTCGCCTGTCCCTCGGGTAGAATCAGCCTCCTCATGCCGCGTCCGAAACCGCACAGAATCCTGCTGCAGGCGCTGAGCCTCCTCGCGCTGCTGGTTCTTCCCGGCCTCGCCCTGGAAGGTGACGAGCGCGCCACGACCGATCCCGACGTCATTCACCTGCGCGTCGAGGGGGCCCTCGACGTCGGCACGCTGGGGTTGATCCAGCGCGGCGCCCGCCGCGCCCAGAGCGAGGGGAGCGAGGTGCTCCTGATCGAGATCGATACACCCGGCGGAGCCGTCGATCTGATGATCCGCTTCGCCCGGCAGATCGAGGACGCGAGCCACTCCGGGGTGATCACCGCCGCGTGGATCCGTGGAGAGGCGACCTCCGCGGGGGTGCTCGTCTCCCTCGCCTGCGACAAGATCTTCATGGGGCCGACCAGCACCATGGGCTCGGCCACGCCGGTCCTGCCGGGGATCGGGGGGATCCAGGCGATCCCCGACGAGGGTGGAGTCCGCGAGAAGATCAACTCGCTCGTCCGCGCGGAGTTCCGCGCCATCGCCAAGGCCAACCTCCGTCCCTATCAGCTCGCCGAGGCGATGGTCGACGATTCGATGGAGGTCGTCGAGGTGGAGCTGCACGGCGAGCGCGTGCTGATGAGCGGGAAGGAGTGGCACGACGCCCGGATCCGGGGAGACGATCCCCGGCACCTGCGCACCATCTCGGAGGAGGGGCGTCTGGTCAACCTGACCGCGCAGGAAGCGGTCGAGCTCGGCATGGCCGACGGCATCGCGCGGAACCTCGACGAGGTGCTCCTGCGCCTGGGGCGGGATCCCGAGAGCCGGGTGCTCACCATGGAGCGCACGCCCTCCGAGGACCTGCTGTCGATCCTGGCCATGATCTCGCCGATCCTCCTGACCGTCGGCCTGCTGCTCGGCTACACCGAGATCAAGACGCAGGGCTTCGGCCTCGCCGGGATCCTCTCCCTCTGCTGCTTCCTCATCGTGTTCACCGGCAAGTACCTCGTGGGGCTCGCCGACGTCCCGCACCTCGTCCTGCTCTTCCTGGGCTTCGCGCTGATCGCGGTGGAGCTGTTCGTCCTGCCCGGTCAGCTGTGGGCGGGGATCATCGGCGGCCTGATGCTCTTCGGCAGCCTGATCGCGATGGAGATCGGCACCGACTTCGACTTCAGCAATGCGTACAACCGCAGCCTGGCGCTCGATGCGTCCTTCCGGCTGAGCCTGGTCGCGGTCGCGTCGGTGGTGGGGGCGCTGATCCTCTCGCACTACCTGCCCGATACACCGCTCCTCAGGAGGCTGGTGCAGAAACCGGTCGCCGCCACGAGTCCGCTGGGCGAGGGCAGCCCGGAAGCGACCGGCACGCACGCCGAGCAGGCGCACGTCGGCGCCTACGGCACCGCGATCACCGACCTCCGTCCGGTGGGCAAGGTGGTCCTCGATACCGACGGTGAGCTCGAGTACGAGGCGCGCGCGGTGGGGGAGGCGATCGACCTCGGCCTGCGAGTCCGCGTCGTACAGATCCAGGGCGGCCGGCTGGTCGTCGAAGATGCCCGGGAGGTCATCGAATGACCGTCGCCATCCTGCTCCTCGGCCTCGGCCTGGCGCTGATCATCCTCGAGGTGCTCTTTCCGAGCATGGGGATCCTGGGGGCGCTGGCCACCATCTCCATCGGGGCTGGCGGCTACGTCGCCTTCCGGATCGACAGCTCGAGCGGCGTCCTGTACCTGGTCCTCACCGCGGTGCTGGTCCCGGCCTTCATCCTCGGCGGCTTCCGGCTGCTGCCCCGCAGCCCCCTCGCCCGGCAGCTGATGGCGCGCGGCTTCACCTTCGAGGACGGCCGCGCCGTCGACACGCGCGACGAGGGACTGCTCGGCGCCGAAGGAGTGGTCGAAGCCCAGCTGCGCCCCGCCGGCGTGGCTCGCATCGGCGGGCGGCGCGTCGACGTGGTCAGCCGCGGCACGATGATCGAAGAGGGCACTCCGGTCCGCGTCGTCGAGCTGAAGGGGAACCGCGTGGTCGTCGCCCCGATCGCCGAACCCCGTGAAACAACCAACGGGTGACCGCTTCGCCACCCGATTTCGAATCACCGCTCCCGAACCCATCCAGTTGCAGTCATGTGGGAGATCATTCAACCCATCCTGTTGGTCGTGGCGGGCATCTTCGTGCTCGTCTTCATCTTCGTCTTCCTCAAGTACGCCAACCTCTACATCCGCTCCGTCCTGACCGGCGCGGGGATCGGGCTCTTCGACATGTTCGCGATGAGCCTGCGCAAGGTCGATCCCGCCGTGATCGTCAACTCGAAGGTGATGCTGGTGCAGGCGCGCATCGAGGGGATCGAGCGGCGTGACCTGGAGGCGCACCTGCTCGCGGGCGGCCGCGTGCTGCGCCTGGTGCAGTCGATCATCTCCGCCAACCGGGCGGGGATCGAGCTCGACTTCCGGACCGCGGCGGGGATCGATCTCGCCGGCCGGGACCTCCTGGACGCGGTCAAGACCAGCGTCACGCCCAAGGTGATCGACTGCCCCAACCCCGCGTCGGGCAAGACCACCATCGCCGCGGTGGCCAAGGACGGGATCCAGGTGCTGGCCCGCGCGCGGGTCACCGTGCGCACCAACATCGCCCGCCTGGTCGGCGGCGCCGGTGAGGAGACGATCATCGCCCGCGTCGGCGAGGGGATCGTCAGCACCATCGGCAGCAAGGACACCCACGCCCTGGTGCTGGAGAACCCCGACGACATCTCCAAGACGGTGCTCTCGCGCGGCCTCGACGCCGGTACGGCGTTCGAGATCGTGTCGATCGACATCGCCGACGTCGACATCGGCACCAACATCGGCGCTCGGCTGCAGGCGGACCAGGCGGAAGCGGACAAGCGCGTCGCCCAGGCCCTCGCCGAGAAGCGCCGGGCGATGGCCGTCGCCGCGGAGCAGGAGTTCAAGGCGACCGTCCAGGAGAACCGCGCCAAGGTGGTGCTCGCCGAGGCGGAGGTGCCGCTGGCGATGGCCGAGGCGCTGCGCAGCGGCAACCTGGGGGTGATGGACCTCTTCCGCCTGCGCAACATCGATTCCGACACGCAGATGCGCAGCAGCATCGCCGGCGATGGCACTTCGACCTCCGGCCCCGATGGTGGTGGAGGCAACCCGGCGGGATGATCAGCCAGCTGTTCACGCCTCTCGCCCTGCTCCCCCAGCGGGAATCCGATTTCGGGGACATCCTCAAGATCCTGATCCTGCTCGCCTTGCCCGTGCTCTTGGCCGTCGGCAAGTGGCTCATGGAGAAGTTGAAGGGCGTCGCCGAGCCGACGAGGCCGGGACAGCGGCGCGCCGCGGGGTCCTTGCCCCCAGGCGTCGAGGCGCGGCCGGTCTCCACGGTCGGCGTCACCGAGGAGGAGGACGAGGAGCAGGTCGAGCCCGAGGACTTCTGGGACGAGCTGGTCGCCCAGGCGACCAGCGAGCCGGCCTCCGGGGGCGAGACCATCGTCCCGCTTCCCCCCACGGCCGACGTCATCGAGAGGACCACCCGCGACACGCCGCTGGGCGTCGACCTCGATCGCCTCGACGAGTCGCTGCCCTCGCACCACGAGGAGTACTTCGAGAGTCACCCCCACGCCGACCTGGTGCCGCGGCCGGAGGTCGCCCGGCCGATCCACCCGGCGCCGGTGGGGCGGGAACGCCCCACCACCTCCTCGCGCGGCAGTGCCCTGCGCGCCTCGATCGAGGCGCGCGACGGCTGGCGGCGGGCGATCGTCGTGGCGGAACTCCTCGGCCCGCCCCTGGGGCTGCGATCGGGGGAGGGGCAGCCCGGAATGCGCTGATCCGGGAACCTTCCCCCATTCCCCGCCCGCGGGGGTGATTTGTCCGTAAATTGGCTCCAGGGAAGGGTTTACGCTGCCGATCAGGACGGCCAGCCAGGGATCGAGATCGGCTCGAGCCCCTTTTTCGGACCTTTCCGGGGGGGTATCGCTTGATCGACGAGCCGATATGTGGCCTATCAGGGCCCGCGGAGGGCCTTCGGCGGGACTGCCGGGCTCCCCAGGCGATCTCTACCCGCAAGCTCCGACCCCAACCACCGAGGCCAGGAAGGCAGATCATGAGCGACAATTTCGACAAGCTCGTCTCCATCATCGAGGACACTCGTGAGGACGTGGAGAAGGCTGAGAGCGGCAACAAGGCCGCGACCGCGCGCGTGCGGAAGGCGATGCAGGAACTCAAGGCCACCGCACAGGACGTCCGCAAGGAGATGCTCGAGCTGCGCGATTCCGGCGGCAAGCAGTAGCAGCCCTCCGAATTCCATGCTCACCCACCGTTTCCCGCGCTGCGCGGGGGGCGGTGGTTCTGCATTGTGTAAAGACCCTTCTGCGAGTCGTCTCCATGACCAACCCGACCCGAAGCGATCGGAGCGCCCCGTTGCGCTGGTCTCCGATCCTCCTCCTGGCCCTGTTCGTCACCCTCCTCGTCGCCTCCGCCGGCCCCCGGCAGGCGGACGCCGAGGAGAGCTCGGCGACCCGCCCCGCGATCACCGTCTTCCTGGTCCGCCACGCCGAGAAGGGCACCGACGATCCGCGCGACCCCTCCTTGACCGAAGCCGGGAAGCGTCGTGCGGATGAGCTCGCCCGCTTGCTCTCCGCGGCGAAGGTGACGCACCTGTTCTCTTCCGACTACCGGCGGACCCTCCAGACGGTGGCGCCGCTGGCCGCGGGGACCGAGCTCCAGGTGGAGCGCTACGACGCGCGGGCGCTCTCCCGCCTGGCCGAGCGGCTGAAGCGGCTCGAGCCCGGCTCCGTCGCGGTGGTCGCCGGTCACTCCAACACCACCCCCGACCTCTACGCCGCCCTCGGTGGGGGAGTCGCCGCCGATCTGGTCACGACCCCCTCGGGTGCGATGAAGCCGCGCGCCGGTGGGATGATCCCCGACGCGAAGTACGATCGGCTCTACGAGGTGACCCTGCTCCGCGATGCGAAGGGATCCGTGAAGTGCGTCTCGTCGCTGGAGCTACGCTACGGCGACCGCTGAGCTCTTCTTCGCCCGGTACGTCGAGGAGCAGAAGCTGCGACCCGGACTACCCGTGCCGGCATCGAGGCCCACGGCTGCGCCGGCTCGTAGTTCCAGATACTATCCGGAACCGAAGACGAGGAGCGGTGGCTGCTCCTCTCCGATCAGGGCGCTCTCCCTTGCCAGCGCTTCCAGGGCGAGGAGGGACTCCCGTCCCGCGTCACCCAGCCAGCGCGTGTGCTCGTTGACGTAGAGCTCGACGTGCGCGTTCAGCACCTCGTCGTCCTGCCCCGGCGCGTGGCGTCGCATCGAGATCAACGCCTCCTCGGGACAGGACCGGGCGTGGTCGATCGAGCGCGCGATCGCCTCCTCGATCGTGCCGATCACGGCCGCGGGGACGCGCCGGCGAGCGAAGATCCCTCCCAGGGGCAGGGGCAGCCCGGTGCGCGCCTCCCAGCTCTCCCCCACGTCCTCGACCTTGCGCAGCGGGCCCTCCCGATAGGTGAAGCGCCCCTCGTGAATGCAGAGCCCGAAGTCGGCCTCCCCCCGCTCCAGCGCGGGCATGATCTCCGAGAAGAGCACGTGCTCGCGCTCGCCTTCCCCCGGATGCAGCAGCTGGTACAGGAGGTTCGCCGTGGTCCACCGCCCCGGGGTCAGGACGCGGGCGGTGCGATCCCGCTCCGGACCGGCGACCGGCTGCGAATCACCCGGCCCACCGCGGGCGTGCGGGGCGGCCAGGAGCAGCGGGCCGTTGCCGAAGCCGAGCGCCGCGCCGGTGCGCAGCACGACGAGCTCCGCGCTCCGGCGCAGGGCGGCGAAGAAGCTCCCCTTGGCCACGTCGAACTCTCCCCGGGCCAGCGCCTCGTTGAGCTCCTGGACGTCGTGCAGCTCGATGACGAGCTCCACATCCGGCACCTCGGTCGCGCCGGTGAGCAGTCCGTGAAAGGCGAAGGTGTCGTTGGGGCAGGTCGAGATCCCCAGCCGGACCCGTTCACTCACCCGGGCTCTCCCACCCCTCGCCGCTCTCGAGGAGCTGCAGGACGCGCTCGCGGGATGCGGCCAGCGCGGCGGGGATGCGCCAGTTCTCCGGCCGGCGATCGCCGACCCGGTTGGAGATGCCGCGCACGATCCGGAGCGGCGTGCGGGCGAGCGCGCAGGCCATGGCCACCGCGAAGCCCTCCATGTCCTCGGCGATCGCTCGCGGGAAGCGCTCGAGGCGCTGCGCCACCTCCTCGTCGCTCGTCGAGGCGGCGCAGGTGGTCAGGAGCAGCGCGCCCTCCGCCTCGCCGCTCGTGGTCGCCAGCGGCAGCGTGTCGACCACGGGGTGGGGCGTCGTCCCCGGCGAACCGGGCCACTGCGGGAAGCCGAGCGCCGGCGGGCCCTCGAAGCCGGCCCCCTGTCCCGCGCCGACCCCTTCCAGGGCGACCGCCCCGAACTCGAGCGCGCTACCCGGTGGGTGCTGCTCGACGTCGTACGCGCCGGCGATCCCGGTCAGGATCACTCGCGCCGGCCGCAGGTCCGCGAGGAGCTGCGCGGAGCGCGCGGCGGCGGCGACCGGGCCGAAGCCGCACAGGTGAGTCAGACAGAGCCCCAGTCCGAACCCGCCCTGATCGCGCAGGCGGCGGAGCTCGAGCTCGGTGGGGACGAGCAAGAGGGTCGGCGATCCGAAGGAGACCATCATCGTCGGCCGAGTTTCCGCACCGACGGGCGTTTTGGCAAGCGAATGAGCCGGCGCATCGCGTCGAGTCGTTCTCGGTCCCTTCCCATTCCGCCAATCCCACGCCCTTTTTCGCCCCACCGCTCCCCGCGCGCGCGGATGTCTCCAGCGGCCGGGCACTCCCGGTCGCGAGGAGTCGTACCGGATGGAATCAGCGAGACGCCGAGGCGGGAGCGAGGCCCCGAGGATCCGGCGCGGCGCGTGCGCCGCGGCGGTGGGGTTCGCGCTGCTCACCGCCTGCGGTGGCGGTGGGGGAGGGGTCGAGGAGCCGCCCGCGGAAGGCGGCGGGGGCGGAGCCTCGTCCCCCGACCTCCGGGTGCAGTCCCTCGACTTCAGCCCCTCCGGCGTGCTGGCCGGAGACTCGATCCACGTCATCGATTCGGTGCACAACGACGGCACGGGCGACGCGAGCGGGTTCCAGGTCGCCATCTACCTCTCCGCCGACGCGCTGATCGACGGCGGCGACACGCTGATCGGCATTCGCGCGATCGGTGCGCTGGCGAGCGGGCACTCCTCGACCGGCAGCGGTTTCCTGACCGTGCCCCCGGACCTGCAGGACGGGACCTGGTTCCTCGGCGCGATCGCCGACGTCCAGGGAGCGCTGGCGGAGAGCGACGAGAGCAACAACGTCCTGGTCGCGGTGCAGACGCTGGAGATCACCACCGAGCCGCTGCCCGATCTCGCTCCCGTGCACCTCGCGTTCACTCCTTCGATTGTCGAGGCGGGTGAGCAGATCGAGGTCACCGACCACGTCGAGAACCGCGGCGAGGGAGACTCGGGTTCGTTCCAGGTCGGCATCTATCTCTCGCCCGATCCGGTGATCACCTCGGGCGACGAGTTGATCGGCGTGCGCAGCGTGCCCCAGCTCTCCAGCGGCGCGCTCTCGATGATGACCGCGCCCTTGACCGTGCCCGCCGCGACGATCGCCGGCAGCTGGTACGTCGGAGCGCTCGCCGACCTGGGAGGCGTGGAGGCGGAGTCCGACGAGTTCAACAACACCCTCGTCGCCGCCGGCACCCTGCAGGTCAACCAGCCGCCGCGCCCCGACCTGGTGATGAACGCGCTCGAGTTCTCGCCGTTCCTCGTCGACGCCGGGCAGTCGATCACCGTCTCGGAAGAGGTGCTCAACCAGGGCTTACTCGCCGCGGGACCGTTCCGGGTCGGGATCTACCTCTCCGAGGACGAGGCCGTCACCACGAGCGACCACCTGATCGGCTTCCGCTCGCTGGCCGGGCTCGACATCGGCCAGACCTCGTCCGCGGCCGCCCCGCTGGTCGTGCCGGCCGACGTCGGGGGAGGCTTCTTCCACGTCGGCGCGATCGCCGATCACGAGGAGCACGTCGTCGAGGAGAGCGAGGAGAACAACGCCGTCGTCGCGCTGGGTGTGCTGGAGGTCGTCGTGCCGCCGATGCCCGACGTGCTGCCGGTCGCGGTCGGCTTCAGTCCGAGCGTGGTGACCAACGGCGATCTGATCTCGGTCGTCGAGCGGATCGTCAACCAGGGGGTGGTCGACGCGGAGAGCTTCCGCGTCTCGATCTACCTCTCGCCCAACCCGATCGTCACCACGTCCGACGTGCTGCTCGGCTCTCGCACGATCTCCTCCCTGGCGGTCGGCGCGGAGGACGAGGCGGCGGAGGCGTACCCCCTGCCGCCGGGGATCTCCTCGGGCTCGTGGACGCTGGGGGTGATCGCCGACGACCTCGCCGTGCTGCCCGAGCCGGACGAGGGGAACAACCTCCTCGTGGCCAGCGGGCACATCGACATCACCACCAGCTCCGATCCGCTGCCCGACCTCGTCGTCGAGGAGCTCTCCGCCAGCCCGGCCAAGGTCCTGGAGAATGGACAGCTGACCATCCTCAGCACGGTGCGCAACCAGGGCGAGCTGAGCGCAGGGCAGTTCCAGACGGGCTTCTACCTCTCCGAGGACGAGACGATCGATACAGGTGATCACCTGCTCGGGGTGCGCAACATCTTCAGCCTCGGCATCGATCACGGTTCGGCGCAGAGCCGCGTCTACACCCTCGACGGGAGCCTGCCGGTGGGGATCTACCACTTCGGCGCGATCTGTGACGACACGCAGATGGTCGAGGAGTCGGACGAGGACAACAACGTGCTGAAGACCGCGGGCACGATCGAGATCTACGTGCCACCGCCGCCCGCGCCCGACCTGGTGGTCACCACCGTCACCTTCGATCCGGCCTCGGCCAAGCCCGGCGAGTCGCTGCAGATCGATGACACGGTTCGCAACGCCGGCAACCTCGCGGCGGAGTACTTCCACGTCGACCTCTACCTCTCCGAGGACGAGACGATCGACACCGACGACACCTTCCTAGGCAGCGGCCTGTCGGTGCCCTCACTCGACCCGGGAGCGGAGTCCTCCGCGTCGACGCAGGTCGAGGTCCCCGTCGACCTCGCCACCGGCACCTACCACGTCGGCGCGATCGTGACCGTCGACTCCGGGCCAGCAGAATCGAACGAGGAGAACAACACGAAGGAAGCGTCCTCGACGCTGGAGGTGACGGAGTGAAGGTTCCCGGCGCTCTACTCTGGCCCCTGGGGCTCGCGCTGTGCGGATTGGTCCTGGCCCGGTCGGAGCCGACGGTCGTGTACGCCCCGTGGGCGGACGCAGCGCGCGCCGACGCGCTCCCGCGCACCGCACCCTCCGATCGCTACCTCGACCTGGGAGCGGCGCCCACCTTCGGCGAGCACGTTCCCGTCTACCGACCTCCGCTCCACCCCTGGCAGTCCGAGCTCACCGGGGCGGTCCCCGCCCACGACGAGACCCGCTACGTCGACCTCGGCGCCCTGCATCGCTCCCCTGCGTCCCCGTCCGAAGGTCGCGAACCGTAGTGGAATCCGGTTCGCGCCCTTATCCCGGCGGCCAGGGTGAGCGACGCCTCGCCCTGGCCGCTCCTCTCGTGGGTGCCGGAGGCCAGTACCACGAAGAGGGGCCCGCCGGAGCGGGCCCCTCTGTCCGTTGAATCGGCTCGTGCCGTTGTCGCTCAGGGAGCGAACACGACCGTCACGCCGTTGGTGGTGTTGAACTCGTTGGCGCAGGGGCTGGAGCCCGGGTCGCGGTACCACGCCTGGAAGTTCTTGGTGTCGCCGGAGGCCCAGCCGCCAGTGGCGCCCATACCCGGGGCCCAGGTGGCGGTCCCGCTGCCGTTGGGGATGCGGACCCCGAGGCGGACCAGTCCACCGCCGGCGCAGCGCAGGCCGTCGCCGAAGAGCAGGCCGCTCAGCTGGTTGTTGGCGACGAACAGGAGCGAGCCCTGGCCGGGCAGCGCCTGGAGCACGGTGAAGCTGAGGTCGTCGGCCAGCACGCTGTTCGAGCCGGTGCCGACCAGGATGGCGCCCGAGCCGGTGGAGTTGGCGCAGCCTTCTCCGGAGCCGCCGGTGTTGCCGCAGGGGCAGCCGGTGCCGGTGCCGTCGCCGTAGCAGTAGCCTTCACCGGCTCCGCACTCGTCGGGAACGCCGTCGAGGTCGATGTCGGTGCTGGTCCCGTCGGCGATGTCGATGTCGTCCGGCACGCCGTTGTCGTTGCAGTCCTCCGCGGAGGTCACGTAGAGCAGGACGGTGTAGTCCTGGTCGGTGGAGGTGGGGAAGTCGTCCTGCGGGTGGAACTGCCCATCGTCACTGGTGTCGTAGACGATGTTGGCTCCGACGACGAGGCCGCCGAGAGACTTCGTGCTGCCGGCGGCGACCGTCGAGGAATCGATTCCCGTGTAGGCGTCCTGGTTCATGTTGCCGGAGTACGTCGTCGAGGGCGTGCTGCCCGTGCCGCCCGTGAGGTAGAGGTCGTTCACCTGGTAGTCGACGCCGGAGTTCTGGCCGGTGACGACGGTGCCCTCCATGAGCAGGAGCTCCAGCCGGTAGCTGAGGTTCCCCGCGTCGTAGACCGCGCGCACGAGGCCCTCGCGCCACTCCTGACCGGTCAGCTCGACGCGGGCGATGAAGTAGACGTTGCCGACCGAGTCGATCATCGGCGAGGAGAGCGAGGGGCCGCTCTCGGCGCCGGTGGCGCTCTGGGCGACGATCTTGCCGATCGGCGTGGTCCCGAAGGTGCCGTAGACGATCTTGCCGTCGTTGCCCGCGGTCCAGCCCGCGATCGTCCAGTCGACGCTCGTGCCGTTGGCGGTGCGCGCCACGGCGATCAGGTTGTTGGGGTTGGTGTTCGCGACCCAGCTCGGGTGGTGGACCATCCCGGCGGCGAGGAGGCGGTCCTGCTGGTCCTTGCCGACCGCGACCTGGCCGTTGCCGCCGCGCCAGAAGGTGGAGGAGAAGTACCCCCCGAAGGAGAGGTTCCCCGTGCCCAGGGCATCCGACTGCCAGCCGTCATCGCCGTCGATGACCACCGCCGGGAGCTGCAGGCTCTTGGCGCCGACCGGGGCGCCGTTGCCGTCCACGCCCCATACGCCGAGGGTGTCGGTCCCGCTGATGCGGGTCAGCGCGGCCCCGGTTCCCACAGTCGTGCCGAAGATCCCGGGGAACTGGTGCTGCGAGTAGCTGGTGCTGCCGCGCGTCCCGCTGGCGGCGCCGAGGTGGGCGGCGGTGACGTTGGGGGTGGTGTCGCCGTAGACGAGGTTGCCGTCCCAGTTCAGCCCGAACAGGATCGGCAGGCCGCCCGCGATATCGCCGGGGACCATCGTCGGCGGCGAGTGATCGGGAGTGACGTTGTTCAGGAACCGGGTGATGGTGCCGGAGTCGACGGCGCCGTTGTCGTCGATCACGTTGACCAGGCCCGCGTTCCGCTGGAGCAGATCGAGGCGGTACCAGTTGTCGGCGAGGAGGGCCAGGAAGCCCCCGCAGTCGTTCGTGGTGTACTCGTCCGCGCGGAAGGAGATCTTGCCGCCCGCTTCCACGGCGCCGACGCCGAAGGAGGCGACGTTGCAGAGCCAGTCCGCGGAGTTGGTGGCCGCCGTGACGCGAGAGACGTACAGGCGCGAGGGAGTGAACAGGTCGTAGTTGACCGTTCCACCGATGATCTGGTTGTAGTTGATCGAGGCAGCCGTCGGGTCGTCCGCGGAGAACTCGCTGAAGACGTAGCCGAACTGGTTGCCGACCATCATCGTGGTGTCGATCGGCGTGCCGGCGGTGTTCGCCAGAGGGTCGCCGTTGATCCCCGCCCCGGGCGTGGTCCAGAAGTCGTAGCTGTCGCGGACGAAGGACACGGTCTCCAGGGTGTGGTTGCTGATCCCCTGGGCGCTCATCGCCGCGTTGAAGAACCAGGGCGTCGGCTGGAAGTCCATCGAGGTCTTGGCCAGCGGAGCGACACCGTAGGTGTAGCCGTAGGAGGACTCGAAGGTGGCGAGATCGACGACGTAGTCGTTGATCTGCTCGGTGTTGTCGTGGGGGTCCAGCGAGTCCCCGGGGAAGGACGACTGGAGCGAGGTGCTGTCCTGGGCGACGGAGGCGGTGGCGAGGGCGCCCAGGAGGATCGCCCAGCTCGGGAGGCGGAAGAGGATCTCTTGTTTCATTGGAATTCGAAAGGTGTGGAGGAAATCCGGGATGTCTCGATCTGTGGGGGGGCGCCGGCGGCACGAGGGGCCCCGGCGCGTCGCGACCGACCCGATGGGGATCCGCGGTCGGGGGCGGCGAGAAGTACCAGTCTAGCCCCCGGGCGAATCCGCGCGAGGGGTCTCGGTGAAGGGGGAGTGAATTCCAGGGAGAATCGCTCCACGAGGGCGGCCAGGGGAGCTCGGGCCGCGGACAAAACGCTCTGGGCCTCTTGACACCTCGTCGGGGCCGGTTTGAAATATCCTAAAACACGCCGTCTGAGCCGGCGATCAAGGGACCACAAGTATCCGAATAGACTATAGCAGGGTCTCCAGTTGAAGGAGAGGTCGGTCGACCCCCGGAGGGGGGGCTGTCCGCGGGGGAGGTCGAGAACGGGCGCTCGTCGTGAGCACCCCGGCCGGTGCCCGCCCGGCGCTACCGGAGTCCCGGATCACCGGCGAGAGGGCTGCCGTCGCGAAGGGCGGGAATCACCCCGCTCGACGGCCCTGGAGGAATAGCTCGATGACACGCCAATACACGCTGGATCACCCGGCGCGGGGACCGCGCGCCGGTCTCTCCGCCGCCCTCTGTGCGCTGCTGCTCGGGGCGGTCGCCACCGCTCAGTCGCGGGAGTACACCACCGACGCCGACTTCGACGAGGGGATACTCCTCAACGTCAACCACGACGCCCCGAACAACGACCAGCTGCAGCTGGGGACCGAGGCGACTCCGTTCCCCTTCATCAGCGTGGCCAACTCGGGCAACGGCACGATGGTGCGGATCGACGTGCAGACCGGGCAGATCCTCGGCGAGTACCGGACGGCGCCGGAGGGGGAGGCCACCGACCCCTCGCGGGCCACCGTCGACGCGTTCGGCAACACCTGGGTCGGAAACCGCGCCGAGGACGTGGCCGGCCTCGTGGGCTCGGTCGTCAAGATCGGCCTGGTGATCGGCGGACAGCGGGTCGACGGCTCGGGCAATCCCGATGCCAACGGCGAGTACCTCAAGCCGCCGTTCGAGTACTCCACCGCGGTCGACCGCGACGGGGACGGTCTGATCCGGACCTCCCGGGGGCTCGGCGACATCCACCGCTGGATCAACGTGACCGACGGCGACGGCGGGGCGGGCGGCGGCCCCGCCCTGGTCGAGGACGCCGACGACGAGTGCATCCTGGTCTACCAGAAGACCAACTGCCCCAACATCCGCCACATCTCGATCGACAGCGCGAGCGACGTCTGGGTCGGCGGCTACCCGGGCTTCCCGACCTGCTTCGATCACCTCGACGGGGACGACGGCTCGATCCTGTCCGACGGCTTCCTCACCTTCCAGGCCTGCGGAGGCTTCTCCGGCCTGGTCGACTCCGCCGGCCTCCTGTGGTCGGTCTCCCAGGGCGAGGACCAGGTGATGCGCTACGACCCGGCGGTGGGGCTGCCGCTGGGCTGCACCTCGGTGATGAACGACCCCCGGGGGATCGCGATCGACTCCGCCGGCTTCCTGTGGGTGGGCGGAACGGGTGACCTCGCCGAGCTCGACGCCACCGGCGCCGTGTTGAACACCTACCCCGTAACCGGCGCGGTCTTCCTCCACGGCGTCGCGGTGCTACCCGCCGACGATACGATCTGGGCCGCCGACGCGCTGACCGGCGAGGTCTTCCGCATGCGCAACGACGGCACCCTGCTGGCGCAAATCCCGGTGGGGATGCAGCCCAACGGCCTGGCCGTCGACGCTTTCGGGTTCATGTGGGTGTGCAACCAGGGCTCCGACGACATCATGCGCATCGATCCGACGATCGACAGCGTCGACATGATCGTCCCCCTCGGCGCGGGCTCGCAACCCTTCAACATCAGCGACATGACCGGCACGGTGGCCTACGAGTCCACCCTCCAGGACGGCTACTGGCAGGTCACCACCGACGGCGGCGAGGCCGGGGTCGACTGGTTCAACGTGAAGTGGAACAGGGAACCCGACCCCGTCGGCACGATCGAGGTGTTCGCGCGCGTCTCCGACGACGCAGCGGCCCTCGAAGGGTTGCCCTGGCTGCCGGTCACGAACGACGGCGGCTTCTCCGGAACGGGGCGGTACATCCAGACCCAGGCGCGCTTCGAAAAGGACGAGATCCTGGACCAATCGCCGATTCTCCTCGATCTCACCGTCGAGGGGGAGACCGGTCAGGTCGCCGATTGCATCCGGCCGAACCGCCGGAAGCCGGGGAGCCTCCTGCTCTTCCCCGAGTACGACAACCGCCAGGGCCTGGTCTCGATCTTCACCGTCACTCACGTCGACTGCGACGCCGAGGAAGACCTGACGATCGAGTTCATGTACATCAACGAGGCCGATTGCCGGGAGTTCAACCGCACCGAGGTGCTGACCCCCTGCGACACGTTGACCCTGCTCACCGCCGCGCACAGTCCCGAGGACGACCGCGGCTACGCCTACGTGTTCGTCAAGGACCCGCGCACCGGTGAACCGCTGGCGCGCAACGTGCTGATCGGCAGCCAGATGACCATCAGCGGTCTCGACACCTTCGACTACGGCATGAACCCGGTGGTCTTCGCCGGTCTGGGTGTCGGCGGTCTCACCGACCTCGACGGCGACGGAGTGCTCGACCTCGACGACCAGGAGTACGAAATGGCTCCGGACTCGATCCTGGTCCCGCGCTTCCTCGGCCAGAGCGACGGCGCTCCCGGTCCCCGGGGCCAGGGCGGCGGGAATGGCGCCTTCAACAGCGAGCTGATCCTCATCGGCCTCACCGGTGGGGTGCACTTCGAGACGACCGTCGACTTCCTGATCTACAACGACAACGAGGAGATCTTCTCCGGCGAGCACACCTTCTACTGCTGGGAGAAGGTGCCGCTGCTCGAGATCTCGGGGATCTTCGGCAACGAGTTCCTGAGCGAGTACACCGCCAACGACGGCGAGGAGATCCTGGGGGCGGAAGGGCGCGAGTCCGGCTGGTTCCGGATCGACGGCGCCTTCGCCACCTCGCCCTCGGTATCGATCCCCAATCCGGCGTTCTACGCCGTCCTGGTCGAGCACGTCGGCAGCTACGGCGTCGCGGATCTGCCCTTCGAGTACTGCAGCCAGGACAATGGCGGCCTCCTGCCCGACGACATCGACGGCAACTGAAACCGGGGGGGCGCCCCGAGGGGGGCGCCCCGACGGAAAGCGGTAATTCTCACCGGCTTTTTTGCCGGGGGGCCCGTAGTGGGGGATACTCCACCGAGGAGCGCGGGGATTCCACGCCCCGCGCCAGCTCCGTTCCGTGCGTTCGAGCCCAGTCATGAACCAGTCATGAAGTCCCTTCCCGCCCTCGTCGTCTTCATCCTGCTCGCCGTGCTCCTGTTCTTCGCCTGTGGCGAGAGCGCGAACGAGAGCTCCGACCCCGTCGCTCCCGCCGCCGCCGAGGACGGCGTGGACAGCGCGGAGATCGAGTCGATGCTCATCGAGGGGCGCCACGCCGAGGTGGTCGGCGCGCTGCAACCGCGCTTCGACGCGGGCCAGTGCAGCGCGGACGAGGCGTTGCGCCTGGCGATCGCTCGCGAGGGGCAGGGCGAGCTGCCCAAGGCGGAGAAGGTGCTGCGCGAGGCGCTGTCGAAGCACCCCGAGGCGGTCGAGCTGAGCCTGAGGCTGGCGCGCCTGTACCAGGCGCTCCGTCTCCCGGAGAAGTCGCTGTCGGTCCTCGAGGCGGCCCGCACCGCGGGCGCGAGCGATGGGGAGCTGGCCCTGGAGCTCGCCGTGCTGAAGGGGATCCTGCAGGACTTCGCCGGAGCCGAGGCGGAGCTCGAGCGCGCCCGCGCGGCCGGCGCCCCCGCGACCGACATCGAGTACAACCTGGCCGTGCTGGCCACCGCCCGCGGGGACCTCCCCCGCGCGGAGGCGCTGCTGCAGGGGATCGTCGAACGGGGAGACGCGCCCACGCACGTGCTGCGCGAGCTCGCCCGCGCCCGCCTGGATCAGGCCCCCGGCTCCGAGGAGCGGGCGATCGAGGTTCGTGACGCGGTGAACGCGCTCGCAGGGGTCGAGGAGGACTGGCGGGTCTGGGAGATCCTCGGGGACTGCGAGATGGTCTTCGGCGATGCTCAGGCCGCCAGGCTGTACTACACCTACGCGCTCAAGTACGGGCAGAACCCGCCGCGGATCGAGGACAAGTACCGGCGCGCCGCCCGGGCCCTCCAGGAGGAGATGGAAGCCGCCGGGATGCTCCCCAAGCCGGAGAAGGTCAAGCGGCCGGCCCCGCCGGTGGGGGCGAACTTCGAGGAGCAGAACCGCCTGGCTCGCGAGGCGCGGGAGCGGGCCGAGAAGGAGGCTCAGAAGGTCGAGAAGGAGGACCCGGACGGCGAATAAGGCCGCCCTCAGCGGCCCCCAGGAGCCCCTCGCGAGGCTCCGGCAGGAAGCTCCAGGACGGTGCGGGGCTAAATAAAATTTCCTACTAAGTCCTTTCCCAGCTTGAGGAAAGGCATGCTAACTTTGGGCTGTGCTCAACTGGGCGACCCGCGCCGAGAGACGTGTGTCGCGAGCACCTCTGTCCCAATGCAGTTTCGTATAGGGCCTCTGGAGGCCCCTCCTATCAGCCCGCCGATCTCGAATCCGACCCCGTTTCGGGTTCCTCTTCCCAATTTCGGCGGGCGCAATCGAGAAAGAACAATCCGATGAGCACCTCGATCCATTCCCAGCGAGGAACGCAATTCCCCCTCTGGCGTCGGCTGAGCCTTCCCCTCCTCGCCGCCGCGCTGTCCCTGACCATCGGCTGCGGTGGTGGTGGGGGCGGTGCGCCCGCCGGCCAGGACGACGGCGGGAACGCCCCCGAGGCTCCGCCGCCCCCGGCGGTGAGCGTCGTCAACCCGACCACCGGTTCCCCCCAGGGGGGCACCAACGTGGTGATCACCGGTTCCGGCTTCCTCGAGGACGTGATCGGCGCCACCTCGGTGACCTTCGGCGGCCTGGCGGCGACCGACGTGGTCGTGGTGGACGACACCACGATCAACGCGGTGACCCCCGCGGGCGTCGATGACACCATCGTCGTGGTCCAGGTCGAGAACTCGAGAGGGATCGGCGCGCTCGGCGCGGGATTCCACTACCTGGCGACCGCCGAGATCATCAGCGACCTCAACTCCGACGGTTTCCCCGACGTGGTCATCGCGGCGCCGCGCGACGACGCCGGCGGCGACCAGGCGGGCACCGTCTACGTCTTCTACGGGGTCGAGGATTCCGCGACGCTCGGTGACGCGCCCGCGGTCGAGGCTGACGTGACGGTCACCGGCATCGACGCCGGCGACCAGCTCGGTACGGTGATCGCGTCCGGGGACGTCAACGGCGACGGCCACGACGACCTCCTGACCGGCGCGCCCTACGCCGACCAGCCCTCCGAGGACGCCGGTGTCGTGGCGATCTTCTTCGGCCCGCTGCCCGAAGCGGCGCAGCTGGACCTCGGCGAGGCGGACGTCATCCTGAGCGCCGAGGGGATCGAGCCCGGGGTCTTCGGCGACGTCGCGGATCACTTCGGCACCTCCCTCGCCCTCGGGGACGTCTCCGGCGACGGGCTCCTGGACATCCTGGTCGGAGCCCCCGGCGCGGACGCCAAGCCCGGCGAGTGGGACCCGTTGCGCGACGCCGGTCGCGCCTACCTGTTCCTCGGCAGCGACGCCCTCACCGACACCTCCGCCGCCGACGCGCTGGTGACGATCATCGGCGTGAAGAGCGGCCGGAACCTCGGGTCGGCCGTGGGCATCGCGGACGTCGACGCGGACGGGCTCGGCGACCTGGCGATTTCCGAGGCGGCCACCTGGTCGTCGCACTCCTTCGGCGGTCACGTCTACGTGTTCTTCGCCGAGGACCTGGAGTCGGGCACCGGTCAGGATGCCGACCTCCGGATCATGGCGGAAGCGAACGGCGACATGTTCGGCTGCTCGATCGCCGGCGGTGACTTCAACGGTGACGGCGTCGAGGACCTGATGGTTGGTGCGCCCGAGGCCAACATCACCGGCTACTCCAACGGCTGCGTCTACGTCTTCCTCGGTCGCCCCGACTTCGACGTCGAGGATGCGGAGAATGCGGATGTCGCGCTGGCTGGGTACTTCAGCAACACGAGCTTCGGCTCGAACATCGCCTGCGCCGACATGAACGGCGACGGCTTCGGCGACGTGATGGTCGGCGCGCCCCGCTACTCCTCCGGTGCGAGCCGGAACGGGCGCGTGTTCATCTTCCTCGGCACCGAGGATCCGATGGACGACCTGGCCGACTTCTGCGACGTGATCTACACCGGCGAAGCGGCCAACAACGGCGGCTTCGGCTCGTCGGTCGAGGTTCTCGACTGTGACGGCGACGGGATGGCGGACGTGATGTCCTCGGCGACGGGCATCGCGAGCTCGTCGGGCAAGGTCTACCTCTTCCGCGGCAAGGATCTCTCCTTCGATGCCGACGCGAGCGAGGACGACCGCACCCTCTCCGGCGACAGCGAGGGCGACAAGTTCGGCTCCGCGATCTCTCGCGGGAAGTAAGCGCTCTCCCCCGAACGGACAGCAGGGCTCGGGACGCCGACGCGTTCCGAGCCCTGCTTCTTCGTCGACTCCGTCGCCGCTCGCCTACTCCCAGACCTCGTCGCGATTCAGGTAGACGTTGACCCCGCCGCCGCCGCGGTTGCGCTTGGTCGCGGTGCTGATCAGGGCGATGTCCACCTTGCCGTCTCCATCGACGTCGCCGAGCGCGGCGCGGCCCCCCGGGAGGCTGCCGGGCAGCATCCCCTTGGCGGTGAAGCGAC
Organism: uncultured Planctomycetaceae bacterium; assembly: GCA_964496575.1. Taxonomy (GTDB): domain Bacteria; phylum Planctomycetota; class UBA1135; order UBA1135; genus CAZCAC01. The sequence goes on along the minus strand of CAZCAC010000081.1, from coordinate 18,262 downwards.
CCGTCCCGTCGCCGAGGAAGAACACGGCTCCCCACCACGGGCCGACCAGGAGCAGGTCGGTGTGCCCGTCGCCGTCGAAGTCGGCGGCCTCCACGTCGCGGAAGGCCCGGTCGCGGGGGAGCCCCTCGTCGATCTGCTCCCAGCGATCACCGCGCCACTGGTAGACCCCCGTGTGATTGCGTTCCTCGGGGTCGATCGCCGGATCGGCGAGGCTGGCGAAGACGATCTCCAGCTCGCCGTCCCCGGTGATGTCCGCCGCGACCACCGAGCGGAAGAGGTTGCCGATGTTGACCGGCTTGGGGAGCCCCTCGGAGCGATCCTCGAAGGAGATCGTCCCGTCCTCGGCGAGGCGCGTCAGGAAGACGAGCGCCCCGTACTCCGCGGTGAGCACCAGGTCGTCGAGGCCGTCGTGGTCGATGTCCTCCAGCTCCACCTGCTGGCCGCTCCGGCTCTTGCCCATCACGTTCCTGAGCCGGTGGATGCGCTCGAACGTGCCGTCTCCGCGCCCGAGGTAGACGTTGAGGGCCCCCTTCTCCGGGCCCACGGCGAACTGGCTGATCGAGATGGCGTCGTGGTGCTCGTCGCCGTTCAGGTTGCCCAGGGTGAAGTCGAGGGCCAGGGAGGGGGACTCCAGGGAGCCCAGCTCGCGCCAGACCAGGGGCGTCTCCTCCATCCTCTCCTCGCCCTCTTCTCCCTCGACCGCCTTCAGACCGGGCCCCTCGTTCAGGAACACCCGGGTCGAGCGCTTGTGCGAGGCGAAGACCAGGTCGACGTCGCCGTCGTGGTCGAGGTCGGCGGCGTCGCTGCCGCCGTACATCAGGTTGCGGGGGAGCCCCTCGATGATGAGCTCCCACCCCGCGCCCTCCAGCGAGCGCCAGACGTTGATGCCGTCCTCCTCCCGGTTGGAGGCGACCAGGTCGTCGTACCCGTCGCCGTCGAGGTCGGCGAGGAGCGGGTTCTCCCGCCAGGTTCCCTCGTCGGCCAGGCCGGAGCTCAGGACCTCGAAAGGGAGTTCCTTGAATTGGGCCTTCGGAGTCTCGCGTCGCTCGGTCTCGTCGATGCCCAGGATCTGCTCGATGGTGGGGGTCTCGCCCTCCGCCGGCCGCGCCTCGTCGGTCACCCCCTGATGGGACAGGGGCAAGGTGGACAGGCCCCGACCCTCGGGGGGGTCGCCGGGGGAGGGGGCGGAGTCGCCGTCGCGGGTGAGGACCAGGACCACCGCCAGGACGGCGATCAGGGACAGCGTCAGGACGTCCAGGAGGCGCTCTGACGGGGGCTGGGGAGTCCGGTAGGGGTTCGACGGGGGAACGCTCATGCTCAGCTCTATCGGTCGTGTGAGGGCTCCGAGATAACCTCGGGAGCTCGGGGTCTGATCTCCCCGCCATCCCGGGGGCGAACCACCGGGGAGGCGGGGGGGAGCCCGGTCTACGGTTCCGGCCCCGGGTTGACGAGGAAAGAGCCGGATTCCCGGCATTTTGCCCTTGCGCCCCCGCCGATCTCAGGTTGAAATGCGTCTTCCTGGAAAGGGGTTCCCGGGAGACCCGGACACTTCCTTCCGGGGCTTTCAAAATCCCATCGTTCCAGGGCTTTTCAAGAAAAGCCTTGCCTGTTTCCTTCCTGGGATGATATGCATCATCCTTCGAATGAGCAGTGCTTGGAGGCCTGTAGCCCGCTCCGACCGCGGATCCCGATGACGCTGTGTCAGAGGTGCGGGGGAGAGAGCGCGGGCCACGCAACCACCAAGTGATGTGTGTGCATCGTAGGCCGAGTCCCGGCCGTCGAAATCAATGTCACCTAGGCTTCAACTCCTTCCCAGAGAGAGCATCATGAGATTCCACAAATTCGTTCTTACCGGTTTGACCGCCCTCGCCGGCCTCGGGATGGCATCCCAGGCGACGGCCGACGGTCGCACCCCCGGCAGCCTCTTGCTGTACCCGGAATTCGACAACCGTGACGGTATTGTCACCGTTCTCACGATCACCAACACCGCCGTGGATGTCGGCGACGTTGATGTCGAGTTCGTGTACATCGGCGCCTTGGACGACGAAGGTTCCATCGACTGTGAGGAATTCAACCGTACCGTCACCATGACGGACAACGACACCCTCACCCTGGTCACGAACGTGCACAACCCCCAGCACGAGCAAGGCTTCGTCTACGCCTTCGCCCGTGATGGTGTGAACCACGCGATCGCTCACGACTACCTCATCGGTAACGTGATGACCGTCGACGGCATCGAGTCGTTCGAGTACTCGGTCAACCCCGTCGCCTATCTCGCCGGCCCCGACGTCGAGAACATGGACAACGGTGTCCGCGACCTGGACGGCAACGAGTACGAAGAGAGCCCCGGCGAGCTCCTTATCCCCCGCTTCCTCGGTCAGGGCAACATCTACAACAGCGAGCTGATCCTCGTTGGGATGACTGGCAGCAAGTTCGACGTCACCGTCGACTTCCTGATCTACAACGACAACGAAGAAGAGTTCTCCTCGGAGCACACCTTCTACTGCTGGGAGCGGATCGAGCTGCTCGAGATCTCGGGCATCTTCAGCAACGACTTCCTTGATGAGTTCACCAACAACGACGAAGACGAGATCCTCGGTGCGAAGCACGTCGAGACTGGTTGGTTCCGCATGTGGGGTTCCTCCGCGAGCTCGACTCTCGTGACCATCCCGGATCCGGCCGTCTACGCCGTCCTGGTCGAGCGCATCGGTACCCGCGGCGTCGCGGACCTGCCCTTCGAGACCGGCACCAACGCCAAGGGCAAGCTGCTCCCGCGCGACCTGATGGGTCAAGACTGAGCCGGCATAATTAGAGGCAGATCTTCTGCCCAACCGGTTCCTGCGAGATAGATTTCGGGGTCAGGTGGTTCCAGCCATCTGACCCCTTCTCCTTTCGAGATCGAACGGCTCGAGCCCGCCTCGGGCACCGCGGCGAGTTCCACCAACGAAGCGCGCCACGCCGCGTAGACGGGGTGGAACGAAGCCACCAGAACCACGGACGGACGACCATGCGACTTTCTATCCACTTGCTCGGCGGCCTGTGCCTCGCCCTGCCCCTCCTCGGCTGCGGTTGCGCCGACTCCGACGCCGGCCCCGGCGACGGCTCCGGCGAAGAGGCGGAGTCGGGCGCGAACCCGACCGAGCCGGCCGCGCCGGAGACTCCGGTGGCGGAGGCTCCCGCCCCGAAGGCCCCCGACGTGAAGGACGCCCTGGCGCGCGCCGAGAAGCGCTGGGAAATGATCCAGGCGGAGGACTGGATCCAGGCCTACGACTTCCTCGCGCCCGCCCGGCGCAGGCAGGAGAAGCTCGGTGGCTACCTGGCGGGCAAGTCCGACCACGAGTACCGCAACCCCTCCAAGCCGCACCTCCTGGGCATGGAAGGGGAGCAGGCGTTCCTCGAGGTCTCGGTGCTGTGGACGCCCCACCACGACATCCTGAAGACCGCTGACAACGCCCCCGAGGACTTCACCGAGCAGCTCGAGATGATCGAGACCTGGCAGTGGATCGACCAGGAGTGGTACTGGGTCGCCGTGACCCGACAGAACGAGTTCCTGGACGAGCACCCCCAGTTCAAGAAGTGACCCGCGCGGCCGCGGCCGGGAGGCGCGCGGCCGAAGAGGTGACCAGGCGCCGAGGGCCGAAGCCCCCGGTCGCTCCCGGACCGTGTCGATCGACCGGATGGCGGACGCGCCGTCCGGTCTCTCCTTCGGTGAGGGGGCCGGGAGATCCGCGCAGCCGCCCCCGACGGGCCCTGGGAGCGCGGCGGGGAAGGGGCTGCTCCTGTCGTCCCGGAGTGCCCCGGGCGGGCCTCAGAGGCCGTGGGGGAGGGCTCCGCGGCACCCCGCGCGGGGGGAGCACCCGGCGGAGGAGCGGCGCCCCCGAGGGGGCCTCGCGGGACCGCGGGAGGGCCGAGAAAAATCCGCGGCCAATTGCAACTTCATTCCGCGGCCCCCTCCGGGCATTCGCGAGGCACGCCTCGCCACCGGCCGCGCGCGGGAGCGGAGTCACCCGCCCTCAACGGGTTCGAGAGGGCGTTCCGAATCTCCCTCCGCGGAACGATGGCTCCGGTGTCGTTTTGCGACTTCCTACCCGCCCGTAATGCGACTTTCTAGCATCCGCTTTGTCCTCGGAAGGAGTGTTGATTTTTTGGGGAATCCATGGCGTGATGGACACATCGATGAAGCACCATCGAACGTGGATCGAGCGCCCGACCGACTCCTTCGCACCAATTCGCTATCTGAGACGAAGGTGCTGGAGAGGAGAGGGGCCGACCGCGACGAGGGCCCGTGACGGGGTGGACTGCGGGTCCTCGAGGAGGAGTATCCACCATGGAAGGAACAACATGATTCACCGCATTTTCGCTACCGGGCTGCTGTTCGCCGGCCTCACGAGTACCGCGCTCGCCTCCGATGGTAGGAACGCAGGCAGCCTCCTGCTGTATCCCGAGTTCGACAACCGCGCCGGGGTGGTTTCGGTCGTCACCGTCACCAACGTCGACGCCCAGGAGGGGGCGGAGGATATCCGCGTCCACTTCCACTATATCGGCAAGTACAACGAGGATGGCGAGCCGATCGACTGCCTGGAGTTCGACCGCTTCGAGCTGCTGACTCCGAAGGACACGCTGACCCTCATCACCAACGCCCACAACCCCGAGCACGAGCGCGGCTACCTCTACCTGTACGCGGTGGACGCCGAGAACACCTCCGTGCCGATCACGCACAACTTCCTGACCGGAAACGTGATGACGGTGGACGGGCTCGAGGCCTTCGAGTTCTCCGTCAACCCGGTGTCCTACCTGGGGATGACCCTGCCCGGGACCACGACCGATCGCAACAGCGACGGGCTTCGTGACCTGAACGACCTCGAGTACACCGCGAGTCCCGAGGAGATCCTGATCCCCCGTTTCCTGGGGCAAGGCAACGCTTACAACAGCGACCTGATCCTGATCGCCCTCACCGGCGGGACCGGCTTCCAGACGACGGTCGACTTCCTCATCTTCAACGACAACGAGGAGATCTTCTCCAGCGAGCACACCTTCCACTGCTGGGATCGCGTGCCTCTCCTGGACATCTCCGGCATCTTCGCCAACGAGTTCCTGGCGGAGTGGACCAACGACGACGAGGACGAGCTCTACGGAGCGAAGCACATCGAAACCGGATGGATCCGGATGGTCGGTGCCTTCGCGACCTCGACGGCCACCACCATCCACGATCCCTCGGTCTACGGAGTCCTGGTCGAGAAGATCGGCTACCGTGGTGCGGCTGACCTTCCCTTCGAGCGGGGACGCCGGACCAACGGCGCGCTCCTCGCGCACGGAGTCACCGCTCCTCGTCGCTAGCGGACCCGGCAGAACGGGCCCGGCGCCGGACCACCCTACAATTCTGGCCCACGCCGTGGCGGGCTCTCCTTCCGAGCCCGGTGGCCTAGCACCCCGTCTTGCCACCGCCCGGTTCTTCCGGGAGCTGCCGATACACCGCATCGGTTCTCCGGCGTGAGGAAGGAGGCGCCGGAGTCGTCACTCGTGAGCTAGCCGCTCCGGGGCCCTCGCCCTGGAGCGGCACCTTCGTTTTCCTCGGAGTCGGTCTCCGCGCGCCGCGCGCGGAGAGCAGGCCAGGCGGGCCTCGACGCCGGCGAGTATCGTGATCTGAACGGTCGGTTGACCCGTCAGCCTTGGGCGTTCGCCCGCCCCCGCTTGCTCCCACGTCGCCAGCCGGTTCCAATCTCCCGATGAGCCACACCCCCGGAGAGCTGCGCGCCGCGCTCCTCGAGCACTTCGGCCACGCCGGCTTCCTGGGCAGGCAGGAGCAGGCGGTCCGCGCCGTCCTGGAGGGGCGCGATGCTCTGCACATCGCTCCCACGGGCGGCGGCAAGTCGCTCGTCTACCAGCTCCCCGCGCTCCTGCTGGAGGGGCTGGTGCTGGTGATCAGCCCGCTGATCGCGCTGATGAAGGACCAGGTCGACGACCTGCGCTCCCGGGGCCTCCGCGCGGCCGCGGTGAACTCCTCGCTCTCGGCGGCCGACCGCGCGGAGGCGCTGGAGGCCGCGGCGGGAGGGGAGCTCGACCTCCTGTTCATCACCCCCGAGCGCTTTCGCAGCCCCCTCTTCCGGGAGGTGCTCCCACGCCTCTCGGTGGTCCGCCTCGCGATCGACGAGGCGCACTGCATCAGCCACTGGGGGCACGACTTCCGCCCCGACTACCACCGGCTGGGGGAGTACCGCGAGCTCCTCGGGTCACCTCCGACGGTGGCCCTGACCGCCACCGCCACGCCGGCCGTCGCCGAGGACATCGTGACCTCGCTCCGGTTGCGCGATCCGCTGGTCCTGCGCGAGGGGATCGAGCGAGCGGGCCTCTTCCTCGCCGCGACGCGCGTCGAGCGGGAGGAGGAGAAGCTCCCCTTGCTGCTGGAGCGGATCACGACCATCGACGGCCCGGGCATCGTCTACTCGGCGCTCATCCGCGACCTCGAACACCTGCACGACGAGCTGCGCCGCCGCGGGGTGGAGAGCCTCGTCTACCACGGCAAGCTGTCGGCGGAGGAGCGCCGCTCGATGCAGGATCGATTCATGCACTCCGAGCGGGAGGTGGTCCTGGCCACCAACGCGTTCGGCATGGGGATCGACAAGCCGGACATCCGCTTCGTCCTGCACGCGCAGATCCCGCGCACGCTCGAGGCCTGGGCGCAGGAGGTGGGCCGCGCGGGACGCGACGGTGAGCCCTCGCTCTGCGAGCTCCTCTACTTCGAGGAGGACGTCGCCATCCAGCAGAACTTCGTGCAGTGGGCGAACCCCAGCCGCGAGTACCTCGTCGGGGTGTACGAGTGCCTGCGTGGTTGGGGCGAGCGCATCCAGTCCAGGGAGCTCGACGACCTGCGCGACGAGCTCCTGGTCAAGAACCGCGGCGACAACCGCGTGTCGATCAGCTTGAAGTGGCTCGAGGTGCTCGGGGTGACCCGGGGCTCCTTCGAGACGCGGGACCTGCGCGTCGCGCGGGAGCTCGCGCCGGAGGAGTTGCCCGCCTTCGTCGGCAGCGAGGAGAAGCTCCGCGGGGACCTCACCGGGCTCCTGAAGATGGTGCGCTTCGCCTCGGTGGGGGAGGAGTGCCGCCGCCTCTCGCTGGCGCGACACTTCGGCGTCCTCGAGCCGGAGGGGAGTTGCGGGACGTGCGACGTGTGCGTCGATCCGCGAGGGTGGAGAGAGGGTCGCTTCGTGGAGCGGCCGCAGCGACCGCTCGAGGCGGGGGCCGATGGGCGGTCCGGGGCTTTCCAGCGCGGCGACTGGGTCCAGGTCGGTCGGCGTGGGCTCGCGCAGGTGGTGCGGGTGGATGGGGAGGGGAGGCGTCTTCGGCTGCTGGTCGAGGATGCTTCGACTTTGAAGCGGCGGTCGATCGATCCGGGGCGGGTGCGGGTGCGTCGACTCGAGGATGGGGGGGGGTGAGGGGGTCGAACGCCAGAGAAACCACAGAGGCACAGAGCCACAGAGCCTCACAGAGCGGCAGCAGAAGAAGACACAGAAGAAAACCACGAGAAGAAAGATAAGAAGAAGAAGATCCGGCGAAGCCGGATCTTCTTCTTCTTATCTTTCGGATGCTCTTCTGCTGCTCTGTGAGGCTCTGTGGCTCTGTGCCTCTGTGGTTTCTCTGGCGTTCGAGCCCCTCAAGGCAAGACGGTCACCTTGACGTAGTTGTCGGAGAGCCCCCGCGGCGACAGCCCCAGCCCCTGAAAGTAGGACGTGGTCCCGATCAGATTCGGATCATTCGGAATCGTGAAGAGAGTCTCGAAGACGCCGTTCCCGTTCTGCGTGCCGTGCGGCAGGAAGGTCATCTCCGGGCACCGCTGCAGATGCAGGGTGCCGATCCCGGCGTAGAAGACCGGGTTCGGATCGAGCGCGGGCGAGCAGATCACTCGCGCGATGTTCCCTCCGGGGAGATCCTGCTCGAAGGTGACGGTCTCACCGATCGAGGGAACCCCGTTCAGCACCAGGTTCTGCTCGCGCACCTCGAAGAAGCGGAACGAGCCTCCGCCGCCGAAGTCATTGGCGTGCGCGCCCTTGACCGCCGCCGCGAGGTGGCGACCGTCGTGGGAGAAGCCCAGATCCATCACCGAACCGGGGAGGTCGTACGACCACACCGGCGCGTCCGATCCGTCCTGGAAGACCAGGAGCTCGGGAACGGTCTGGTGCTCGTCTCCCCAGAGCCCCACCGCGATCCAGGCTCCGTCATCGGACGTCTCCACGCCGGAGGACATGTTGGTGTAGCTTCCCGAACCGGTGATGCTGTAGTTCACCGTCAGGGTACCGGTCGCCGTATCCAGCGCCTGTACGTCCACCCGCGATGCCTGGCCGAAGAAGTTGACCGCCAGGGCCAGCGTCGAACCGTCACGAGAGATCGACAGGCGGCGACAGTGTCCCCCGGAGGGAAGCGAGTGGACTGCTGTCTGGGTGTAGCCGTTCCCCTGGCGTTCGTAGAGGGCTACCGTGCTTCCACAGTTGACCGCCAGCAGCGAGCCGTCTCCCGACAGTCCGATTCCGCCGTTGAACGTGCCGCTGAAGATGAACTCGTCGTGGATCACCGCGCTGGCGTCGAGGTCGAAGACCACCAGCTTCAGGTTCGAGCGGAAGACCGCCGTCGAGCCATCGCCGGAGACCGCCCATCCCTCGAAGGGGGTGTGGGTGTCGACCGCCGTGTAGCTCGTGGGCGTCGCACTCGATCCCTCGAACACGGCGACGTGCGTCTTGTTGGTCCCCCCGCCGTCGAAGACGGCAGCGGTGATGCGCTGTCCATCGTCGGAGACGCGCACCTCGTTGTACTTCTGGTCGCCCAGCGAGAGACCGAACTCATAGGTCCAGTCCGGCTCCTCCGCTCCCGACGAGTACCGCTTCAACACCGCCGTGCGGTAGATCCCTCCGTCATCCACCTCCAGGTGCATCGTCGCGTGAACGTCCGCCCGCCGCGCCGAGTCGACGAAACGATGGAAGTTCAGCAGGTTGTCGACGTCGGTCCACACCGGGCTGGGCGGATTGCTGTCGTGCCCCGACAGCAGGATCTTCGAGTTGATGTACGCCCCGTGCTCCGCGAACACCTGCGTCCCGTCATTGCCCAGGGCGACCGTCTCCGCCTGCCAGGAGCCGTCGCTCTCCAGCTTCCAGAGCTCCCCCCGAGACTGCGCCTGAACCGTTCCGATGGCCAGAACGGCGAACGCCACCACCAGCGCCCCGGCATACCCTCTCCCCGTCAGATTCGCTCGAATCATCTTCCCAACTCCCCGAGATACCCCTCTTCGGACCGGAGGTTCCGGTCCGGCTCAGGTCCCTCTTCGGAGTGGATGACCGGGTCGTCTTAGCCGAATCGAGAAAAAAGCGACTTCCTACGTTCGGCGGGCAGAGTCCCCCCCGGGGGCCCGTCAGGGGGGAAGGGTCAGGGGAGAACGGTCACCTTGACCCAGTTCGCCGACAGGCGCGGGGACTCGAGGTCCCACCCCTGCAGGTAGTAGACCTGTCCGATCTCCAGCGGGTCGTCGGAGAGGCTGAACGGGATCATGGCGACGTTGTTCTCGTCGGCCACGTCGATGCCCAGCACGGTGGTCGTGGCGGGATCGAGGTAGAGCAGCCCGCTGCCGTAGGCGTGGTCGCTGATCGGCTCGTCGGCCAGCGCCGTCGCGATCAGGATGGTGCTAGTGGCGCCTTCGCGGAGCTGGTGCTCGACCAGCATCGTCTTGCCCAGGGAGGGCGTACCGGTGAGGCACAGGTCGACGAAGCCCGCCGCGTACAGGGAGATCGCCCCGCCGCCGCCCCAGACGTTGGCGTGCACGCCCTTGGAGGAGACCGCGAGCCACCGGCCGTCGCCGGAGAGCTCCAGCTCGGTCACCGATCCGGGGAGGTCGTCGATGACCAGCGGCACGGCCATCTCGCGCTGGTAGAGGAGCACCTCGGGGACCGTCTGCCCCTCGTCACCCCACAGCCCCACCGCGAAGCGGAGGCCGTTGTCGGAGCAGTCGATCTCCTGGATGAGGTTGTCGTACCCGCCGGTCCCCGCGAACTCGAGGTCCAGGGTCATCTCCTGGCTGGCGGTGTCGAAGGCCCTCAGCAGGACGGTGTTCTTGTCGCCGAGCAACTGCAGCCCCGCGACCACCGTGGAGCCGTCGGCGGAGAGAGCCAGGCGCCGGCAGAAAGTCGACCCGGCGAGCGGCTCGGTGAAGAGCGTCGAGTACCCGCCGGCTGCCCCGCGCTGGAGGAGCGTGAAGCTGCCCAGGGTCCCCGTCGCCAGGAGCGAACCGTCGCCCGAGAGCGCGAGGGCGCCGTACTGGGGGCTGGTGAAGAGGAAGGCCTCGTGGACCACGGTGGCCGTGGGGAGGTCGAAGACCAGGAGCTTCAACGCGGAGGCCAGTGCCAGCGTCGAACCGTCGGGAGAGAGCTGGGCGGTCTGGAAGATCCCGAAGGTGTCGAGCGTCTGGTCGAGCACCGGCGCTCCGGTGACCGGGTCCAGCAGGGTGAGCCGGGCACCGTTCGCGCTGCTGTCGTGGATCACGAGCGCGATCGTCTCGCCGTCCCCGGAGACGAGGATCTCGGTGTAGTCGTGGTTCACGATCCCGACGGGAGAAGTCCAGGTCCAGTCGGGGGTGGCCGCAGAGGAGGTGTACTTGTTCACGATCGTCTGGCGGACGATCTTCAGGTCGTCGACGAACTCCTGGTGTATCGCGACGTGCACGTTCGCTTCCGCCGCGGAGCTCACCATTCGCGCAAAGTTCTCCACCTGGACCTCGTCGGTCCACACGGGGATCGGCGGATTGCCGTCGTGCGCGGAGATGAGCAGGGTTCGGTTGACGAAGGTGCCGTGCTCGCTGAAGACCTGCGAGCCGTGATCGCCGAGACCGACCGTGCCCGCGAGCCACGTGCCGTCACTCTCGTAACGCCAGACGAGAGTCGGCCCCGAAGTCGAGTACTGCGCGCCGCCGCCACCGGTGAGCGCCGACTGCTCTATCTGGAGTTGCAGACCCTGAGGGCTGATCGAGGCCAGGGATCGCTGGCTGGTCGCCCCTCCACCCTGCGCGTGCAGCGCGATGGTGGGGAAGGCGAGACTGAACAGAGTGCAGAGACCGGATATCTTCGTGATGCTCACCGAGAGGTGTCCTTCGGCCGGGGGAAGCCGCGGAGAAACTGGGGTGCGCGAGACTGAGGGTTTGAGGGAAGTTTCATTGGATAACGCCTGGGCCGCTTCACCGCAAGCTCCCATCTTCGAGTTGATTCTTTCCAGAACGCCCTAATCTAGCAACTTGCAAAGCTCGCCCGCCCGAGAGTGAAACGGGGTTCAGGGCTGTCGCCGGTCTTCGTCACCAACGATGATGCATTTGACGTGCAACGGCTGGCCGTCGTCGCGCGGCCAGCGTCGAGGCCTGTCAATGCCTACCGCGATCAAGGAGTTTTCATTGTGCTCGAAGCACAGTGCAACTTCGTAGGAATGCCGCTGACAGGAAGCGTCGGTGCCACAACTCGCACGCAATTCGGACCCTGCGCGCGGTCGCCATTTCGAAGAGCGCGCCTTTGTGCGTCTTCCCGGGTGGGGTACCATGCACCGGTCCGATCGAGAATGATCGACGTCACCATCGAGACGATCCCCCGCCCTGGATCGCCGCGTCCTACAGCAATCGAAATCACCGCAACCTTGAGCAAGGAGGCGTCCGGTGACCAGCCGCAAGCAACCGGATGGCGCGAGCGAGAGCCGCGCTCTGGATCTGGATATAGTCCGACTCGACACGCAAACCGCTCCCCGCTCGGGGAGACCCCTGGCTACCCGGGTGATCGGGAGCGTGCTCCGAGCTCCGCTCGCCGCGAAGCGTCCGTTCCCGCTACTCCTCCTGTTCCTGGGAATCTTCGTCGCCCTGGGTCTGCCCAACCCGGCGTCGGGCCAGAACCGCCCGCGGAACAGCCGCATCGACAATTGCCCGGATGGCAGCGTCCCGCTCACGCAGACCTTCGACGCCTGCTTCCCCACCGACTGCGTGACCCTCAACCCTCTCGACTGGGGTTTCGGCGGTGTGCCTCCGGGAGTGATCGCGGTCGAGAAGTTCGACCCGCAGCTCGGCACGCTGATGGGGGTCGACGTGCAGTACAAGGCGCAGTACGTCGGTGACGTCTGCGTCGACAACACCCAGCCCGGCTGCTGCGGGGTGGTGATGGATGCCGACCTGCTCTCGGTGGGGCAGCCCGGCGCGACCAACGTGCCGCCGATCACCGGGCTCATCCCCTTTCAGTTGCACGAGGCCAAGGAGCTCACCTCCGCCGGCTTCTTGCTCGGCTCCGCCGATGGTTTCCAGGACTGCGGTGGAAACCCGGTCGGGAACATGTCGACGGGTGACTGCACCCCCGGGGAGGACCACTTCATCGCCAGCTGGGATGAGGAATTCTCCATTCCGCCCCAGAGCCTCGATCAAACCGCGGACCTCGTCCCCTGGATCAAGGACGGGGTCAACCCGGACTACGTCGAGTACGACACGACCGCCATCGGTTCACTGGTCGGCAGCTTCTGCTCCAATCTCGACTCGGTCTTCACGGCCGACGCCCGCGTCTGGTTGGAGGTGACCTATCACTACTGCCCGAACCAGCCGCCCACCTGCGCCGCCGACGCCCCGGCCCTCTCGGTCTGCGAGAACGACCCCGTCGGCATCCCGATCGACCTGCTCCAGCTCGTCACCGACTCGGACGGCTGCATCGACTGCAGCACCTTCGAGATCATCGACCAGCCGGACTACGGTGGCGATCCTTCGCTCAACTACCTGTTCCCGCAGTTCCCCACCTGCACGGGGATGGGGAACAAGGACGACACGACCAACTGCAGTGACTGCCTGGACTGCACGCTCCTGTACGTTCCCAAGCCGGGCGTCGACTTCTGCGCGCGGGACCAGTTCACCCTGCGGGTCTACGACGACGCGGGCGCGTTCGTCGAGTGCACGATCCTGATCACCGTCAACGAGGCGAACGATCCGCCGGTCGCGAACCCGGACTCGGGGCTCTCCACCTGCCAGGGGCAGCCGCTGGTGATCAACGTCTGTTCGAACGACGTGGATCCCGACAACAACCAGACCTGCGGCTGCGAGATGCAGTGTGGCACGCTCGTGCCCGCCGACGTGGATATCACCGAGCAGCCCTCCTGCGGCGGCACGGCCGTTTCGATCGGTCAGGGTCGAGTGCGCTTCACTCCGGCCGCCGACTACTGCGGCCCCGCCTCCTGCGTCTTCAAGTACCGGATCAGGGACAAGTGCGTCCAGACGAGCGATTGCAAGGAGTCGCTGTGGTCGAACGAGACGACCGTGACCGTGGACGTGTTCCCCAACAACCAGCCGCCGGTCGCGAACCCGGACACCGCGACGACGTGCGAGGATCAGCAGGTGGTGATCAACGTCTGTTCGAACGACGTGGACCCCGACAACACCGATGGCTGCGGCTGCACGCTGGACTGCGGCAGCCTCACGGTCGCGGACCTGGAGATCACCCAGCAGCCGGTGTGCGGCGGGACCGCCGTCGCGCTCTCGGGCGGCCGCGTGCGCTTCACTCCTCCGTCCGGCTTCTGCGGCGGTGACCTGAATCCCTGCACCTTCCAGTACAGGATCCGGGACAACTGCAGCGGGGTCGGAGGCACCTGCGCCACGGAGGCGTGGTCCGACCCGACCACCGTCAGCGTCAACGTGTACGCCAACAACACGGCGCCGGTAGCCAACCCGGACACCGCGACCACCTGCGCCGACGAGGTGCTGGTGGTCAACGTCTGTGCCAACGACACCGACGCGGACGCCGGTGGCTGCGGCTGCACGCTGGATTGCGCTGGCCTGACGGCGGCGGACCTGGACATCACCCAGCAGCCGAGCTGCGGGGGGAGCGCGGTGGCCCTGAACGGCGGGCGCATCCGCTTCACTCCTCCGGCCGGCTACTGCGGTCCGGGATCCTGCGTGATCAGGTACCGGATCCGCGACGACTGCACGGGCGTGGACGGCACCTGCTCCCAGGAGGAGTGGTCGAACGAGACCACTCTCACCGTGGAGGTGTTCCCCGTCAACCAGGCGCCCGTGGCCAATGACGACGAGGCGCAGACGAGCCCGGGGGCCCAGATCCAGATCGATCTGTGCAGCAACGATACCGACCCCGACAACGGCGACGGATGCGGGTGCCCGATGGAGTGCTCGACCCTGACGCCGGCGGACATCGTCATCACCCAGCAGCCCGACTGCGGGACCGTCACCAAGGGGGCCGGCGGGGTCGTGACCTTCACGGCTCCCAGCTCCTGCGGGACCTGTACCTTCAAGTACAAGATCTGGGACAACTGCACCGGCACCTCGGGCGACTGCGCCACCAGGATGCTGTCGAACGAGGCGACGGTCTCGGTGGACATCATCGAGCCGAACCTGGCTCCGGTGGCGGTCGACGACACGGCCACGGTCAACGAGGACACTCCGAAGAGCATCCCGGTCTGCGTCAACGACTCGGACCCCAACAACGTCACCGGTTGTGGTTGCCCGATCGCCTGCAATCCCAAGCCGGCGTCGGACATCGTGATCACCCGGCAGCCCGACTGTGGCGGCACGGCCGTGCCGCAGACCAACGGCAGGGTGCTCTTCACGCCGCCGCCCGACTACTGCGGGCCCTGCTCCTTCGACTACAAGATCAGGGACAACTGCCCCGATACCGCCGACGAGCTGTGGTCCAACGAGGCGACGGTCACCCTGAACATCGTCGGGATCAACGACCCGCCGGTGGCGGTCGACGACGAGGAGTGGACCAAGATGAACACTCCGGTGGACATCCACGTCTGCACCAACGACTGGGACATCGACAACAGCGATCCGCTGGGTTGCGGTTGCACCCTCGACTGCCCGAACGCGCACGTCGAGATCACCTGGTGGGACCCGAGCTGCGCCGCGCAGAAGCCCACCGTCGACCTCAACGGGACGGTGACCTTCATCCCCGCTCCGAACTACATCGGAACGTGCCAGTTCGGCTACAAGATCTGGGACACCGCCACCAACGGCACGGTCTGTGACTTCGCGGAGGCGACGGTCACGATCCACATCGCCGACCCCTGCGAGGACATCGAGTCCCGGAAGCCGGCGAGCCTGCTGATCTACCCCGAGTTCGACAACCGGGACGGGATCATCTCGGTGCTGACGGTCGGCAACACCGGCCCCTCCGACATCCGGGCGCACTTCGTCTACCGCGACGAGGAGACCTGTAACGAGTGGGACCGCAACGCCGAGCTGACGCCGAACGACACCCTGACCCTGATCACCAACTACCACAACCCGCAGCACGATCGCGGCTACGTGTACGTCTACGCGCGGTGCCCCGGCACCAACGATGCGGTGGCGTACAACTACCTGATCGGGAACCTGATGGTGGTCGACGGGCTGGAGACGTTCTCCTTCAGCGTCAACCCGCTGGACGTGCGGGGGATCGGGATCGACTCGAGCGGTGGTTCGAGCTATCACACCCTGTGCCCCAGCTGGCCCCTGACCGACCTCGACGGCGACGACCTGCTCGATCTGGACGGGATGGAGTACGAGCTGGCGATGGATCAGATCCTGATCCCGCGCTTCCTCGGCCAGACCGATGAGATCAAGTCCGACCTGATCCTGATCGACCTGTCCGGTGGCGGCAAGTTCGAGACGACGATCGACTTCCAGGTCTACAACGACAACGAGGAGGCGTTCTCGACCGAGCACCGCTTCACCTGCTGGACCCGGGTGCCCTTGCTGGGCATCTCCGGGATCTTCTCCCAGCACTTCCTGGTGACGGGTACCGATCACGCCCAGGGCGAGATCCTCGGCCAGAAGACCCAGGAGGCGGGCTGGATGCGCCTCGACGGCGCCGTCGCCACCTCGAGCTGGGTGACGATCGAGGACCCGGCCTTCCTGGCCGTGCTGGTCGAGTCGATCGTGGACGAGCGGTGGGTCGCGGATCTGCCGTTCTACTACTGCACGCAGGACAACGGGGCGTTGTTGCCCACGACTCCGGCGGGGGATCAGGATTGAGCGCCTGAATCCTCGTTAGTGACGAAACAGGCGCGGCGAGTGGTGACACTCGCCGCGTCTCTTCATGTTGTCGGCTGCTGGTCGGCGCCGTTCAGGGCAGGATCGTCATCTTGACGTAGTTGTCCGACAGCCCTCGCGGGGAGAGCCCGAGCCCCTGGAAGTAGAGGCTGGTCCCGATCAGGTTGGGGTCGTTCGGGATGACGTAGTCGGTCTCGTAGACGCGGCCTTCGCCCGGCGAGCCGGGGGGCAGGAAGGCCATCTGCGGGCCTCGCAGGAGGTGGAGGGTGCCCACGCCGGCGTAGTGGATCGGGGTAGGGGAGAGGGTTGGCGCAGAGATCACGCGGGCGATGCCGGCGGGTGGGACCTGTTGCTCGAAGGTGACGGTGGTGCCGACTCTTGGGACGCCGTTCAGGGCGAGGTCGCGGGCAGTGCTCTCGAAGAGGGCGATGCCACCGCCGTCAGTAATCGAGGTATTGCTTCCGCTGTACGCGACCGCCACGACAGTACCGTCGGGGGAAATCGCGAGATCGTTGACAATCCCTGGCAGGTCATACTCGGCGATCGGTTCGTTGTTCCTCTTCTGGTACACGACCAACTCCGGTTCCTGACCGTAATCCCCGCCAGTCATTCCAAGTGCCAGGCAAGATCCATCCTCGGAAATCACCACCTTCCTGATGTAGTTGTCATTCTCCGCTGAACGCTGGTGACAGGTGATCGTCGATCGAGATGGCAGGTCCACCATCGAGAAGAGCCACCCTGTCGGACCGGTGTCGACTCTGTAGCCGCACCCCATCGTTGAACCGTCCTCGGACAACCTCACCGCGCGACAGAGGCTTCCGCTTGGCCGGGAATACGTGAAGGTCTCCGAGTATTGACTCCCGCTACGCTCGTACACCTGCACCTCTCCGGTCGCCCCGAGAGCGACGATACTCCCGTCTCCGCTGATCGAGAGTCCATTCAGGCTGGGTGTATCAGAAAGGTACTGGCTCTGGAGGACCGATCCCGAGTCGACGTCGTAGATCACGAACTCGAGGTCGGTGGCGAGGGCGGCGGTGTGACCATCGGCTGACAGAGCCGCGCACCTCGGTGGCAACAGGACCGGCAGGGATGCGTAGAGGCTCGGAATCCCGTCATCTGAGTCGAATACGACCAAGTCGGTCGTCATGCTCGAGTAGTCATAGGCGATGGCAACGATCCGCTGACCGTCCTGACATACGTAGACCTCCCCAAAACACGGCACGGGCTGGACGAAGGGGAATGCCCAGGACCAGCCCAAACCTGGGGGAGCGCTGGGTGAGGGGTGTCGGCAGACCACCAAGCTGCTGTCCGGGCCGGACGCCTCCCAGCGCAAGGTCACGTGAATATCGGAATGGGGCGCAGAGGCGGTTCTCAGCCGCCACGCAGCAGCAGTCCGGGAGTCCTCCCAGATGGCAGCAGGCGGACTCGCGTCGTGACTGGAGAACAGCAAGCCCTGGGTGCTGTTCAGTCCGAATTCGGTGAAGACCTGGGTTCCGCCGTTCCCGATGGACACCGTCTGCCCGTACCAGCTCCCATCGCTGGGATAGTGCCATAGCCTGTGTTCCGTCGCCGGGGAATTCGGTACGGCTATACCCGCCCCAAACCCCAGAATCAACCCGAGGATCCTTCCCGCTCGCCTCATATCACTCTTCCCGTGCTGTCCGATCCCTGCCAGAGGGCAAGGGCTGCCCGGCACCCCCGGAGGAGTGCGCATCCTTGTCCCGGACGGCCGGCTGGCCGTTGCTCCCTTCTCGGCAGGTGCCGAGAGGGATCTTCAGAAAAAGCGAATTCCATAAAAGCCCAGGGGCCGTCGGGAGCAACGCGAGGATAGAGGTGCGACAGGCGTCTGTCCCATGCAATCCGGGGGAGATCGGACTCGTACCAGGACCGCGTTGCTGGAGGACAACGAATCCACATCCAACTCGGGTCTCGTTCTCCTCGCCTGACCCGTTTCTGAGTCGGACGGTTCTGTGTGCACCGACGCTGCTTGTCCAGGCTGCGGCGCAAGAGAATGGGGTCACGGGAACGCGTGCCGCCGGTCTAGAGCGCCAATCCACTTCCGGTCCGTGCGCGGTGACGAGTAAGTCTGATTGTCAACCAGCGGGTGGTGAGCGCCGGTGTCAGGCGTCGAATGCATCAGGAATCGCGAGTCTGTTTTCCGGGCGCTCGCCTTCCTAGATGTGGGGCCCCGCGTTTCCCCAGGGTCAACTCCCCCCCAATCGCCACGCTGAT
>CAZCAC010000080.1:0-39652 GCA_964496575.1 uncultured Planctomycetaceae bacterium | reverse complement strand
GGCATTCGGCCAATGCCGCCACTCCACGCACCTATGTCAGGAGCCCTGCATTGGAGCATGGGAGTTGCGCCCTGGGAAGTACGCTACCACGACAATTCCCAGATGCGGAGTCTCGCACCTTCCCGCACCCTTCCGGGTAGCCGGTGTGCGGCAGGGGCTACCCGAAATGGTGTGGGAAGGAGCCTGACTCCGCATCAGAGCGCTTTCTCGAGCCGGCTGACCTGATCGGCCTGGTCGGGAGTGAGCTGGAAGTTCTCGCGAGCCAGCTTCACCAGTCGCGCGCCCTGCTCCTTCTCGCCACTCTCGATCCACCAGGTGGCGGCCATGATCAAGAGTGATGCATCACCACCCCCGCCGCACTGGAAGGCCGCCTCGAGGCGTTGCGCCGCGCGCGGCAGGTCGTTCCGCGCCCTGGCGGTCTCGGCGAACCAGATCCACGTGCGGCAGTCGCGGTAACCGAGCTCCAGGGCCCGGTTGAAGAGGACCTCGGCGCGCCCTGTTTCGCCGGTCCGGAAGAGTACCAACCCAGCCTCGTACGCGAAGGAAGCGTGAACGCGCGGCGGCGGCGGAGAGGCGAGCAACTCCTCCACCAGCGGGCGGGCCTCCTCGTAGCGCCCCGTCTTCGTCAAGGCACACAGGCAACGGAAGCGGCGCAGGCCGTCGGGGTCGCCGCACCGCTCCAGCGACTGTTCGCTGACCCGCAAGACCTCCTCGAAGTCACTCCGCACTGTCGCTCGCACGGCCTTCCTGTCCAGGAAGCGGCAGTGGTCCTCCTCGCTGCGAAAGCGCTCCGGCGTCGCCAGGAAGAGGCGGTCCTCGTTGTCGAGCATGCCCATCTCGCTGCCGAATTCCGCGCGCGCCGCCCGCGCACCGACGAGGATGAACCCGACCCACACCACGGCCGCCACGGGCACGGTCGCGACGAGGCGCTGGCTGTTGAAGTTCTCGACCAGGCGCGCCCAGAGCAGCACCACCGCGGGCAAGGCGTGGACCAGCCATCGATCGGCGGCGACGAACTTGCTCCCGGCGGTGGGCACGTGGATCGCGCCGCCGAGAATCACCGGGGCCAAGGCCAGCGCACCCCAGGCGAGGAGCGCGAGGCTGACGCGATCGCCCCGGCGCAGCGCGATGAGGAACACCGCGGCAACGACCAGCAACGAGAAGAGACCCGTCGCCACGAAGGCCGGGCTGCCCGCCTCGGCGGGTGAGATGTCGCGCACGCCGGACTGCACCAGGAACGGCAGGAGGTTCCGCAGGTAGACGGTCAGGCTGGCGAAGATGCGCAGCGGATCGAAAGCCAGGCTCGTCTCGGCCAGGCCCTCGGCGTCCGCGGTCAGGGTCACCCGGCGCGTCACCAGGTAGACGGCGCTGAGGATCACGGCGGGCGCGAGCTGCAAGAGCTTGCTGCGCCGCTCCCGGGCCAGGTCGCCCTCGAGCACGCTCCAGAGCGCGAGGACGGCGGGCAGGATCACCGCCGTCTCCTTGCTGCCCAGGGCGACGACCACCGCCACGACGTGCAACGCGCCCCAGAGATGCTTGCGCCCGCTCGCTCGCCACTCCCGCCAGGTGAGGAGGCCCCAGACACAGGCGGCGGTGCAGACCACGTCCGAGCGCGCCATGATCATGCAGGTCGGGGCGATGGCCACCGGGTGCAGCGCATAGACGGTCGCCGCGACCGTGCTCAGGACCGGGCGCACCCCGAGACGGCGCGCCAGGAGCTGGATTCCGATGGTACCCAGTGCGTGCCAGGCCAGCTGCACCCAGGCGTATCCGCCGGCCCAGCTCTCGAACAGCTGGTACTCCAGCACCCAGCTGCCCTTCGTGGCGGGACGCCAGTAGGGAATGATGTTGCCCGAGGAGGACCAGAAGTAGTTGTGCCGCAGGTTCTCCCCGAGCATGGAGAGCTCGTGGATGAAGTTGTTCTCCAGGATCAGGAAGCGCGCGTCCCCGACGAACTCGAAGCCGCCGACCGTGCGGTAGGCCAGGCCCAGGAGGATCAGCGGGGCGAGCCACAGGAGAAGGGTGAGTCCGGGTCTCTTCACGGGAGGTGTCGGGGAGGCCGCGCGGATTGTAGCGGCGCGCGCCCTGCTCATCGCGCGAAGAAGCGACACCACTCGTTCTGCGGGTCCTCTTCGTAGAGCACGCGTGACGCGGCCGTCCCGCCGCCCTGCGTGTAGCCGAGCGCCTCGAGGTTCTTCATCAGCTCCTCCGAGTTGACCGCGTCTGCAGCCAGGCCACCCCTCTCAGCGCCCTCCAGCCAGCGGATCAAGAGCGCCCGCATCGACCGGGCGACCGGGTAGTGATCCTCCTCCCGCACCAGGTTCACTTCGCAACGGGGATCGGCGAGCACGTCGTACAGCTCGACCTCGTGCTTCCAGCGCCGCTTCACCATGCTCGGCTTGCGGTACTCGAGCAGGTGCATCACCAGTCGGTGGCGCTCGGTCTGGATCGCCGCCGAGCAGCCCCCGGCCGAGATCTCGAAGAGCGGTTCGGTGCGCGGCGACTCCTCCAGCATCCGGCGCAGGTCGCGACCGGGGAACTCGACGGACTCGTGACCCGCCAGGTCGAGCAAGGTCCGGCCGAGGTCGAGGTGCGAGACCGGCGCCTCGCACCGAAGACCTCGCGGGCCGTCCGGCCAGGAGAGGATCAGGGGCACCGCGGTCGTCTGCGGGTAGAGACCGGCGTGATCCCACCAGATTCCGTGTTCGCCGAAGGACTCGCCGTGGTCGGCCGTGAACGCGACGATCCCCGAGCGGATCCGCGGCAGCTCCAGCACGCGACCGACCTGCTCGTCCACGAAGTCGACCTCGGCGCGGTACTGGCAGTGCGGGAATTCCCGCTCGGTGAGCCCCTTGAACCTCTCGATCACCACCCGCACCGGCGGGGGCGCGCCGCCATCCTCGGCGAAGGGATCGCCGCCGTCCCAGTAGCGCCGGTCGTAGGGAGGTGGCGGCTCGTAGGGGATGTGCGCGTCGAACAAGTGCAACCAGAGGAAGAGCGGCTGGCCCTCGGTCGCTTCGATCCACCTCCCGAGCACATCGACGGTGAGATCGCCCCGGCGCTGGCCGGCGAGGGGGCCATCGATGCGATCGAAGCCCTGCCCCAGTCCGCTGGTGTCGTGCAGGAGGTGGCCGGTGCTGACCGCCGCCATGGTGCGGTAGCCCAGCTCGGCGAACCGCTCGGCCAGCGTCCGCGCCCGGTCCAGTAGCGGCGTGTGGTTGTCGAGGATACGGGTATCCCTCGGGCTGAGCGCGGTCATCATCGCCACGTGCGAGGGATTGGTCGTGTTGATGGTGGAGTGCGCGCGGGAGAAGAACACGCCGCGATCACCCAGGGCATCCAGGTTGGGCGTCCGGACCGGGGATTCTTCCGAGTACTGCCCCACGTGATCGCCGCGATGCGTATCGGAGGTGATCAGGAGCACCGTCGGCGCGGACGTGGCGGAGCGCGTCAGGGCGAGCTCTCCGACCAGCGCCAGGGCCTCGTGATCACCCTGTGCTGCGAGCTCGAAGGTCACCTCGAGCTCGTCGCCGGCGTGGCGATCGAGGTTCAGGCTCGCCTCGTGCCAGCCGGGGAGCTGCGTGATCTCGGTTTCCAGGGGGAAGGTCTCGTACCGCGGCGTCCCGCCGGCGGCGGCCAGGGTCACCCGCAGCTCGGATCTCTCGCGGGGCACGCGCAGCGGCTGCTGGAGCCCGTAGGAGAAGTGCAGCAGCGAGTTCTCGGGCACGCGAAACCGCGCCACCAGCGGGTGGCGGGAGGAAAGGCCCACCGCACGCCGGAAGTCCCTCCCGAGCGAGACCAGCTCCCCGAGCCCCTCCGTCGCGGGCAGGAAGTCGGCCAGCGGCACGCGGAGCAGCTCCACCGCGCTGATCGACGCCCCTTTCGACTCGCCGCGAAGCTCGATCTCGATCTCGTCCACCTTCACCTTCCAGCGGCGCAGCTGCGGGAACTCCGCCGTCATCGCCACGCGGCCATCCTCGGCCCAGATCCGCTCGCCCGGCGCGACCTGCACGCCCATCCCGCCCGAGCGGAGCTGGATCCGCGCCCTGGTGGGGACATCGCCGACACTCCTGATGTGCACCCGGACCGCGTTGAAGTCGCCCACTTCGGTGGCGCAGGGAACCGAGAGCGTCTTGCGCCCGGATCCCAGTAGGGAAACGGCGTAGAGCTCGGTCGGGGTCTGACCATCGGATGCCTGCCCGACGAGTTCGCTGAAGCGCTCGACCGCCACCGACGGCGCGGTCGCCCTCCAGTCCCCCAGACCCTCGGCCGAGGGCTCCAGCCGCGCGTGGACGATCGTCTCCCGTGCCGGGATCGGCACGGGCGAGGCGAGCGGCAGGCGCTGGTAGATCGCACCCTCCGTCGGCTCGACCTCCGCACCGCAGGCGGAGAGCGCGACCGGAAGCGAGAGACAAAGGAGCGCGAGGTAGCGACGCATCGGATCCACGGATGCGACATCTTACCACCGCCCGTCGAGACTCCCCGGCTCGACGGGTGGCGGCCCTCCCCGGTATCCACGGGGCTGACATCGCCCCGCCCGTGTCCTAACCTGGATCGCGTTCGTCGTCCCTATCGTCCGGCAGGAGGAATTCATGGTTCGGGGTGCTCGGTGGATCCAGCTCGGGGTGTACGCCCTCGGCGCGCTCGTCGCGGGCTGCGCCGACCCGGGAACGGGGGCCTCCCGCCCCGATCCGGGTGCCGTCCAGGCCGCCGCTCCCGTGGAGCCGGCCACGCCGGTGGCCCCCGTGGAGGAGGAACACGCGCCTGCCCCTCCCGCCGAAGAGCCGGTCTCCCCCATGACGCCTACCCCGCCGCCGAACGGCGATCCCGCGATCTTCGTCGACATCGCCCGTCAGCGGCTGGTCCTGTTCCTCGGCGACACCGCGGTCGTCGAGTACCCGGTCTCCACCTCCAAGGTGGGCACCGGGAGCGAGTCGGGAAGCCTGAGGACGCCCCTCGGCCACCACCGGGTGGCGGAGAAGTTCGGGGATGGGGCTCCGCCCGGGACCATCTTCCGATCGCGCGAGAGCCGCGGCGAGGTGGCGGAGATCCACACCGCACCGATCGACGTCGAGGAGGACCTGGTGCTGACCCGGATCCTCTGGCTGGAGGGGCTGGAGCCGGGGCGGAACCAGGGCCCGGGGATCGACAGCAAGAGCCGCTACATCTACATCCACGGCACCAACGAGGAGGGACTGATCGGCACACCCGCCTCCCACGGGTGCGTGCGGATGAAGAACGCCGACGTGATCGACCTTTGCGATCGGGTTCCCGAGGGCACCGAGGTGTGGATCCTCGAGTCGGGCGGCTAGCGGGTCGCGCTCAGTCCACGTCCAGCCAAGGGGGCCACTCCGGGTCGACCGCCGCGCGGTAGAGGATGAGCTGGGCGAGGCGGTGCTCGAAGAAGCGGAAGACCTGCGTGTCGAAGCAGGTGCGCAGCGCCTCCAGCCCGCCGGCACGATCACCGGTCGCCAGTCGATCGAGACCGATCAGGAAGAACAGCTCGCAGCGCAACCCCGGGTGGTCCGCGGTCGCCTCGAGGATCTCCTCGGCGCTCCTCTCGCCGGTATGAAGACCCCGAGCCAGCCGGGAGTAGGTCCCCAGTGCATCCTCCGAGGTGAGCTCGGCGGCCTCGTGTGCGGAGAGGGCGGTCACCGCGGCCTGGTACTCCTCTCGCGAACCGATGAAACCCAGCACCGCGGTGGCCAGCATCCGGGCGTTGGCGTAGCGGTCGTACCGCCGCATCACCTCACGACACAGTGACGGTGCCTCCTCGCCCCGCCCCAGCTCGCTGAGCAGGATCGCGCGGACCAGCGGGAGCGGGTAGAACTCCGGCGCCTCCAGCGAGGACGTCTCGATGATCTCGAGCGCTCGTTCCGTCTCGCCGAGCACCCACAGCATCATCGCCTGCTTGTACGCGATCCGGTAGTTCCCCCCCGCGCCGGTCTTCTCGTTGATCTGGGCGGCGCGGGCGAAAGCGGACTCGGCGCCGGCGAAGTCACCGGTGTAGCGCAGGAAGGTCCCGTGCGTGTCGAGAGCGAAGGGGTCTTCTCGCCCGATCGAGGTCGCGGCTTCCAGGTTCAGTCGCGCGTTCTCGAGCCACTCGTCTCGTCGCCCGGCGAGAATCTCGTCCGTCGCGGCGTACGCCGCCGCGCACAGCCAGCCGTGGCCCTGGACCGCGTAGGCGCGCGACGAGTTGGGCCGGAAGACGGTCAGCGCCTGACAGTCGGCCAGCATGGGCTCGCGGTCTTCGCCGTCCCCTTCGGTCAACAGCCGAAAGCCGCGATAGCGAGCTCGCGCCGCGATGGCGGGCACGAAGTCGGAGCGGAGGTCGATCGCCCGGCCGAAGGACTCCAGCGCGCCACTGTGCTGGCTGGCGCTCACCGCGTTTCCGTGAATCAGCCAGCCGAGGGCGGTGTCGATCTCCTCCTCGGGCACCTCCTCGAGTTGCGCGATTCCGGCCGTGTAGTCGCCGCTGTACATCACGGCCATGGCCATGGCGAGCCGCGCCTCGACGTGATCGGGATCTCGCCGGAGCGCCTCGGCCAGCGGCGGCAGAGCCTTCTGGGTCAGGAGATCCTCGAGGTACATGAGGCCCCGGTAGAGGTGGAGCTCCACCGAGTCGATCCCCAGCGATTCCGCCTCGTCGAGAAGGTCTCCCGCCCGGGCGAAGTCCTGTTCGAAGTAGATCTGGTCGAACGCCTCGGCGAGCTTGCGCTCTCCCTGATCACGGCGACCGGTGAGGAAAACGACGATCACCACGGCGAGGAGAGCGAGAAGCGCCGCCACGGCGCTGACCCGCGCTCGGTGCCGCTTCGCGTAGCGCAGCGCCACGACCAGCGGGGAGGGCCGGCGCGCACGGATCGGCTCGCCGGCGAGGAAGCGGCGCAGGTCGTCGGTCACCTCCCGCGCACTCGCGTAACGCTGCGACCGCTCCTTCTCCAGGCACCTGGCGACGA
Organism: uncultured Planctomycetaceae bacterium; assembly: GCA_964496575.1. Classification (GTDB taxonomy): domain Bacteria; phylum Planctomycetota; class UBA1135; order UBA1135; genus CAZCAC01. Next base: position 32,693 of record CAZCAC010000080.1, on the reverse strand, counting down.
TCGTCTCCAGGTCGCGCGGGATGTCGCGGTTCCGCTGCCGAAGTGGCCTGATTCGCTCGGTGCCGATGCGGGCCAGAACTTCCTCTCGCGACTCGCCGTCGACGGCGGGGGTGAAGGAGAGGAGCTCGTAGAGAGTCGCCCCCAGCGAGTAGACGTCGGTGCGCTGGTCGACTCCGCCGCGCCCACCGCTCGCCTGCTCGGGAGACATGTATCGCGCGGTCCCGACGATATCTCCCGAAGCGGTGATCGTCGCGCGGGCGCTGGTGCGCGCGAGGCCGAAGTCGGTGATCCAGCAGTCATCGTGCTCGTCGAGCAGCAGGTTGGAGGGCTTGACGTCGCGGTGGATCGTGTCCTGGCCGTGCGCGTGGGCGAGCGCCTCGGCGATCTGCCGGCCCCACTTCGCGACGCGCTGGAAGTGTTCGGGGCCCGGATCCTCGACTTGAGCGCGCCGCTCCTTCAGGAACCCCGCGAGCGATCCCCCTTCGATGTACTGCATCGCGAAGTAGTGCACGCCCGCTTCCTCGCCGACGGCGAACACCGGCACGATCGAGGTGTGGTGGAGCTGGGCGACGGTCGCGGCCTCGCGGTGGAAGCGCTCCAGCGCGTGCCCCGAGGAGAAGAGGCCGGCGGGCAGGATCTTCAGCGCGACGCGACGCCCGAGCGACTCCTGCACCGCCTCGTAGACGATGCCCATCCCCCCGCGGGCGATCTCGCGCACGATGCGAAAGTCGCCGATGGTCCGGCCGGCCTCGAGCTCGGCGGGCGGCGGCGGAGTGGCGGTACCTTCGACGAAGTCGAGGGTGCGGAAGATGCCGCGCAGGGCATCGGCGTGCTCGGAGTGGGCGCGCAGGTACTCCGCCTGGTCGGGGTTCTTGCCATCGGTGAGCTCGGTGAGGTACTGATCCAGGATCGACTCGAGGGCGGAGTCGGGGCTCTCGTGGGAGCTCTCGTCAGATCGCATCGCCGAGGATCTCCCGCAGCTGGATCAGCGCCCGGACGCAGAGCGCGCGAACCGCCTTCTCGGTGCGCCCCATCTTCTCGGCGGTCTCGGGGACGGAGAGGTGCTGGAGGTAGCGCAGCTCGATCGCCTCACGCTGCGCCTCGCCGAGGCGTTCGAGCGCCTGCTCGAGGAGGCGCACGCGGTCGAGGCCGTGCGCGGCCATGCTGGGAGTCGTCACGCCGCCCGAGAGATCGCCGAGCAGCCGGGCCATCGACTCGTCGCGGCCGAGGTCCGCGGCGCGTTGCTCGGGGCCACGTTTCGCCGTCTGGAACGCCTGCCGATCGAGGTCGATGATGCGGTGGATGGCGATCTGTCGCAGCCAGGCGAGGAAGCTGGCCCGCCCCTCGCCGGCGAACTGCGCGATGCTCTTCAGCGCGTCGAGGTGTACCTCCTGGATCACGTCTTGCGACTCGAGCCGCCGGCGCAGGCGGTCGCCTAGCTCGGCGCGGATCGACTCGAGGAGCCGATCGGCGTGGCGCCGGACCAGCTCGCCGAGCGCGTTCTCGTCACCACCTCGGGCCGCTTCGATCAGGGCGGTGTCGTCTTCGGGGGCGTGGTCGGGCATGGTCGGGCATGGTCGGGTCTCCGGCTCAGTATATCGGCCGATCGACCGCGACAACCCTAGTGCACTGGTGTGCTTCGGCGAGAACGGCGAGCCCGAGGAGTACAATCCGGCGATGAAGGTCCTGCTCCTCAACCTCCCGTCCTTTTCCGAGCGCAAATACTGCCGCGAGATCATGGGCGGCTTCGGCCTGGAGGTCGGTGACTCGCTTCGTTATCCGCCGCTGCCGCTCGCTTACACCGCGGCGATCTTCGAGCGGGAGGAGATCCCGGTGGAGCTGCTCGACGCCGAAGCGCTGGAGCTCGGCGAGGCGGAGATCCTCGACCGCGTGGCCGCGGGCGGCTTCGGGCTGGTCGGGGTGATCTCGTCGCTGGTCACGCTGAAGGCCGACCTCGCCTTCATCGATCGAATGAAGGCGCGAGTCGACGGGCTGAAGGCCTTCCTGACCGGCCCGGTGATCCACCTGTACAAGGACCACGTGCTGGGAGAATCGACCTGCGACTTCACCATCAACACGCTGAACGACGACAAGCCAGTCGAGCTGGTGCGCGCGATCGAGTCGGGGACGGTGGCCGAGCTGAGCGGAATCTCCTGGCGCGACGGGGAGCGCATCGTCCACAACGCCGACGATCCGCGGATGATCCCGATGGACGATCTTCCGCTGCCGGCGCGCCATCTCCTGCCCAACGAGAAGTACTTCATCGCCGGGATGGACGGGCCGATGACCACGGTGCAGACGGGGCGTGGGTGCCCGTATCACTGCGACGTCTGCGCGTACCGCTTCTCGCAGGGGTACGTCTACCGGGTGCGCGATCTCGACCAGGTGATGGCCGAGCTCGAGGAGGTCGTCAATCGTTACGGCGTGCGCAATGTCGTCTTCCGCGACATCACCTTCACGGTGAAGCGCAAGCGGATCGTGGAGCTGTGCGAGCGGCTGATCGAGGCGAAGCTGGGAATCACCTGGTGGGCGGAGACGACGCTGAACCTCGTCGACGATGAGCTCCTGACGTTGATGCAGAGGGCGGGGATGGACGCCCTGTCGGTCGGCGTGGAGACGGGCGGCGTGCAGCAGCAGGAGGATCACTGGAAGGAGAAGACGATCGGGTTCGAGGAGACGAAGGCGGTCTTCGACATCTGCCGCCGGCTGGGAGTGAAGACGCGCGGCTACTTCGTGCTGGGCATGCCGGGCGAGACGGAGGCGGACCGGCGCGAGACAATTCGCTGGGCGCGCGCGCTGCGGCCGACGACCTTGCAGTTCCTCCCCTACCGTGAACTGCCAGCGGAGCTGGAGACGTACACGGTGGTCGACGAGGAGCTCTTGCGTCAGATCAAGAAGATGTACCTCGCGTACTACCTGACGCCGGGAAACCTCGTGCGGCAGTTCCTGCAGCCGAAGCTCTTCGCCAATCGCATCAAGCGCTTCTTCAGCTTGCGGCGGTCGTGAGGCTACGGACCCGGCTCCGTACCGCCGAATCGAGCTACGGCGTCCAGAGGACCTCGTACCCGTTGGTCAGGTTCGCCCCCAGGCTGCAGCTGCCCACCGGCGTGCGGAACCAGTACTGGTACCTCCGCGTCCCGCCGGCGGCCGCGGCCGGGTCGAGCTGCTGGAGCGGCGCGGGGAGGGTCAACTGGTTCCCGGTCGCGACCGTGGGTGGAGCGAGTCGCACGACGCCGCCACCCGCGCAGCGCAAGCCGTCGAACAGGAGAAAACCGTCGCCGCCGTTCACGCGATGGTGACCCGCGAAGAAGAGCCCGAAGTCGCTCTCGACGTCCGTGGCGACGAGCCGCAGATCACCGCTCGCCACGCTGGTCGAACCGATCGCGGAGAGAAGACCGCCGCCCGGGAAAGCGGGATCGCCCCAATCGCAGCCGCCCGGGCCACCGTCGTTGTCGTTCCCGCACGGGCAGGGGGTCCCGGCGCCGTCGCCGGGGCAGTAGCGCGTTCCCGGCTCCCGCAGGAAGACGCCGACGTCGTCTACCTGCCACCACCACGCGCCGAGCGCGTTGTGGTAGCGGAAGCGGATCTGCACGCCGGTGACGCCGCCGTATCCGGTGAGGTCGATCACCTCGCGCCCCGCAACGGTCGTCGTGAATCTCGCCAGGTTCGTCCAGCTGCCGCCACCGACTCGCAGATCGACGTCGCAGACCTCGACGCCCCCGCCCGGTCGTGCGAGGAAGAAGTGGTCGAATTCCAGGTGCGCGTTGTGATCCGGCACGTCGAAGGGCGCGCTGATCAGCTCCCCGTCGATGCCCACCGATCCGTAGTAGTCGCTGTCCAGCGCGGCAGCTTCGCCCTCTCCGACCATGTTGCCGCGAGGGAAGTCGGAGCTTTTCTTCCAGCCACCCTTCCCGGTGTTGTCGACCACCGACCAGCCCGAAGGCGGAAACGTCCCGCCGTCGAAGTCCTCCAGCCAGACCGGGACCCTGGGCTCCGGGACGTGGATGAGCGCGTCGTCGATCTGCCACCACCAGTCGTACCACGCGTTGTAGTAACGGAAGCGCACCTGCACGCCACTCGCCCCGGCGAACGCACCGAGGTCCACGCGTTCGATTCCCTGGAAGTCGCCCAGCATGTAGCGGCGGAGGTTCGACCAGGGTCCACTTCCCGTACGGATGTCCACATCGCCGATCTCGAGGCCGCCCTGAGGCCAGTACCAGAAGAAGTGCTTGAACTCCAGCAGACAGCCGGAAGCGGGCACGTCGAAGGGGGGAGTGAGCAGCTCGCCGTCGACGGGGATCGACCCGTAGTGGAAGCTGTTCATCGCGGCGCAGTCACCGCTACCCCCGGTCGTGTTGTCGACGCCGAAGGTGGAGTTCGCCCGCCAGCTGCCGTTGCCGATGCTATCGACGACCGTCCACCCGGCCGGCGGAAAGCCTCCGCCGTCGAAGTCCTCGGCCAGGAGGACCTGGGCGTCGGCAGAGCTGTTCAGGAAAGGGGCTGCGGCGAGGAGGAGAAACGCGGAGGTGAGCGGAGCTCGGCGGGTCCGGGAGGTGGTCATGGATTCGATGATACTACACGGTGCCGATTCAGGTTCGCCTTCGGCCTCCTCCGCACACACCGTCCGTCGGCTGAGCGCCCAGGTGCGAGAATCCGGACCTGGTACCGTATGATCCCCGTATGCGAGTTCTCCCCCTCCTGTTCGCTTGTGCAGCCCTCCCGCTCGCCTCGATCACGTGCGCCTCGACCGACGAACCTCGGCGCGCGGAACCGCCGCCGAACATCGTCCTGATCCTGGCGGACGACATGGGCTATGGCGACCCGGGTTGCTACAACCCGGAGTCGAAGATCCCCACGCCGAGCATCGACCGCCTGGCGCGCGAGGGGATGCGCTTCACGGACGTGCACGCACCGGGGGCGTGGTGCGTGCCGTCTCGGTACGGGCTGATGACGGGCGTGCTCCCGTGCCGCCCGCGGCGGTTCTACGTGAACCAGGGCCCGGTGATCCGCGCGGATCAACCGACGATCGCGTCGTTCCTGCGGACGAAGGGCTACGCGACGGCCATGGTGGGCAAGTGGCACCTCGGCTTCGAGGGGGGCTCGATGCCGGACGGCGGTGAGCTGCGCGGTGGCCCAGCCGACCGCGGCTTCGAGCGCTTCTTCGGCATTCACGCCTCGCTGGACATCCCGCCGTACTACTACATTCGCGATCGCTCTCCGGTGGCGCTGCCCACGGAGCGGATCGAGGCGAGCGGGACGGAGGGGCGGACGAAGATTCAGGGCGCGTTCTGGCGAGAGGGTGCGATCGCGCGGGATTTCGTCCACGCGGAGGTACTGCCGCGCTTCACGGAAGAAGCGGTCGATTGCATCGAGATGTGTGCGGCGTCGGGCGATCGCCCGTTCTTCCTCTACGTGGCACTGGCGTCGCCGCATACCCCCTGGCTCCCGACCGAGCCGTTCGCGGGCCGGAGCGAGGCGGATCTCTACGGCGATTTCGTCGTGCAGGCCGATGCGTCGGTGATCCGCGAGGAGAACTGGAAGCTGATCACACATCTCGGCTCGGGCGGCTTTTCTCGCCCGCGTCGCGTGGACCCGACCCCGGGTGGTCCGGAGGGACAGCTGTACGACCTCGCGCGTGATCCGTCCGAGACGACGAACCTGTGGAGCGATCATCCCGAGGTGGTGGAGCGATTGATGGGTGCCCTGGCGCCCTACCGGGAGCCGGGGCCGCTGCGGGTGGAGAAGCGGAAGTGATGGTGGGGTATGGCGCATCGTGCTTGTGGCGCTCGTGAGGACCCCGGTAGGCTGCAGGCGATGACTCGCGAGCACGAGCTGCCGGTGAGAGTGATCGTCAACCCGTGCGCGGGGCGCGGGCGCGGGGAAGACGCCGCGACGCGAGTACGCGCGATGTTGCGCGCAGCGGAGATCCCCTTCGAGCTGGAGTTGACGAAGGGACACGGCCACGGAGTCGAGCTGGCGCGAGAAGCCTGCGGCCGAGGCTTTCGCGCGGTGATCGCGGTCGGCGGCGACGGCGCGGTGAGCGAGGTGGTGAACGGCCTCGCGCTGGCGACGCCCGAGGGCGAGACGGTCGGTCCGCTGATCGCTCTGGGCACGGGCAGTGGGAACGACTTCGCGGTGACCACCGGCTGCCCCGGCGACATGAGCGAGCTGCGGCGGGTGATCGAGGAGCCGCGAGCGACGAGGCTCGATCTCGCACGCGCCGTGCTGCGGGACGCGAACGGCGAGACGGTGCGCTACGTCGACAACTCGCTCGGCATTGGCTTCGAGGGTCGGGTCAACCGCGAGTCGTCGAAGATCCGTCGCTTGCGCGGGCTACCGCTCTACGTCCTGGCCGCACTCCGCGCGCTGCGCGACCCGGGCGCGCCGCAGCTGGAGCTCCGCTGGGAGAACGAGGACGGCGCCCGAGAGGAGACCGCCGGCCGCTTCCTGATGGTCACCGCCGGCAACGGCCCGCGCAGTGGTGGCGGCTTCTTTCTCACTCCCGAGGCGCGTCACGACAGCGGCACGCTCGAGCTCGGTTTCGTCACCCCGCTCTCACGCCTGCAGATCGTCGCGCTGCTGCCCAGGAGCCTGAAAGGCCGCCACACCTCGCACCCGGCGGTGCGCATCGTCCGCTGCCGGAGCTTCGAGCTCCGCTCCGAGGAGACCCTCCCAGTCCACGCCGACGGCGAGTCCCTCGGCGACCGATTCACGGAGATCGAGGTGACGATCGAGCCGGGGCGGCTGTGTCTGTTTACCTGATTCCGGTCTCAGTACAGAATCAGAACGAGACCGTCATCCCCATGAGGATTCCCCGGCCGGGCATGTTGTGGCCCGAGCCGTGGATTCGGTAGTCCTCGTCGGTCACGTTCTGGACCCCCAGGTTCAGGTCGACGTCGTCGCTCACGCGCCAACCACTGTTGAGGTGCAGGACGAAGTAGGAGGGCGTCCCTCCCGGAGGGACCCGGGAGGTGTCCCTCACGTCCGAAGTCGAGAGCTTGTCCGCGTCGTCGGCGTAGATTCCCAGAACCTCGACCCACTGACGCGAATTCTCGGAATCCCAGCGCAAGCCCAGCTGGGCGGTGAGAGGCATCAGACGGGTGAGGTAATCCTCCTGCAGGACCTGCGCCGAGGTGGGGTAGGTCTCGACCTTGCCGTACATGTAGGTGAGGTTGCCGAAGAGGGTCCACTGGGGAATCGCCTCCCAGGCCCCGCCCGTTTCGACCCCGTAGACGAAGCCGTCGCCCACGTTGCCCTTCGTCACCTCGTACGACTCGTCCACGCCGTCGCCGTCCAGGTCTCTCATCTCACCTGTCGGGTATCGAACGATCTGATCCTTGATCTGCGTGTAGAAGACGGCGAGCTGCGCCGAGTGGCGTTCGGCCGACTGCTTGACGCCGAGCTCGTAGCTGATCGAGTGCTCGGCGTCGAGGCCGGGCGCGGGGATCTCGAACTCGTCGGTGCGGGCGCTGTCGAAGCGTGTGAGGTCCGAGAGGTTGGGAGCCCGGAAACCCTGGGAGATCCCCCCGAAGATGCTGGTGGTGTCTTCCTCGAGGGCGTAGCTGAAGCGCGCGCTGCCGACCCAGGCGCTCCAGTCCTCGCTCAGGGCGATCTGCTGGTCGGGGGCCCCCGGGTCCGGATTCAGGACGCTGTTCGCGTCCGCGGCGGCGTAGTTGAAGCGGCCGCCGAGGATGAAGTCCAGCCGGTCGGTGGCCTCGATCTCGTCCTGGACGTAAACCCCCACCAGGTCGTAGGTGGCGTCGTCCGCCACCGGTCCCTGGATCGCCTGGCCCGTCTTGAAGGAGCTGACCTCGTCGTGGTAGACGTCGAAGCCGTAGGTCAGCCTGCCAATACCGGTTTCGGAGCCGAGGTTGGCCAGGAGGCCGAAGGTGTCCACCTCGAAGCCCTGCTCCTCCTGGCTGCCGCTGCCCTTGGTGCGGTGGCGGATCTCGCTCTGCTGGTGCCAGGACAAGCTCAGGTCGTAGCTGTCGAAGAAGGAGTCGGCTTCCTCCCCCTGGAGCTTGGTGTAAGCGAGGGTCCGCTCCTGGTCGAAGTCCCGGCGCAGGTCGCTGCCCACCGAGCTCCCCTCGAAGGGCACGGCGTAGACGGTCTTGTGAGTGCGCGGGACGTCGTTCTGGTAGACGTGCTGGAAGCCGAAGACGAGGCGAGTGTACGGGTCGAGGTACTTCTCCATCTTCAGGTCCCCGTCGATCTCGGAGTAGCCGGTGTACGGCTGAGTGCCCGTATCCCTGCCTCCCTTCAGATCGCCCAGGTCCTTGGCGGTGATCCCCGCCAGGATTCCGAAGTCGCCCTCGAACATCCCGCTGACCTCGGCCCTGCCGTAGTTGGAGTTCTCGGCGCTCGAGTACCGGTAGCGAAGCTGACCACCCACCGCATTGCCGTTCCGGCCGGGGTAGGGGTTCATCGTGTTCACGTTGACCGTGCCACCGATGGCGTCCGAGCCGTAGAGCACCGAGCTCGGGCCCTTGATGACATCCATGCTCGAGATGCTCCAGGCGTCGACCGTGGCCCAGTACTGGTTCGGGCCGGGGCGGAAGACCGAGTTGTTCAGGCGGATGCCGTCGATCAGGAAGAGGTTGCGGAAGCTAGTGAAGCCCCGGATGTACGGAGATCCGTGACCCGGCGCCGTCTCCTGGATCATGACTCCGGGCACGTCACGCAGTATCTGGGGGGTGGTCCGGTAGGAACGCTCCTTGATCCTCTCGTCGGTGACCACCTCGACGGAGTAGGGCGCCTCCAGAACCGTGCGCGGAGTTCGGGTGGCCGTGATGATCACCTCGTCCAGGACGATCAAATCACTCTGTCCCTGTTCTTCCTCCTTCTCCTGTCGTTCTTCTTCCCTCTTCGGCGGCTCGTCCTCCTGGGGTGGCGCTGATTCGGAGCCCGGGCCCGGGGAACGGGCTCCGGCGAGCAGGGCCGAGAGCAAGATCCAGGCGGTGGCGCGGAGAGTTGACGGGTGCGGAAGTGCGGGCGAGAAGCCGAAGCGGCGCATGGGGATGGGCGGCGAACCGGGGAGGAAATCGTACGGCTGGGGGGAACTGGATCCCGGCATCAGGAGCGCCGGGGTGGGAGCTTGTGTAAACGCCGGCTCGCCCACTCGGTTTAGAGATTTTGGCGATTCTGTTCCGGTTCTCCGCCCCCGGAGTCCTCCCGTCGGCCGCGGTTGGCCGCCAACACGTAACTCTTGGTCAGGCAATGACTTGTGCTGGGCTCCCACCCTCTCTGGTGCCGGGACCGGACACTCTTCACCGGTCACCCGCGATCGCCGACGGACCACGGCCAGGAATCCCGGTCGCGCCCTCGAGTGCTGTGTTGTGCTGCTGGGAACGCCGCGCCCTGGCCAATCCCGACAGGCGGAGAGTGTTCGGTCTCGGTACACCGTCACGACAAATCAGGAACAGGACCGCCAGGGGGACGAATGTCACAATCCTGGGGTCGAAGTCTAGATGCCCCGAAGTATCGGCTGACATCGCGATCAATCCGAAGAGCGACAACGGGCCAAACAGGACCACCGAATCGATGACGAATGCGGCCAACCGCTGTCGTGGTTTGGCCGTTATCACGAATTGCTGGGGGACTACACCATTCGCTGTTGCCAGGCGGCGCATTTGAACGTGTCTCCGCCTCCTTGATAGCCATCTCGCCCCGATCGGGCAACGACAAAACGAGAGGGAGCCGGGAACGGCAATCAGGAGAGCGCCTGCGCGAAGTCCTCGGTCAGATCCTCCGCCGCTTCGAGCCCCACCGACACCCGCACCAGTGAGTCGGAGATCCCCGACTCCTCGCAGGCCGCCTTGCTCAGCCCGGCGTGCGAGGTCGTGACCGGGCGCGTCACCAGCGACTCGACACCACCGAGGCTCGGCGCATTGATCGGCAGCTTCAAGCGCTCCATCATCCGTAACGCCGCCCCGAGGCCGCCCTTCAGCTCGAACGAAAGCATCCCACCCATCCCGTCGAGCAGCTCCCTGGCCATGGCGTGCTGCGGGTGACTCTCCAGTCCGGGGTAGTTCACGTTGCTCACGGCCGGGTTCGCCTCCAGCGCACGGGCCAGCGTCAGCCCCGCCTCGTTCTGGTGGTGCATTCGCACCGCCAGCGTCTTCATACCGCGACACAGGAGGAAGCAGGCGTGCGGATCGAGCGAGCCGCCGAAGTGGTTGAGCTTGTGGCGCACCTCGCGCACGAGCTCCACGCTCCCGATCACAGCCCCCGCGACGATGTCGGAATGGCCATTCAGGTACTTGGTACAGCTATGCAGCGAGAGATCGATCCCCCACTCCGCCGGGCGGAAGTTGCAGGGGCTGGGGAACGTGTTGTCGATCAACGTCACCAGCCCGTTCGCGCGCGCGAACTCCACCGCCGCTTTCACGTCGGACAGCCCGAGCAGCGGATTGGACAGCGTCTCCAGGTACAGCGCCTTCGTATTCGTCCGCAGCTTCGCCTCCCACGCCGCGGGGTCGGTGCCGTCGACGAGATCGTGCTCGATTCCGAGCCCCGGCAGGTCCTTCGTGATCAAATCGTGCGTGCCCCCGTACAGGCAATCCTGGGCCAGGAAGTGATCGCCGCCCTGGAGGACCGCGAGGAGTGACGCCGAGATCGCCGCCATTCCGCTGCCGGTCACCAGCGCGTCCTCCGCTCCTTCCAGCGCGGCCAGCTTCGCGTGCAGCTCCCGGTGATTCGGTGTGTTGTTCAACCGGATGTACTTGAGGTCGTGGTACTCCTCCTCACCCGCGTACTCGAACATCGCGGACTGGTAGATGGGAGTGACCACTGCTCCCTCGTGACGAGGGGTGGGCGTGCCGGCGTGGATCAGCTTGGTTTCGAAGCGCATGAACGAGTTACCGCGGCGGGAGAGAACGGGAGCGATAGAGATCCGACCAGCGACTGGATCGGACTGGCATCCGCCGCAAGATAACAAACCCGCGACCCTCGATTCTCTCGAGGGCCGCGGCGTCGATCTCAACCGCCGGTCCGGATCGCTCTCACCGTATCCGTCCGGTTCATGCGCCACACGGGGTACGCCCCGGCCGCCACGGTGATCGCCACCGCCGCGCAGAGGACGATCAGGTTCCACCACCCCGCGCCGACCCACGGCAACCCCAGGCCCGAGAGCGTCTCCAGCGAACGGATGATCACCGGCCCCAGGATCGCGCCCAGCGCCAGACCGAGGACGGCGCCGAAGAAGCCCATCACTGCCGACTCGAGCCAGACCATGCCGCCGATCTGCTTGCTGTCGGCGCCGAGCGCCCTCAGCACACCCAGTTCCTTGGAGCGCTCGAGCGCCGAGAGGAGCTGGCCGTTCAGCACCCCGAGCGCCGCGAGCAGCGCGGTCATCAAGAGGATCAGGTCGAAGAGCGCGAAGTCCTCCTCGATGTCGGTGACGTGCAGCTCGAGCAGCTCCTCGCCGGTGAGGAAAGCGGGCTTCCCTCCCCCGCCCAGCGCGTCGAGCACCGCCGCCTCGACGATGCCGGGATCGCTGCCGTCGCGAAGACGAACGCTGATCTGCTCGGAATGGTCCAGATCGAGGCAGAAGTACTGCTTCATGTAGCGATCGCTCACCACGCCGTACATCCGCTCGTCGGGCCTGGGGAAGTAGCCGTACTCGTCGGTGATGCCGATGACGCGGAAGGCGATCACTGCTCCCGAGCCGACGCGCACCGGGACGGAGTCTCCGACCGCCAGGCCGCGCTCGTTGGCCGCGCGTCGTGAGACGATCATCCCGTGGTCTTCCTCGAGCGCCACCTTCAACAGGGGATCGCGCGACAGCAGTCCGTATTCGACCAGCTCGTCGGCTTGCAAGCCGATCATCAGGAAGGTCCCGTAGGTCCGCACGTCCCCCGGTTCGACCCCGATGATCTCCGGGTGCTGGTGCAGCGCCTCGCGCAACCTGGCGAGCTCGACCTCCGGGAGGTTGCTCACCCAGACCTTGTCGGTCAGCGCAGTCTCGGCCCAGGTATCGACCTCGCCGTGCAGGCTCGCGGTCATCGCCTTCAAGCCGATGAACGCGGCACACACCAGCGCGATCGCGGCGGTCGAGACGGCGATCCGACGCGGGTTGGCCAGCATCGTCTTCGAAGCCATCGAGCCGGCGAAGGGGAACAAACGCGTCAGCGGCCGGGTCAGTAACCGGCAGAGCGACGAGACGATCCCCGGGATGAGCAGGGGCACGGCGAGCAGCAGCCCGAGGATGGCGACCGCCAGCAGGATCGAACCGACCAGCGGCCCGCTCGCCTCACCGACGATCGGAACGATGGTGAAGTAGAGCGTGGGCAGCAGCACCGCGATCAGGATGGCGATGAAGACGTGGAAGCCGTGTGCGACCGCCCGGTGCTCCATCGCCTTCTCGCCGCGCAGCGCCTCTACGGTGCTCGCGTTGCGCGCGCGGACCAGCGGGAAGATCGAGCCGAGCAGCGCGGTGCCCACCCCGAGCGCGGCCAGCGGGAAGACTCCCCACGGGATCTCGAAACCCTCGAAGTGCTTGCCGCTGCCGGTCGAGGTGATGCCCGCCGCCAGCAGGATCTTGGCCAGACCGACCCCAACGACGAGGCCGAGCAGCCCGCCCAGACCCGAGAGGAGCAGCGCCTCGAGCAGGAAGATGCGCGCGATCTGCCGCCGCCCCGCACCGATCGCGTGCAGCACGCCGATCTCGCGGACCCGCTCGATCAAGGACATCGACAGCGTGTGGAAGATCACGTACAGCCCGAGCATCAGCGCGAGCAGTCCGGCCATGTACACGCCGTTGCGGTACGCGCGCTCGTTCGCCGTCCGGCCGGTGAGGGTGCTCTTCTTGGTGTCGTAGGCGAAACTCGGCGCGAGGTGCGCGTGCAGGTCCTCAATGTTGACCACCGGGTCCGGCTGCACCCAGAACTTGGTCGAGGTACGCGCACCCTCGAAGAGTGTCTCGCCGCGTGGGTAGTCGATCAGCACGATCTCGCCCTCGGCGTGGCGGCCGAGCTTCTCCGCCTTGAGGATCCCGCTGACCGTGAAGAGCATGCCGATGGGGGCCCGCGGACGGGCGCCCTCGCGTTCCTGCATCACCCCGTCGATGCAGACCTTGGGCGCGCGCCGCATCGGGCGCGCCAGCTCGATCCGGTCGCCGACGGCCAGGGAGAGCTCCTCAGCGATCGCCGGACCGACCAGGACGCCGGGCTCCTCCGCCTCGACCTCGAGGTCGGCGCCCTCGAGCAGCTCGTACGCGTCCATGCGCGGCAGGACCTCGGCCTCGACCGCCAGCATCCGGACGCGCTTGCCGCCGCGGTTGCTGCCGGCCGGCGCGCGCGGATCACCCGGTTTGCGCAGGACGACCTCGCCCTGGAAGAAGGCGGCGGCGTCCGCGATCCCCTCGATCCCATCCAGGACGCCGCGCGGATCCTCCACCTCGGGCGCGGGGCTGACCTCGAACTCGGGAGTCCAGTCCGTTTCGGTCTGAAAGCGTTCCTTCAGCCCGCGAATCGTGTTGTGGTCGAGCGTGTAGACGGTGACCACGGTGGCGATCCCGACGGCGATGCCGAGGATCGAGAAGATCGTGCGCGCCGGCCGCTGCAGGAGGCTGCGGCTGGCGAGAATCCTGGCGAGCTTCATCAGATGTGTAGCGCAGCGAGAGTCTCGTGGACCTTCTCCACCGGAATGTCGGGACCGCATAGCTCGACGTCGGGGGCGAGCTCGCCGTCGACGAGGAACAACAGACGATCGGCGAAGGTCGCGTCGCGCGGGTTGTGGGTGACCAGCAGCACCGAGCGCCCGTCCTCGTCGCAGAGGTTGCGCAGGAGCTGCATCACCTCGAGCCCGGCTCCTTGCGCCAGGTTGCCGGTCGGCTCGTCGCACAGGAGCAGCGGCTGCCCGCCGACCAGCGCGCGGGCGATCGAGACGCGCTGCATCTCGCCGCCGGAGAGCTCGTGCGGGAACGCGCCCTCGCGGCCCGCGAGGCCGAGGCGCTCGAGGATGGCCTCGATCCGCGGCGTCTCCTGCGTGACGGAGATCCCCTGGATCGCGAGCGGGACCTGGACATTCTCCAGCACGGTCAGGTTCGGCAGCAGGTTGAAGAACTGGAAGACGTGCCCGATCGTCTCGCGCCGCAGCCGGGTGCGCTTGCTCTCGCTGATCTCCTGGAGCAGCTCACCGGCCAGGGTGACCTTGCCCGCGTCGGGCTGGTCGATCCCGGAGAGCACGTGCAGCAGCGTCGACTTCCCGGAGCCGCTCGGCCCCATCACGCAGACGAACTCGCGCTCGGTGACCTCGAGCGAGAGGCCCTTGAGCACGGCGACCTGTTCGTCACCCTGGTTGAAGAAGCGGTAGAGCTGGTCGGCGCTGGCGATCGTCGTCATGAGTACTCCTCTTGGGGGGGGCGCAAGTCTAAACGGCTTCGCGGCAGGGGTGCGCGCTCGGGGGGCAGAAGCCGACCCGAAGCTCCCCGAAACCGGCGGGACGGCGGGCAGTTCCGGTCGTTCCCCGGTTCTTCGAACTCCCCGAACTCCGGTCACACCACGGGCCAGTGGTACGCTATTCTTACCCGATGGATCAATGGATCGGAGTCCTGTCGGACACCCACGGCCTCCTCCGCCCGGAGACGATCGAGGCCCTGAAGGGGTGCTCCCACATCGTGCACGCCGGGGACTACGGGAGCGAGGCCGTGATCGCCGGCCTGCGCCAGATCGCGCCGGTCTCGCTGGTGCGCGGGAACACCGACTACGGGCCGACCGCCGCCGGCGTGCCCGAGCAGCTGACCGTCGAGTGCCTGGGGCTGCGCGTCCACCTGGTCCACGACTTCACCGAGCTGGGCGTGGATCCTTTCGCGCAGGAGATCGACGTGGTGGTCAGCGGCCACACCCACGCCCCGAAGATCGAGCAGAACGGCAGCGTGCTCTTCCTCAACCCCGGGAGCGCGGGGCCACGTCGGCTGCGACTGCCGGTGACGCTGGCGCGTCTCCGGCCGGGGGAAGAGCGCCCCGAAGCGGAGGTCGTCTACCTGGTCTGAGCGGCCGGCGAGCGGGGATCTCGCCTGGATGACCGATGGCCCGCATCGGAGAGACCGCTCAGCCCCGGCCCTCACGCGGTCGATACAAGGTTGGAACGCCGGGTACCTCTTTTTGGTTTCACGGAACCCACACGCCCGCTCGGGGTTCCTAAGCTGTGCCTGAGCCCGTATCCGACCGCCTGCAACGGAGCACGTCATGCTGAACCTGATCCTCGCCGCCACGCTGTTCGTCGCACCTCCCCTGCAGGACGACACGCCCCCGGTCGATCAGCCTCCCGCCCCCGACCCCGCACAGGTCGAGGAGGCCGTCGCCGGCCTCAAGGAGGCGTTTCAAAAGGGTAAGACGACTGAGCGTCTCGAGGCCTTGAAGAAGTTCGGCAAGGTCAACGACGGCGAGGTGATCGACTGGATCGCTAAGGGCTTGAAGGACAAGGACACGGTGGTGCGCACCGCGTCGATCGAGTCGTTGCGCTGGCTGAAGCACCCCGACGCCCTCGACGCGCTTCATACGAGCCTGAAGAAGGACAAGGCGATCAGGAAGGACGACAGGCTCCACGAGGCGATGATCAAGGCAATCGGGCAGCACGGCAGCCCGAAGTCGATCGAGATCCTGACCGACAACATGCTGGCGGAAGCGCCGAAGCAGGTGCACATCGCTCGCATCTACAGCCTGGGCAACATCCGCGACAAGCAGTCGGTCGAGGAGCTGATGAGCATGATCAAGAAGACCGGCCGCCGCGCCGGGAAGCGCGGGGGCGGTGGGCAACCGCTGATGGGCGAGTTCCGCAACGCGCTGAAGGTGCTCACCGGCGAGGACTTCGGCCGGGAGGAGAAGGCCTGGGCGGACTGGTGGAAGGCGAACAAGAAGGACTTCGAGATGACCCCCCAGCCGACCGGCCTGACGAGGAAGGAGCAGGCCGTGTGGAACAAGTACTGGGGGCTCGACCAGAAGAAGAAAGAGGATCGGAAGAAGAAGCGGAAGGGGCGAGGCGAGGAAGGCGGGTAGTCGCTGGACCGGACTACCGAATCAGCGGCGCCACCCGCTCCACGGGCAACCGCTTCATCCGCACCAGCGTCGAGAGCCGGCCCTCCTCGTCGCGGGCGGGGTTGAGCCAGGTCCAGACGATCTCGCCCTCGGGGGTGACCTCGAAGGCGCGACCGCGATCGGACTCGGCGATCAGCGTGTTGCCATTCGGCAGGCGCTGCGACGAGCCGCGGCTCCTGGAGTAGAAGGACTCCGGCGGCGTGGCGTGGTATTCCCAGACGATTCGCTCCGCCACCGGATCGAGCTCGATCACGCGGCTCCAGCCGCGGCGCAGGCCGTTGTCGAAGATCAGGATGTGGCCGCTCTCCAGCACGGTCGCATCGTGCGGGCCTTCCAGCTCCTCGCGACCCCAGCTCCAGATCAGCTCGCCGGTTTCCCACGAGAGGACCATCACCGCGTCCTGGTGGCGCATCGTGACCAGCACGTTGCCCCCGGCGAAGAGCGGGTGCCCGGCATTGAGCTCGGGGCGGCGCAGGAACTCGATCGAGTTCGCGTGCGTGGGATCGAGGTACGTCACTCCCCCACCGCGGCTCGGCTTGAACTCCTCCGGCGCGAACGCGGCGGGGTCGGCTTCCAGCGCCGGGCGCAGCGAACGGCAATCGAGCAGCTCGCCGTCCGTGCCCAGGAGACAGATCCGATCCTCGCGAAGGAGCTCCGCACTCGCACCCTCAGCGAGCGGCGTGCACTCGAAGCCGAGCACCGCGATCTCGCCACCGGGAGTGATCTCGAGGTCGTGGTGCGCGTTGACCCGCGCCTTCCACCGCTCCTCCCCCGACCACGAGAGGCGCAACACGTAGCGGAACTCGTCGATCGCACCGTGGTAGGTCGGCCCGCGCTCCCAGCCGATCACCAGCAGGTCGCCGCTCTCGAGCAGCTGCGCGTTGGACCAGCAACGATCCTCCGGCCGCTCCCAGCGCGCCACCTCCCGTCCCTCGCCATCGATCAGGATCGTCGCGCACCGATAACGATCGGTGTAGAGGTTGTAGCCAGGCCAGCTGCGCTCGGGGTCGCGGAAGACCACGCCGGACTGAGTTCGGTCGAAGCGCTCTTCGCTCACCGCCGCGTAGCCGAGATCGTCCAGCGCCTCGAGAGTGGAAGCGGTCGAGCGGGAACGCGGCTCGACGTCCTCCCCGCACCCCGCCGC
The DNA here is from genome assembly GCA_964496575.1 of uncultured Planctomycetaceae bacterium. Classification (GTDB taxonomy): domain Bacteria; phylum Planctomycetota; class UBA1135; order UBA1135; genus CAZCAC01. The sequence goes on along the minus strand of CAZCAC010000080.1, from coordinate 15,512 downwards.
GAGAGCGGCGAGAAGCGCGAGGCATGCGCGAGAGGAGAACGACATGCGGAGAGCGTACGAGCTGCGTATCATCTCCGCATGATCCTCTCGCTTTCTCTCCTGCTCCTGTGCCCCGTCGCTCACCAGGAGACTCGCACGGCCGATCTCGATCAGCTGCTCGACGGCGTGCAGACGATCGCCAGACCCGGCGTGCCCGGGCCGATCGCCGTGCACGGAGAGGAAGCCTTCGTCGTCGTCACCGGGTCGAGTGGCGGGACGCACCTGCCCGTCGTCGCGGCGACGGCGATGGGAAAAGGGCGCGTGGTGGCCTTCGGGCACGGCGGGTACTTCGACCCCGGCTCGCTCTCGGTCGGAGAGACGGGAGCTCTGCTCGGCAATGCACTGCGCTGGGCGGGGCGAGCGGAGGAGGCGACAGTCGCGGTCTGGCGCTCACGGTCGCTGGTCGCCGTTCTGTCCGAAGCCGGATTGAGGGTAGCGAGGCTGGAGAGCTTCGACGCCGAAGCCCTGGCCGAGGTCGACGTCGTCCTCGGTGTGCTCGCGGTGATCGGCGACGAGGACCGCGAGGCGCTCGCCGGCTTCGTCCGCGATGGAGGCGGGCTGGTCACCGCCGGCCTCGGCTGGGGATGGCAGCAGCTCAATCCGAACCTCGAGTTGACCACCGATCACCCCGGCAATCGGTTCCTGCGCGACGCGGGGCTCTCGTGGGGCCTCGGCTACGTCGACGTGCTCGATCCAGTCGGGGTGCCGCGCGACGGGCGGCGGCTGGAAAGGGCCAACGCGCAGCGGGCGCTGAAGGTCCTCGACGGGATCGGCGCGACGGGAACGAAACTCGAGCCGGCGCAGGTCGAGCAGCTCTCGGGATCGGTGCTGCACGCGGTTCGTTCGCTGCCCGCGGATGACGAGACGTTTCTGAACGAGGTCCGCGCGGTGATTCCAGAGGGCGAAGACGCCGCCCAACCCTCGGCGGCACGGCCCCTGCGGATCGAATCGGCGCTCGATCGCCTCGCGTTGATCCTGCGCCACCGCGAGACCAGCGCCGCCGGTCCCGGCCACTTGAAGGCCGCCCCTTCGGCCACCGACTTCCCCGGCGCGGTTCCCGATGACGCCCCGCGCGCGACCACCGGCAGCGAGGAGGCGAGTGTCCACCTCGACCTCTCGATTCCCGGCTGGCGTAGCACCGGCCTGTACGCGCCGCCCGGCGAGACGCTCCACGTCCACGCGACCGAGGCGGCGCTCGGCCGAGGCCTCTACGTGCGCATCGGCTGTCACAGCGATCAGCTCTGGGGCAAGAGCGCGTGGACGCGTCACCCCGAGATCTGCACGCGCGTGCCCCTGCTGGCCACCGAGACGGTGATCGGCAACCCGCACGGGGGGCTCCTGTACATCGAGGTCCCGCGCGGGCTCACCGGCGAGGCGACCTTCGAGCTCCCCGGCGCCGCGCTCGCGCCGCTCTTCGTGCTCGGCGAGACCGATCCGGCGGAGTGGCAGAAGCGCCTGCAAGCCCCCACCGCCCCGTGGGCGGAGCTCGCCTGCTCACGGGTGATCCTGACCGTGCCGACCGAGACCGCGCGCACCCTCGAGAATCCGACCGAGCTGATTGAGCTCTGGTACCGCGTGCTCGGCTACTACGCCGAGCTCGGCGCACGCCCCCTCGACGTCCAGCCGCAGCGCTTCGTCACCGATCGCCAGATCAGCGCCGGCTACATGCACGCGGGCTATCCGATCATGACTCACCTCGACGCGGCGGCGCGGATGCTCGACATCGAGCTCCTGCAGCGAGCTCGAGGCGGCGAGTGGGGCGTGTGGCACGAGCTGGGCCACAACCACCAGCACCCGGACTGGACCTTCGGCGGGACGACCGAGGTGACCTGCAACCTCTTCACCCTGTTCGTGATCGAAAAACTCTCGGGGGTCGCCACGGCGGAGAATCCAACTCTCGACGGAGCGCGCCAGCAGGCGATCGCACATATCGAGAAGGGCGCGCCGTTCGAGGAGTGGCAGCGCGATCCGTTTCTGGCGCTGGTGATGTACGTCGAGATCCAGGAGGCGTTCGGCTGGGAGCTCTACCGCCGAGTCTTCGCCGAGTACGCCGGCTTGCCGCCCGACGAGCGCCCGCGCAGTGACGCGGAGAAGCGGGATCAGTGGCTGGTTCGACTCTCGCGCGCCGCGAATCGCGACTTCGGGCCCTTCTTCGAGCGCTGGGGCGTGCCCGTCTCCAGCAAGGCACGGGCCGCGGTGGCGGAGCTGGAGGAGTGGTTACCGTGATCCGACACGGGGCGAGGCAGCCGACAAGGCCCTCCGCAGATCCGGAACAAAACAAGCGCCCTACCCTTCGTCTCGAAATGGCCCGATAGGCTCGTACGCAGGGTACGGGACCCACGGCTCGTGCGCCGTGAAATCGCGATGAGTCCGATCGCCCTGACGCTAGCAGCACTCCTGATCACACCACTCCTCCTCCCGCCGCAAGAGACGGACGAGGAGGAAGTGGAGCCCGAGGTCCAGCTCGAGCTCCTCGCGGACGTCGATAGCGTCGTGCCCGGCCAGGAGCTCCTCCTCGCGGCGCACCTCGACATGCCCGAGCACTTCCACGTCTACTGGGAGAACGCCGGTGACAGTGGCCTGCCCACTCGCGTCGCGGTGAACGGGCCGGAGGGCTTCGAGATCGGCGCGCCTCGCTTTCCAGGACCCGAGCGTTTCGAGCTGCCCGGCGGGTTCGTGAGCTACGGCTACGAGGAGCGGGCCGTGATCTTCGTCCCGGTGAAGACCCCGGAGGTCATCGAGCGCGGTGCGAGCTTCGAGTTCACGCTGGAAGCGGAGTGGCTGGTCTGCAAGACGGCGTGCTTCATGCAGGATGGAAAGGCCTCGCTGCGACTCGCGGCCACCCCCGTCGGCGAGCAGCCGAAGCCCGCGAATGCGAAGCGGCTCGAGCCGTGGAAGGAACGTCTTCCGCTCCCCTTCGAGAAGCTCGAGGGAGCGACCGAGGCCTGGAGTGCCGAGGGCGAGGGGCTCCGTCTCGACCTCACCGTCGAATCCGCGACCGAGCTCGAGTTCTATCCCGCCTCGGGCGGCCCGCTCGAGCTGCGCGAGCGCACCCTCTCGATCCCGGGTGGCCCCACGTGCTGGATCACCGTCGATTTCGCGCGGGCCCACGGCCGGGAGAAAGAGACTCCGATCGCTCGCGGGGTCCTGCGCGTCACGCGAAAGGCGCGCGATCGCTACTACCAAGTCCAGTTCACCCCTCCCGCAGGGCCGCAGGACGGCGAGGCGGGCGGGGATCTTCCCTACAGCCGCTCCGGTGGCTCTCAACCGATCCCGAACCAGACCGAGGCCTCGAGATGAACCAGAACCTCCTTCGCAGCACGACGATGCTGCTCGCGCTCACCTTCCCCTTCGCCCTCCTGAGCGCCGGGGCACCCCAGCTCAAGGGCGTCAAGAAGATCGGCGCCGACCAGAAGAAGGCCGCCGACACCAAGGAGCAGAAGCGCACCTGGAACGCGAAGATCGGCGAGCTGGCACCGGATTTCGAGTTGACCGACCTCGACGGCAAGGCGTGGAAGCTCTCCGACCACCGCGGCAAGCTGGTCGTGCTGGAGTGGTTCAACCCGACCTGCCCCGTGGTCAAGAGAGCCCACGCCGAGGGCGGAGCGCTCTACCAGCTCGGCAACGACGCGACCCGAAAGGGGATCGTCTGGGTGGCGATCAACTCCAACGCCCCGGGCAAGCCGGGCAACCCGCTGCGTGACAACGTCACCGCCAGGCGGGAGCTGGCCCTGGAGTACCCGATTCTCCGCGACGATAGCGGCTGGGTCGGACGGATGTACGGCGCGAGCACCACGCCGCACATGTACATCATCGACAAGGAAGGCGCGCTGATCTACGCCGGCGCTCACGACGACGCGATGGCCCCGAACAAGGCGACCCCCGACGTGACCAGCCTGGTCGACCGGGCGCTGATGGTCCTCGCCGCCGGCGGCGAGATTCCCCAGCCGCGTACCAAGAGCTACGGCTGTGCGATCAAGTACGACGACAAGGCCAAGCTCGGCCAGGTCGCACCCGACTTCGAGCTGACCGGCCTGGACGGGAAGGAGTTTCGACTCTCCGACAAGCGCGGTCGGTTCGTGGTCCTCGAGTGGTTCAACCCGCAATGCCCGGTGGTCAAGAAAGCCCACGGCGAAGGCGGCCCGCTCGAGAAGTGTGCCGCCCAGGTGAGCCGCGGCGGCGTCGCCTGGGCGGCGATCAACAGCGGCGGCAAGGGCAAGCAAGGCGCGTCACGCAGCTCCAACGAGGACGCGGTCAAGCGCTGGAAGCTGAAGCACCCGATCCTCTTCGACCAGGACGGCAAGGTCGGCAAGACGTTCGGCGCGCGCACCACGCCGCAGGTGTTCCTGATCGATCCGCGCGGCGTGATCGTCTACACCGGCGCTGCTCAGGCCCGCGAAGGCGGTCCGAACCTCATCACGCAGGCGCTCTCCGAGGCGTCCTGCGGCAAGCCGGTCAGCGTGCCCAAGACCAAGTCGTACGGCTGCGGCGTGAAGTACGCGGACTGACGGGTCAATGATCTTGTTCCGGATCGCCGGGGGCGGCTTCAGCCACGCCCTCGGCGATCTCGCGTAGCGCCGCGGTGAGATCGATCTCTCCCGCCGCGTACCGCTTCCAGATCTTGCGCTCGAACTCGGCCACCGATCCCACGCGCCGGTAGTAGCCGCTCGTCTCGCCGTAGTCGACGTACTCGGAATCGATGCAGACGCGTACGGTCTCGGCGGCCTGCAGGAAGAACAGGGTGTGCCAGGCGTTGCGCACCGTCGTCGCATCGACCTTGCCCTCCAGCGCCGCGCGCAGCCGCGAAGGCGCCGGCGACTCGAGCTCGGGCTTCATCGCCTCGACCGCGTGGGTCGCCTCGTGCAGGATCACCTCGCACAGCTGCACCGGCGTGCGCTCGGCCGTGCTCACCACGCACACGGGGCCCGATCGGGTGCGCAGGGTGACGCCGCCCGGGGAAGGAGCGGTGCTCACCAGGTAGATCGGCACCGCGGAGGTCGGCATCTCGAAACCGAGAGCGGTGAGCAGATGACTGAGCGGCTCGGGCTTCGCCCTGGCCAGGAGCCCGGCGACCTTCCCGCGGCTCGTCTCCAGGCTCTTCCTTCGCGCCGGCCAGAGCTTCTCGACGAAGGGCTCCTCGAAGGGCTCGAGCGCCGAGAGGTAGTCGGCCACCGGTGCGCGCAGTCTCACCAGGGTCTCGCCGATCTTGCGCGTCTCCGGCAGGCGCTGGACGAGTGGCTTCAGCCGGGCGATCGAGTCGGCCCGCAGGAGCAACCCGTCGACCATCGACCAGGCCGGCGTCCCGGCGAAGCCCGGGGTCCCGGATGGGGTGCCGACGACGGCCGGCGAGATGCGGGACGGCGATGCCGACGGCGATGGGCTGGAGGATGCGCTCGAGACGATCGCGCTGGGGACCGACCCGACCGATCCCGACGTCGATGGGGACGGTCTGACCGACTTCGAGGTCTATCACGGCTTGAATCCGCTCAATCCCGATACCGACGGGGACGGAGTCGACGACGGCGTCGAGTTGCAGGTCGGGACCGATCCCCTGGTTCCCGATCAGCAGCGGGGGAATCCAGGCCGGATGGCCGGAGCCTACGCCGGCGGCGACGAGGCGGGCTCACCCCTCTTCTTCGAGGTCTCGCCGAAGGGCGAGGTGATCGGCACGCTGTCGGTGGTCCGATACGGTCGTCGGGTCGAGCTCCCGCTGGTCGGCGCGCTGGACGATGACGGGTACCTCCTGCTGGTGAGTCGCGATCACTACTTCGCGCTCGAAGGCCGGGTGTCGGACGGGCTGGCCACGGGGACGATCGAGACGCTGGGCGGGTTCGTGGGACGCTTCGAGGCGCGCGGCTCCGGCGTGGTCGCGCGGGGCCCCGACCCGCTGCCTCTCGAGGAAGCCTCGCCGGCGACGATGAACGTCTACCAGCCGGTGCCAGCGGATCGGCGCGCGACACACTCGCCGGTGCACTACCGGGTCGGCCGCTGAGCAGCCTGGTGCCGACGGAACTGCGCGTTCAGCTCGATCACCGCGTTCGCGCGGATCTCCACCTCACGCTCGATCGGGACGCAGCCCGGCAGGGTCAGGCGCAGGCGGCGGCGGCCGGGAGGCAGCGGGTCGCGTAGCAAGTTGGAGCGACCGGGGAGAAAGTGGCCCCAGCGCGAGGTGACCTCGTTGCCGGGCCAGAAGAAGTCGAGACGCTTCGGCGACGCGGGATCGTCGAGCCATTCGAGGCGGCCGCCGCCGGGGTGTATGCCGCTGTCGAAGAGCAGGTCCAGCTCGGTGGAGATCGTGTAGCAGGGCTCCCCACTGTTGAGGTACAGCTCCGGGTGGTCGAACCACTCCAGCAGCGCCGTCACTTCCGGGGCGAGGTCCCCCTCGATCGTCGCTCTCAGGCGCAGGCGTCCCCCCTCGGCGAATTCCACGCGGACCGTTTGCGATTCCCCCGCGACCACCTCGAGGTCGCGCTCCACCGGTGCAAAGGGCGCCGGCTCGGGGGGCGGGTGGAAGCGGCTGGAGTGGCCGCAGAAGCGGGGGTACGGATCGCAGTCGACCACCACTCGATACCTCCCGGGACCGAGCGTCAGGTACTCACGATCCTGATACTGTCCGCGCGAGAGGAGGGACGCTCCGGTCTTCGCGGACCTCAGCTCGAGCGACCAGTCGTGCTCCTCTTCCGACCCGTCGGGAAAGGTGACCTCGAAGCGGATCTCCGCGGGGTCGGTCGGCGCCGGGACGGTCACGCTCCGCCGCAAGGGGGAGCCGTCAGCCGGGGCGACGAGCGGCACCCGGTCAAGCCGTGCTCGGGAGAGAAGATCTGCGCCACGTAGGCTTTCCCCGCCTCGACCTGCCAGGAATGCCGGTTCATGGTGCCGCCCAGCGAAGGTGGGTCGGACCCCAGGTAGCCGTCGATCACCTCGCCCTCCGGCGTCACCTCCAGCAAGGTGACCCACGATTCGCCCGGGTGGGACCAGGACAGTTCACGGATCGGGATCTGCACCCAGTCACCCATGACCTCGCGGACGAACAAGTCCACCCTCGGAGTGGCGATCTCGACGAATTGCACGTTCGGACCGGTCGCCAGTGGAGAGCGATCCACCTCGAGCCAGGCGGCACTCGACCTCTCCGGAGCGACGAAGACCCGATACCGTCCCTCCTCGAGGCCGGTGATCACGAAGCGTCCCATCCGATCGACTCGCGTCGCCCCTCGGCGACAGCCTCGATCGCTCTCACCTTCCTTCGCGCGACGACTCGCGGAGGCGCGATCTGGTGGGGATACGGGTACCGACTCGTGAAGCGCGAGAGCCCGGCGCCCACCCACGGAACCGCCGTGAGTTTCGACCACCCAGCCTCGAATCGTTCCGGGGCCGACCAGCTGGAGGTCGGGCAGGGCCCCCGACTCACCGCTCTCGAGGTGCAACGCCCGGTGCACGGCGGTCCCCACGCCGGAGGCGCGCGCCCGCAGGTCGAAGGTCCCCGCCGCTTCGATGTGCAGGCAGTACTCGCCGCTCGAGTAAAGCGAGGACGAGGCGACGACTGCGGATCGATCTTCCGCACCTTCGCCGGGCCGCACCAGCTCGACCCGTCCGCCGACCAGTGCCTTCGACGCGGGCAACACCTGTCCGCTCCACGTCGACCCCCGTCTCGCCGCCAGCTGCAGCTCGATCGGTTGCTCCGCCGTTCCATTCCGATCGTGCAGATCGTAGCTGCGAACGATGCGCGCGCCGGCTTCTCGCTGCTGGAAGCCGGGCGTGATCAGCCGGGCGCGGCACACCGTCTCGGGGTGGATGAACCAGTCCTCCGGCACTTCCCAGCGCGAGAGGCTCGGCCCGGACCCTTCGACGTGCTCCTCGCCGAGGGTGAGCGTCACATCGTCGCGATCGAGTCGAAGCGCGCAAAGGAACGTGCGGGAGCGCTCCGCGAGGTTCACCGGTTTCACCGAGAGCTCCACGACGAGCTGCCGGGGCGCCGCGGGTTGCGACTCCTGGATCGGCACAACGGCGAGCACCCCCCAGAGAATCAGCGTCGGGCAGAACATGACATTCATCTTACCAGCAACCGACATGCCGGTTTCTCGGTGGCGTCGATCCGTCTCGTCGAGTCGCCTTCCGCCTGCTATCCTCGGCACCACGCCGCGGCGGTGGACCATTCGAGGGAAACGGACGAAGGGGCGAGGTGGGAACGATGATGCGGACGATTCTGTTGCTGCTCGGTGTGCTGGTCGCCGCTCCAACGGCTCAGGGAAACTCGAACGACGAGTGGACCTGGATCCACGGGCAGCTGGAGGACGAGGACGATCAGAGGAAGTACCTGGATTTCGCGTCTCGGATGTTCGAGTACTACCAGGATCGAGGCTCGATGACTGGCCAGCTCGTCGCCGAGGGCGAGCTGGAGTCGATCCCCGAAGAGCACATCGTCGTCATCGGCCCGATCCAGGCGTTCGAGGACTTCGCTCGCTTCGACCTGCCGATGGAGGTCGAGGGTGACGAGGTGGTGATCGGCGGGCAGCGGCTCGATGCTCCCCGGACCGGGATCTACCTCGCCGGGAAGGAGCAGAAGCGCTACGCGTACACGGGGCTCTCCCTCGATGGCTTCCAGGACATCTTCAGCGTGCCCACCGGGGATCGGGCGTGCACGGTGACGCGAGGAAGAGGGCGAGTCGATCGCCGCGGCGACTGGGGACCGGAGGAGCTGGTTCTCGAGGCGTCCACCTTCCTGGTCCCCTACCCGAGCGAGGCGGAGCTGAGCGGCTTCGACGTGCCCGAAGGCGCGCTCGAGATGAAACCCGTGGTGACGGAACCGGGGCTCGACTCCCTCGAGCCCGAGTTCGCCGACTGGCTCGACACCTTCGTCGAGGGCCAGCGGGTGCTCTTCTTCGGGGAGAGTCACTGGAACACCGGCGTGAATCACCTCTTCAACCTGGTCGTCGAGCACCTCCTGGAAGCGGGTGAGCTGAGGGCGGTCTTTCTGGAGGTCAACTACTCCTTCTCCGGATACTACGACTACTACATCACGGAGCCGGACGAAGAGCGTGCGATGGAATTCCTCGAGACGAGGCTTCACCCGCTAATCTCGTCGTCGAGCTCGCTCGACCTGCTGGAGCTGCTGCGCGCCTGGAACCTGGATCATCCCGACCGGCCGGTTCGCGTGGGTTGCCTGGACATGGAGTGGAACACCTCGAACGTGGTCCGCAACATCATCCAGCCCTACTTCGAGCGAGTCGACGACGCGTTCGCCGGGCAGGTGACGAGCGAGGAGGAGCGCGAGCACCTGCAGGAATTGCTCGCCAAGGCGATGGCCGAAGAGGTCGTCGGCGAGTACCCGTTCCTCACGCCCGAGTACGTGGACACGGTGCTCGCCAACCTCTGGGACACCATCGACATCGGGGACTTCAGCGTCGATCGCCAGCGAGGGATCATCCGGAACGTGACCGAGTTCAATGGACACCTCCTCGAAGACGGCCTCGTCCTGTTCAAGGGTGGCGGGTGGCACGCGGTGAAGCAGAAGCTCGATGGAGAGAGCTTCTACCGCGATGCAGCCTACCTCCAGGAGGTTCACCCTCCGACGAAGGGCAAGGTGGTCAGTCTCTACACGCAGGGCCTGGGCTACAGCTTCGCCGAGATCGCCGACTTGCGGCTCGGGCAGTACATGTCCTCGGCGACGAACTACAACAACCTCGTGCGGGAGTTCCAGAAGGCCCTGGCCGATGGTCGCGCCGAGCGGAACACCTACTACATCCTCGACGGCGACAGCCTCGGCCATTTCGACCGCCTGGTCGCCAAGGTGGGTTACGCGGCGAAGCGAGACTACCTGCGCATCGATTCGGTCGACTGGGAGAAGCTGACCGCTGTACACGGCCAGGGTGTGCTCCAGAACCGCGTGCGCGACTACGACGCCACCGTGTTCATCTTGCGCGCGGGGATCGAGGTGATGCGACCGCGTGAGTTCTGAGGCTACCTCACTCCAGCTGCTCCAGCATCTCCACCAGCCCCGACATCAAGCGGATCGATCCCCCGCCGGGGTTCTGTCCGGAGAGCTCGGTCAACGTGCCGAGGTAGCCGTAGGGGCGGCGGTATCGGGCGGTGGTGGTGCGGAGAATCGCCGTGAACATGGCGCGGACCTCGTCGGTGCGCAGGTCGACGTGATCGTCGTAGCAGCGGGCCAGACCATGCAGGATGTTCTGGGGGATCGCCATCAGGTCGCCGACCTTCAGGTTCACCTTGGGATCCCAGCGATAGTAGGTCACGTCCCCCCAGCTCCCGTCGTGATACTGCTCCGACTTGAAGTGGGCGCGCATCGCCGGCCAGAGGTGCTCACGCGCTGCCCCGCGAATCCCCTCGTCGAGCCGTGCCGCATCGAGGAGGACCTCCCAGCAGCGCACCTCGTCCACGGCGATGTACCCGCCGAGGCGCACAGCGTCCTTCCAGATCGGCAAGTAGTAGGCGAGCCCTTTCACGGTCAGCTGCCGAAAACTCGGCTCGCCGGGGTGGTACTCCCACATCACCACGCCGCGCGCCCCGAAGTGGCCGAAGTGGTCGTCGAATCCCGGATCGAGGTAATCCCACTGTCCCGACCAGTAGTGCGTGTACTCGAAGCGACGCACGGCGCGCAGGGCGGCGCCGGTGAAGCGCGCGTCACCGGTCAGCTTGCCCAGCCGCGCCAGCTCGGCGGGAACGTCCAGCTTGCGAATCGGCGGGGTCTCCGAGTCCGAATGACCGTCAATCGGACGGTAGCGAGTATCGATCGAACCGTCCGGCCGAACGCCTCGCTCGAGGATCAGCAGGCCAACCCTCGTCGCGGCTTCCAGCGCTCTCGTACGCCACGGCTCCGGCTCGATTTCCGCCAGATCGATCAGCGCCCTGAGCGGCGCGGCGACCTCCATCGTCTTCATCGAGACCGACTCGTCGCGAACCCCGTTCCAGCCCTGGGGCAGGCCCGTGTTCTCGTTGAGGCAGTGACGAAAGACCGACTCGAGGTACGTCTCGTGTACGGCGCGCCACTCGGGCACCTCCTCGTGTTCGAGCGCGTGTCGCAGCATCGAGAAGAAGGTGTGGAATCCGCCTCGCAGGCGGTAAACGGGCTCCCCGGTGATCACGTCGGGCAGCGAGCACAGGAGTCCCGTCTCGATCTCTCCTTCGCGGTCGAGGCCGCGATCGAACCAGAGCTGGCAGATGAACTTCAGGTGCTCCAGCGCCTCTTCGCGCAGCTCCGCTTCCGTGGGCAGCGGCAGCTCCGACAGCACCTCGAGGTTTCGCCAGGCGGCAGAGTGCGGCGGGGCATCAGCCGCGGAGAGGCGCAGATCGAGCCGCGGAACCGGGCGTCGCCCCAACGCCTCGATCAGCTCGTTCCCGGTGATCGAAAACGGGGTGAAGTCGGGTGCCTGGTGGTCGAGCTCGAAACGCGCCACCTCGCCTCGCCCGTCGGTGATCTCGAGGACGCCGTGCCCGCGCACCTCCCCCGAGATGCGCAGACCCTCGAGCAGCGGCTCGTAGACGGGGATCGGCTGGGAGGCCCACTCGCCCTCCGCGCAGCGCAGGAGGCTCCCGTCTTCGCCGCGCTGCACCTGGCTCATGCCGTGCGAAGAACGCCACCACGGAATCCGCCGAAGACCGTCCTCGTCCTCGAAGCTCGGTCCCTCGTCCTCGAAGTCGCCGTTGTCCAGCGCGGAGTAGAGTAGCGTCGCCTCTGCGTCGGGCACGACCGGAAGACCGTGGGGAGACAGGAACAGGACGAGAGCGGCGATCGTGATGGGCATACCGGAAGACCAGAGGGGTGATGGCCGTGAGAAACCTGCGCGAACGCGGATTGTCCGCTCTTCCGGCCACTGGCACAATCACGCCCCATGAGAACCCCCCCGCGGGAGAGGGGCGGATCCAGCCGTCCTCCCGGATACGCAGTCCTCTTGATCATCCTCGCCGCCAGCGCTTCTGGCCTCACCGTCAGCTGTGGCGAAGAGGCGGTGCCGACGGGCGGACGGCAGCCGAGAACGCTGCAGGAAGTCGCCCACGCGCCCTTCGCCGCGCGCCTGGAGTTGCCGCTCGACGGTCACAAGATCACCGGTGCGCTGGCGATCGACACCGACGGAGACGGGAGCGATGAGCTCGTCGAGGTTTCGCGAGTCCCCGGCGGTTTGTACCACTGGGACCGTCTGCGTGGTGGCTTCGACGCGGAGAATACTCCGAGGGGGGTTCCGCTCGGAGGGTACGGTCTCGGACCGCTCGCTCTCGACGCCACCCGATCGTCCCTGGTGGCGGCGGCCTCCCAGGAGACGCGCTCGGTACACCTCGTCGATCTGTCGGGGAAGAGAGGTGAGAGGATGCGCTGGGTTCGCGAGCTCGGAGCAACCCCTACCGCTCTCGCAGCGGGTCGCCTCGAAGGAGGCGACCATCGGGTCCTGGCAGTGATCACCGAGGCGGAGGAAGTACACCTGTTCGACGAAGAGGGGGAAGAGGAGGTCCACGCGCTCGCCTCGCGCGACGGTGACTATCCCACGGTCCTGCACTTCCTGGAGAGTGGTGGCGGGTTGATCGTCGGCCTGCAGGGGCGGCGAGGTGTCGAGGTCTACGCAGCCGAGGCGAACGGCTCGCTCAGCGCGGAGCCCGCTCACCTCGTGTTCCTGAACGGTATCCCGCGCGACATCGACGAGGCCGACCTCGATGGGGACGGCGATCGCGAGCTCTTGATCGCCGGCGGAGATCACGCGCTCTGGGTGCTCGGCTGGGGAGCTCCCGGCGGTCCCCTCGCCGCGCTCGCTGCGGGTGCGGACCGGATCATCGAGTGGTACGGCGGGGCGATCCCGATCGGCGTGGAGGTCGCGAACTTCGACGGGGATGAGGCCCTCGAGGTGTGCGTGCTCGGCCACTACGACCTGAAGGTGCACGTACTCGACGACCTGACCGTACACGGACCGAGGAGCCAGACCTCCATGGAGTGTGGACAGGCGCCCTGGGGTCTGGCGGTGGGCGACTTCAACGGTGATGGACACGCCGATCTGGCGACGACGAATACCGACGCGTACCGCTCGAGCCTGATCCTGGGGCGTGGTGACGGCACGTTCGAGCTGGTTCATCGGGTCGACTGTGCTCGCGCGCCTCTCGCGATCGCCACCGGCGACCTCGACGGCGACGGCTACCCCGAAGCACTGGCGCTCTCGGCGATCGACCACGGGATAGACGTGCTGCGCAATGACCGCGGCTACTTGCAGGGGGGCGAACCGATCGCCGGACCTCCCGCGACCGACGGTCTCTCGATGGTGGATCTCGACTCGGACGGACACCTGGACGCGGCCTACCTCTCCGCCGCGGCGCGCGGCAGTGAGCTGGCCGTGCTCTTCGGCGATGGCCAGGGAAAGCTGGTCCAGCGCGAGGGATTCGGACCCCGCCTGTTCGGAACCGGGGTCGGCGCCATCTGGTGTTGTGACCTGAACGGTGATCGAGCGAAGGACGTGGTGGTCAGCGATCCTGTTGCTGGTCGAGTCGTCGTCTTCGAAGGGAAAGGAGAGGCGGCGGGTTTCCGCCTGGCGAACGTGCGTGAGTTCACGGTGGAGGGTGGACCGGCGGCCTTGAGTCTGCTCCCGGCGCAAGGAGAGCGCCCGGCACGGCTCTGCGTCGGTCTGGAAGGCGCCCGCCAGAAGTCCGGCCTCGCCCTCTTCGACGTCCTCGTGCAGGACGGCGGGCGAGTGCACCTCGAGCCTTCGGGCAGCCTGCCCGCCGAGCGACGCACCGGTGGCATCGTCTGCGCGGACTTCGACGGCGATTCGAACGTCGACGTCGCGTTCCTGGGGCTCGGCGGCGGTGACGTCAGCCCTGGCGAGATCTTCGTCTGGCGCACCGACGACGAGGGCGAGCTCCATCACTTCGCGACCCTGGACACCGATCTGGCACCCTACATGATCGTCGCCGCCGATCTGAACGGCGACGGCCGAGCGGACCTCGCCGCGAACGCTCAGCACAGCCATCACGTCAGCGCCTGGTTGTCCCGAGCCGGCGAACAGCCCTCACCGTTCCTGCGCCTGGTCGACTTCGGCGTGGGCCGCGGGCCTCTCGACCTCTGCGCGACCGACATGGACCTCGACGGCCGGATCGACCTGGTCGTCGCCGACAACTACAACTCCTCGGTGAGCACGCTGTTCAACCGGATCCCGCCGGAGGGGCATCGGTAGGGGCGGCCCGCGGACGAATCCGGACGATCGGGTTCGCAATGAGAGTGCCCCTGTCGCTGGCCGTTCGAAGCCCCGCTCGGTTACGATTCGACTCGCTCGTACCCGAGCAGAGCTTCATTCCCGAACCCCGGCCAGTATCGACGACCATGTACCGCACGATTCTCCCCCTGCTGATGCTCCCGTTCCTCTTCGCGTCCGCCCCGGCTCCCACCGCAACGCCGCCGGTGCCCCACTGCCAGGTGCCCTGCGGCATCTACGGTGACTCGATGCGCATCGCCATGCTGCTCGAGGACACCACCACCATCGAGAAGGGCATGAAGACGATCTCCGACATGGAGAAGAGCGGCGAGTTTCCGCACAACCAGATGGTCCGCTGGGTGATGACCAAGGACGAGCACGCGGCGAAGATCCAGGAGCAGGTGGCGAGCTACTGGCTCGCGCAGCGAATCAAGATCCCGGCTGAGGGTGCCGGCGAAGCGGCCCGGGCCAAGTACCACCGTCAGCTCGCGCTCCTGCACGGCATCACCGTGGCGGCGATGAAGTGCAAGCAAACCACCGATACGACCTGGACCGAGAAGCTGCGCAAGCACGCGAAGGACTTCAGCGAGACGTACTTCTCCGCGGAAGACCTCGAACACCTGCACGGTGAGCACGGCGGGGAGCACAAGTAGCTCCAGCTCCTGCTCGCTCGCAATGGGGCTGCGGCCTCGGAACCTGGCCAGCGCATCGCCGGGGGAGTAGCCTACGGGCCTCACGAGCCCCGCTCACGCCAGGAGACAACTCATCATGAAGCTGCCGATCTCCCATTCTGTGACCCCGAGGAGAATCCGCTCCTGGGGAACCGCCCTCGCTCTCGGCCTGCCCCTCTTGTTGCTCGGCGGCTGCGCCACGACGGATTCGGAGCGTGTGGAGATCGCTCCCCCACCGACTACCGCGGCCGAGTCCGTGGTCGACACGCTGCACGGGGTCGAGGTCGCCGATCCCTACCGGTGGCTCGAAGACCAAGAAGCGCCGCGCACTCGCGAGTGGATCGCGCAGCAGAACGAGTACACCGATTCCATTCTTCAGCAGGCACCGGGTCGTGAGGAGCTGCGCGAGCTGATCACGCGGTTGATGCAGTTCGAGTCGATCGGGTCGCCGGTCGAGGCGGGCGGCCGCTATTTCTACACTCGCCGCCGGCCCGACCAGGACCTCGCCGTGCTCTACGTCCGGGAAGGTCTGGACGGCGAGGAACGCGCGCTCCTCGATCCGCATCCATTGCAGGGCTCCTGACATAGGTGCGTGGAGTGGCGGCATTGGCCGAATGCC
>CAZCAC010000079.1:0-39881 GCA_964496575.1 uncultured Planctomycetaceae bacterium | reverse complement strand
GAATGACCTGGATTAGCGTGACGAGCTCGTCCTGGCAGAATCCGGCTGCCTACAATCGCCGTGCGCAGCACCTCCACCTGGTCGACCACCGGCTTCTGCACCAGCAGCAGGAGGATCTTGCGCTTCGTCTCGCGGTCCTCGGTGGAGTAGGTCTTCTCGAGCAGCTCGCGGTACTCGACCTTCGCGCTCATGGACAGGTTCTCGAGCGTCGGCTCCGGCGGTTCGTTCGGATCCGGCCAGTTCTCGACCCCCTTGCGGAAGGTGGTGAAGACCGTCGCCGTGTCCCAGGAGTAGTAGACGTCGAGCTGCTCCACTTCCTCGAGGTCGAGCACGATGTGACGCGGCGAGATGCGCTTGCCGTCGAAGTACTTGTCGTACAGCGCGCGCTCGGTCTCGATGTGCTCGCCGCAGGTCACCGTGCCGAAGCGCGGGCACGGGACGCGGCGGCCCTCCTCGTCGTAGTCGCGCGGCGTGTGCCGGTAGACCGAGGCGACGACGCAGACGTAGCGACTCATCAGCTCGGCCGTCACCGGTTCGCGGTAACGGACCCCGGCGAAGTGCTCGCTGGCGATCTCGCCGTCCATGTTCACGCAGACGAGGATCGGCCGGTTCTCGGCGTGCGCGACCTTCAGGGCGTCGTCGAAGTTGCGCTGCCAGCGCACGAGGCAGGGTTGCTTCCACCCCTCGGCGGTCGCGGCGGGCCACATCTCCTCTTCGGTCAAGCCTTCCTGCAGCGAGGGCGGGGAGCCCAGGTCGAAGGCGTCGTCGGAGGGATCGGCGCCGCCGCGCTGCTGCGGCGGCGGCTGCTGATCCTGAGCGAAGGTGGACGCACCAGCGGTCAGCAGGACCGCCGTGAGGAGGAGGGAGAGCCGTTTCGGAACTGTTCTGGTGTTCATTGCGCTGTACCTGGGGGGTGGGCCAATGTGCCACAGGCCTCTCCGACCGACAACTGCGGAGGACCCGGCTGCGCCCACGGCCTCGGGTTCCTTCGTCGGGTGCTCCGTGGCGGGGCCATTTGGCGCTCACGGGCGTGTAGCGCTTGCGTATACAGCGAGTCACAGGGTCCGGCGCTCGAGCCAGGGCTTTCCCGACCGCCCACGATTCAGCATGAGACGACCATGAGATCCTCGGCCCGCTGCCTGCGTCGTCTCCTGGGTGCGGCCCTCGCGGCCTGGAAACTGGCTGGAGAGGCGCAGGGCACACGTTCCCGGAGCTGGCACCGGGGCAGTGATCGCCTCGGCTACCGGATCCCGGCTTCCTTCAAGCAGGCCGAGTACTGCTGATCCTCATCCAGGATGTGGATCTGCAACCAGTCCTTGAGGAACTCCATGATCTCCAGGGAGAGGCCGGTCGAGTTCCCCTCGTAGGCCGTCTGGAACTCGGTGACCCTCTCGATCAGGGCATGGTGCGCAATTCGATGCTCCTCGAGCCCGGGGTACCCCGCCTCCTGCATCTTCGACTCCTCGAAAGAGAAGTGTTCCCGCGTGTACCTGCCCAGCTCTTCCAGGAGCGCGGCCATCACCACGTGGCTCTTCCTCTTGCCCATCGCTTCGTGCAGGGCGTTGATCATGTTCATGAGCGCCAGGTGCTGCTCGTCGATGCTCGCCACCTGAACGCTGTAGCTGTCGTTCCACTCGAAGAGGGCCATGACTCTCCTGCTGTTCCGCTCGCTTCCCCGAACAAGGATGCGCTGCCGGAGTCTTCGGCACACGACCCCTGGCTCTTGAGTCTCGAGGCCCGATTCCCCTGACTCTCGGCGGGGCGACCCCGGATCGCTACAGGTGGCAGGCGCTCTCGGGCTCGCCCCCCGACGTCGGCTCGGCGTGATTCGGCCCCGCCGCGATCCGCTCCAGGGCGAGGCGCTCGGCGGCCTCGTTGGTCGGGATGTCGAGGTGCCGGGAGACCTCGAAGACCTTCTTGATGTTGTTGTAGATCCGAACCAGGCGGGCGCGGATGTCGAGCTCGGAGGTCTCGCCCGAGAGCTCCGCGCCGGCGTTGATCACGCTGCCCGCGTTCATCACGTAGTCGGGGGCGTAGTGGATTCCCCGATCGCGGAGCAGCTGACCGTGGCGCGGCTCGAGCAGCTGGCGATTGGCGCAGCCGGCCACCGCCCTACACTTCAGCTTCGGAATCGTCTCGTCGTTGAGGCAAGCGCCACGCGCGCACGGCATGTAGATATCGCACTCGACGTCGAGATGGTGCGCATCGTCGACCACCGCGAGACCGTGCCGCTCCTCGAGCTCCCGCTGGCGCGCCTCGTCGGTGTCGCAGATCGTCACCTCCGCGCCCTCCTGCTGCAGGAGAACGGCCAGCTGTCCGCCGACCGCGCCGACGCCTTGCAGGACGATCTTCCGGCCGTTCAGGCTCATCTTGCCGTCGATCTCCTCGGCGACCGCGCGCAAGCCGACCACGCAGCCCTCCGCGGTGTAGCGCGCCGCGTGATTCGGGCCGCGGCCGCTCGCCGGCACACCGGTGACCCAGCACGTCTTCCGGCGCACCACCTCGAGGTCAGCGAGGCCGATGTTGATGTCCTCGGCGCTGATGTAGCGGCCGCCCTGGCTCTCGATGAACTCCCCCATCGCCTCGAGCAGCGCCGCGTTCTTGTCGCGCTTGGGGCTCGCGAGGATGACCGACTTGCCGCCACCGAACCCCGCCTCGGCGAGGGCGGTTTTCAGCGTCATCGCCCGCGAGTGCTGCAGGATGTCGAAGAGGGCCTCGTCGTCGGATGCGTACGGCCACATCCGGATCCCGCCCAGCGCAGGCCCCAGGGTCGTGTCGTGAATGGCGAGGAGCGCGTACAGCCCCGACTTCACGTCCTGGCAACGGACCACCTTCTCGTAGCCGTCGACCTTGATCTCGGTGATTTGCATTCCGATCCTCCGCGGCCCTGAAGGGGCGGCGACCGTCCCGGCAATCAGTTGCCGCCCGGGTTGGAGGCCTGCTTCTTGGCGACCTTCTTCTTGGTCACCTTCTTCTTGGCGGTCTTCTTCTTCGCGACCTTCTTGGTCGCCTTCTTCTTCGCGACCTTCTTCTTGGTGACCTTCTTCTTCTTCCGGCGCACCTTCCCGGTCGCCTCACGTGTGCGAATCAGATCGATCGCCTCTTCCAGGGTCACCTTCTCGGGGTCCGCACCCTTGCCCAGCGACGCGTTGACCGTGCCGTTGCTGACGTAGGGACCGTACGGGCCGGTGAGCAGCTTGATCGTCTGGTCGTCCGCGGGATCGGTCCCCAGCTCGCGCAGGACCTTCGACGCCCGACGCCGTCCTCCACGGGCGGGAGCCTCGGCCAGCTTGGCCAGCGCCTGTTCGAGGGTCAGCGAGAAGATCTCGTCCGGCGAATCGAGGCTGCGCGCGTCGGTACCGCGCTTCACGTAGGGACCGTAGCGGCCGTAGTCGGTCAGGATCTCCTCGCCCTCGCCGTCCTCTCCGACCTTGCGCGGCAGGCGCAGCAACTTCAGCGCGTCCTCCAGGGTGGTCGTGTCCATCTCCATCCCGGGGAACAGCGACTTCATCTTCGGCTCGTCGTCCATCTCGCCGAGCTGGGCGTACGCCCCGTAGCGCCCCGTCTTGACGTAGACGTTCCTGCCGGTCTCGGGATCGACCCCGAGCTCGATCGGGCCCGAGCCGCGCTCGAGGATCTCCTCGGCGCGCGCGATGTCCAGCTCGTCGGGCGCCACGCCGTCGGGCACCGTGGCGCGCTCGTCGCCGCGCTCGAGATACGGGCCGTACCGGCCGATACGGACGCTGATCGTGCGCCCCTCGCTGTCCTCGCCGAGCGGCAGCGTGCAGACGTCACGGGCGTCGATCTCGGTGCGCAGGAGGTCCTTCAGACCCTCCTCGCCGTTGCCGAAGTAGAACGCGCGCAGGTAGGGCAGCGCTTCCTTGTCCCCCACCGCGATCGCGTCGAGATCGTCCTCCATCCGCGCGGTGAACTCGACGTCCACCAGCTCGGTGAAGTGCCGCTCCATCAGCTTGACCACCGCGAAGGCGACGAAGGTCGGGATCAGCGCCGTGCCCTGCTTGACCACGTACTGGCGGTGCAGGATGGTGTCGATGATCGTCGCGTAGGTGCTCGGCCGGCCGACTCCGCGCGCCTCCAGCTCCTTCACCAGCGAAGCTTCGGTGTAGCGCGCCGGCGGTTGGGTGGTGTGGCTCTTCGACTCGAGCTCGGCGAGATCCATCGGATCGCCCTCGCTGACGTCGGGCAGCACGTACTCGCGGTCGGCGAGCTCGGCGGTCGGATCGTCGGCGCCTTCGACGTACGCGCGCAGGTAGCCGGGGAAGTCGATCGTCTTGCCCGAGGCCTGGAATACCGCGCGACCCTCGCTGACGCGCAGGCTCATCCGGTGGCCCCTCGCGTCCGCCATCTGACAGGCCATCGTGCGCTTCCAGATGAGCTCGTAGAGCTTGTACTGCCGATCGTCGAGCTGATCGCGCAGGCTCTCGGGGCGCCGGAAGTCGGTCGAGGGGCGAATCGCCTCATGCGCTTCCTGGGCGTTCTTGACCTTGGTGCGGTACTCGCGCGGCTGGGTGGGCACGTACTCGGGGCCGTACAGTCGCTCGATCTGCTCGCGCGAGGACTGAATCGCCTGCGCCGAGAGGGTCGTCGAGTCGGTCCGCATGTAGGTGATCAGACCGCTCTCATAGAGGCGCTGCGCGGTCTGCATGGTGGCGCGCGCGGAGAGGCGCAGCTTGCGGTTCGCCTCCTGCTGCAGCGTCGAGGTGGTGAACGGCGGCGCCGGGCGATCGGTGTACGGCTTGCGGTCGACCTTCTCGACCGACCAGGAGGCACTCTTCAGGTTCTCGACGAGCTCGGTGGCCATCTGCTCGTCGACCAGGACCACCTCACTCTCGCCGCTCTTGAGCTGTCCGGTGTTGCTGTCGAAGTCCTTGCCGCGAGCGACACGCTTGCCGTCGAGCGTGACCAGCACCGCGTTGAAGGGAGAGCTCTGCGGCACCTTCGGCGCCTGGAAGGAGGCGCTGAGGTCCCAGAAGGTGCTCTTGACGAAGGCCTGCCGCTCGCGCTCGCGCTCGACGATCAATCGCACCGTCACCGACTGGACGCGACCGGCGGAGAGCTTCGGGGCGACCTTGCGCCAGAGGATCGGCGAGATCTCGTAGCCGTACAGGCGATCGAG
This sequence comes from uncultured Planctomycetaceae bacterium, assembly GCA_964496575.1. Lineage (GTDB taxonomy): Bacteria > Planctomycetota > UBA1135 > UBA1135 > CAZCAC01. The sequence goes on along the minus strand of CAZCAC010000079.1, from coordinate 34,744 downwards.
GATCCGGCGCGTCTCCTGCGCCTTGACCATCCGGGCGTCGAGCTCGCGCGGGTTGTCGAGCGCCTCCTGGATCGCCTCGCGGGTGATCTCGTGGAAGACCAGCCGCTTCTGGGGGACCTTGGGCTGGAGCACCTCGACGAGGTGCCAAGAGATCGACTCCCCCTCGCGGTCTTCATCGGTCGCGAGATAGACGACGTCGACGTTCTTGAGCAGCCGCTTGAGCTTGGTGACCTGCTTCTTCTTCTCCGTCGGGACGACGTAGATCGGCTCGAACTCGCTCTCGACGTTGATGCCGAGGCGCGACCACTTCTCCCCCTTCACGTCGGCGGGGATCTCCTTGGCCGACGTGGGCAGATCGCGGATATGGCCGATGCTGGCCTCGACGATGAAGCCCTTCGGTAGGAAGTTGGATATCGTCCGGGCCTTCGTCGGCGACTCGACGATGACCAGGGCCTTTTCTTTGGCGGACACCATGCTCTGTGGGTGGGATTTCGGCGGGGTCCGGATGCCCCGACGGGGCGCCATACATAGGGCGCGGCGGGCGGGAGTCAAGACGGTGCCCGTCCCCGAAGGTTGCCGGGCCCTCGGGGAGAGGGGTCCGCGGACGACGGGTAAGCCGCTGCGATGAAGGGGCTTAGGTGTGCCGGCGAGATCGTCGTGAGATCGCTGCCCGGGAGTGCGAGCGTTCGTCGGGATTGCCGCGCCCCCGAGCGCGCGTGACCCTGTCTAATGGCGCTCGCTCCGGGCCGGGGCGAGTGGAGGATGACGGACGACGGACGCGAGTCGGACCCGAGAGGGTTCGGTGGCGGGGAGGAAGCCTCGCCCTGGACGGGGAAACCCCCCCGGCCCGTCTTCGCCGTCCTGTGGAGCACGGGCCCCGATCCCGGGCTCGACGGGCTCCTGCGCCTCCAGGCGATCCGTACGGGAGAGGGAGGGGAGCGCTTCGACCGCTGGTGCGCGCCTTCCTCCTCGGAGGGGGACGACCCCGGTCGCGACGGGAGGGTCTCCGCCGACTTCGGTGCGGCGGCGCTGGAGGCCGAGCCCGATGGCGAGGCCGCCGAGATCTGGCGCGAGTTCGCCGAGTTCGCGGGGAAGCGCCTGGTCGTCGTCGCCGACGGGGAGTCCTTCGAGGCCTGGGCCTCCTTCCTGTCCGGGCGACCGCTGGGCGGGCAGGCGGTCTGTGGGCTGACCGAGGCGGCGCGGCTCCTCTTTCCCGGCCGGCTGGCCCACCGCCGAGAGGAGCTGGTGGCCGAGCTCTGCGCGACCGACCCGAGTCGTCCCTCGCCGCTCGCCGTGGGGCCGGAGGAGCTGCGCGAGGCGCTCGGCGAGCTGGTCCGCCGCTTTCTCGAGCTCGAACCGGACGTCCTCGGCACCATCGCGCGCACCCTCCACACGGCCTGGCGCGCGCTGTGGACCAGCGACACCCTCGGCGCGCGACGAGTCGAGAACGTCCTGAGTCTCGTCGAGCACGTCGAGAGCTGGCTCGACCGGAGCCGCTCCCCCCGCTTCCAGATCGAAGCGCTGCGCGACGGGCGCCTCTCCACCTGCGCCGCAGATCGGACCGACCTCGGCGCGGTGATCGAGGCGTTCACCCCGCGCTGGAGCGTCGAGGCCGCGGCGTGGAGCGCGTGCGAGCCGGTCTCGCCGATCGGCCAGGGGGAGCAGGCCTTCGCCCGGGAGGACCTCGAGGCGATCGACGCGCTCTTCGAGGAGCACCTGCCGGCGATCTTCGCCGAGGAGACAGGTACACCGCCGGAGTCCGCCTACCGCGAGAGTCAGCACCAGGTGGCACGGAGAATCGCCCACACGTTCGGCTCGCGCGGAGAAGGAGCGCAGCTCTTGCTGGTTCACGCGCCGACCGGCACGGGGAAGACGCTCGCCTACCTCCTACCGGCGCTCTTGTGGGCGCGGCGCCACGAGGTACGGGTCGGGGTGGCGACGTACACGCGCGCGCTGCAGGAGCAGGCGATGGACCGCGAGCTGCCGCGCGCCCTGCAGGCGCTGCGCCGTGCCGGTGTCGAGCTGGGCTTCCGCGCGACGATGCTCAAGGGGCGGGAGAACTACCTCTGCTGGCGCGCACTGCGGCTGCACCTGCCCGACGAGGACGCGGCCGGCGAGGACTGGCTCGCGTGGACGCAGCTCCTCACCTTCGCGCTGACCGACCACGAGGGCGACCTCGACCGCCTGCCTCGAGATCCGCCCGTGGCGATGGAGCATCGTCGCGAGTACGAACGGGCGTTCCGGGGCACGCTCCGCCAGGTTCGCGCACAGTCCGGGTGCTGCCGGCACCCCTCCGACCGCGAGAAGTGCGGGGCGGAGGTGGCCCGCTGGAAGGCGGAGCGCAGCCACCTCGTCATCACCAACCACTCCTTCGCGCTCGCGCGGCAGGAGTTCCTCCGCCACGTCGTCTTCGACGAGTGCGAGCACCTGCACGACCAGGCGCACGCCGCGTGGAGCCACTCGGTCGGGATGCGGGAGGTGAAGGGCTTGCTCGCCCGCGTCGACCGGCCGGAGCGGACGCGGGGGAAGAGCCTGTACCACCGCATCGCCCGGCGGGTCGTGCCCGGAAGCGGCAGCGCCAGGTCGCTGGGGGCTTGCCGGGAGGCGTGCGGGGGACTCCAGGGCGCCCACGAGGAGGTGCAGCGTGAGCTCGAGGCCTTCCTGCGCTGGCGCGACCAGGCGAGGCGCGAGCGGAGCGAGCGGGAGGATCACTCGCTCCTGCGGGAGTACGTGGAGAGCGAGGAAGGCGCTGGGCTGGTCGCGGCTCGCCAGGCCTTCAACGAGGCGGGGACCGCCCTCGACCAGGCGCTGGCGGAGATGGACGAGCGGCTGAGCAACCTCACGGGGACCCGGCTGCCCCGCTTGCGCCGAGCCCTGGACATGGCGCGCACCGACCTGATCGAGATCCTGGAGGCCGTACAGGCGTGGCTGCCCCTGCAGGAAGGGCGGCCGAAGTTCAGCTCGCGCGTCTTCCACGACGTCGAGATCGACTTCCGCGGTGACACGCGGATCGCGGCGCGCGTCCTGCTGCCCAATGAGTATCTTGGTAGCTACTACTATCCTCGATTATCAACTGGAATCTTCTTGTCGGCGACGACCTGGCTGAAGGGGGGATTCGAGGCCGCCGAGGCATACCTTGGTCTCGATCGAGCGGTCGAGCCGCTGCCCGACGAGGATCGCCCGCCGTGCGAGCTGAGCACGTTCCGCGCCCCCGAGGTGTTCGACTACAGCCGCGTTCTGGTCGCCGTACCGCGCGACGCACCGCCGATCGCTCAGCAGAAGGAAGCCTTCCTGCAGTACGTCCGTGACTTCGTCGCCGACCTCGGCGAGCGTACCCGCGGGCGAATGCTGGTGCTGTTCACCAACAGCGAAGACACGAAGCGCGTCGGGGCTCGTCTGGAGGGTTTCTTCCACGCCCGGCGCATTCCCTTCTGGTACCAGAACATGCCCGGAACGGCCAAAGAAGAGCTTTCCGAGCAGTTTCGACGTCGAGTGGATTCGGTGCTGCTCGGTGTCGACACCTTCTGGTACGGCGCCGATTTCCCCGGCGAGACGCTGGAGTACGTGGTGATCGTACGCCTCCCGTACGGCGTGCCCGACCGCTATCACCACGCCCAGTGCGCGGCGCTGGGGGCGACCGAACAGCGGCGTCGGATCTACATGCCGCGCGCTCTGGCCAAGATGCGCCAGGGATTCGGCCGGCTGATGCGCCGGGTCGACGATCGGGGCTGCGTCTTCCTGCTCGACGGCCGGATCCTCGACCCGCGACACCGCATCTTCCAGCGGGAGCTGCCCATCGACGGCGTCGGGGGGAGCCGAGAATCGTTCGCCAGGCTGGTGCGTGGAGACAAGGAACTCTGCCTGTACAAGGCGTTGGTTCACATGGGCTTGGAGAACGATGTCGAGATTCCGCGGGTCGAGGAGAGCCCCGAGGAACACGCGCCGGCCCCCTCTCGAACGACCGAGCCGACCATCGACTACGTCGACATCTCCAAGGAGGACCTTCCGTTTTGAGCTCCTCGATCGGGTGGACCGAGGTCCGGGTCCTGGTCCCGCTGGGGTGGCAGGAGCTGGTCGCCGAGACCTTGACCATCGGCCCCTGCAGTAGCGTCGTGTTCGGCCGGCCGAACCTCGGCGTGGACCCGGCGCCGGAGGGATTCGACTTCGTTCGCACCTACATCCCCGATCACGCGGACGATCCCGAGCTCCGACAGCGAATGATCGAGGCGGTTGATTCGCTGGTCGACCGGACCGGGCTCGAGGAGCTCGCGGGGCTCGAGCTCACCTTCAAGGCGCTCCCGCCGGAGGACTACGCCACCTCGTGGAAGAAGAGCTGGAAGCCCTTCCGCCTCGCCCCGCTCTGCCTGCTGCCGCCGTGGGACGAGCGTTCCGTGGGCCCTGACGAGGTCCGGCTGACGATCGAGCCGGGGGGGTCGTTCGGGTCCGGTCGCCACGCGACGACCCGGTCCTGCCTGCGCCTCTTGACCCGGCGAATCCGTGGTGGCGAGAGCGTGCTCGACGCCGGCTGCGGCAGCGGCATCCTGTCCGTCGCTGCAACCCTGCTCGGAGCCGAGCGGGCCTTCGGCTTCGACATCGACCCCAACTCGGAGGTCGCGGCTTCGCTGCTGGCGAGCGACAACGGTGTCGCCGAGCGCTGTCGCTTCCGGACCGCGGGCTTCGAGTGCCTCGAGGGTGAAGGAGCCGCCGCCTACGACGTCGTCCTCGCCAACATCTACTCCGACATCATCGCCGAGCACGCCTCCACGCTGCGGGCGCAGCTCTCCGAGCACGGCTGGTTCGCCTTCAGTGGCTGCCCCGCCCACCACGCCGAGGTGACCGCGGCGGCGATCAGGGCGAGCGGCCTCTCGCTGGACGAGACCTTGATCCGCGGCCGCTGGCATACGTTCGTCGGTCGGCTCGGGTAGCCGTCGATCCCCGCTCTTGCACGGGAGTCTCCAGTCCGGACAATCCTCCACGGCTTGAAGATCCTCTTCCTCTCCCAGCGGGTCCCCTACCCCCCCAATCGCGGCGACAAGATCACGACCTGGCGCCTGGTCGAGCGGATGAGTCGTGAGCACGAAGTGCGCTGCGTCGCTTTTGCCCACGACAAGGTGGACCTCGAAGCGGCGGAGGAGCTGGGGCGGCGCGGGATTCCCACGACGCCGATTCGCTACCGCGATCGCTGGAAGAAGCTGATCTCGCTGCCGGTGCTCTTGACCAAGAAGCCCCTGACGCTGGGTGTGTACGGCTCGCGGAAGCTCCAGCGAGAGGTCGACGCGCTCGCCGACTGGGCGGACATGGCCTACGCCTACTCCTCGTCGATGGGCGCCTTCTTCGCCAAATACGACTCGATGCCGCGGGTGATGCACCTCGGCGAGCTCGACTCCGACAAGTGGCGACAGTACTCCGACAAGGCCCGCTTCCCGATGAGCTGGGTCTACCGCCGCGAGTGGCACACCCTGCTCGAGTTCGAGCGGCGGATCGCCAAGGCGGTGACCGAGAATGTCCTCTGCACGCCACTGGAGGAGAAGATCTTCCGCACGCAGATCCCCGGCGCGAGCTCGACGGTGCTGCGCAACGGGGTCGACCTCGAGGCCTTCCGGCCCGCGCGGGAGAAGGCGGAGCCGGGTCACCTCGTCTTCACCGGGGTGATGAACTACTACCCCAACGTCGACGGCTGCGTCTGGTTCGTCCAGGAGATCCTGCCTCGCATCCGGGAGCGCGCCCCGGAGGCCCGCTTCACCATCGTCGGCGCGCACCCGACCCAGGAGATCGAGAATCTGGCCGAGGAGTCGGGCGTGGAGGTCACCGGCTTCGTCGACAGCGTCACCGACTGGCTCGACCGGGCCGCGGTCGCCGTCGCGCCGCTGCGCATCGCCCGCGGCATCCAGAACAAGGTGCTGGAGGCGATGTCGAGCGGGCTGCCCGTGGTCGGCACGACCTCGGCGACGCAGGGGGTCGAGGGGCGAGCGGGCCGCGACTTCCTGCTGGCCGACGACGCCACCGCCTTCGCGGACCACGTCTGTACGCTGCTGGAGGACGAGCAACGCGCCCGCGAGCTGGGCGAGGCGGCGCGCCGCTTCGTCGAGGAGAACTACGACTGGGAGGCGGTTTTCCGCCACCTCGACACGATCCTGGAGAAGTGCCGAGGCGAGCTCGGCCGCTGACCGAGTATCGGTGGCCGCGGAGGCGTGGTACGGTGAGGGCATGATTTCCTCGATCGCCCTCGCGCTCTGCGCGCTGGTCGCGGAGCCGGAGATGCTCACCCCCCCGCCGGCGGTCTGTGCCTGGCAGAAGGACGAGACCGAGGAGGTCCCCGACGAGCGGGAGGAGGTGGAGGAGCTCCTCGAGCTGCTCCGCGAAGACCGGAAGCGCCAGGGCAAGCGCGATGCCAAGGCGGCCCAGACCGTCAGCAAGCTGGCGGCGGAGTTCCGCAAGTCGGGTCCCAGGGATCGGCGCGACATCGCGAAGGAGCTGTACCGGACGATGCTCGTCAAGCGCCGGACGAACAAGGACGGCTGGCGGCAGCGCACGCTCTTCTTCGAATGCGCGAAGGCCCTCGGCAGGATGGCGCCGGAGAGCGTCCCCCACCTCCTTCGTCTGATCGACGCTCGCAACCACAAGGAAGACTACGAGGTACGCTGCGCGATCATCGCCGCCGTGGGGGCGACGAGGGACAAGAAGGCGGTGGATCCCTTGCTCGATCTACTCGACGAGTTCCAGGCCCGCCTCCAGGCCGCCGCGGTCAAGGCCCTGGGCAACTTCGATCGCCACGATCAGAAGGTCCGCAAGGAGATCTTCAAGGAGCTCCTGAAGCTCCTGGGCAGCGCCAGCGCGGCCCTGCACGAAGAGCGGAACGACACGACCCGGGACCGCTGGAACAGGATCTCCGGCCCCACCCAGGACAGCCTCCGCCGCATGTCCGGGGCGCGCCAGTCCGGCTACGAGGCCTGGCAGCGCTGGTGGAACAAGAACAAGCGGCGGAACTGGGACGAGTAGCGGTCCGGGAACTACAACCCGCAGCGATCGACGAGGTCCTGGATCGTCCCCGGGATCAACCCGAAAAGAACGGTCAACACCCCGAGCACGCCGAGCATCCCCGCGAAGAGCGGCTGGGCGACCACCGACTTGTCGGTCTCGTCCTTGAGGAAGAGCGCCTTGGCGACGCGGAAGTAGTAGAACAGGCTGATCACGCTGTTCAGCGCGGCGACGACCACCAGCCAGTACAGCTCGGCCTCGATACCGACGACGAAGAGAAGGTACTTCCCGTAGAAGCCGATGGTCGGCGGAAGCCCGGTGAGGCTCACCAGGAAGGCGATCATCGCGATCGAGATCAGCGGCGCCTTGTAGCCGTAGCCGCGCAGCGCATCGATCTTGTCGGAACCGACCGAACCCTCGAAGTAGAGCAGCACGCCGAAGGCGCCCAGGTTCATGAAGTAGTACGCGGCGAGGTAGTACATCGCCGCCGAGAACCCGACCTGGCTCATCGCCGCGACGCCGATCAGGACGTAGCCGGCGTGCGCGATCGAGGAGTAGGCCAGCATCCGCTTCAGGCTCGACTGGCGCATCGCCGCGAAGTTCCCCAGCGTCATCGTCACCGCCGCCAGGATCGCGATCAGCTGGCCGACCTGGCCGCCGTACTCGGCGACCGCCTCCTGCACCTGGGCCAGGTCGGTCCCGATGAACAGCCCGCCGAGGAAGCGCAGCAGCGCACCGACGCCGGCGGCCTTGGAGGCGACCGCCAGGAAGGTGGTGACCGGCGTGGGCGAGCCCTCGTAGACGTCCGGCGTCCAGAAGTGGAAGGGCACCACCGACATCTTGTAGGCGAACCCGGCGAGGACCAGTACCACCGCGATGGCGACGGGCAGGGGGCTGCCTGCGAGCTGCCCGGAGAGCCCTGACTGGCTCGCCATCTCGGTCAGCTCGAAGGTCCCGGTCAACCCGTAGAGCAGCGAGATCCCGTACAGCATCACGCCCGCGCTGAGCCCGCCGAAGACGACGTACTTCATCGCCGCCTCGCCGGACTTGCGGTCGCCCTTGTGGAAGCCGGCCAGCGCGTAGCTGGAGAGACTCAGGAGCTCGATCCCCAGCACCAGCAGCAGCAGGTGATAGGTGCTGACCATGAAGAAGATCCCCACGGCCGCGCCCAGGAGCAGGAAGTAGTACTCCCCGATCCCGTGCTGGCGCTCCCTCCGGTCGGACATCACGAAGACCGACACCACGATCAACGACGCCACCGTGAACAGCTTGAAGTAGGTCCCGAAGCTGTCCACCGTGACCATGCCGAAGACGGTCTGGGGCGCGTCGCCGACTCGCGCGGCGAGCATCACTCCGACCGCCGCCAGACCGATCACCGTGCAGTATCCGACGATCCGCGAGTTCTTGCCCTTCATCAGAAGGTCGAGAACCAGCACGCCGAGGGCGAGCGCCGTGAGCACCAGCTCCGGCGCAATCGCCTTCATCCCTTCTAGGTAGGTTTCCACCGAGTGCCTCCTACTGAACCGACGCGATGATGTCGATCAGGTGCTGGATGCTCGGAGTCATCTTGTCGAGCAAGAGGTGCGGGAAGATCCCGAGCAGGATGCAGAGGAACAGGAGCGGCGCCATCGTGAAGATCTCCCGTGGCGTCATGTCCGGGTAGTCCTTGTACTTCTCGGGCAACTTGCCGAGGAAGACCCGCTGGATCGACCAGAGCAGGAAAGCGGCGCAGATCACGATGCCGATGATCGAGATCAGGACCAGCACCTTGAAGTCGGAGTCCGCGGCGTTATAGGCACCGACCAGGGTCAGCGCCTCGGCGATGAACCCGGACATCGTCGGCAGGCCGAGGGCCGCGAAGAACGCGATCGTCGTCATCCCCCAGTACACCGGCATCGGCTGCGAGAGCCCACCGAAGCCGTTGAGGTCGCGGTGGTGGGCCCGGTCGTAGATCACGCCGACCACGAGGAACATGGCGGCCGAGGACGTCCCGTGGGCGAACATCTGCATCGCTGCACCGTTCAGCCCATAGAGGGTCAGCGCCCCGGTGCCCAGCAGCACGTAGCCCATGTGGCTGACCGAGCTGTAGGCGACCATTCGCTTGAAGTCGGTCTGCCCCAGGGCGACGAACGCGCCGTACACGATGCTGACCACCCCGATGATCGCCAGGAAATAGGCGAACTCGTGGAACGCCGACGGCACGATCGGGAAGCAGGCGCGCAGCATGCCGTAGCCGCCGAGCTTCAGCAGGATGCCGGCCAGGATCACCGAGATTGGCGTGGGAGCCTCGACGTGGGCGTCGGGGAGCCAGGTGTGGAAGGGGAAGATCGGTACCTTGATCGCGAAACCGACGAACAGGAACCAGAACACCCAGTGGTGGAACGGGATCCCGATCAGCTCGCCTCCGCCGGGCAACGACTCACCGGTGAGCTGACCCGCCATCGCCAGCTCGACCATGGCCGGGATCGAGAAGGTCCCGCTGTCGAGGCGCAGGGCGATGATCGCGACCAGCATCAGGACCGAGCCGGCCAGCGTGTACAGGAAGAACTTGATCGCCGCGTACTCCCGCCGCGGGCCACCCCAGATGCCGATGAGGAAGTACATCGGCAGCAGCATGATCTCCCAGAAGACGTAGAAGAGGAAGTAGTCGAGGGAGACGAACACCCCGAGGATCCCCACTTCCAGGAGGAGCAGCAACGCGTAGTACGCCTTCTGCGCCTTCTTGATGCCGAAGGAAGCCGGCACCCCGACGAAGAGCAGGAGGGCGGTCAACCAGACCAGCGGCAAGCTGATCCCGTCGATACCGATGTAGTAGTTGGCCCCGATCGCGTCGATCCAAGGGATCTCCTGCACGAAGGCGTAACCGGTCGCCCCGATCGCCGGGTCGTACCAGAACCAGGCCATCGTGGCGAAGACGAGCGAGATACCGGTCGCGACCAGACTGACGCCCTTGATCAGGCCCGTTGCGCCCTTGGGCAGAAGCATGACGATCGCCATGCCGATCAACGGGACGAAGGTGATCCAGGAGAGAATGTTTTCTTTCATCTCTAGCTAGGGAGCGGGATCGAAAGGGATTCGGAGCGTCAGGAGGAGAGGATCAGCCAGACGGCGGCGATCAGGGCGCCGCCGATGGCGAAGGAGGCGTACTGCTGGATGCGGCCCGTCTGCAGGGTGCGGAAGGCCGCGCCAAACGCCTGCGACAGGGCCGCGGCACCGTTGACGGCGCCGTCGACGAAGGTCTTGTCGAACCAGGCGGCGAAGAAGCCGGCGGTCTTGTTGACCCGCCCGACCAGGTTGACCAGCCCGTCGATGATGTTCTCGTCGAACCACTTCAGGAGCTTCGACATCGCGACCGAGCCCTTGATGAAGGTCGCCTCGGCGAACTCGTCGATGTAGTACTTGTGATAGACGGTTCGGTACACCGGACCGAGCGCGCCGGTGATCTTCGCCGGGTCGATCAGGCGCCAGAGGTAGATGATCGCGGCGAGCAGGATGCCGGCCATAGCCACGATCAGCGAGGTAGTCAGCGCCGAGCCGTGGGCGTGGTGGGCGACCTCGCCGACGTGGGCGACGTCCGCACCGGCCATTACGTAGCTGCTCTGCAGCTCGATGCCGGGGTAGAACGCGGCCAGGCTGGTGTAGTTGCTGTGCCCGTCCGCGAGCTGCTCGAAGGCCACCTGGTCGAACCAGGTCCCGTGACTCGCCAGGAGGTCGCCACCCAGGTAGAAGTGCCCGCTGAACAGCGCGGCGACGGCCAGGATCGAGATCGACGTTGTGATCGTCCAGGGCGGCTCCTGCGCGTGCTCCTCGACGTGGTGGTCGCGGGTCTTGCCGGCGAAGGTCATGAAGATCAGGCGGAACATGTAGAACGCCGTGATCGCGGCGGCCGCCGGCAGGGCCCAGGAGGCGAACGTCACCGCCCAGGAGGGCGTCATTTCGCCGGCCATCATCGCCGCCTGGATGATCTTGTCCTTCGAGTAGAAGCCGGCGAAGAGCGGAATCCCCGCGATCGCCAGGGTGCAGATGGTCATGCAGACGAAGGTGATCGGCATCTTCCGCCACAAGCCCCCCATCTTGCGCATGTCCTGCTCGTGGTGGCAGCCGTGGATCACCGCGCCGGAGCAGAGGAAGAGGCCGCCCTTGAAGAAGCCGTGGGTGACCATGTGGAACATCCCCGCCACGACGCCCAGTCCTCCGCAGCCGACCGCCGCGACCATGAAGCCCAGCTGGCTGATCGTCGAGTAGGCGAGCACCCCCTTGATGTCGTACACCGTCATCCCGATCGTCGCCGCGAAGATCGCGGTGAAGGCGCCGAACGCGGTCACGTAGACGAGGGCGTCGGGGGAGAATAGCGGGTAGCAGCGCCCGAGCAGGAAGACCCCCGCCGAGACCATCGTCGCCGCGTGGATCATCGCCGACACGCCGGTCGGACCTTCCATCGCGTCGGGGAGCCAGATGTGCAGCGGGAACTGCGCCGATTTGCCGATCGTGCCGCCGAGGATGCAGAGGCCGGCCCAGGTCATCCAGCTGTTCTCACCACCCCAACCTTCGGGGTTGCTCTTCACCGCTTCGGTCGTCGCCGCCCACAGCTCGGTGAAGTTGAACGTGTGGAAGTGGTTGTAGAAGAGGATGATCCCGATCAGCAGCAGGACATCCCCGATCCGCGTGGTCATGAAGGCCTTCTTGCAGGCCTTCGTCGCGAACAGCTGCCGCGGGTGGTCCGGATCGTGGCTGAAGTGGCCGATGAGCAGGTAGCTCATCAGACCCATCACCTCCCAGAAGATGAACAGGAAGAGGATGTTGTCGCTGAGCACCAGGATCAACATCGCCGTCGTGAACAGGCTGATGTTGGCGAAGAAGATGTGATATCGCCGGTCCCCCTTCATGTACCCGATCGAGAACAGGTGCACGCAGAAGGAGACCACGCCGACCACCGCCAGCATCCCCGCGCCGATCGGGTCGAACAGGATCCCCGCATTCAGGTTGAGCGAGGAATCGGCCGGCAGAGCGCTCTGGAAGAACCACGCCCAGCTGATGCCGTGGTCGACGGATTCGTGGAAGAACGGCTCACCTTCGTACGCCGCGTAGATCGCCTTGGCGACCATGTACAGGATCAGGCACATGGTCACGAACAGGCCACCGGTCAGCAGCCAGTCCCCCTTCCGCGGCAGGAACCGCCCGAAGAAGATCTGGATGACGTAGCCGACCAGCGGGATCAGCGGGATCGCCAGCAGGATCTTGAAGTCGCTGGTGGGATCGAACTCGAGGAATTCCATTCGCTAGGGTCTCTCGGTTACTCCCTGAGGAGGTCGACATCGCCGGGTTTGGTGGTACTGAACAGGTGGTAGACGTTGAGCACGATGGCCAGCGCCACCGCGGCTTCCGCCGCCGCCAGGATGATCACGAAGATCGCGAACATCCGCCCCTCCAGCCCGTCTCCGTTGAAACGATTGAAGGCGACGAAGTTGATGTTGGCCGCGTTCAGGATCATCTCGATCCCGAACAGCACGTAGAGGATGTTGCGCCGGGCCACGATGGCTACCACCCCGATCACGAACAGGGCGGCGGAGACGGCGATGTAGGCGTCGAGACCCATCAGGCTTGTTCCTCCTGCTGGAAGTCGGAGACCTTGCGGCGAGCGATGTAGACGGCGCCGACCAAGGCGACCGTCAGGAGCACCGCGGCGAGCTCGAAGGCGACCACGTACTGGTCGGGCGCGAGGAAACCGATGCCGATCTCCTCGACCTTGCTCTCGGGCGGAGGAAGCTCCCCTTCGGCCACGGCCCACTCGGCCGTGCCGGAGACCTTCACGGCGACCCAGGCGACCGCTCCACCGAGCAGCACCAGGGCGCCGAAGAGGCGTGACAGCTTGCGCTCGGTCATGTCCGGTGGCGCGAGCATCACGCCGAAGAGCAGGAGGGCGAGGATGCCGCCGACGTAGATCAGGATCTGCGCCATGCCGACGAAGTCCGCGCCGAGCAGGATGAAGAGCCCCGCCACGCCGCAGAAGGTCGACATCAGGCAGAAGGCGCTGCGTACCACCGAGCGCTCCCAGATGCACATCAGGGAGCCCCCCAGGGTCATCCAGGCGAAGAGCCCGAAGGCCGCGCCCGGTCCACCGGCCTTCGACATCCCCCAGCCGATCAGCGCCACGCAGAGCAGGAACTGCACCGCGTAGAAGGGTTTCTGGAGATCACGCATCCTTTTCACCCCCTTCGTCCTTCTTCTCGGCGTCGCCCTTCTTCTCAGCATCGGGCTTCTTCTTCTCGGCCTTCGGCTTCGCGGCGGGCTTCTCGCCCTTCTCCGCCTCACCGCCTTCCTCGGCAGCCTTCTTGGCCTCCGCCTCTTCCTTGGCCTTCTTGGCGGCGGCCTTGGCCTTCTTCTTCTTCTCCGCTTCCTTCATGCGGACCCGCGCCTCGCGGTCCATGCCCCGGTAGGAGAGCAGGTCGTGCACCAGGTCCTTGCGATCGGTGACCACGAAGGCGAACTCCTTGCCCATGTGGATGCAGTCCTTCGGGCAGGGGTAGACGCACAGCTCGCAGAACATGCACTTGTTGTAGTCGACCGTGAACTTGACCCACTCCAGCTCCTTGCCGTGCCGGACCGCATCCATCTCGATGCAGTCGATCGGGCAGGCACGGGCGCAAGCGAGGCAGTCGATGCACTTCTCCTGCTCGAGGTAGTGCACCCCGCGGAAGCGATCCGGGATCGGCAACACCTCGTCGGGATACTGCACCGTGATCGGCTTCTGGAAGAAGTGCCGAGCGGTGATCCGCATCCCGACCGCCGTGCTGAAAAGGGTGTCCCAGATGTTCTTGAAGTACTTGCCTATCGTCGTCGGCGTTTTCGTCTGCATCCGAATCAACCTCCAGCTCAACCGAGCAGAGCCTGCCAGAGGCCTTCGAACGCGGCGGCACCGATCACGCAAACGAGCGCGAGCGGGGTCAGGTATTTGTATCCGACCGTCATCACTTGATCGATTCGGGGACGGGGTAGGGTCCAGCGGATCCACATCATCAGGAGAATGCCGGCCATCGATTTCGCGATCAACGTGAGCGCTGCGACCACGTTGGTGACGAGGTGCCCGTCGCCGAAAGCGTCCCTCGACATCGCGGTGAAGGGGCTCTCGAAGCCGCCGAGGAAGAAGACCGCACCGACCAGGCTCATCAGGTACATCGCCGCGTACTCCTCCATGAAGAAGAAGGACCAGCGCAGACCCGAGTACTCGGTCAGGAAACCGGCGACCAGCTCCGATTCGGTCTCCGGCAGGTCGAAGGGCGCGCGCTTGGTCTCGGCCAGCACGGCGACGATGTAGAGGAGGAAGGCCGGCGCGACGAACGGGTTCTGGAAGATGTACCAGTGCATCCCGTACCAACCCGACTGCCCGGCGCTCGCTTCGATCAGGCTGAACGTCCCGGCGACCATCAGCGGCACCATCAGGGACAGGCCCAGCGGGATCTCGTAGGCGACCACCTGGGCCGCTTCCCGCATCGCGCCGTACAGCGACCACTTCGAGTTCGACGCCCAACCCGCCATGACCACGCCGATGGTGGTCAAGGAGGACATCCCGAGGATGAAGAACACCCCCATGTGGATGTCGGCGAAGAAGAAGTCGGGGGCGAGCGGCATCGCCACGAATGCGCCGAAGATGGCGGCGATCACGAGGCCCGGCGCCATCATGAAGAGCACCTTGTCGGTGCCGCTGCCGATGATGTCCTCCTTCTGGAACAGCTTCAGGCCGTCGGCAATCGGCTGCAGCCAGCCGTGCCAGCCGCCGGCGTACATCGGGCCGTACCGGTTCTGCATGTGCCCGGAGACCTTCCGTTCCAGCCAGGTGGCGACCAGCGCGAGGACGGCGACGATCGCGATGACGATCACCACGCTGACCGTCGCCGCGATCAACGGCAACAGCCAGCCGGGCCACGACTCGGGAGCGATCTCCGTGAGCCACGTGAGGGTGAGGTTCCCCCCCTCCGCGGTCTCCTGGGTCGCTTCTACAGGTGCTTCACTCTGCCCAATCCACATGAGTCTGTTTTTTCCGGAAAGAGTTCATGCGACGGTCGCCCGTGCGGCCGTGCAGAAGGCATCTGAGAGCTCGTACTATGGATCCATCCATGAGCTCTCACCGGTCGGTCTCCCCGATCACGACGTCGGTCGCACCGATGATGGCCACGGCATCCGCCAGGAAGGTCCCCGGCATGATGTCTTCCAGGATGGCGAGGTTGCAGAAGGACGGGCCTCGCACGCGGCAGCGCACGGCGATCTTGCCGCCATTCGAGATCACGTAGTGCCCCAGCTCGCCGCGCGGGTTCTCGATCCCCACGTAGGCTTCGCCCGGCGGCACCTTGAGGACTTTGCCGATCTCGCCCATCACCGGACCCTCTTCGATGTTCTCCAGGCACCAGCGGACGATGGCGATCGATTCCATCATCTCGTTGACGCGGACCCAGGTCCGGTCCCAGCAGTCACCGACCTGTCCCATCTCGCCCTTGCCAACCGGGATCTTGTACGCGCCGTCCTCGTACGCTTCGCCGTACAAGAGGTACGGGATGTCGCGACGCAGGTCGAAGTCGATCCCCGAACCACGCATCATCGGTCCGATCAGCGCGAAGTCGAGTGCCTGCTGGCGGGTGATCACACCGACGTCCGCGGTGCGCTTGACGAAGATGTGGTTCAGGAGGAGCAGGTCGCGGTAGTCCTTCCACTTCTCCTCGAAGACATCGCAGAAGTGGCCGACCTCTTTCAACCAGCCGGGAGGCGCGTCGTTGAAGACGCCGCCGATCCGCAGGTAGCTGTAGGTCAGCCGCGCTCCGCAGATCTTCTCGAACAAGAGCAGGATCCACTCCCGTTCACGGAAGCAGTACAGGAAGGGCGTGAACGCCCCCATGTCGATCCCGTAGGTGCAGAACGCGACCAGGTGCGAGGCGATCCGGTTCAGCTCCGCGCAGATCATCCGCAGCATCGTCGCGCGCCGCGGGATCTCGATGTCCAGGACCTTCTCGACCGCCATCGAGTAGCCCAGGTTGTTGTTCATCGACGCCAGGTAGTCGTACCGGTCGGTGTACGGCAGGTACTGCATCCAGTCGACGCTCTCGCCGATCTTCTCCGCGCAGCGGTGCAGGAAGCCCAGATGCGGCTGGGCGGCGGTGACGACCTCTCCGTCGGTTCGGATGAGGATCTTCATCACGCCGTGCGTCGCGGGGTGCTGGGGACCCATGTTGATCTCCAGGTCCGCGGTGCGCACGTCCATCATGTACTCCCGCTCGCCGCCCGGAAGGGTGCGGTACTCGGGGTGGAACCTGACGGAGGAATTGGGGTCGTTGGCCATGCGAGGGATCCGTGTCTGTTCTCAGCGGTTCCTGATCAGTGCGTTGGCGCGGCAGCTACTCGCAGGAGATGCCGTGGTACTCCTTGGGGAACTCGTAGTCCTTGCGCAGCGGGAAGCCTTCCCAGTCGTCCGGCAGGAGGATGTTCCGGGGGTCGGGGTGACCGGTGAAGACGATGCCGTACATCTCACCGGCCTCGCGCTCGTGCCACTGCGCGGCGCGGTAGACGGTGCTCGAGGTCGGCAGCTCGGGTCTGGCCTTCGGCACCTTCGTCTTGATCATGAAGCGGTGCCGCTGGGCCACCGACAAGAGCTGGATGACGACCCAGAAGTTCTCCTCGTCGTCCTTGCCCGGGTCGACGCCGCAGAGATCGGCGAGGACCTCGAAGGCGAGCGCCTCGTCGTCGCGGCAGAGCTCCAGGAACTCGGGGAGCTGCGCCGCCTCGACGATCACGCAGGCGTCGCCGAACCGTCCCTTGTCCTTCTTGTCCTCGGGGTCCTTCGGGCGCGGCTCCTCCGTTCCGACGAGTCCCGGCGCGTCCTTGGCCTCGAGGTGGTCGTAGATACCCTGGAAGTTCATCGCGTCTCCACTAGGCGGGTGTGGCGGGTTTGCGGATCACTTCGGAGGCGCGGATCTGCCGCTGCAAGGCCATCAGGCCCTCCAGCAGCGCCTCCGGCCGCGGCGGGCAACCGGCGATGTAGACGTCGACGGGAACGACGCGGTCGACGCCCTTCACCACCGAGTAGCCGTACTTGTAGTAGGGGCCGCCGCCGGTCGCGCAGGCGCCCATCGCCATCACGTACTTGCGGCCCGGCATCTGGTCGTAGAGACGCTTGACGCGCTCGGCCATCTTGAAGTTGACCGTGCCGGCCACGATCATCAGGTCCGCCTGGCGGGGCGTGGCGCGGAAGGCGCCGGCGCCGAAGCGGTCGAGGTCGTGGTGCGAGCCGCCGACCGCCATCATCTCGATGGCGCAACAGGCGAGGCCGAAGGTGAGCGGCCAGATGCTGTTGCACTTCGACCAGTTCAAGAGCCAGTCGACCTTGGTGGTGAGGATGTTCTCCTCGAACTTGTGCTCCAGGATTCCCATGGGGTGCTTCCTTTGAAGAACCGGGCCGCCTTTACGCGGCTTCCTCGCTGTCGTCGGACGCTTGCTCCCGGCCGAGATCGATCGGCGGGGTCGAGTGCTGGCGCGGTGTGCCCGGATCGAAGGAGCGATCCTCCCAGGCCTTGACCCAGTCGAGATCGCCCTTGGCCCAGACGTAGGCGAGGCCGAGGAAGAGGATGACGATGAAGATCACCCCCTCGACCAGTGCGAAGAAGCCGACGCCGCTGCCCGCCGCCGCGCCGGTCCCCGCCATCGCGTCCTTGAGCACGATCGCCCAGGGGAACAGGAAGGCGATCTCGACCGCGAAGATCACGTAGACCAGGGCGACGGTGTAGTACCGGATGTCGAACCGGATCCACGTGTCACCGATCGTCTCCTCGCCGCACTCGTAGGTCTCGAGGCCCTGCTCGGTCTTGCGCTTGGGCCGGAGCAGGATCCCGATGATCATCGTCGCGAAGACGAACACCAACCCGACCACGGCGAAGAGGAGGAGGTTCAGGTAGTCGAAGTACATGCGATTCGGGAGCGCGGGACCTGGGGCGGGGCGGGGTGGTCGCAAGACCGTGGGCGGCAGACTGGAAGAGGGAACGACAGACCCAGGAGGAGGGGCGCTCGGGGCCCGCTCCGGCTCCTGCCTCGCGGGTCGCTGGTGATCCGATTCGGGGGGGGTCTCGCGCCCCTTCCGCCCAACGTGCGGCGGCGAGTCTAGGAGCGTTTCCCGAACAGTGTCAAGCGATCTGGCACGAACACGGAACAGGCCGCTTTTGTCCTGTTGCGAGCCGTTTTTGGGCCGTTTCTGGCGAGTTCGTACGCCCTTTCCGGTGAGTGCGTAGGTCGGTCGGGAGTTGTACCAACGGGCTCCGGGGAGCGGACCCGCGACCGGATCGTCGGGGCGTTCTCGAGGCGGGACGAGGCGAGCCGACGGGGCCGGATCGAGCGTGACCTCCGGCGTCTCCGGCCGTCGATCTCCCCGGGTGGTCGGTTGCCCCCGCGGCCGGGGTGGGGACGCGTCCCGGTCCGGGGTGATCCCCGATCGGGGAGATCGCGAGCCCCGGGAAGACCAAAGGAGGCCCAAGAGCAATCCAAGTGAATATCTACAGGATTTTATCTTCCCTGCTTTGCGCCTCCGTCGTGACCGCTGCGGGGTCGATCCTCTGCTCTCACATCAGTGCCAGTTGCGATGAAATAAGCCTCCTTTTGTACCTACGTCAGGGGATCGATCACCCCGTCCGAACCACCCTGGGCCTGACCTTGTTGCTGCTCGCGGTGCGCTGGAACCACCGCGAGACGGCGTCCGAAGGCCTCGATGGAGGGCGCGCGGGGCTACACAATCGGGCCTCAAATGCCTACAATCACCGATTCGTATCCCGCCCCCCGGGAACGCTCACCGCTTGTCAGCAAGGAACTTATGATCGTCCTCAATCCCGAATCCATCATCAGCGGACCGACCCGCACCCCCCGCTGGGGTGCGGCGCTCAGGATCGATCTGGGCGCGCTCGACTCGACCCTGGCGATCAGTCGTGACAACCGTCTGCCCCGCGCCGCGGTCGTCGTCACGCTCGCCGCCCAGGAGCTCATGCGCATGTCCAAGGGGGGGGACAAGGTGCAGAGCATCCTCGTCGTCGGCTCGGAGATCGACCCGACCTGCCACCCCGGTTTTCGGGAGATCAGCGAGAACCTCCGCGACCTGCGCAACAAGTGGTTCCCCAAGGCCAAGCTGTGCCTGGTCTCCGATCACCCCGAGCTGGATCGACTCGAGGTGAGGATGGCCCTGGGCATCTACGACAACCCCGTGGTCCGGATGGAGTACGGCTCGGTCAAGACCTTCCGCGCGCTCACCGGGCGCAAGAGCACCAAGCTCGGCGAGATCGTCCAGCACCTCGGTTCGCTGGACCGCGTGATCGTCCGAGCCCGCTTCGTGCGCGGCGATGTGGACAACTCGACGGAAACCGAGCTGAAGGGGTGGATCAAGCGCCTGCGCGACGTTCGTCCACACGAGGTCCAGATCTCCAGTCCGCCGCCCAAGGCGCGCAAGGGCCAGAAGCAGGGGATCACCAAGACCCGCCTGCAGCAGATCGTCGACCGCGTCAACGACGAGATCGGCGCCACGGTCACGCTGCTCGAAACGGCCGACCTGTTGTCGTAGCCTCTCCGCGAGTGAGCGGAACCGACGAGACCTCGCCCCTCGCCCGGCTGGTCGGGGTGAGCAAGACCTTCGGGGAGACCCGAGCGCTGGACGCCCTGAACCTGGACGTCTCCAGGGGGGAAGTCCTGGGCCTCCTGGGACCGAACGGCGCCGGCAAGACTACCGCGTTGCGGCTCCTGTGCGGAGTGCTCACCCCTGACGAGGGCCGGGTCGAGATCGCCGGCCACGACGTCGCGCGCGAGGCGCTCGAGGCCCGTCGCGCCCTCTCCTTCGTGCCCGACGGTGCGCCGCTCTACTCCAACCTCTCCCCGCGCCAGCACCTGTCGCTGGTCGGGCGCCTGCACGGGCTGCCCGAGGCGCAGATCGGCGAGGGTGGGGACTCGCTCCTCGCCTCCCTGGAGCTCGACCAGCGCGCGGACGACCCCGTCGGTCAGTTCTCCCGCGGGATGCGGCAGAAGGCGGCGCTGGCCTGTGCGCTGCTGCCACGCCCCTCGCTGCTGGTCCTCGACGAACCCCTCTCGGGGCTGGACGCCCCCACCACCGCGGTCTTCAAGGAGGTGCTGCGGCGCTGGGCGGCGCGCGGCGGGGCGGTGCTGTACACCTCGCACCTGCTCGACGTGGTCGAGCGCGTCTGCGATCGCATGGTGATCCTGGACCGCGGGGTCGTGGTCGGTGACGGCACCCTCGATGAGCTCCGCGAGCGCGCGGGGGTCGAGGGGACGCTGGAGGAGGTCTTCGCCAAGGTCGCCCACGCCCAGGACCCGGCGGAGCGCGCCGAGGCGCTGCTGGGCGAGATGCGGCCGAAGAACTAGACGGTCAGGGCCCGACGTCGAGCTCGACCCCGTCCACCGACTCGAAGACGACCGTCTCGGTCCGCCCCGCCTGCGTCGCGACCAGGCGCAGACGCCCCGAGGGGAGGACCCAGGAGGTGCCGATCACGTTCGGCTCGTAGACCTGGTGCTCCAGCGTGAGCCCCGCGGCGTCCAGCGCGCGCAGGTCGACGGGCTCCACACCGGTGAAGTGCAGCCGGATCGTCACCTCGTTCCCGGGCTCGAGCTCCACCACCGCGTCGTGGACGCTCCCCTCGGTGACGTCGACCCGCACGAAGGCAGAGAAGTACGCCGCTCTCCGGTGCGTGCGGCGGCCGGGGGTCACCCGGACCGAGGAGGCGATGCGCAGGGCGTAGACCCCCGGTTCGAGGTCGGACAGGGCGAACTCACCGGCGGAGTTGGAGACCACCTCGCGATCGAGAGGGTCTCCGGCCCCCTCCGGCGACGGGGTCACCTGGCGGATCAGGACCTCGCGCCCCCGGATCTCGGCCTCCGGGCCGATCAGCCGGCCGGCGATCGTCACCGGCTCGGCCAGGGCGATCGTCCCGAGGTCGAGATTCTGGCCGGCCTCGAGCCGGAAGTTCAGGAGCGCCGTGGCAAAGGCCTCGTGGGTGACGTCGAGCTCGTAGTCCCCCGGCTCGAGGAGGCCGAACTCGACGCGCCCCTCGACGTCCGTCTCGACGTCCCGCTCCATCGATCGGAACGCGCGGGGCTCGACCAGCGCCCCTTCGACGGGTCGTCCCTCGCCGTCGACGAAGCGCGCGCGGAAGCCGCAATGCCCGGACCGCGCCTCGTCGACCGAGACGACGAACTCGACCACCTTCACGTCGCAGCGCACGTGCTGGACCGCCAGCACGCGGCGGTTGGCCAGCAGGGTGACGAAGACCGTGGGCGCCTCGGCCCGGAAGGAGAGAACCTCCAGCGCCCCCTCCTGGGACCCGCCGGGCAGGTGCGAGCGGGTTCCGAGGAAGGGGGATTCCTCGGGACCGTCGAAGGCCGGATCTCGGTCCCGGCGAGGGGGCTCGGGGGCCAGGCTCCCGACTTCCATCGGCTCGTAGGAGAGGCGTGACTCCAGGTCTACGTAACCGCGAAGACCGGGCGGGCTCTCTTCCCGGTGCGTGGCCAGAGCGTCGCGCAGCGGGTTTCCTTCCGGGGTCAGTGCACACACCAGCAGCAGGGTGTCCTCCGGGTCGACCCGCCGCCGGTCCACTCCCCAGGGCCAGAGCACCCGGGAGGGCGGCGTCTCCACGGGCTCGGTCGCCTCGCCATCCTCCACGTCGGCCTCGGCGCGCTCCTCGGGGCTCTCCGGCGAGGTCGCCGCGGGGTCGTCCCCCGGCTCCCGGATCGAGCCCTCGACCCCCGGACTCGACGGCTCCACCCCTGGACTCTCGCCGGAGCCCCCGCGGGACACCAGCCAGGCGAGCCCGAGCAGCAGCAGGGCGAACGCGACGAGGAGGGACGCGCGCATGACCTCCGAGTCTACGCCGATCGGGGCGGGAGGTGCATTGAACCCCTGCCGGGACGATCCGTTCCCACCCCGGCCCCGGGGCGAGCCCCCCGGGGGCGCTCTTCATGAAACGGACCCCGCTGCTCCTGCTCACGCCGGCGGCGCTGATCGCGCTGTGGGTGGGGGTATTCCTCGATCACGAGCGTGGCCCGGATGGCCCGCTCGCTCCGCTCGATACCCCGCCCACGACCCCGGGGACGGAGCCCGAGGTGAGTCGCGGGCCGGGCGCGGAAGTGACCGAGTCGCCGGAGCGGATCCGGGCCCCCGCCGCGACGAGGGAGCAGGTCTCCGCTCCACCCCGACCAGCCCGAACCGTGGAGGTGAAGGGGACCGTGCAGGGCCGCGACGGTCGGCTGATCCCCGGCGGGGCCGTGCGCTTCCGCCTGGGGCAGCGGGGAATCCCGATGACCTCGCTGGGCACGGTGCCCGCTCCGAGCGGGGCTTTTGCGGCCACGCTCGAGCTCCCCGACGACCCCGCGGTGAACGACTCGGCGAGGACCCGCCTGGAAGCGAGCGCTTCGGCCCCGGGGCACCGGTGGGCCCCCCCTCGTAGCTGCGACCTGCTCACCGCCGAGGAGCCGCTGACCTTCGAGCTCGTCCTGCGCCGCGGGGCGACGGTCCGGGGGCGGGTGCTCGACGCGAAGGGCAGGCCGTTTCGCGGCGCCACCGTCACCAGCGACCCCTTGCACGGCGGTCGGTCGCACCACGGCTGGAGCGAGGCCGACGGGAGTTTCGTCCTCGGCGTCACCGAGTCGGGGCCCCACGAGCTCCGGGCGGTCGACCGCGGGGTGGGACGGTCCGCGCCGCTACACCTCGAGCTGGACCCGTCGGGGGACAACCGGGCCCCGGACCTGCAGCTACGGCGCGGCTCGACCCTGGCCGGCACCACGCGCTACCCAGACGGCCAGATCGCGGCGCGCGTACCGCTGGCCGCGTTCCCGGAGCGGGAGGTGGACTGCTCCTCCCTCGGCCAGCTGGTCCGCGCTGTCCACACGATGGACGACCCCGCGGGTTGGCACCTCGCCTGTGCGACGGTGACCAGCGACGAGGCCGGATGCTTCCGCTTCCAGGGGCTCGAGCCGGGGCGGTACTTCATCGTGGTCAGGAAGGGGCCCAGCGGCGAGCCGAGCAGCACGCGCGAGCTCTTCGACACCGGCGAGGAAGAGGCGGAGGTCCTCGTGGACGGCTACCGCGTGCGGCTGCGGGTCGTCGATGCGCTCGGCCGTCCGATCCGGGGGACCTCGTTCAGCTACTCGATCGGGACCGAGAACGAGCTGACTGCCAGCTCCGGCCAGATCTCCTGGCCAGAGGGAACGGCGTACCTCTACGGGTACCGCCTGCTCCGACCCGGATCGACCGCCTCGGTGACGGTGTGGGTCCCCTCCTGGCCGAAGGCCGTGGTGGAGCGGGAGATCGTCGAGGGGGTCTTCGAGACGCGGCTCGTGGTTCAGCTGGCACCTTCGGCCGAGCATGCGACGCTGAAGCTGGAGCTGGTCGCCTCCGACGGCGCACTGCTCGAGAGGTGCCAGGTCCAGCTGTTCGAGCAGGGCGAGGTGCGCGAGCATCACACCTTCACCTGCCGGGGAGGACCGGTCCCGCCGCTGCGTCTCGCCCCCGGCCGCTACCGGCTGGTGATCTCCCCCCGCGAGCAGGCGATGCACTACCTCCAGGGCGTCGAAGAGCTCCAGCTGGAAGGTGGCGAGACCCACGAGCTGCGCGTCGAGCTCGTCGCCACGGGCAGCTTGCTGGTCCGCGTTCACCGACCCGCGGGCCGGGATCGTCTGCGGCTGAAGGCCTTGCGCTTGCTAGAGCTACCCGGGCCGGGGGCGGCTCCGGGGGTCGAGGCCACGTCCGCGATCTCCAGCAAGCTCTCCTGGCACCTGATCGATCACTGCCGGGACCACTCCGGCGAGACCGCCCCCTACACCCTTCCCTCCTTCGACCTGCTCGACGCGGGCCCGCATCGCCTGGAGCTCGAGTTCCACGACTGCGCGCCCGTCGAGCGACACGTCGAGATCGTCGGCGGCCGCACCGAGGAGCTGGAGATCTGGCTGGAGGAGCTCTAGAAGCGCGGTGCCGTCGCGGTCTTCTCGACCACGCAGATCCGTCCCGCCTCGCGGTCGATCGCCCAGTGGCGCGCGCCGTCCCAGACCAGACCCTGGTAGCTGCCGAAGGGGCGCTCGGCCCAGTCGAGCAGGTGGCCGTGGTCGTCGACCTCGATCACCCAGGGCGTCCAGTGGTCGACGTACCAGGTCGCGCCATCCCCGGCGGGGTTGCCCGCGACCGGCATCGGACAGGCGAGCGTGGTGTCCCGCTGGCAGGGACCGGCCGGGCCGCAGCCCTCGACCGAGAACTCCCAGCCGAAGTAGGAGTCGAGGACGATCAGCTCGCCGCCTCGGGGCAGCACGCCGCCGACGTGCTCCAGTTTTTCGAGCGGCAGCGTGTGGTCCACCTCGCCGCTCTCCGGGTCGATGCGGTGCAGGCGCTTCTCGTCGTCCCCGCCCGGACTGCCCTGGGTCAGGTGGATCCGATCCTCCCACCAGGCGAGCCAGCGGCCGTGGCCCTCGGGCAGGTCCACTCGCGCGAGCACGCGGCCGTCCTGCGGGGAGACGGCGATCGCCTGGTTTGCGGTGCGCTCGCCGGTCCACAACCGCTCACCGTCCCAGGTGAAACCGAACAGCTCGCCTTCTGGAGCTGGAATCGAGTGTACGACCTTCCAGTCGGGAGGCAGCGGCGGTCTCTGGCCCAGCTCCTCGAAGAAGCCGTGTCGCTTCAACGCGGCGAAGACGTCGAAGGAGTACTCGCCCCAACCGCCGTCCTCGCGCTGGGCTCGCAGGATCATCGGAAGCTGTGCGGCGAGGATCTCGCGAGCGAGTTGGTGATCGATGTGCGCGGCGCAGTGGACGAAGCCCCAGGGGTCGTTGAAGGTGATCGAGCCGGTTCCCTCGATGCGTTCGCGGATCACCTCCAGGCTCCGGATCACGATGTCGCCGACCGGTTCCAGCTCGCGCGCCGCCCACAGACCCGAGAGGGAACCGGCCGGGGTCCAGGGGCAACCCTCGTCGGGGTCCAGGAGCTCCTCGGGTCTCGCGGCTCGCAACCGCAGCGAGTGTCGGATGGTCGGGTGGTCGCCACGACCCAGGAGACAGAGGGCGTGCAGAACGGGACCTTCGATCGGCTCGGCGGGGCGCTCGGGGAGGAGATCGAGCAGCTGGAGCGCCCGCTCGATCTCGGGGTGTTCCACGTCAGCGCCCAGCTGCACCAGGCGCAGGAAGTTGTCGGCATTGATCTTGAAGGGCGCGCCCTGGCCGTCCTCGTCCGGCTCACCGGGCTCGAAGATCAGGAGCCGCTCGAGCTCCGCCTCGATCCTCCGCGCGTCCTCGGGCCCAGGATTCCCGAACAGGAGGGATCGAATCGCGACGGCGTCGACGGTGTCGCCGTGCTCGACGAAGGCCATCGGATCGTGTCGAAAGCCGTACTCCGCTTCGCTGTTCATCGTATGCTCACTTCGAAATCGCAACCGGCTTCAGCTCGTCGTCGACCGCGACCAGCGTCACGTACGCCGTGGTCACGTGGACGTCCGCCCCGCCACCGAAGCGCCGCTTGGCCCACACCGCGACCCGGGTGCGGATCGAGGAGCGGCCGACGCGCTCGGTCGAGGTGAAGCACGAGACGATGTCGCCCACCTTCACCGGCTCGTGAAACTCGACGCCGTCCATGGCGACGGTGACCACGCGATGCGGCCAGTGCCTGTGCGCCTCGATCGCCGCGGCGAGGTCGATCTCGGAGAGGATTACCCCGCCGAAGATCGTCCCCAGCGCGTTGGTGTCGCGGGGCATCATCACCCGGCGGATCGCGGGGCAGCCGCCCGGTGCCGAGCAGGATTGGGGCGCGTCGTTCTCGGTCATCTTCGATCCTCGAGCCAGGTGGTGGCGGTGTGGTGAATGAGCTCCTGGAGTTCCTTGGTGCGGCCCCGGAAGAGGTGGTCGGAGCCGGCGATCTCCTGCCGCTCGATTCCCTCGAAGAGCTCGGGGAAGCGCTCCTCGAGGTCGTCGCGATTGCCGAACTCGTCCACGCCCGCCTGCACCGACAGGCCGGGGAGGCGCAGCGTCGCGACGGCACTGCAGTCGATGGTCAGCACCGGCAGGGCGATCAGGATCACGCGGCTGACGAGGGGATCCCGCTGCACGGCGGCGGCGACGGTGCGCGCGCCGAAGGAGAAGCCCGCGGCCCACAGCTCGGTGCCCGGATAGCGCGCGCCGAGGTGGTCGATCGCGGCGATCACGTCGTCCTCTTCGCCGCCGGGGCCCCGCCCGCCGTGGTAGCGGCCGGCGCTCTGGCCCACGCCGCGGAAGTTGAAGCGCAGCGCGACGACGCCGGCCTCCTGCAGCCCGCGCGCGGTCCGGTGGACGACCGCGGTCTCGAGCGTGCCGCCGTGCTCTGGGTGCGGGTGGCAGACGATCGCGGCGGCGCGGGGGGGCTCGGGGCTCTCGGGGGTCCACAGGCGAGCCTCGAGCGGCCCTTCCGGTCCATCGATGAAGAGCTCCACGGCGGGAGTATACGGCGGGGCCCCGTCGATATACTCGCGACATGCCGCGCCGGGTCCTCGCCATCCTCGAGACGCACCTGCGCGCGCACCTCGGCGGGCAGCTGATCCCCTTCGCCGCCTTGCTGGCGCTGGGTGCGCTGATGGCGGCGCTGTGCCTCCTGGTGCGCACGGACCTCTCACCGTTCGGTTACGCGCTGTTCACGCTCTTCAGCAGCGCCGGTCTCGTCGCCATGACGCTGCTGGGCGAGTACGGGACGATCCTGCGCACCGACCCCGCGGCGAAGTGGGCGGAGTCGCTGCTGGCCGCGAGGTCGAGCTCGCCCCCGCCTCAGCGGATGTAGCCGAGGCTGCGTAGACGCTGGAGCTCTTCCTCGGGCAGCTCGAGCTCATGGCCCGACGTCGGGTTCACCTTCGCGCCCTGCTCCTCGAACTCGGACAGGAGCGAGCGCAGGTGCGTCTCTGTGGGACCATCCCGACCGGCCAGGTTTCGCAGTTCCTCGGGATCATCCTTCAGGTCGAAGAGCATCCAGGTGTCGTTGGTCAGATCGTGGATGAGCTTGTGTCGCCCCAGCAAGACCGAGTTCAGGAAGGCGATTCTCTGCTGGGCCTTGGCGCGGCGCGGGCTCGAGAACGAGACCTCGGCGAAGAGGGGGCGAGGCTCAGGCCAGTCGGTCTGACCCTGGAGCAGGGGCAACAGTGAACGCCCCCCTGTCTTCGCCGGGGTCGACTCGGCGCCCGCCAGTTCCATGAGAGTCGGGTAGATGTCCATCACCGAGACGGGGGCGGAAACGACTCGGGGGGGGAACGAGCCCGGCAAAGAGATGATCATGGGCACGTTCAGCAGCTCCTCGTACAGGGTGACGGTGTGACCGATCCAGCCATGGCGAAGAAACTCCTCACCATGATCGGCTACCACGATGATCAGGGTGCGCTCCCTCTCGCCACGTTCCTCGAGGTGAGCCAGGAGGAGGCCGATCTGCTGATCCGTGAAAGCTATCTCCTCGTGGTGCAGACCGATCAAGTAGTCCACATCGGCGGGCTGAAGCTCCTGGCGGCGCTCGCGCAGCTCCCAGATATCCAGACCGCTCTGCAATGGACCCGTGTAGTCCGAGGTGCGGTCGAAGTCTGGATGGTGCATGTAGGCATAGTGGGGATCGAAGTAGTGCAGGAAGAGGAAGAAGGGTCGCTCCGGATTACGCTCTAACCAGCCCAGGGCCTTGTCGGTCACCCGCGCCGAGGAGATGGCCAGCTCTGGATTCTTCCCTCTGGTCAAGCTCTGGTCGTAGAAATCGAAGCCCCGGCCGAACCCGAAACGACGCTTGAGCATGACGTGGCTGACGATCCCTGCCGTGCGGAGCCCTCGGGCCGCCATCTCCTGCGGCAGGGTGGTATTGGAGGCGGGCAGGGACTCACTCAACTGGCGGGATCCATGATCCCGTGGCATCAGGCCCGTGAACAGCGAGGCGATTGCCGGCTTGGTCCAGGGAGCAGTGGTGTGGGCGTTGGGAAAGACCACGCCTTCGGCGGCCAGGCGGTCCAGGTTGGGAGTATGCGTCCGTCCCGGGTGCAAGAAGGCACCACCATGCTCCGCCCCAAAAGTGTCGATGACGACCAGGAGCACATTCAGCTCGCTGAGCGGAGGCGGTCCTTGCGGCACACGTTCACATCCCGAGCCCAGGCACAGTAGACCCAGGAGCAAGAGTGCCCTGAACCCTGGAGAGGTGCTTCCGTCATCGGTCGTAGCCAGGTATCTCATCTGATCTCCTTTCCACCTTTGTGATACATCTCGGTGCCTGATTGGGCAATGGGAAACAAGGAGGAGTAGTTCGGCCGGTGTAGGGCTCCCGCAACGATGGCGGCGTCAGCTTCCAAGAGCCGTGCCCGACGCTGTTGCCTCCTCTGGTTCCCGCTGTGAACGCGTTCCCGCTTCGGGCATACGATCAGGGCGACTGCCGACATTCCCGTCTGACCGGTATCCCTACGAAGCGGTCATGTTCGGCTCCGGGGACGAGGCCCTCCTCCCTCCAAGAACTCGATGCAGCTCCACGAGATCGAGCAGCGTGTCGAGCTGCGCCCTCGCCAGATCGTCCTCGAGCACGAAGGGGATGCGCTCCTGTGCAGTTCCGTTCCGCGCGCCGAAGGGGAAACCCGCGGCCCACAGCTCGGTGCCGGGGTAGCGCGTCCCCAGGTGGTCGATCGCGGCGATCACGTCGTCCTCCTCGCCGCCGAGCGGACGGCGACCGGCAACCGGCAACCGGCAACCGAGAGACCGCACCGCGACCGCGGACGGGCGGAGCCGATCCGGGTGGCGTCTATCGGCGATCCGGGGTCCGTGATACCGTGATTGTGGTTCAGAAGCTCGAATGGTGTCGCTCGCCGTGAGGCGACCTCGACCGATGTACAGCCGACGCACCGGACAAGGAGCGCGCGCGATGTTCCTCGAAGAAGCACTGCTCAAGGTCTTGGCCCTCTCGATCCTCTCGTCGGCCATCGGCGCTCAGACGATCACCGAGGTCATCGACGAGCTCGGCGACGGCGCACACTCCCTCGACTACGCCCAGGGCATCGCCGTGGACGACGCCGGAAACACATACGTCACCGGCGCCTCGTCGAACAACGCCTTCAAGATCACTCCCGCCGGTGCGATCACCCAGATCATCGACGCCACCGGCAACGGGGCGGGCCACACGCTGGAGAATCCGACCGACATCGCCGTGGACGGCTCGGGAAACGTCTACGTGACCGGTTTCGACAGCAACAACGCCTTCAAGATCACCCCCGCGGGCACGATCACTCAGATCATCGACGTGGGAGGGGACGGGAACGGGAACGCGCTCCTCGGTTGCCAGAGCATCGCAGTCGATCCCCCGGGAAGCGTCTACGTCACCGGCCTGCACAGCGACAACGCCTTCAGGATCGCCTGGTTCGGGTTCATCCACGAGATCATCGATTCGACCGGCGATGGGAACGGCAACGTGCTGGACGGGCCGGCGGGTATCGCCGTGGACTGGAAGAGCTACGTCTACGTGACGGGTCTGCACAGCGACAACGCCTTCCGGATCACCGCTGGTGGAACCGTGTTCGAGATCATCGATGCCAGCGGAGACGGGCTCGGCAACGTCCTGGACGGCGCTCGGGGGATAGTGGCAGGCTGGTCGTCGGACGCGTACGTCACCGGGCAGTACAGCAACAACGTCTTCCGGGTGTTTCCCTGGGTTGCTTCCCTGGTCATCGACGAGACCGGAGACGGGCTGGGGCATCCGTTGCACCACCCCTGGGGCGTCGGACTGGATGGATCCGGCAACCTCTACGTGGCCGGAGCGGGCAGCGACAACGCCTTCCGGATCACCCCTCCGGGTGTCATCACCCAGATCATCGACGTCACCGGCGACGGCGGTGGCAATCCCCTCCGCAGCCCTCACGATCTCGCGGCGAACGGCTCGGGAGCCGTTTGCACCACCGGCGTCTTCTCCGACAACGCCTTCCGGATCACCGGCCTGCCACACCCGGGCACGGGCTACTGCTTTGGCGACCCGGGGAACGGCACGCCGTGTCCGTGCAACAACGACAACGACGGGAGCCTGCCGGGGGCGGGCTGCGCCAACGGCGAGTTCGAATCCGGTGCACGCCTGACCGGCAGCGGAGTGGCGAGTGTCAGCGCCGACACCCTGATGCTGAGGGCGGTCAACCAGGCGCCGGTCAACTTCGGCCTCTTCTTCCAGGCGAACAACGACCTGTCCCCGGGAATCGTCTTCGGAGACGGTCTGCGGTGCGCCGGTGGGGGGCTGATTCGGCTGGAGGTGGCCTTGGCGGGTCCCTGGGGATCCTCTTCGACCACGATCGAGATCGGTGCGAAGGGCGAGGTGACTGCCGGAGCGACGAGGTACTACCAGAGCTGGTATCGCGACACCGTTTCCCCGCCCTGCGGGTCGGGAGTCAACGACTTCAACCTCTCCAACGGGTACAAGGTGATTTGGTTGCCCTGATATGGATGCCGTGTCCTTGACCGGAGTGTCAACACTTGATTGACGGGTTCACGCTCTTGGTTTTGAACGGGCCGGCTGCGGGTAGCGATGCATTGTCAAGTCACGTCGACCGAGGGCCCACAGCTCCTTGCGATCCAGGAGAACGCGAGGCGATGCGGTAGCTCCGTCGATATACTCGCGACATGCCGCGCCGGGTCCTCGCCATCCTCGAAACGCAGCTGCGCGCGCACCTCGGCGGGCAGCTGATCCCCTTCGCCGCGCTCCTGGCGCTGGGCGCGCTGATGGCGGCGCTGTGTCTCCTGGTGCGCACGGACCTCTCGCCGTTCGGCTACGCGCTGTTCACGCTCTTCAGCAGCGCCGGTCTCGTCGCCATGACGCTGCTGGGCGAGTACGGGACGATCCTGCGCGCCGACCCCGCGGCGGCGTGGGCGGAGTCGCTGCCAGCGACCGAGCTCGAGCGACGGCTCGGGCACGGGTTGGCGGTGCTCGCGGTCCTGGCGATCACCACGACCGGAGTGCTGTTGCCCGCCCTCTTGCTGGCGCCCGGGGAGATGGGCTGGGAACAGCGCGCGGGTCTGCTGGTCGCCGGACTCGGCTTGTCGCTGGCCCTCGGCGCCTTCCTGCTCGCGATCCAGGTGGTCCTCGGCGCGCGCGGCGAGGGGTTACTCGTCGTGATCCAGACGGTGCTGGTGGTCGGCGCGGTGGTCGGGTTGTTGCGCGCGGCCTCCTTGCCACCGGTGATCGCCGAGATCGAGAGCGGCGCACGCGCGTGGCCGGCGATTCTCTCCTGGATGCCGCCGGCCTGGTACGCCGGCATGGTCGCCGAGCGGCCGATGAGCGCGACGTTGCCTTCGACGCCGCTGGTTCTGCTGGCGACGCTCGCCGCACTGGCCCTGCTCTTCGGGCTGCCGCGCGCGCCGCAGGAACGCGCGCGGAGCACCAAGACGCTGCTCACCCGCGCGCTGACACCGTTCCGTTTCCTCGCCCGACGCTTCTGGGTGAGCTCCGCCGAGCGAGGGCCGTTCGAGCTGGTGTACGACGCGCTGCCGCTGGAACGCGAGTTCGTGCTGCGCACCTACCCGATGATCGGCTTGCCGCTCGCGTTCCTGGTGGCGGGTACGCGCGGGGCTGGTGGGGACAAGATCGAGGATCTGCTCGCGCTGCTCCTGTTCACGCCGGCGATCTACCTGCCGATCCTGCTCGCACAGGTCCCGGCGACGGCGAGCCACGGCGCGCGCTGGATGCTCGACACCGCGCCGATCCCCCCCGGGGCGATCCGCGGCGGAACGATCAAGGCGCTGGCCGTGCGCTTCCTGCTCCCACTCTACGTCGCGCTCACCGCACTCTCGTGGAGCCTCGCCGGCCCGGCGTTCGCCTTGCGGCTGGCGATCCCGGGAGCACTGTTCACCTTCTACTGCCTGCGCATCCTCTACCCGCGCTGCGTGCTCGACCTGCCGCTGTCGACCGACCCCGAAACGATCGAGGTCAAGCACGACTGGACCGGACTGTTGATCACGCTGGCGGCGTTCCTGACCCTCTTCGCGCTGCTCGCGCGGCGGTTCGTGACCGATGCGCCACGGGCGCTGATCCTGATCGCGGTGATGGTGGCGGTAGAGGTGGTCGTCGATCGGGCGCAGCGGCGTCCGAGGTCCGGGATCGCAGTGACGAACGAGAACGAATCATGAAAGCACTCTTCCTGCTGGCGTCGGTGTCGGTCTTCGCGTTGTCTCCGTCGTTTGCCGTCGCTCGGGAGGAATCACGCCCTAACATCCTCTTCTGCATCGCCGACGACTGGGGTTGGCCGCACGCGGGTGCGTACGGCGAGCCGGTGATCGAGACGAGGACGTTCGATCGGCTGGCGCGGGAAGGGGTGCTGTTCGAGCACGCCTTCGTCAGCTCGCCGTCGTGCACGCCGAGCCGGAGCGCGCTCCTGACCGGGCAGTGGCACTGGCGGCTGGAGAACGCGGCGAACCTGCACAGCACGTTGCCGGCGAGGTTGGCGGTGTATCCCGAGCTGCTGGCGGAGGCGGGCTACCACGTCGGTTCGTATCGCAAGGCGTGGGGCCCGGGCAGGATCGAGCCCGGTGGACGCGAGGCGCGACCGGCGGGCCCGCGCTTCAAGAGCTTCGGCGAGTTCCTCGCGGCACGCCCCGAGGGTGCGCCGTTCTGCTTCTGGTTCGGCAGCAGCGACCCGCACCGGCCGTACAAGCTCGGCAGTGGCGAGAAGCGAGGCATGGACCTCTCGGCGATTCGCGTGCCGTCATGCTTCCCCGACGTGCCCGAGGTACGCGGCGACGTCGCCGACTACTTCTTCGAGGTCGAGCGCTTCGACCGCCAGGTCGGCGAGGCGATCGCGGAGCTGGAGAAGCGGGGCGAGCTGGACGACACGCTGGTGGTGATGACCGGCGATCACGGGATGCCCTTTCCGCGCTGCAAGGGGAACCTCTACGACCTCGGCTCGCGGGTCCCGCTGGCGATGCGCTGGGGAGAGAGCATCCCCGGCGGACGTCGCATCGAGGACCACGTCTCGCTCGTCGACCTCGCGCCGACCTTCCTCGAGGCCGCCGGGCTTCCCGCGGTGGAGGAGATGTCGGGACGCAGCCTGTTGTCGGTACTCGTCGGCGGGGAGAGCGGTCGCATCGATCCGCGGGGCGAATTCGTCCTGATCGGCCGCGAGCGTCATACCCCGGCGCAGACCGCGCCGAGCACGGTCGGCTATCCGAGCCGCGCGATCCGCACCTTCGACTTCCTGTACATCAGGAACTTCGAACCGGATCGCTGGCCGGCGGGCGTGCCGGAGAGCTCGACGCGCGGCATCGACTACGCCGACTGCGACAACGGGCCGACCAAGACGTTCCTGCTCGCAAACCGGGACGACTCGCGGATCGAGCCGTACTTCACCCGCGCCTTCGCGCGGCGACCCGCCGAGGAACTCTACGACCTGCGCCACGACCCGCACCAGTGGATCAATCTCGCGGCTGATCCTGCGTACGCGAAGGTGATGGCGGAGCTCACCGAACGCCTGACCGAAGAGCTTCGTGCCAGCGGTGACCCGCGAATCGTGGGGGGCGCGGAGCGCTTCGAGTCGTATCCCTACTACGGGGGGATCTCGAAGAAGAAGAAGAAGTAGAGCACTGTCCGGGACCGTCAGAGCTCCTCGAGCGCGAGCACACAGTCGAGATAGCCCTCCAGCGCGATCTGGATCACCATCTCCCGGGAGGTTCCTCCGAGCTCCATTGAGAAGGGAATCTCGATCTCGCTCTCCGTCTTGCAGTTGAGCTCCAGCGACTCCAATCGGCCACTCTCCAGGTCCCAGAAGAGTCGGCCGTCACCCCACAGCCGGCTGTCGAAGAAGCACTGCTCGCCGAAGACCACCGGCGCCCACTCCCACGCCGGAGCGGCCATCCGGCGGAAACGCTTCCCCAGCTTGCCGGTGAGCTCGCAGGAGAGCTCCAGGTCGATCTGACCGAGGCGACGTCCCTCGCTCGTCACCTCACCACAGTAGGTCGCCCACACCACTCCACGACGGTCGCCTCCGAGGAACGCGGCGTCGCGGGCGAGGTCGGCCAGCACGCTCCCGTGCAGCAACGGGTCGTCCAGCTCGTCCAGGGCCACCTCCCGGATCCGCGCATCTCCGCCTGGCAGCAACACCCCCGAGAGCGCCTCGAGGTCGACGCGCCAGCGGTCGCCAGCTCGTACTCGCTTAGGCGGCAGTAGGCCGAGCGGTTCGGGGTCGGCAGACAGGCCCTCGAGCAACCAGTCGTCCTCGGGTCCGTCATCCTCGAACGCGACCTCCAGTGGTGAATCCGTCTCGACGCTTCGCCAGGCGACGCGGCGACCCTCGAGTCGGCTGGAGAGGGAGACGCTTCGCTCGCGGTACCGGTCCTTCCTGTTCTCGAAGGAGGTGATCTTCGTGCTCAGCTTCTCGAAGGTGCGGCGGCGACCCGGCTCCGCCTCGCCGCCGGCCGAGATCGGCTCGTCCGTGCAGGTGATGCGTCGATCCCAGAGGACCCGGCTGCCTTCACAGTTCTCGAGGAAGTCGAAGAGCCCGCTGAACGCGGCCCTCTTCACTCGCTTCGAGACCGGCGCCAGGTCGCCGTGCTGGTGTAGCGTCCAGCGCACGGCACAACGCAGTGGCTGGGCAGCGATCTCCCGATCACCACCTCCGCCCGAGATCAAGGTGAGCATCACGACAGGGATCGACAGAGCACGCAGGCAACTGGTGGGTCGAAACATGGGATGGTCCTCTTCGTCGGAGTCCCAATGCAGGGCTCCTGACATAGGTGCGTGGAGTGGCGGCATTGGCCGAATGCC